>JBDHVW010000007.1:0-153106 GCA_039809865.1 Vulcanimicrobiota bacterium
CGGCCTGCGCCTGGCCCATCCAGAAGTAGATCTGGGACCGCTCCGGCTGCAGCAGCAGGGCTTTGCGGTAATGGCTGATGGCCAGATCGAGCTTGTTCAGCTCGGCGTAGGCCTTGCCCAGAGAGGCACAGATCTCGGCCGAGTTGGGATCCATCGTGAGCGCCTTCTGGTAGCGCTTGATGGCCAGGTCCAGGCGGCCCAACCGCACGTAGGACAGACCCAGCCGGTAGTGGGCCTCGGACAGGTTGGGGTCGAGCTCGATGGCGCGCTGGTAGCGCTTGTTGGCTTCGTCGAAGTTGCCCAGCCGGGCGTGGATGTTGCCCAGCTCGAAGTGGCTGCGCGGGTCCTCGGGCTCGAGGTCGACCGCCGTCGAGAACTCGCCGCGGGCCGCGCCCAGCTTGCCCAGGCGCGAGAAGACCAGGCCCAGGTTGTAATGGACCTCGGAATCGTTGGGGTCGAGGTCGATCGCCTTGTGGAACTCCTGCACTGACTGCTCGAACCGGCCCATCTGGAAGTAGGCCATCCCGAGGTTGTTGTGGGTGTAAGGGTCGTTCGGGTCGAGGTGGATGGCGCGCTGGAACTGCGCGATGCAGCCGTCGAGGTCGCCCATGCGGGCATAGGCGCGGCCCAGGTTGTAGTGGAAATAGGCCTCGCCGGGTTTGAGCTCGATGGACTTCTGGAAGTTCTTGATGGCCGACTGGAAATCGCCCACGGTGGAACGGGCCAGACCCAGATTGTAGTAAGCGAAGGCGTGGGCGGGGTCGAGCCGGACGGCCTGCTCGAACGATTCGATGGCCTGCTCGGTCTTGCCCATTTTGACCAGGCAGAGGCCCAGGTTGAAGTGCGCCTCGGGATTGTCGGGCTGCAGCTCGATGACCTGGGTGAACTCCTCGATGGCCTGCTCGGTCTTGCCCTGACGGAAGTAGACCAGGCCCAGGTTGAAGCGCGCGTCGGCGTTGCGCGGGTCTTTCTTGACGATCTTGAGGAAGTCGTCTACGCCCTGCAGGCGCTCGAGCTCTTGCTGGATGCGCCGCTCGCCGGTGGAGTCGTTCTGGTTCTGGACGATCTTGAGGGCCACCTGGAGCTCGGTGATGGCCTTGTCGCGCAGACCTTTGCGCTCGTAGGCCAGGCCCAGGTTGTAGTGGGCGCGCACGAAGTTGGGCACGAGCGCGAGCACCTCTTGCCACTCACGGATGGCGGCCTCGATGTTCCCCTGGCGGAAATAGGCGGTGCCCATCTCATAGTGCCCCTGGACATGCTCCGGATTGAGCACCAGGACGCGCTGGTACTCCCGAATGGCCGCATCCAGGCGGTTTTCATACAGATGCTGGTTCCCGAGCCGATAGTGGTATTGAACCTCATCGGCCGCGCCCAGACCGATCGAGTCTTGGGGCGACGTTTTACGCTCCACCGTTTTGGGTTGCCTTTCTCGCGAAAAAAGGGCGTTAAGTGCCCATCGGCCTGGGTTTCACAAGGTTGTTTAAATTTCCTCCACGCAACTTCGTAGCGGGGACCGTGCCCCGTAACGTCGCGGCGAGAGACTTGTCTCGAGTCCGCGTCCAAAGTGTTGGGGCACGGGCCCTGCGTAGAAGTACCGAAAGTGTTAACAGGCCGGGTCTTCCCAAACCGCGGCGGACTCGGTATATTCGGCCTATGTCCGCGCGCTTCGGCTGGAAAACAGCGCTCCAGGCCTTTTGTCTGGGGCTTTTGTTGTTGGCTCCGGGCTGGTGCGCCGAGCAAGAGATGGCTCTTTACGCCAACGGAGTGCGCGTGTCCGCGCCCTGCTTCGTGCGCGACGGCATCGCCTACGTCCCCGCCCAGGCCCTGGCCGGGGCGCTGGGGATCAGCGTGCAGTGGATCGCCGACCAGAATGTGGTCAAAATCAATGGCGTCCCCATCGAGGGCACCCCTCTGGTGCAGGACGGGCGCGTTTTCCTGCCCGTCGAGACGCTGGCCCGCGCCGCTGACACCAACGTGGAATGGGATGGCGCCAACCGCCGCATCCTGCTCAGCACCCGGGGCAACAACGCGAGCCGCCCTCCGGTGGCGGTCAGCACGCCGGCTCCTCAGCCGGCCTACACTCCGCCACCGCCCGACCCCTACGCGACCGGGGCCGCTCCTCAGCGCCCTGTCACGGCGCGCGGAACTGACCCTAACGTGGTCTCCGACCCTTCCTGGATCGCCCCCGGCGCCGTGCCTTCGGTGGCCCAGAACCTGCCGCCCAACATGCGCACCCCGATCCTGGATATGTCGCTGCCGAGTCCCGGTGGCCCGGCCCCCAACGGCGAGTATGTCACCAACGGCGGTGGCTCGGCCATGGTGCCCATTCAGGCCCGCAGCTCGGGCGACATCTTCGTGCCTCGCGCCGGTCAAAACTCGATCTTCCAGGTCACGGTCACCAACGTGCAGGCGGTCGGCAACATCAAGGAGTTCTACAAGCCTCGCGCCGGCCACAAGTTCGTGGTGGTGTACCTGTCGCAGCAGAACATCTCCAACGAGGTGCAGATCTACACCGGCAAGTTCAACCTGCAAGACGTCTCGGGCAACACCTACAATGGCCTGGACAACCTCTCCAACTTCTGGCTGGTGGTGTTGCGCCCGCAGGGCATCAACTTTGGCTATATCGTGTTCGAGCTGCCGCTCGAGTCCAGCGCCGCCTCTCTGACGCTCAACACGGTCAACCAGCCGCCTCTGGTGCTGCCGCTCCAGTAGGGAAATCGGGGCGCACGCCAAACATTAGTGCGTGCGCATCCTCATCCTGGCCCTCATGGCCATGCTGCTTTCCCTTCCTGCCCGCGCTCAAGACGAGGTCCATTTCTGGCACGCCTTGAGGGGCACGCGCGGCGAGGCGCTGCAGAGGCTGGTGGAGGACTTCAACCGCACCCATCCCGGCCTCAAAGTGGTCGCCGAGTTCAAAGGCGCCGAGCAGCCCGGAGCCAACGATTACGCGGCCCTCAACCGGGCCCTGCTGGAAAGCCTGGCCCTGGGGCAACCCCCCGAGCTCGCCCAGGTCTACGAGAACTGGACCCCCCAGTTGATCGAGATCCAGGCCCTCACCCCGATGGAGTCGTTCTTCGACCAGGGTGAGGGGCTCTCGGCGGGCGATCTGCAAGACTTCATCACCGTCTTTCGCGAGGCCAACAAGTTCAACGGCAAAATCTGGACGCTGCCCTTCAACAAGAGCATCTACGTTCTTTACTACAACAAGAAGCTGCTGGGCGACATCGCGCCGCCCCGCACGTTCGAGTCCCTGCGCGAGACGGCTCGTCTGATCCAGGCGCGCAAGGGCGTGCCGGGGCTGGCGGCCGAGCCGACCGTGGACCTGTTCGGCCACTACCTGGTGGCCTATGGCGGCAGCTTCGTGGTCAACGACCGAGCGGTCTTCGGTGGTCCGCTGGGCGAGAAAGGCATGACTTACTGGGCCGGGCTGGCCAGCGACAAGAGCACCCTCTTCGCTCCCGACGCGGGCGACCGGTTCGCGGCCGGACAGGCCGGGATGTACATCGAGACCACCTCCAAGCTGGCCGGGCTCGAGAAGAAACTGCCCGACCTGGGCGTGGCCCCCCTGCCGCGCGGCAGCGAGGAGGCCGTGCAGGCGGCCGGCACCAACCTGGCGATCTTCGCCAAGACTCCCCCCGCTGCCCAGAAAGGCGCCTGGGAGTTCGTGCGCTGGGTGACCTCGCCCGAGATCACCGCACGCTGGGCCGAGCAGACCGGCTACCTGCCGGTCCGTGTCTCGGCCGCCCGCGGGCCTGCTTACCAGGCTTTCCTCAAGCAGCATCCCAACTACGCGGTGGGCCTCAACGAGCTGAGCCACGCCGTGATCCAGCCGCGTACCCCCGCCTGGGAGTCGATCCGTGGCATCCTGGATGACGCCCTGGCCCTCAGCGTGAGCGGTAAGATGGCCCCCGGTCAGGCGGTCGAGCGCGCCATGGCGCTGTCCAACGAGGTTCTAAGCCGGATGCAGGGCCGTTGAGCCCGCTCCTCGTGATGGCGGTCGCGCCGGCGATCGCGCTGATGTACTTCTTCTGGCTCAAGGACAAATATGAGCCCGAGCCGCGCAACAAGATTGTCTTCGTCATGTTCCTGGGCGGGCTCACGGTCATCCCCGCGATCATCCTCGAGGTGCTCGGCGAGAAGCTCGTCAGTATCCCCGAAGAGGGTGTCCCGCCGTTGATCGCGCTCTTCATTCACACATTCGTCGTGATCGCCGTGTCCGAAGAGCTGGGCAAGTTCCTGGTGGTCCGGCTCACTCTCTACCGCGACCCCGAGTTCGACGAGCCGATGGATGGGATCGTTTACTGCGTGGCTGCCTCACTCGGCTTCGCCCTGGTCGAGAACGTCTTTTACGTGGTGACGGGCGGAGCCGGTGTGGCCATCCTGCGCGCCCTGTTGGCGGTGCCGGCGCACGCGCTCTTCGGGGTCGCCATGGGCTACTTCGTGGGCCAGGCGCGCTTTGCCAACAATAAGTCGGTGGAGCTGCAACTGCAATTCATCGGTTTTGCCAGCGCGGTCGCCATGCACGGCGCCTACGACTTCGTGCTGTTCTCGGCCCGCCCGCTGCTGATGCTGTGCGTCTTTCCGATGGTCGGCATCTTCTGGTTCATCGGGTTGCGCCTCATCAAGTTCCACGTCGAGGTCTCCCCCCACAGGAACAAATCCGTGGCGCCGGCTGGCTTTACCGCCCCCGCGGCCCCGCCGACTTCCCACTGCCCGCTGTGTCACAACGCGATGCTGCCGGGAGCCGTGTTCTGCATCCACTGCGGTCCCCAGGCCGCTCCCGCCGGCTGCCCCAACTGTCAGGCGCCTCTCCATCCGGGTGCGCTTTTCTGTGGCCACTGCGGCCAGAAAGTGAACGCGAGCTAACCCTCGAGCGTCTCCAGAGCATGCGGCGTCTCCTCAAGTCCATTCTGGCCCACACCGACGAGCTGGTGCTGGCGTTCATCGCCTTCTTCCTCTTCTTTGTCGCCACCAACACCCAGACGGGCTGGCTCTTCGTCGTCAGCGCCCTGATCGGGGGTGTGCTGGCCACCAACTGGCTCAGCTCCCGTGCCACGCTGAAGGGGCTGCGCGTGCGCGCCCTGGACACCTCGCCCGTTTTCGCGGGTCAGCAGGCCCGGTTGCGGCTCGAGCTGGAGAATCCGTCCGGCAGCGAGCGACGCTTCTTGACCGTGTCGGCGGGCCAGCGTCCCGTGCTGGTCAGCAGCATTCCCGCGCGGGGACGAGTGCAGGTCGAGGTGGAGGTCGATTGCCCCCGTCGCGGAGCCTTCCCGGTGCCGCCGATCTCGCTCTACAGCGCCACCCCGTTCGGGATGTTCGGGGTCACGCGGATCCACCACCCCGAGGGCGAGCTGCTCGTCTACCCGCGCGGCCCGCATCTCGACCACAGCGCGCTCATGCAGTCGGCTCCCCGCCGGGCCTATCACCAGCGCACCCACAACCGCAGCGGCTCGAGCTACGATCTGCGTCGCATCCGCCCCTACGAGCCGGGTGAGGACATCCGGGCCGTGCACTGGCCCCTGACGGCTCGCACCGGGCAGCTGATGGTGCGCGAGCATCAAGAGACCAGCTCGCGCCGTCTCAATCTGGTCGTGCTGAACGGCTCGGCCAGCGGCGAGCCGCTGGAGCTGGCCATCGCGGCCGCGGCCTCCCTGGTCGAATTGGCCCTGCGCGAAGGCCTGGCGGTGCGCCTGGTGGCGGCTTACCAGGGCCAGGTGGTGGAGCGCACCGGCAACCGTCCCCATGTTCACTACGAGCTGTTGGCCCGGCTGGGGGCCGAGCCGCTGGAAGGCTCGGCCATCCTGCGCCAGGCGGCCGAGAAAGCCGAGCCTCAGGGCACCCTGCTGGTGCTGGCCGCCTCTCCCCTGGGCCAGGAGGGCTGGGATGCGGCGCGTCGCCGACGGATCGGCGCCAGCGTGCTGGCTTTCCACTCCGGCCCGCACGCGGTGCCCGTCACGGTGAAGCTGACCCGGCTCCAGCCCGATTCGGATCTGGCTGAAGTGCTGGCCGCCCGATGACCGAGCACCGGAACGCTCCTGTCGTCGACAACCGCCGGAACGCTCCTGTCGTCGCTATTTTTTACAACTGGCTCGAGTTCCTCAAGCGGCAACACCACCCGGCCGAGAACTCCCTGCCGTTCCGCATCGTGACCGCCCTCTGCGTGGGGATCGGCATCGTGGCCACCTGCCACCAGCTGGAGTGGCCGGCCTATGGCTTCCTGACAATGCTCCTCACCCCCGTGGGCTTCCTGGTCAGCTACCGCCTGCGCCACACCAACACCTGGCTGGTCAAAGCGCTGCTATCGGTGGGGATGGTGGCGGCCCTGGTGCAGTTCTTCGCTCACCTGGCCACGTCCACGTACGACCCGCGCCTGCCGCTGGCCGAGCTGCTCTTGTGGTTGCAGACGCTGCACAGCTTCGACCTGCCGGCTCGGCGTGACCTCAACTACTCGCTGCTGGTCGGGCTGATCCTGGTCTCGCTGGCGGCGGTGCTGTCCACCGGAATGGGCTACGTCTTCTACCTGCTGCTGTTCTGCCCCACGGCTCTGCTGGCGCTGCACTACTCGTACCTCTCCAAGCTGGGCGAGGTCAGCCTGCGCGCCCCGGAGCAGCTGGTGCGGGTGAGCCAGCTGCCGGCTGCCGGCCTGCGCACCGCCACCAGCTCCCTCGGCTTGCTGGCCTGCGCCCTGCTCATCTTCCTCTTCATGCCGCGCTACGAAGGCTTGCGGCTGCGCGCCCTGCCGGTGAGCTGGGATATCCAATTCGGCCTGCCCAAGACCTCGCAGGGCGAAATCTTGAACTCGAACGGCGAGCGCTATGATCCCCTGCGCCCCCAGCTGCTGCAACAGGACAACTACGCCGGATTCAATCCCGTGGTACAGCTCAATGCCCGCGGGGCCCTTTCCGAGGACGTGGTCATGAGTGTCCGCTCGTCCGACTGGACCTACTACCACGCCCTGGCCTTCGACCGCTACGACGGGGTGACGTGGTCGCTCTCCGACACGGAGCTGCAGACCCTGACCGTGGAGGCGCCCCCCCTGCTCATTCCCCTGGAAGGGCGCGGCGACCGGCAGATCGTGCAGATCTTTACGATCGAGCGGCAAATGCCCAATTTGATCTTTGGCGCTTTCCAGCCTTATCAGCTGTTCTTTCCCAGCACCGAGATCTACGCCGACCACCAGTTGTCGCTGCGCAGCCCCTTTCCCCTGGAGAAAGGGATGACTTACTCGCTCATCAGCCTCGCCCCGCGCGTGGCGGCCTATCGCATGAAGAAGATTTCCAGCCGCAAGACGCATCCGGCGCCCCTGCAGCCGTTCTTGCAGCGTCCCGCGCTGTCGCCGCGCCTGAAAAAGCTGGTGCACGAGCTGACCGACAAGTATCCCAGCGACTACGAGAAGGCCTCGGCTCTGTGTCTCTACCTGCAGCAGAACTTCCGCTACACTCTGGAAATCCCGCCGTTTCCGGAAGGCTCGGAGATGGTGGACTACTTTCTGTTCGAGCAGAAGTCCGGCTATTGCGAGCAATTTGCCACGGCCATGACCGTGATGTGCCGCGAAGCCGGGATCCCCGCTCGTTACGTCAACGGCTACCTGCCCGGCACCTACAATCCGTTCACCGGAAGTTACGAGGTTAAAAGCAACGAGGCGCACGCCTGGACGGAAATCTTCATTCGCACCGTGGGGTGGGTCAGTTTCGACGCCTCGCCAGGCTTCGTGGCCAATCCTGATCTCGAGCAACCGGTCCGCAGTCACTTCTTGCTTTCGACCCTGCTGGAATACATGAAGAGCAAAATCGGTGACGAGCGCCTGAGAGCCATCGAAGGTTTCACCGGGCAAGCCGGGCGAGCCGTGCAGCGCGCCTGGCCCCTGTGGGTGACCCTGGCGCTTCTGGCCGCAGCCGCGGCCCTCTTCCGCTGGGCCCTCAAGAGCCGCCGCGCGGGGGCGCTGGGTCGCACCGCTCGGAAGGCCTCGCGCCTGATGGCGCGCGCCCTGGGACGAGGCCCCAAGAATGCGCGTGAGGAAGTCTTGCAGGCTTACCGCGAGATGGAGGACGTGCTGGCTTCCCGAGGCCGTTTGCGGGAGCCCCATGTTACCCCGCGGCATTTTGCTCGCAATCTGAGCGACGCACGAGTGGAAAAATTGACGCAGGGTTTTGAAATTGCCCGTTACTCGGATCAGCCCCTTCCAGAGTCCCTGGCGCGAACCTGCAACGAAGCGCTGGAAGCCTTACGCCAAGAGGGTTCCAGCCCCATCCACAATTAGTCAGTCTGTGCGATTGTTTTTTTTGGCCCTCGGTGGTATAGTGAAGGCGATTCGGGGTGGGGGCACAATCGGTTCATTTTGTTGCAACCGTCAGGGGGGGGACTTTTGTAGTGATGAGTACAAAATGTCTAAGATTGGCCCGGACTACAATATTATTGGAGCATTCTGGCCATGGAAGAAGAGAAAGAAAGAACCAACTCTGAGAAGCGTCCCTACCGAAGCCCGGTGGTGCGCGAGCTCGACGAGCAGCTCGCTGACCGCCTGAGAGCCGTGCGACAGGCTCTCTACGTTCCCACCCACGGCGAGTCCATGGGAAAAAAGGAGCGCCGCAATCACCAGCGTGAGTTACTGGCCAACGAGATGGGGGTCAAGCCGGAATTCATCGAGATGGCCGAAAACCGGAAAAAACGCCTGAGCGCCTCGCACTTGCTGCTGATCATGAAGCGCTACCAGGTCGACGTGAGCTTCTTCTTCGACACGCAGGCCCGCCTCCCGGCGGCGTTCGTGCTCGAGCAGCAGCAGCAAGAGCTGAGCCACCGGATGGAGATCCTGGGGGCCGCGGGAACCTACCTGTCGCGTCCGCGTCAGCCGGTTCGCCGTCGCACCAGCACCGGCGGCTGGATGAAGGGGCTTCCCCGCCGCGCCAAGACTCCCGAGCAGGCCGCGCTGATCGCCGCCTGGCGCCGGGGCCGCGACGAAGGCCGACACTTCAACGGTGTGGACGACGTCAAAGCTTACCAGGCGGAGATCGGGTCGGAGAAGCCCGAGGAGCCAAAGAAGCGAGCCGAGAGGTCGAAATAGCTCTCAAACGGCTGGGATCGACCACCAACCAGCTGTAACCCCGGAAACGGGCCGCGGCCAGCTCTCGCATCGAGAGATCGGCCTCGGCCCGTTGTCTTTCCAGTGACTCTCGCAAGCCGAACAACTCGTGATCCAGACTGCGATTCAGAGCTTGCAGCTCGCGCGTCAGGCCGGCCCGCCGAAGGCGCGGAGCCTGTTGCAGCTCCTCCAGGAGGCGTTGCTTCTCGAGCGCGGTCGGGTGGTCGGCGGGCAAAAAGCGCTGAGGATTGTGGCGCAACTGCCAGAGGCGGGCCGTGAGCTCGGCCTGGCGCACCGGCGCCTGCGCGTCAGCCGGCAGGGCCAGCCAGTAGTTGAGCCAGACCACCCCGTAGGGCGGAGGCTCCAGCTGGTAGAAACGGCGCAGCACCAGGTCGGTGGCCTGGTCGTAGGCGGCGCCGCCGGTTCCGTGCAGATAGAGATCGCTGGAGAGCCGGCAGAAGGCGCTCCAGAGCACCGCCCGGGGACGCAGGGCGGAACGATCCTCCACAGCCTTTCCCGCGGCCCAGAGCGTGCCGTGGCGGTCGACCCAGACCGGTTGGCGATTCACCCAGAGCGGCAGCTCAATGCGCTCCCCTTCCTGTCGCAGCTCCGGGAAAGGATGGGCGAGGCTCCGCCAGCCGTGGCGGGCGCGCTCCTCCCGGCAGACCGCGTTGAACTGGAGGCGAAAGTCGTCGGGAGCCTCCAGGATCGGTGCGAGGAGCCGGGCCGACACCGGGCTCTCGAGCCATTCCGACTGCCAGCCACGGGGCAGGTCCAGACCGCCGGCCTGATGCCGTATCCCCGCCAGGAAGCGAGCCAGGTTGTCGGCCTCGAGCCAGCCTCGGTAGGGCTGGACCGGCCCGAGCCGGTCCAGAAAATCCTCCCAGCCCGCCTGCGAGGGCGCGGGCAGCTGGTCCAGCACGCCCGAGGCCAGGGAGATCCGCTCCACCCTGACCGGCTCGCGACCCGGCACGACGGCCTGCACGTCGCAGCGAGCGGAGTCGGCCTCGAAGTAGAGCGTCTCCCAACCCTGGCGCTGCAGCTCGGCAAGCAGGAACTCGCGCACCCAGATTCCGGCGTGAAACAGCTCGGGTTGGTGCGAGGTGGCCACGCGGCTCCCGCGCCACTGCTCGGGCTCGGGCCACAGGAAGAGCCGGTCGGGCTCGTCCGGGAGACGCGTCACAGCGAGTCGAGCGAGGTCAGGCGCAGAGGCTCGCGGCTGAAGAAGATCTCGCCGGCCTCGGCCCCGATCAGGCCGCCCCAGTAGCGCGCGTGGTCCGCCACCCGGCCGAAGATTCCCAGATTGCCTCTCTCCTCATTGAACTGCGAACGGTAGACCCGCACCGCCTCCAGCTTCTGGTCGAGCTGTCCGCTGATGTCGAACACGAAGCTCGGTTGCGGGTGCAATTTGTAGTGGTTGCAGAAGTAATGCAACATGCGGGGAATGGGCGCCGGCTCGCCCGGAATGTCGCTGCGCGTCAGCTTGGTATAGAACGCGGCCGCCTCGCACAGACGGCAGGCGGCGACGTGATCGGGGTGGGCGTCGATCCAGTAAGGCACGGCGACCCGGCGCGGCTTCGTCTCGCGCAGCACGGCGGCGATCCGCTTGCGGTTGGGGACCGTGTCCTCGAGGTACCGATTGGGCAGCTCGAGCGTCTGCCGCCAGTCCACGCCCAGGATCTTGGCGGCCTCGCGGCTCTCGGCCAGGCGCTTCTCGACCGTGCCGGTCGGCGTCGGCTCGCCATCGGTCAGGTCCAGGATGCCGACCTTCCGGCCGGCTCGGACCAGCGTGGCCAGAGTGCCGCCCAGCCCGATCTCGACGTCGTCGGGGTGGGCCCCTATCGCGAGCAGGTCGAGCATGACAGCACTCGCAGGTATTCATCCAGCGGCCGGCCGGGAGAGGCGCCGTGGTAGATGCAGGCCACCGGCACCTCGAGCACCGACAGACCCAGCCGGTGGGCCTGCAGCCAGAGCTGCAGCGGCATTGCGTAGCCCGGCTCGTCCAGCGAAAGCTGGCGCAGCGCCGCCGAGCGGTAGACTTTGAGCCCACAGAACGCGTCGGTCAGTCCCCACCCCGTCAGCCCGTTGAGGCGCTGCAGAACGGCCTGATGGACGGCCTGGCGAGAGGGGGGCGGGGGCAAGCCGCGCCGGGCAGATTGGGGGTGAAAGCGACTGCCCGACACGATATCTGCCTCAAAATCGAGGAGTCTGAGCAGGTCGGCGGGGTCGTGCTGCCCGTCGGCGTCGATGGTGGCGATGCGCTCGAACCCTCGCTCCAGCGCGTAGGTAAAGCCGGTGAGGAGGGCGGCCCCATAGCCGCGCCTCTGGTCATGCCGCAGCCGCACGGCCCCTTCGGTGGGCAGAACCGCGGTCGAGCCATCGTCGACCACGACGACCTCTCCCGGCAGGGCGGAGATCAGGCGCTCGAGTCCTTCGAAATGGTTGAAAGTGGGCACCACGACGGCCAGCGATCCCATAGCCGTGGGGTTTCGTGCGGGTCCGCAGGTCCCCTTCCGGGAGCTGTCAAACCTCAGAATATGCCAGATCCGCTCGAGGAATGGGCCTCCAAAGCAACCCTCACGACCATCCCGCAGATGTTCCGGCACACGGTCGAGCGCTACGGGGAGCGCCCCTATCTCGGCGCCAAGCTCGAGAAAACCTACCACTACCAGACCTACGCCGAGATCCAGACGAAGGTCCACGCGGCGGCCCGCAGCCTGGTCGCGCTGGGGCTCGAGCCCGGCGAGCGCGTGGCCCAGCTGGCCGGCAATCGTCCCGAGTGGGTGATCACCGATCTGGGAGCCCAGCACGCGGGTCTGGTGCACGTTCCGCTCTACCCCACCCTGGCCCCCGACGCGATCGCCTACATCTTGAACGACTGCCAGGCGCGTATCCTGGTCGTGGGCACGGCCGAGCAGCGTGAGCGCGTGCGGCAGGTGCAGGCCGAGCTCGGCCATCTCAAGACGATCGTGGTGCTCGACTCTCAGCCGGGCGAGCTGGACTTTGGCGAGTTCCTGGCCCGGGGCGACGAGAGCCATCAGGCCGAGGTCGAGCGCCGCGTGGCGGCCCTGAAAGCGACCGACCTCGCCAGCCTGGTCTACACCTCCGGCACGACGGGCCAGCCCAAGGGCGCCATGTTGCGCCACGGCAACTTCGTCTCCAACGCGCTCGAGGCCGGGAGCCTGATCGGAGTGCGCTCCGACGACCTGGAGCTTTCCTTTTTGCCGCTGAGCCACGTCTTCGAGCGCATGCTCTTGTATGCCCTCACGTCCGTGGGTGCCGGCATCGCGTACGCCGAGAGCCTCGAGACGGTGGCCCAGAATCTGCAAGAAGTGCGCCCCACCGTGATGGCCAGCGTCCCCCGCCTCTACGAGAAGCTGTACGCGCGTGTGCAGGCGGGCGTGCAGGGAAACGTTCGCCAGAAGCTGTTCCGGTGGGCTCTGGACGTCGGCAAGCGCTACTTCGAGGCGGGCCAGTCCAAAAAGATCCCCCGCGCGCTCCAACTCGAGCGCCGCTTCGCCTACAAGCTGGTCTTCTCGAAAGTGCACCAGCGGCTGGGCGGTCGCATCCGCTACCTGATCACCGGCAGCGCGCCCCTGCGGCGCGAGGTAGGCGAGTTCTTCCTGGCGGCGGGTTTCAAGCTGCTGGAAGGCTACGGGCTCACCGAGACGAGCCCGATCGTAACCGTCAACCCGCCGGAGAGCCCCCGCCTGGGCACCGTGGGACGCCCGCTCGCCGATGTGGAGGTGCTGATCGCGCCTGACGGCGAGATCCTGGTGCGGGGCCCCAACGTGATGGCGGGCTACCTCAACCGGCCCGAGGATGACTCGATCGATGCCGACGGCTGGTTCCACACGGGGGACATCGGCGCGTTCGACCAGGACGGCTACCTCAGTATCACCGACCGCAAGAAGGAGCTGCTGGTGCTGTCCAACGGCAAGAAGGTGGCCCCTGCGCCGCTGGAGGAGCGGCTCAAAGCCAGCCCCTACATCGAGCAGGCGGTCGCGGTCGGGGACAACCGCAATTTCGTGGCCGCGCTGCTGGTGCCCGACCCCGTCGCGCTGGGCGAGAAAGTGGGCGCACCAGCCGACCTCGCGGCCCTGGCGGACAATCCCCAGGCGGTCGAGCTGCTCACGCAGGAGGCCACCCGGTTGTGCGCCGATTTCTCCAGCTACGAGCGGGTCAAGAAAGTCGCCCTGCTGCCCCGCGAGCTGACGGAGGCGGCGGGGGATCTGACCCCCACGCTGAAAGTGAAGCGGCGCGTGGTGCTGGAGCGCTTCGCGGAGCAACTGGAGAATCTCTACCGGGAATGAGAATCGTCGAGGTAGGCCCGCGCGACGGGCTGCAGAACGAGGCCGATCTGGTTCCCACCGAGGTCAAGATCGGCTACGTGGAGAGGCTGGCCGCGGCCGGCTTGAAGCAGATCGAGGTGACCTCGTTCGTTTCGCCCAAATGGGTTCCGCAGCTCGCGGACGCGGCCGAGGTGCTGGCCGGGCTGAAGCTCCCCGACGACGTGGTGGTCAGCGTGCTGGTGCCCAACCAGAAGGGGCTGGAGCTGGCTCTGAAGGCCGGCGTCAAGCGCGTGGCGGTCTTCACCGCCGCCTCCGAGACGTTCGCCCGCAAGAACCTCAATCGCTCCATCGCCGAGACGCTGGCCGACTACCGCGGGGTCGTGCGGGCTGCTCTGGATGCCGGATTGAGCGTGCGGGGCTACGTCTCCACCTGTTTCGTCTGCCCCTTCGAAGGTCCCGTGGCGCCCGAGGCGGTCGTGCAGGTCACGGCCGACCTGCTGGAGATGGGCGTGGACGAGGTGAGCCTGGGGGATACGATCGGCGTGGCTGTTCCGCCCCAGATCCGCACCACGGTGGGTGCCGTGCTCAAGGCCGCCCCGGCCGAGCGGCTGGCCCTGCACCTGCACGACACCTGGGCCACGGCGCTGGCCAACGTGTGGGCCGGGCTGGAGCTGGGCATCACCTGCTACGACAGCTCCGCCGGCGGGCTGGGCGGCTGTCCCTACGCGCCGGGCGCGGCGGGCAACCTGGCCACCGAGGACCTGGTCAACTTCCTGGAGCGCTCGGGCTACCCCACCGGGGTGGACCTGGCGCGGCTGGCCGAGGCCTCGCGCTACCTGGCCGGCCACCTGGGCCGCACTTTGCCATCGCGGGTGCTGGGGCGCATCGGTGCGTAAAGGTCGCCGCACCCTTCAGGAGACGACTCGACGGCGACGGCTCGTCGGGCGCGTCGTGCTGGGAGTGGTTCTGCTCGTGGTCGTGGTGGGCGGGGGATGGTACGGTTACGGCTGGTGGCAGGCGCGCCAGGGAGTGAAGATCATGGACGAGGTCTTCACCGGGCTCTCCACGCGCAACCCGGACACGGTTCGCTACCTGTTCTCCCCCCGCACCCGCGCCGAGCTGGGCGGCGAGAGCCTGACCCCCTACGTCGTCGACCCGGCCCGGTTCCGGGGCGTGAGCTATTACTTCCAGGGCTCGGCGCGGGCGCGCCACTGGGAATTCTCCGAGGTGCCCCTGGAGGATGGCCGGACCGCGTCGATCATGCTCCTGACCGGTGACCTGGACTATCAGGAAGGATCTCACGGCGTCTGGGACGCCGAGCTCGAATGGACCGACGAGGGATGGCGGATCAACACCTTCGGGGTCGTCCCCCCCGACAGCAAGAAAGAATAGGACTCTTTAGTCCCGACTCACGTCCAGCCGTACCAGCAGGGCGCCGACTGCGACCAGGTCGCCGACCTGGCAGTTGAGCTCGCGCACGATGCCGTCCCCGGGCGCCTCGAGCGACATCTCCATCTTCATCGACTCCATGACCAGCAAAGGCTGGCCCGCCTCGACCTGCGCTCCGACCTCGACCTTCAGCTGCAGGATGCTGCCCGGCATGGCCGCCCGCACCTGGCCGTCGAAGGTGGTGGGGGTCACGGCGCGCGCCGAGGAGGCGACTTCCCGGGCCAGGTAGCGGCGGCCGTCGAGCCAGAACTCCTGGCGGTTGCCCCGCACGCGGAAAACGCGCCGGCCGAGGCGCAGGCGCTGCCCATCCCAGGAAACCTCGTGCTCGACGCCGTCGAGGCGCACCGAGCCCGGGCCGGCCATCACCGTCGCCAACCGATCGCCGATCTGCAGTCTCATGAGTTGCTCCAGGGGCCGCTGGTCCAGGGCGAGCCGAGGGCCGGCGCGCCGGATGGGGCGGCGCTCCCGCCTCCGAGCACGGCCGCCGCCAGCAAGGCCTCGTCCGGGACGCCCGACGGGACCTCGACCCGGTGCTCGGTCAGGAAGCCCGTGTGGGTCTCTCCCGCCACGAACGCGGGGTGCGCCACCAGGGCGCGCAGGAACTCGAGGTTGCTGGTCAATCCCAGCACGGCGATCTCGCCCAGCCAGGCGTGCATGCGGGCCAGCGTCTCCTCGCGCGTGGCCCCCCAGGCGATCAACTTGGCCAGCATGGGGTCGTAGTGGGTGCCGACCACGCTGCCCTCCGTCACTCCCGAGTCGAAGCGGGTGCAGGGCCAGTGCGGGATGTGCAGCACCTCCAACGTGCCGATCGAGGGCAGGAAGCCTCGGGCGGGGTCTTCGGCATACAGGCGCACCTCCAGGGCGTGTCCGCGGGGGCGGAGCTGCTCCTGGGTGTAGGGGAGCGGCTTGCCGGCCGCGACGTCGAGTTGGAGGCGCACCAGGTCGAGCCCGACCAGCGCCTCGGTCACGGGATGCTCCACCTGCAGGCGGGCGTTGACCTCCAGGAAGTAGTAGTTGCCCTGGCCGTCGAGCAGGAACTCGGCGGTGCCGGCGTTCTCGTAGCCGAGCGCCTGTGCGGCTCGGCAGGCCGACTCGCCCATCTGGGCGCGCAACTCGGGCGTGAGCGCGGGCGAGGGGCTCTCCTCCAGGATCTTCTGGTAGCGGCGTTGGATGGAGCACTCGCGCTCGAACAGGTGGATCGCGTTGCCGTGCGAGTCGCCAAAGAACTGAATCTCGACGTGGCGCGGGCGGTCGATGAACTTCTCCAGGAAAACACGATCGTCTCCGAAGGCCGCCAGCGCCTCGCGCCGGGCCGCCGTCATCGCCTCGTCGAGGTCCTCGGGGCGGTCCACCCGGCGCATGCCTTTGCCGCCCCCGCCAGCCGCGGCTTTGACCAGAACAGGATAGCCCATCTCGCGGGCCGCCGCGGCGAAGTCGCCGGGCGGGTTCCAGGAGGGCACCACCGGCACGCCGGCGCTGATCATGGCCTCTTTGGCCTCGACTTTGTCGCCCAACCCTCGGATGACCTCGGCCGACGGGCCCACGAAGACCAGCCCCGCGTCGCGGCAGGCCTGGGCGAACTGGGGATTCTCAGACAGGAAACCGTAGCCAGGATGCACCGCCCCGGCGCCGCTCTGGCGGGCGATCTCCAGCAGCAGGTCGCCCCGCAGATAGGTCTCGCGGGCGGTCTCGCCGGGCAGGCGATAGACCTCGTGGCAGAGCTCGAGGTGCAGCGCGTCGCGATCGGGATCGCTGTAGACGCCGATCGCCTCCAGGCCCATCTCGCGCACGGTGCGGGCGACGCGCAGGGCGATCTCGCCCCGGTTGGCTATCAAAACTCGCTTGAACATGGGGCTACATACGGAACACGCTGTGCGCGCGCTCTCCGAAGGGTGCCCGCAGCGTGGCCGCCAGACCCAGACCCAGGGCCATGCGGGTATCCGTCGGATCGAGGATCCCGTCGTCCCACAGGCGGGCGGTGCTGTAGTAGGGGCTGCCCTCGTGCTCGTACTTGTCCAGCGTGGGCTTCTTGAACGCTTCCGCCTGCTCGGGCGTGAGGATGGGCTCGCCGCGCGCGGCGAGTTGGTCCTGTTTGACGGTCAGCAGCACGCCGGCCGCCTGCTCGCCGCCCATGACCGAGATGCGTGCGCTGGGCCAGGTCCACAGAAAGCGCGGCGAATAGGCGCGCCCGCACATCCCGTAGTTGCCGGCTCCGAACGAGCCGCCGATCAACACCGTCAGCTTGGGCACGCAGGCGTTGGCCACGGCGGCCACCATCTTGGCGCCGTCCTTGGCGATGCCGCGCGTCTCGTATTCCTTGCCGACCATGAACCCGGTGATGTTCTGCAAAAAGACCAGCGGGATGCCGCGTTGCGAGCAGAGCTCGATGAAGTGGGCGGCTTTCAGAGCGCTCTCGCTGAAGAGCACGCCGTTATTGGCCACGATGCCGATCGGGTAGCCCCACAGGTGGGCGAAGCCGGTGACCAGCGTCGTGCCGTAGAGGGCTTTGAACTCCTGGAAACGGCTGCCGTCCACCAGTCGTGCGATGATCTCGCGCACCTCGAACGGCTTGCGGCGGTCCACGGGCATGATGCCGTAGAGCTCGGCCGGGTCATAAGCCGGCTCCTCGGGCTCGCGCCGGTCGATGGTCTGGCTGTAAGTGCGGTTGAGCATCGAGACGATGCCCCGGGCGATCTCGATCGCCTCCTCGTCGTTCTGGGCGTAGTGGTCGGTCACGCCGGACTGCCGGCAGTGCACGTCGGCGCCGCCCAGCTCCTCGGCCGAGACCTCCTCGCCCGTGGCGGCTTTGACCAGGGGCGGTCCCCCCAGGAAAATGGTGCCCTGATTGCGGACGATGACCGATTCGTCGCTCATGGCGGGCACATAGGCGCCGCCGGCCGTGCACGACCCCAGCACCACCGAGATCTGGGGGATGTTCAGCGCCGACAACCGCGCCTGGTTGTAGAAGATGCGTCCGAAATGCTCGCGATCGGGGAAGACCTCGGCCTGCAGCGGCAGGAAGGCTCCGCCGGAGTCCACGAGGTAGACGCAGGGCAGATGGTTCTCGAGGGCGATCTCCTGGGCCCGGAGGTGCTTTTTGACCGTGATCGGAAAGTAGGTGCCGCCCTTCACGGTGGCGTCGTTGGCCACGATGACGCACTCGGTGCCGCTGACGCGGCCGATGCCGGTCACCAACCCGGCTCCCGGGGCCGCATCGTCATACATCTCCCAGGCCGCCAACTGGCTCAGCTCGAGGAACGGCGTGCCCGGGTCGAGCAAATGCTCCACCCGATCGCGCACGAACAGCTTGCCGCGGGAGCGGTGCAGCTCGATAGCTCGCTCGCCCCCGCCTCGCCGCACCCGCTCGCGCCCCTGCCCAAGCCGGTCGACGGCTGCCTGCATGTGCTCGCGGTTGGCACGATAATCTGCTGAGTTCGGATCGATGGCGGTCGGTAGAATAACCATGGGTCGCGGGTTATACCACTTGGGGGCGGGGAGAACCTTTCGACCGAAGGTCGACAGTCAACAGTTAACAGTCGACAGTGGCCGTCGGCGCGAGACCTCTACTGTCGACTGTAGACTGTCGACCGTCGACCCCACCCCCTCGAGCCTCAGTCCCAGGGGGAGTAAAAGCGCTCCTGCTGCCAGTCCTTGTAGACGCGGCGGTCCCAGGCGGCGAATTTTTCCTGGCGACCGTCGCTCCAGGTGATCTCGATGCGGATGCGGCGGCCCAGGGGAGCTTCGCCCCAGTCGAGTTGGCGGCTGGAGGCGTCGATCCACCACGAGTCGTAGCTGCGGCGATCGTAATTGCCAACCTGCCAGGCCCGGATGCTCTTGACCCAGTAACGCTTTTGGCCCACCTGGTAGGGATAGGCGGTCAGGTAAACGCGCGCGCTCTGCTCGACGCGGGGCTGCGTGGGGCTGAGCGAGACCAGCAGGGTGCTGTGCTTGCCAGGGCTGATCGCCACGGTACCGCTGCCGGGCTTGTAATCGGCGGCGGTGACCTGCACGGTGTAGGTGCCGGTGGGCAATTTGGCCAGGTAAAACCGACCATCCACCCCCGAGAGAAGCGATTGCTCGCCGACCTGCACCTGCGCTCCGGCCAGGGGCTGGCCATCGGAGTCGACCACCTTGCCCGAGAGCAGGCCCAGGCTCAACGGGTCGGCCGTATCCCCGCGCAGCTGCACGCGGGTGCCGGGGTTGGCACCCTGGTAGGGAACCAGAGTCCCCTGAGTAAGGCCCTCGGGCAACCGCACCACCATCTTGTCGGGACTGGCCTGGAGAATGTTGCCCGCGGGGATGGGGACGCCTTGAACGGTCAGGTTGTCCGTTTTGTCGAGGCCCGAGCCCGTCAGGGTGACGGTCTGCCCTTCGCTGCGGCTGGAGGCCACCCGGGGACCTCCTCCCCCATCATAGTGCAGCTCGACGGGCTGAAAAGCGTAGACCCAAAGGGCCTCTCCCGGAGCCAGAGTAGCATTGGAGGCCGCAATATCGACCGGAACAACCTCAAACGGATTCTGACTTCGGACACGAAAGGCATTGACGGCGATCCAGGGTCGATTTCCCGGAGCTGGTGTGGTGGCCGCCTGCTCCAGAACGGCGAGTTGCCCGTCAGGAGACTGTAGACTGAGATTGGCCAGCGGAAGGACTTGACTGGAGGGGCATCCAAGCAGGTTCCACCCGGCGAACAAGCGCAGCGGCGCGGCCCTGGCCTGACCCGAGCCCAATACCCTCAAGCTTTGAGGACGGTCGGAATAGGTCCAATAGGCCATCCGTCCGTCCAGCGGAGTGCGGGCCGGGTCGACCACCACGAAGCCCTCCGAGGACTGGCGGTAGAGCTGGTGGTCAAGCCCGGAAAGAGCCCTGGCCTCCAGGACCGGCAGGCTCAGGATGGACCACCCGGCAGGTAACTGCAGTTTGGTCCCGCCCTGAACCGGCGCGGGGGCAGTCGCAAGGATGGGTGGTTGGGCCACCGGGGGCAGGGGGACCGGCGGTGTCTGGGCCAGGCTGGCGGTGGCCAGCATCAATCCCAGCAGGGCAAAGCGGGTTCGAGGCAACCTTGGTGTCCTTCCAGTGTGCTTCACTCCGTCATACTACGGTATGGTTACAGTCCACAACAACCTTGAGTATAGTCGTCATGAGGAAGGGAGGACCTATGCGGAAACGTTTTTCCAGGTCCGGGTTTTCGTTGATAGAAATTTTGATCGCCATCGTCGTGCTGACGATCGGGATCATGGGTGTTTTGGGGGCGATCTCTTACGGGTTGCACTCCACCGATGCCAGCGACAAGATGACCAAAGCGATCTCGATCGAGCGGAAGATCATGGAGCAGGCTGTCATCGATGGAGCTTTCCAGGGGAGCGCCATCAAGATTTCCGAGCCGGCCTACGTCCAGTTCAACTCGCCCCCCTACGATTTCATTTTTTCGTCCGCGGCCCACTACACCACGGCGGATTACAGCAACTACACGCGCCGGGTGGAGTATTCCGCACTGACGAACGGTGAATTGATGGTGCCCGGGTCCACGTGGGAGATGGCCGCTCCCAACCCCCGCATCGCGCGCATCATGGTCACCGTCCGCTACCGCGACCGCAATAACGCGCAGAAGTCGATCTCGACTTTTGCTTACGACAGGCTATAAGGAGCAGCTATGAAGAAAAAGCTCCGCAACAAAGGCTTCACGCTGGTCGAAATCATGGTCAGCATGCTGATCTTGAGCGCCCTGGCACTGGCGCTCGTTATGATTTATCGCACGGGATTGACCGAGTACAATCACGCCAGTGGCCGCATCACCCTCCAGCTCAAGTCCCGACTCGTGCTGGACAAATTGCTCTTCTTCCTCTCCTCGGCCGCGCGCCCCAATGGCGACCCCTCGGGCGACCCGGTTCCCTTCCCGCCCGCCACGGGCTCGGTCGAGCGCGAGTTGACCTTCATCAGCGGTCCCAACCTCCTGATCGACGGCACCAACCCGGCCTCGGCCGACCCGGTTACGTTCCGCAATAACCTGGCGACTAACCAGCACCGCTACCGCGTTCGCTTCCAGCCGGCCTTCCTCACCGACCCGAGCCGCGAGCTCGTCATCCAGGACATGGGCACCAACGGCGCGACCGTCACCGGGGCGCCGAAGGTCATCGGAAACAACCTCCTGGACGTTACGTTCCAGCGCGTGCAACCCTCGGCCATCCAGGTCCAGATCTCTTGCTCGAACTGGAACGCGACTTCTCAGCGCTATGTGGACGGCGAAAGCATGCATCGCGCCACCAGCCAGGGCGGTTTCAACGCCCAGGGTCAGGCCGTGGGCGCCTCCAACCGCTACGACCTCGACTCGGCTATCCAACTGCCCATCTACTCGTTGTAAAACACTGGTTTTCAGCATCACGAATCTGGAGGTGGTACAGTGAATCCTCGGAGGACGAACAGGTTAAGAAAGGAGCAACAGCGGGGCAGCGCCCTGTTGCTGGCTCTTTTCTTCCTGGTCCTGCTGTACTTGATCGCGGTCGCCCTGTTCCGGCTCATCCCTGGTGAGTTGCACTCGGTCGGACGCACACGTCAGGACATGCAGGCCCATTATGCCGCCGCCGCGGGCGTCAAGCACGCGACGGCCTGGCTGCAGTCTGTCATTACGACGACCGGCGGCGTGGGCGCCGCGGCCACACCCGCGAACGAGCCCTTTGGAATGCCCGCCGGCCCCAACCGGGCCTACGTTCCCAACATGACCGGCAACAGCTCGGCGAAATTCGTCGAGTTCGGCCGCGACTTCGACAACGTCCTGTTCACCGCCAAGCCTTATCTCGAGTGCGCTCGGGACCTGCAGGTCGACACAGATGGCGACGGCACGAACGACTGGTTCGTGCACGTCTGGATCTTCCCGGACCGCGCCACCTACCCAGCCGGCGTTCCCGACCCCCTGCCCCACCCGCGCAGCGACCTGGCCGTGGCCGGCCAGACCGTTCAGTCCCTGCGCTACTACACCGTGGTCGCGGAAGCTTCGCCCTTCCAGGCCAACACCCCGCGTATGCGCGTCAAGGTGACCATCGGTCAGCAGACCCTGGCCCGCTATGCGCGCTTCATGGACGAGTGGCCGGGCGACGACACCCCCGCCAACGCCAATGACGACGTGCCCTACTCCGCCTTCTACAACCAGACGACGGTGGACGGCCCGTTCCACACCAACAGCTTCTTCCGCATCGCGCCGGGCAGCGGCTACTTCACCGCCAACCAGGCGAGCCCGCCCGCCAATCACTCTTTCGGGCTGATGACCTTCGCGGGCAACCCGGCCTCGACGGACCACAACTGGGATACCGCCAACTGGTATGACGGCGTCGGCTACATGGCCGGCAACTACAATGGCAACTCCAACGCCAACCTTCCCTGGAATTCCGGCGGCGGCGCCAAGCCGATGGCTTACGAGAAGCTCGTCGGCAACCGCGCCAACCTGTCGCAGATCCAGAACACCCCGCTCCCCTCGACCACGATCAACCTCCAGCAGGCTGCGTGGGGCTTCGCGAGCGGTAACCCGGTGCCCCAGCCCTGGGAGGGCACGGACGGCGCCTTCATTCACGTCGAGAATGGCACCATCAACGGCGGCGTCTACGTCAAGTCTCCCTCGGGCGGCGGCGTGAAAGACCTCGCCCTGGGCGTGGGTGGCACCAGCGGCGCCATCGACGCCACCAACGTCACGGCCGCGGGCAACCCCGCGATGGCCCTCATCCAGAGCCAGCAGGTCAACCCGACCCTGTCGGCGCCCTCCACCACCGTGACGCCCAGCAACTCCACCACTTACCTGTCGGCCACGGTGGTGACGCCGCGACCGGACCTGACGGTCAACGTCACGACCGGCTCCAACCGCGTCAACAACGTTCCCATCAACATCACCACCTACCCGGTGACCGGGACGCAGACCACCAGCGTGCCCGTCACCCTCACCATCGGCTCGACCGCCTGCGGCACCGTTCAGGGCCAGGGGATGGGCCAGGTCGTCACCAACTACTGCCCGGTGACGAGCGTCAGTATGTCGACGCGGCTCACGCCGCTGACCGGCACGGTGATCACCCCCACGACCACCTCGACCTGGAACTACACGGTGACGCAGACGACGCAGCCGCAGTCCCCGTCCACGACCTACCCGGTTACGGGCAGCGTGGTGACCTCGGTCAACGTCACCTCGACCCAGACGGCGGTGGCCTTCAACCCGACCGACCGCGTCTACGAAGTCAAGGAAGTCGGAATGACGGTCGGCACGCTGACCGGCGGCACGGTTCGGATGGCCGGCGCCAATGGCACCCAGAAGATCGTCGTCGACCAGAACGGCGTTCCGCTGACCCAGCCTCTCCTGGTCGGCACCGGTAAGGTGCTGATGATCAAGGACAGCCGCACGGCCGGTGACCAGATCGTCGTCCAGACGATGACTGGCACGCTCAACGGTATGGTCTACTCCGAGAACAACATCGACAACATGCACGGCGTCAACAAAGGCCGTCGCACGGTCGCGGTGGACATCGGCGAGGCGGGCAACGCCGCCAAGCCGGGAATGCGCATCTCGATCGGCAACAGCGTCAACGGCCAGCGCGCCGACATCAAGCAGTGGGGCCTGACCACGGGTCCGGGCAGAGTGTCGCCCAACGGCGAGAACGTGCTCGGCATCGTCGGACAGCGCGTCGGAATCAACATCCGGCGTCAGGACTTCGGCCTCTACACCAACAACGACCAGGCCAACGGCGGCAAGCTCCAGCTTTACGCCATCATCCTGGCCGGACGTGGTGGGGTGGAAGACACCGCCGATCCCTACTCCCCTCTGGCGCAGTCCCGCAAGGGCGGGTTCATCATCTACAACCTGCAGTCGACCTTCAACGGCGCAGGCGCCCCCAACAACGGCCAGAACAGCTTCTTCAAGCTCACCGGCGGTCTCATCGAGCGCCTGGGCTACCGGAGCTGGCAGGCCGGAGCCGGACCCAACCCGAGTCCCTCGGGCGCGCAGTTGACCGGCTGGAACTCGGCCTTCGCCTACGACGACTGGGCCGCTCAGGCACCGCCGCCGTTCTTCCCCGTGACGAGTAACTTTACGCCCGTCACGATGCAAGAGCAGTTCCTGGGTACGATGTACCACGGCGGTCTCAACGTGGGTGAATCCGAGGGGCAACTCCACTAAGGAGCTGCACGAGCGGTTCGCGAGAGGAGCCCGGGGCAACCCGGGCTCCTTTCTTTTGTGGCCAGGAGTCGAGTCGGGCCCCGCCGTAACCCCCAGCGGTATGAAGCGGCGCAGCCTCTGGCCACCGTGGCCCAAGCTCGACCTGGAGCGCCCCGCCTCCCTCTCCTGGAGGGACGTGGGCGTCTTCGCCGGGCTGGGCGCGGTCTACGTGGCCGTCATGCTGCACCTCCTGATCTTCACCGCCGACTACCCCTGGGGCTCGGGCACCGACATCGCCACTCTGCAGTATCCGGTGCGCCAGTATGCCTTCACCTGGATGCGCCAGGGCATCTTTCCGCTGTGGAACCCGTTCGTTTTCGGTGGCCTGCCCTTCGCCGGCGGAGGGGCCCATCCGTTCCTGTATCCGCCTCTCTGGCTGGGGGCGTTTCTGCCCACTCCCACCGTGCTCTGGCTGGAGATCCTGGGGCACGCCTGGCTCGGCCTGATGAGCTTCGCCCTGTTGGCCCGCTACCAGGGTTTCTGCCGCGTGGCCTGTTTGCTGGGGGCCGCCTCCTATGCTACCAGCGGCTTCTTTGCGGGCCACCTTTTCGCGGGCCACGTCGACCTGCTGGAAGCTTATGCCTACCTGCCGCTGGTCCTGTTGAGCCAGGAGGCCGCCCTGCGCTATCGCGGCGTGGCCTGGTCCCTGCTGGCGGGGGTGACCCTGGCTCTGGTGGGGATCATCGGCAACGACCAGGTGCTGGCCTGGGCCTGCATGTTGTGGCTCTATCCCCTCGGGACCGCGCTGCTGGGACGAGCTCGTCCGGTGTCGCTGCGTCTCGCCTGGCGCTCCCCGTGGCTGCGCGAGGCCGAGCCGGCCCGCAACGAGGACCCCCTGGCCCCCCTCGCCCCCGGCGCGGCGCGCCTGAGGGATCTGGCGGGCGTGCTGCTGCACCTGGCTCTCGCCGGCCTGGTCGCGGTCGCCTTGCTGGCGGTGGTCTGGCTGCCCCGGGCCGAGATGTCCTCGGCATTCTTGCGACGCGCGGGCGGCGTGGATACCGTCCCCCTCACCAGCTGGCTGACCCTGCTCGTGCCCCACATCTTCGAGCGGACCAACATCGCCTACGCCTTCACCAGTTGGGCCGCCTGGGAGGGTCAGAACTACCTGGGCCTGGTCGGGCTCCTCTGCGTTTTCTACGCGCTGCTGACCCCCTGGCGCCGCTGGCTGGCCTACGCGATCCCGGCACTGCTCTTTGGACTGCTCGCGGCCGGCGACGCCACCCCGCTCTTCGGTTGGCTGGCCCGGCTCGATCCCTCGCTGGCCACACTGAATGTGGCCGGACGCTTCGTGGGACCCATGACGCTCTTTCTGGCCCTGTTGCAGGTGCTGGGCTATCACCAGATCGTCCATGGGAACCCGACCGAGAGGAAGCGCCAGCTCTTCCTGGCGGTCGCGGCGACGGGCCTGCTGACCTGTGTCTGGGGCGTGCTCTTTTTTGCCAATCCCGAGGCGACCTGGTGGAGCGACGCCCTGCGCGCGATCACCACGCCCGAAGAGTTCTACCGCATCCAGGCCGGCGTTCAGCCCGAGCAGACCGCCGGACTGCTGGTCGTCACCGGCCTGCGCACAGGCTGGAGCTGCATGGTGCTGTTCTTCGCAATCCTGGCCATCGCCTATGCGCAACGGCGACGGCTCGTGTGGCTGCAGGTGCTGGTGCTGCTGGACCTGACCGTCTTTGGAGCGCCCTACCTCCAGCGCGTCGACCCCTCCACCTACCTGATCTCGGGCGACGTCGTCGGGGCTTTGCAGCAGGTCAACCTGGGCGTGGCCCGGTTCTCGGGCTCCCCGATCTTGTGTCCGTTCAACGGCGGAATGGCCTATGGCCTCTCCAATCCGGGGGGCTACGATCTTTTATCCAGTAAGGCTTACGACCGGGCCGCGGCCCAGCAGTTTGGCGCCCCCCCCAGCACGCAGGTGTCGCGCCTGCAAGACGTGATTCCGGCGCCCCTGTGGCGCATCCAGGGCGTCGCCTACTATCTGCTGCCGGCCAATGTCACGCCGGATCCCGCCTATGCCGGAATGACTGTGCTGGGGGAGCTGACGCCCGACACGCAAGGCCTGTTCGACAGCTACGCGTTTCCGCGCGTGTTCCTGGTCGGCACCGCCACACGCATGGCCGACTCCGAGGTCTTGCCTTTGTTGCTGCGCGACGGGGAGCGCTTCCGTCGCGAGGTCTTCCTTGCCAGCGACGGCCCGTCGACGCCCGAGGTGGGCGAGGTGCGCCGGCTGGCGCTGGGACCCAACGAGATGAGGCTGGAGGCGACCGGGCCCGGCTACCTCGTCACAACCGACGTCTGGGCTCCCGGCTGGCAGGCCGAGGTGGACGGCCGGAGCGCCCCCTTGCTGCGCGCCAACGGAGGGCTGCACCGGGCCGTCTGGCTCGAGCCGGGCGAGCACCGCGTGCGCCTGTTCTTCGCGCCCGCCTCGCTAACGCGCGGACGCTGGGTCAGCGGAATCGCGCTGGGCCTCGTTCTGGCCGTCTTCCTCTGGGGTGCCCGCGGATGGAGACCGCGCCGGGAAAAGCCCCAGCCCCCCCAGCGCCAGGGCCGTAAGAAATAGGTCCCACAGCAGCTGCCACCACAACGGGGTGGTGCTTCCAGCCGTGCAACCGCACGAGATGTTGAGGCCGCGCCAGAGGGCCGACGCCAGAGCCAGCTCGAACGCAAGCAGCATGCCGAGGGTGGCCCAGGCGGTGCCGCGACGCAGCCAACCGAGGAGTAGCGTGCCCCCCACCACGGTCTCCAGAGCGGGCAGAAAGAGCGCCACCAGCCCCAGAGCCGCCGGGGGAAGCAGGCGGTAGTTGTCCACCGCCTGGGCAAAGCCCCAGGGGTCGTGCAGCTTGGAGAGTCCCGCCTGCAGGAAGACCAGCCCCAGGACCCAACGAGCGAGCCGGTTCATGGCTTCCCCGTCCCCAGGGGAAAGCCCCGGGCTCGCCAGCCCTCCAGCCCCTCGGGAAGTTGATAGACGCGCGCGTAGCCCAGCTCGACGAGGCGCAGCGACACGCTCCGGTCGGCGCCGGGCGAGCGGGCGTCGGTGTAGACGATGAGAGGCGTCTCCTTCTCGACCTTGTCGAGCTGCCACTCGTAGGCCGCCAGCTCGCGCGCGGGAAGGTTGCCGGCGAAGTCGATATGGCCCGCGGCAAACTCCTCGGGCGAGCGCGCATCCACGAAAACGGCGCGGCGCAGCTGGAAATAGCCATGGGCCTCGGACAGCGAGAGGGGTCCGCGCCCGACCTGCAGGTCGATCGGGCGGCCCAGAGGCAGGGGCCGCGCGGCCCCCAGATTGACTCCCAGGCCCAGCAGAGCGGCCAGAGTGAGCAACGTCCAGAGCTCGAGCCCGAGCCTGGTCATGGAGCGATCACGAGGGTGGCCGGCAGCCGGCGGTAGGGCTCGCTCGGGTCGTTGCTCAAGAGGATGACCTCTTTATGCTCGGTCCCCACGGTGGGAATCGTGAAGTGGAGCTCCACCTGGCAAGCGGCGCCGGGGGCCAGCGACTCCACCGGCTGGTCCGCCACCAGGCAAAAGCACGAGGTCTCCACCCTGAAGTGCAACGGGCCCGAACCCGTGTTGCGGATCGTCAGCGTGCCACGGGCGGTGACGTTCGGTCTGGTGGGGCCCAGAGTGAGCTCGCCGGGCGTGGCTTCCAGGCGCGGCGGGTGGGACGGGTCCACGACCACGCTGAGAGGGCCGGACGGTGCCGACGGTTGCTGACCGGCCAGCCACCAGATGGCCAGCCCGCCCAGCAGATTGAAAGCCAGCAGCTTCTTCCCGCTCAAGGGTCGAGGTACCGCTTTCGGTCCTCCAAAGCCCGGGTCCAGCGGGCCACCTCGTCGGGGGTTCCGTGCTGCTGACTGAGCCGCAACTTGGCCTCCAGCGCCAGTTTGTCGGCGGGAGCGGTCTTCAAAGCCCGATCCAGGGCAGCCTGGGCCTCGTCGAGCCGGCTCTGATCCTCGTAGATCCTGGCCAGAAAGACCCAGGAGCGCGTAATGCTCGGATCCATGTCCAGAGCGGCTTTGAGCGCCGTCTCGGCGCCCGCCGAGTCGTCCGGGTACAGGACCTCGGCCAGGCCGTTGTAGCCTCGCACCCACTGACCGATGAGGTAGCGCGTCCAGAAGGTCTGGTCGCGGGCGTTGAAACGGTAGCTGCCGCGAATCGGGCGGCTCTTCAGGAACGCGAGCGCCTTCCGGGCGCGCTCGAGCTGCTCCTTACGGGTCGGCCTGGGCTCGTTCTCGGCGCGGTAGCGGAAGAGCAGCCCTTCCGGGTAGAACTCCCCCGTCTTGGCCTCGGCGAAGTTCGTCGAGCAATAGACGTCGAGCCCCCGGGCCCGGCACTCGTCCACGAAGGTCTGCAGGTACTCCCGGGTCTTGGGGTCCGAGTGCTCGAAGCGCTGTTGGACGGCCGCTCCCAGGTCGGGAGGCATGAAGTCGCGTCGATACCAGTCGGCTGGCAGCAGGCCAGGAAAGATTCCCAGCAAATCGGGGCGCCTTTTCAGAACGAAATGGTAGTAAGCCCACTCGCCGGCCGGGAGGTCGCCGTCGAGCAGCACGACGGCGTTCTCGGGCAGGTAATCCATCACCGCCAGGACATGGTCATCGGGATGATACTGGCCCCTCAGGCTGCAGGCCGGCCAGTTCAGGAGCACGGTGTAGACCGCCAGCAGAGGGATCAGCCACACCACCCGGGCCCAGCGCCCCTCACTCAGCCGGTCGGCCACCCAACCCAGACCCAGCGCGATGAAGGCCGCCACTCCGACGTAAGAGGAGGAGTAGAAGCGCTCCACCATGTCCAGGAAGAACTCGTTGGGCGGCTGGGCGCTGTAGAGCGCGAATCCTGGCCCGTAGATGAAGAAGATCCATCCGAACAAGAGCAGCAGCCTGGGGCGCCGGAAAGCGACGGCCAGGCCCCCGGCCGCGAAGAAGAGCAGCGGGAAGGGGAACTGGTTACGGGTCAGGGAGGCGAAGTAACCCAGGGCCTGAGCGTCGTCCGAGCGGGGCACGGTGCCGCTGGCCGAGTTCAGGGCCAGGCTGCCGTAAGCTTTGCGCAGAACGTGGGCTTTGAGGCGCTCCCAGTTGGACGGGTCGCCCCAGTTCATCAAACAGTGCTGGTTGGAGCGAATGTAGAGATAGGCGTAGGGCAAGAAACCCAGCACCAGCAGCGTCACCACGGCGTACCAGGTCAGCCCCCAGGGACGGCCTTTGCCGCGGCTCCAGATCATGTAGCCCAGGACGCCCGGGGTGCACAGCACGATGATGTGGTGGTGGGCTGCTCCCAGCCCGAACGTGGCGCAGCCCAGGAACATCCACAGGCGACGCCCCCGCAAGGTCTCCGCCTGGCTCCAGCAGATCGCTTCCATCAAGAAGGCGCTCAGGATGCACAAATGGAGGGCAAAGACCTCGGCTCCAACCCCCTGGCGCCAGGGCGAGTAGGCGAAGCAGAACAGCCAGGCCGCGGTGACGCCGGCAATCGGCCGGGTGGTGACGCGGGTAAAGGCCACGGCCAGAAATCCGCCTGCCAGCGCCAGCGAAAAGCCGGAGAAGAGATTCAAGCGATAAGCCAGGTTCCCGACCGGCAACCAGCTCCAGAGGTGGCCCAGCATCGCGTAGAGCGGGTAGCCCGGGGGATGGGGAATGCCCATGACGATGGCATCGCTGAGCAGCTCGCCACTATCGTGGCCGCCGGGGACCGAGGGGGCCAGGCTGGGGACCAGCACGGCCAGAGCGCCGAGAAAAGCGACAATACCAGCCGTGAAGGCAGGATAGCGCCGCAGAAAGGTCATTTTATGGTCATGCTGAGATCGGAGATGGCGTTGTTCGTAATCACGATCTGCTTGCCGTTGCGCTTGGCATGGATGAAGTTGCCATCCACGCACTCCCAGGTCTTGTCGATTTCCTTGGCCGGAATGGGGCCGTTGAAGTTCTTGACGTAGGCGGGAATGCTGATGACGCCAGTCTCCTTGCCGCTGACGGCGACAAACACCCATTTCGCTTTGTCCGGCTTGAACGTGACGATCGGTTTGATGTTGCGGCTCTGCATCAACAGGCCCACCTCGTAGCCGCCCCCCGCGCGCTGAACCTCATAGGTCAGGTGTTTTTGCGGGGAGTCGACCTGGATCTGAAAATGATTCTGTCCCGTGGGGGCCACGAGGCAGCAAAGCAGGAGCAGCAACATCTGACTGAGCATGGCTACAGTATTCGAACGGGCCCGACCGGACCCTCTATTCCAGGAACACCGCCATCATGAAGCACAGGGCGTAGACGCAGTAAACCACCACGCCGATCACCTTGCGCATGAAGGCATACTGCACCCACTGCTCGAGCTCGTTCATGCGGGTGATGTAGAAATAGAACGCCATCAAGCCGTTCATCGCCAGGAACCACAGATACATTCCGCCCGTAAAGATCATCGGCTTGAGCTCGGGCCGGATCACGACCGGCTTGAAGAGCGGCAGGACAATCAGGGTGACGATGACCAGTGGAGCGATCAGGTTGCCGATGAACCACTTTCGGTTTCGATGGATCTGATCCGGTGGCGCCATGGCAAAGATCTTGGCCACCAGGAACGGTACCAGGCCCGAGAAAAAGATGAAGAAAGCCCCGTCGAACTGGGCGATGCCGCCGATCGCTCCGACCACGCCCGGAGCCAGCTTGACGCTGGAGAGGTAGGTCGCGTTGTCCAGGGGTGCTTCCGGCCCCAGAGCCGTGCGCATCGCGCCCAGAATGAGGCGGCACGCCTGGGTGTGCACGATCAGGAACACAAACATATACACGATGGCCGGGATGGCCATGAAGAACCGCAGGGCGTTGTCGGTCATCGACAGGGTGCTGGTGGGGGGCAGCATCTGCCAGATCGGGATTTGCCGCTCCTCATTGGCCGAGCGAATGACCACGTAGACCTTGCGCGAGCTGGGCAGGTCGGCCTCGTCGATCTGGTACTCGATGCGGCAATGCTTGCCTTTGAAGCGGACCGGCTTGACGGTCACGCAGGGGTGGGTCGGGCGCACGGTGGCCGACAGAGTTCCGCCGCCGACGTTGACCACGTTGATGTAGCCACCGTGGAAAATACGGCCATCCTCTTTGGCTTTGCCCGAGCCGATGTAAGAGACGTCGTGGGCCATGGCTGGCTCCTCGTCATCCGCCGCCGGCGTCGCCAGGCCTGGACGCGGCTTGGCAGGCTCGCCGGCAGGCGCTTCAGCGGACTTCTCGGCGGCCTTGCCGGCCAGCAGGTCGTCCATCGCCTGATCCAGGCGGCGCACGCCCCCCGAGCCTTTGGCCTCGGCCTCGGGTGCGGGCGAGACCGTGCCCGGGCGAGGCACCTCGGCCGAGGGCGCGGGGGCGTCCTCCTCGGCCACGGGCGGGTCGTTGCCCCTGTAAGTGGGCAGGCAGACCGGGCAGCGCCGGATAAGCAGCGTATACTCGGGCGGGATGAGCTCGAGGAAATGCTCCTTGTGCTCGACCACGACGTCCATGCGGCCGTCGTCTGCGGGCGCCTCGGCGTGCGTCTCCACCCCTTTGAAGAAGGCCTTGGAAGCAGCCAGCCAGTCCTTGAGCACCGGCAAGAACCGGCTGTTCTCGCGGATGCAACGCACTTTGTCCCAGCCGGCCTGGGTCTGCGCGCAGAATTTGCCCAGCGCCTTGAGGCGGTTCTCGACGTCGAGCGTGATGGTCTTGGTGTGAGCGTCGCCCGAGCCGGTGGGGAAAGTCTGCCGCAGAAGCACGGCCAGCGAGTCGTCCGAGGTGGCGGTGGCTTTCAGAGCCTGGAACAGGACCTGCTCGCAGCGACTGACCGACATCGGCTCGGAAGAGAACGCCTCTTTCAGCTCGGGCGTCTCCTTGCCCAGCTTGCGTGCCACCAGGCCGGCCACGCCGGCGAAGTAGCGCACCAGGAACTCGAGCGCGTCGCGCACGCTGAGCGACGTCTCCTGGGCGTCCTGATGGGCGACGCCGTAGCTCACGCGGTTGAGGATGTGGCCCAGGTGCTCGGGGATGTTCTCGGGCACCTCGATTCCCAGTGCCGCCATCGGCGCCGGAGCATTGACCTTGAGCTTCTTGGACAGCCCGGCGAAGATGCCGGACTTGCCGCCCGGCGCCGGATCGGGGCCGCCCAGCTTGAGGATCAACGTCTCGGGCTTGGAAGCTGCGCCCAGCAGGGCCGTGGGGCTTTCCTCCTCCTCGGTGGCGCCGCCGAACAGAAGATTGGAGAGCTCCGGGGCCACCTTTTCCTCGGCCGGGGGCGGGGCCGCGGCGGAGCTGACTTTCGTGCTGAGCTTGGGCAGGCAGACGGGGCACTGGCGAATCTGGATGACGTAGTCGGGCTGGCAGAGCTCGAGAAACGCCTCGCCAAACTGGACCACCACCTCGAGGTGGCCATCCGACGAAGGGGGCTCGGAGAAATGCTCGCAGCCCTCGAAGTACTCCTCGGCCTTCTTGAAGAAATCGCGGATCTCGGGCAGATAGGTAGCCAGCGCCTCGGAGGCGGCCGTCTGGTTGCCATCGAGATTCTTCTCGCACCAGGCAGCGATGTCGGGACCCCGGTTGACGCGGTCGGCCAGCGAACCTTTGAAGGCAGCCAGCAGGGTCGTCGTGATGCCGTCTCCGCCGCTCAGCTTGGGAAGGCTCATGGCCAGCAGCTCCCGGCACGAGCCCAGGCTGGCCCAGTTGCGCATCAGCGATCTGGCATTGTCGGGTAGCTTGCGGCTGGCCGTCTGCCAGAGCGAGGCCGTCACGCCCGCATAGTAACGGATCAGGAACTCGTAGGTCGCCTGCACCCCCGTGGCGGCGGCGAACAGGTCGTTGCTCTTGAGAGCAGAGTTGAAACCGTCCACCAGGTGCTTGAGATGCTCTGGAGCGCCGCCGGGCGTGGTCAGAGCCGCGTAGGAAGTCAGCGAGACGGCGGCTGGCGCGGGGCCGGGCGCTTCCATGACCTCCTCGAACTCCTCGGGGGCGCCCAGCAACAGGTCGTCCTCGGAGACGACCACTTCCTCGAGCACGATGTCGCCCTCTTCGGGAGCCCCGAGAAGCAATTCGTCCGCGAGCTCCTCCTCGTAGGGAAGCTCGGTCATGGACACGGGCTCGGGCGAGGAAACGGGCTCGCCGGCGGCCACCTCGATGGTTTCGACCTGGGCGATCTCGAGGGGCTCCGGCTCGGGCGCCAGCTTGGCCGGGGTCGGCTGGGGCGGCTCCTGGCTTACTTCTGCGGCCTCGGGCTCGGGCTGGGGCGGCTCGGGAGCAGGCTCGACCGCGGGCGACGGCTCGCTGGCCGGGCTCTCGACCACTTCCGGAGCAGGCTCGGGCACCGGCGCCTCTTCGGCCACGACCACCGGTTCCTCGGGCGCCGGAGGCTCGGCAGCGGCGACCTCGACCGGAGCCGGCTCGGGGGCGGCCACGGGAGTTTCAGGCTCGGGTGGCGGGGCCTCAGCCGCGGGCGCTTCGAGCTTGGCGGGCGCGGGAGCCTCGATGGGTTTGACCGGGATGGAGCCCGAGCCGAAGTTGACCGAGGGTGGACGCACTCCGGCCCGGCGCGGCGTGGCGCCCGAGTCGGTCGCGGACGGAGGCTCGGCTTTGGCGGTGTCCACGGAAGCTGGGGAAGCTTCGGGCTCGGCCTGCGCGGCGGCGGCCGGGGCCACCTCGGGTTTGGCGGCCGGAGCCGGCTCGGGCTCGGTCCTGGCCGGAGGAACCGGCTCGGTTTTGGCAACTGGGACCGGCTCGGGCTCAGTTTTCGCCGCCGGAGCCGTCTCAGGCTCAGTTTTCGCCGCCGGAGCCGACTCAGGCTCAGTTTTCGCCGCCGGAGCCGGCGCGGGCTCAGGCTTTGCGGCCGGAGCCGGCTCGGGCTCGGGTTTTGCCACCGGAGCCGACTCAGGCTCTGATTTTGCGGCCGGAGCCGGCTCTGGCTCTGGTTTCGTGGTCTCGGTTGCGGGGCTGGCTTCGGCGGCCGGCCGGGCGGCTTCAGACGCGGGTCTGGCCACGGCCGCGCTCGTCTTGGCGGCCTCAACCGCGGGCTTGGGCACCGCCGCGCTGGTTTTGGCGGGCTCGGCCGCCGGTTTGGCCCCCACGTCCTCGCTGGTCAGACCGGTGGGCCGAGCCATCTCGAGGGCTGGAGCCGAATCGACGCCCGGCTTGAAAACCTCGGGAGCTTTGGAGACCGCGCCGCTGGTCTTGGGCGGTTCGGGCTCGCCCTCTTTCTTGACGGCCTGCACCACCTTCTTGACCACGGTCGACTTGACCGGCACCTTGGCGGAAGCCTTATCGGGCGCTTCCTGGGGCGAAACCAGCTCCGGACGTGGCGAAGGCGCGGCGTCCGTCTTCTTGGCGGCGTCGCCCTCGGCCGGCTTGGCTTTGGCCACCTCGCTGGCCGAGACCGTCTGCACCACTTTGCGCACGATGGTGCCGTCCGGGCGCTTCACGATCAGGACCTTCTTGACCACCGGGCTCTTGACGGGCGTGGCGCCTGGAGCGGGGGCGGCTCCATCCTCTGGTTTCTTGGCGGCCGGGGCGGCCGTCCTGGTGGTCACGCCCGCCGTTTTGACCACACCCGATTTGGTCGCGGTGGCCGCGGCCGCGGCCGGTTTCGCCGGAGCCGCTTTGGCTGCTTCCGCGCGGAGCGTGGCCGCGGGGCACAGCGAGCACTCCTGCACCCGAATGGCGGGTCCCAGATCGAGCTTCATCGTCCCCAGCTCGACCATCACCTGCTGGGTGCCTTCGGGAGTCACGCCCTCCTCGGTCACCTTCAGATCTTTGAAAAACGGGGCCGCGGCGGTGAGCCACTCCTTGAGGATGGGCAGGTAGCGCTTGACCTCAGCCGCAAACGCGTCGCGCGACGCAGGCTTGAGCTCGGCGAACTCGGACAGGAAGACATAGCCCCGGAAGGGCGCGCCAGCGATTCGCAGGAGGCGCGAATGGCGCCGGGGCGACGGTTTACTGGTGGTGTCCCCCACGAAGAAGACGGACCGCAGGTTGGCGATGGCCGGATTGCCTCGCTGGGCCTCCAGCGCCGTCAGCGAGCCGGCCAGCAGGTTCTCGACGTCGGTTAGAGTGGCCTCGCGTTTCCAGAGCGCCTTCATTTTGGCGTCCAGAGAGCTGCTTTCGGAAGCTGCCGCGGCCGAGACGGCCGCGAACAGCTCCAGAAGGTAGATGAGGTTCTCTCGCAGCGCCAGGAAAGCCGTACGCGGAGCATCCAGGTTCAGCGACTCGGAGAGCTTGCTGAGCAGGTGCTGTACATGCGCCGGAGCCCCCGGGGGGCTCTTGGGTGCAACCTGGTCCTTGAGATTTTCTGCCATGGTCTACCGGGCGCGCGTCACATTTCGCTGACGAACTGCACCATCGGCATGAAGCAAGCCAGGGTGATGAAACCCACGATACAGCCCATGATGGCCAACATGATCGGCTCGATGGCGGCCGCCATCGTATCCATCATCATCTCGGCTTCGTCCTCGTAGAGCTTGGCGACGCGACCGAGCATGTCGGCGACCTTACCGGACTCCTCGCCGACCTTGATCATCTGGATGGCCGCTTTGCCGAACGTTTCGTGCTTCTCGAGACTGGCCGCCAGGCTCATGCCGTCCATCAGCGAGTAGCGCGCGCGTTTGAGCTTCTGGCGAATAGCGGTGTTGCCGGCCACACGCTCGCACGACTCGAGCGACTCGGCGATGGAGATACCGGCGTCCATCATCGTCGCCATCGTGTAGAGCACGCGGGCGTGCGTACTGATGCGCACCACGGTGCCGAACATAGGAACCTTCAAGATGTTCTCATCGAACCAGATCTTGAAAGGTGACTGGTCGCCCATCGAGTTCAAGATGAACCGGAACCCGATCGAGCCGCCGATGACGCTGACGATCAGCGTGCCCATGATCCAGGGATTCTGGGCGGTATCCACCATCCAGATCAGCAGGCGAGTGACCGCGGGAAGCGTCACGCCAGCCGTCTCGAAGATCGGGCGCATCATCGGCACCACGTAGAACACGAAGAGGCAGATGATGGCCAGACAGCAGATCGCCAGCACGCTGGGATAGGCGAAAGTGGACTGCACCCGTTTGCGGATGCGGACAGACTTCTCGAGCAGGCTCGAGAGCTTGTTCAGGGCCACCTCGAGGCGACCCGAGGTTTCGCCAGCCTTCACCAGCGCGATGTAAACCTCGCCGAAGATCTTGGGATGCTCGGCGAGCGCGCGAGAAAGCGGCTTACCGCCTTCGATAGAGATCGAGACGCGGGCCAGAATCGTGTTGAGAGGCTTGCAATCGCCCTTTGCAAGGAAGCGGACGGCGCGGTGAATGGAAATACCCGAGCCGATCATGGTTGCAAGCTGGCGGGTGTAAATGGACAACGAGTCAAGCGGAACGCGAACGGATTCGCGCCCGATCTTCTCGAGAATGGACGTGTCTTGCTCGGAGATCTCGAGTACGGACTTGTAGATCTTCCGTAGGCGAGTTTGGGCCATCTGGAGGCCGTCGGCGTGTACACTGCCTTCGACCACCTTATCGTTCATGTCCAGGGCTTTAAACCGGAAGGTAGCCAACCGTCACTCTCCTGCCAATAGTCCCCACCCGGCGGAACAATGGAACTTAATACTTCTGACTTAGCCGATTTACTCCTTTTCGGGGCAGCGCTCCTGCCGCCGCAGTCATAGAGCCCTTTTTCCCGCAGGTTGGAGGGTTCTGGTCGCCTGAAGCCAACCGGGGCTTAGATGCTGAAGGTTTGGATGACCGCGGCCCACGCCGGATATGACAGCGAGACCCTTCCCCTGGGCGGCGGGGCCGCCATCTGCGAACGTCTCTGTCGCGCCTGGTCGGGGCGCCCGCTGGGCCTGCTGGGCACCGGCCCGACCGCGCCCGCGGGAGTGGAGTATCGGCGGTTCGACCTGCTGGGGGGACGGCACCCCGCCACTTTGAACGAGCTGGCCTACGCCCGCTTTTCTCGCCGCTTCGAACGGGCCTGCACCGAGGCCCTGCTCGAGGAAGCCCGCCGCGAGCCGATTGCCGTCCTGTGCCACGACGTGGCCGAGGGCCCCGACTGCGCCCGGCTGGCGGCGGCCGGCATCCCGGTCTTCACGATCCTGCACGTGGATGTGGTGGACTTCTTCTGCCGCATCTACCTGCGCTCGCTCGTGCGCCCCGAGACGCTGGCGCGCCTGCACCGCCGCACCCGCCACTGGCCCATCTGGCCCGACCTGCTGCGGCTGGTTTTCGACAAGCAACTCGACGCGGCTCTCACCTGCCGGTCTCTGGTGGTCCCATCCGAGGGCATGCGCACCGTGCTGGAGCGGTGCTACGGCAACCCCCCCGTGGAAGTGGTGCCGTGGGGCTCGCTGCCGGTGCCCCCCGGCGTCGAGGCCGAGCGCGAGCGCCTGCGGCGCGAATGGAACTTGACCGGGCCCCTGCTCGTCACCCTTTCGCGCATCTCCCGCGAGAAAGGGCTCGACATCTTCCTCGAAGAGCTCCTGCGGGCCGAAGCAGAGGGAGCCCTGCGCGAGCCGCTCACCGTGGTCATCATCGGTTCCCCGGCCTACATGGGCGGAATGCGTTTTCGGGCCCGGCTGCAGGCCATGGCGGCCCGGTTCCGTCACGTGCGGGTGATCTTTGCGGGCCATCTGGGCGGGGCCACCAAGCACGCCGCCCTGAGCCTGGCGGATCTGCTGGTGTTTTGCTCGCGCCACGAGAGCTACGGGCTGAGCATCATGGAGGCCATGGTCAACGGGCTGCCCACAGTCGCCATGGCCAGCCACGGCACAGAGGCGACGGTTGGCCAGGCGGGAGGCGTGCTGGTGCGCGATCGCCGCCAGCTGTGGCCGGAGATCCAGGCCCTGCTGGCAGACCCCGAGCGGCGTCGGAGGCTGTCGGCCGAGGCGCTGGGGCTGGCCCGCTCGGAGACCTTTGCGGCCGCGTCCGAAAGGCTCTACGCTCTGCTTACGTCAGCGCCCCGGCGGACGGAACGCGATCGAGCTCGGTGAGCACGTGCTCGAACTCGGCCCGGAACTTCTCGGGCGAGACCTTAGCCGCGCTGGCCAGGGCCGCGAGCTTGTCCGCATCCTCGAAGTCGGCGCGGTTCAGGCGGATCATGTACTCTCGCGCGATCTTGAACGAGAGCGAGGTCACGTCGACCTTGCGCACCCTCACGCGGTTGGTGGCGGGGTCGAGCAGCTCCTCGAACGTCATCGGTACGATGCGATCGCCCTGAATGGTGATCATCGCGTTGGAGCCGCCGCTCTCGAGGAAGTCGACCGCCCCGTAGCCCAGGTTGCGCGTGTAATCGATGTCATAGGCCACCGGCTCGACGGAACGCAGCTCGTAGCCCAGCTCCTGGTCCACGATCGTCAGCTTGATGCCGAACTCGGCCAGGCGCTTGCGCACGGCGAACTTCAAGATGTCCGAGAAATTGATCTCGGCCAGGCGCAGATGGCCGTGCTCGTCGCGCTCGAACTCCTGGTGGGGCAGGATCTTCTGGATCTCCTCGGCCGGCACGAACTCCATGAAGCCCTCGGCCACGATGGCCACGCCATGGGGCCGCCCCAGGGCCAGGCGCTTGATGATCGAGCCGCAAATGGTATCCACGATGATCGGCACGCTGATCGTGCCCCCCAGCTCGAACTCCTCGGGGATGAGCGTCAGCGTGGCCGAGGCCGACTTGCCGATACCCAGCGCCAGGTGGCCGGTCTTGCGGCCCATGGCCACCACGATGAACCACCGGCCGGTGCTGCGCGCGTCGGTATAGAGCGTGCCCACGATGCCGGCTCCTTCGGAGCGGGCCGACTCGAAGCCGAAGGTGGGGATGCCCGCCGGCAGCGGCAGGTCGTTGTCGATGGTTTTGGGGACGTGGGCGAAGTGCAGCTCGTGCCCCAGGAACTTGCGCGAGTATTCCGCGATGCGCGTGGCCGAGAACAGCGTGTCGTCGCCCCCGATGGTCACCAGGTGGGTGATCTCGAGGTTGCGCAGCGTTTCGACCGTGGTGCGCAGGTCATCTTCTTTCTTGGTCGGGTTGGCGCGGCTGGTGTGCAGGATGCTGCCGCCGAGCCGGTGGATACGACTGATCTTGGGAAGCGTGAGGAACTCGATCTTGGTGTCCCCGTTCATCAAGTGTCGGAAGCCGTCATAGAAACCGATGACGGAGTGGCCTCTCTTGATGACCTCGATGGTGACCGAGCTGATGACCGAGTTGATTCCGGGCGCCGGTCCACCGCCGACGACAATCCCGTAGTTACGACGAGCCCGCATAGGAAGGGTGGAATTCTGTTCACCCCCCACGCAGCCCTGCCTGGAGGGTGAACTCGGCACTCCGTCAAAACGCCTTTGCCACCATGAGCACTTTACAGATCACCATGAACGGCCCGGTCGCCCGGGTCGAGATGAATCGTCCCGAGGCGCACAACGCCTTCAACCTGGCCCTGATCGAGGAGCTGACCGCTCAGATCCGCAAGCTCGGCGACGACCCGAACGTGCGCGTCATCGTCCTGGCCGGCCAGGGCAAGAATTTCTCAGCCGGAGCCGACGTCGACTGGATGAAATCCCAGGCCCACGCCACCTGGGAGGAAAACCGCAGTACCGGTCTCACGATGGCGCGGTTGTTCGAAGCGATCGACCGCTGTCCCAAGCCGGTCGTGGCCCGTGTGCAGGGGGCCGCGCTGGGCGGCGGCTCGGGCCTGGTCTGCACCGTGGACATCGCGGTGGCCGCCCGCGACGCCAGGTTCGGATTTACCGAGGTGCGGTTGGGCATCATCCCGGCGGTGATCAGCCCGTTCGTCATTCGGCGGTTGGGCGTCTCGAATGCCCGAGCGCGGTTCCTGACCGGTGAGCGCTTTGGGGCCGAGGAGGCCCTGCGCATCGGCATGATTCACGTGCTGGCCGACGACCTGGATGCCGAGGTGGACAAGGTGGTGGCATCCTTGCTGGCCTGCGCCCCGGGCGCCCTGGCCCGCACCAAGGAGCTGGTCCGCCACGTGTCGGAGCTAGCTCCCGACGACGAGGCCGAGTATACCAGCGAGCAGACGGCCGCGGCACGGGCCACCGACGAGGGAAAGGAAGGCCTGGGGGCCTTCCTGGACAAGCGTAAACCCAACTGGATGTCTGTCTAGTCCGTCCTCTACTGTCGACTGTCGACTGTTGACTGTCGACCCCTCACAACGGCAGATTGCCGTGCTTTCTGTCCGGGCGCACCGTCCGCTTGCCTGCCAGGGTATCCAAAGCCTCGATCAGGCGCCAGCGCGTGTTCTTGGGCATGATGATGTCGTCCACGTAGCCCCGTGAGGCGGCCACGTAGGGAGAGGCGAAGCGCTCGGCGTACTCCTCGGTAAGCTCGGCGCGCTTCTCCTCCACGTCCTTGGCGGCGTCGAGCTCGGCGCGGAAGATGATGTTGATGGCGCCCGCCGGGCCCATCACGGCGATCTCGGCCGTGGGCCAGGCCAGGTTGACGTCGGCGCGGATGTGCTTGGAGCACATCACGTCGTAGGCCCCGCCGTAGGCCTTGCGCAGGATCACCGTCAGCTTGGGCACGGTGGCCTCGCAGTAGGCGTAGAGCAGCTTGGCGCCGTGCTTGATGATGCCGCCATACTCCTGCTGGGTGCCCGGCAGGAAGCCCGGCACGTCCACCAGCGTGATCAGCGGAATGTTGAAGGCGTCGCAGAACCGCACGAAGCGGGCGGCTTTGAGGGAGGCGTTGATGTCCAGCACGCCGGCCAGGGCGCGCGGATTGTTGGCCACGATCCCGACCGACTTGCCGTCCAGCCTCGCGAAGCCGACCGAGATGTTGGTGGCCCACTCGCGGTGCACCTCGAGAAACTGCCCGTGGTCCACGATCTGGGTGATGACGTCACGTACGTCATAGGGCTTGTTGGGGTTGGCCGGGACGAGGGTCTCGAGCTCCTCGCACACGCGGTGCGGGTCGTCGGTCGGCGTCAGGCGAGGCGGATCGGCGCGGTTGTGGGCCGGGAGATAGCTCATCAGGTCGCGCACCAGGGCCATGCAGTCGGCCTCGGTCGGCACCGTGAAGTGGGCCACGCCCGAGGTGGCCGCGTGCGTGTGAGCGCCGCCCAGCTCTTCGAAGGTGACTTCCTCGTTGGTCACGGTCTTGATCACGTCCGGACCGGTGATGAACATGTGCGACGTGTTATCCACCATCACGATGAAGTCGGTGATGGCCGGGGAATAGACCGCGCCCCCCGCGCAGGGGCCCAGAACCGCGCTGATCTGGGGCACCACGCCGCTGGCCTGGGTGTTGCGCCAGAAGATCTCGGCGTAGCCGCCCAGCGAGACGACGCCCTCCTGGATGCGCGCGCCCCCCGAGTCATTCAGGCCGATGACGGGAGCGCCGTTCTGCACGGCCAGATCCATGACTTTGCAGATCTTCTGGGCGTGCATCTCGCCCAGCGAGCCGCCGAAGACGGTGAAGTCCTGGGCGAAGCAGTAGACCAGCCGTCCTTCGATGCGTCCGTAGCCCGTCACCACGCCGTCGCCCGGGAACTTCTTGGCTTCCATCCCGAAGTCGCTGCAGTTGTGCTGCACGAACATGTCCATCTCGCGGAACGTGCCCGGGTCGAGCAGGGCCTGCATGCGCTCGCGGGCCGTCAGCTTGCCTTTGGCGTGCTGGGCCTCGACCCGCTTGGGACCACCTCCCGCCAACGCCTCCGCGCGACTGGCGCTGAGCCGGTCGACCTTTTCTTTCATACTGGGCACTTTGGGCGCGATCTTCGGCATAACGACTCCAATACGCTTGAGCTTCATCTGGCTGACCCGGCCAGCCATCTGAAGTTAGAACCTGTGGGGCAGGTGCAAGATTTCGGTGGGCCCGGGAGCAGGCTTCAGCTCGATCTCCGACTCGTTGTGGCGCACGACCGGAAACTCCCCCTGCAGGAAGTGACTCACCGGCTCGAGCTCGGGAAAGAGCGACTTGTTCAGGAACGGCGTCCGGTAATGCATCGGCAGGGCCCAGCGGGGCTCGAGCTCGGCCACCGTGCGGCGCGCGCCGCGCGAGCACTGGGTGTAGCCGCCTCCGCCGCAGGGCAGCATCAGCACGTCCAGCGGGCCGATCTCCTCGCGCTCCTCCGGCGTCAGCGGTCGTCCCAGGTCGCCGAGGTGGCAGAGTTTCAGCCCGTCCATCTCCCAGCAGAAGGCGCGCACTTTGCCCAGCAAGGCCCCACCCTCGCGGTCGTGGTCCAGCAGGGGGGCGCGGAACGTCATTCCCTCGGCGGAGCGCGGAAAGCGGACCACCTGGGTGCGGCCCAACACAGCCCCCAGGTGGTTGTGGTCAAAGTGATCGTGGCTGATCAGGGTCACGTCGGCGGGCCGCTCGGGCATCTTGTAGCCGACCTCGGGACCGTAGGGATCGATGATCACCCGCTTGCCGCGCCCGTCGGTGAAGGCGAAACAGGCGTGGGCATAATATTCGAGTTTCATGCAGTCGAGAGCTGTGAGTCGAGAGTTGCGAGTCTGCAATCGACTCTCAACTCAGAACCGGATGCCTACTTGAAGAACTCCGCGTTCTTCTCGGTGTAGTCTTTCCACTCTTCGGGCAGATCTTCTTCGGGGTAAATGGCTTCCACCGGGCACACCGCCACGCAAGCGCCGCAATCGATACACTCGTCGGGATGGATGTAATACATCTGGGCGCCTTCCTTGGTGTGGATGCAGTCCACCGGGCAGACCTCCACGCAGGAAGCGTCTTTAATGCCTTCGCAGGGCTTGGCGATCACGTGGGTCATCGGGCTTGGTTCTCCTTTTGAAGTTCGAGGCTGTTCTGGGCGAAGTCTAGCAAACCTGCCGAACGGCAGCAGTGACTTGCTACCGGACCTGGCTCAGCGCTTCGGGGTCGAGCAGCCTGAGCGTCTGACCGTTGCGCGCGATCATGCCATCCTTAGCCAGCCGAATCAGGGCCCGGCTGAGACTCTCGCGAGCCACGCCCAGTAACGAGGCCAGCTCGGCCATCGACATCGGTAGCTCGACCACGCCGTCCCGGCTCCAATCGAGCAGGGTGCGGGCCAACCGCTGGTCCAGGCTCAGGAAGGCCAGCTCCTCGACGCGATCCTCGAGGTTTTCGATACGGTGGCTGAAGGCGGCCAGAAAGCAGAGCGCCAACTCGGAGTGCTGGCGGGTGAGCTGACGCACGCGCGCCAGCGGAAGCACCATCACGGTCGAGCTCTCGAGGCACATGGCATAGCTGCCGTGGCGCTCGTCGGCGTTGAACAGCACGGTCTCGCCCAGCGTCTGGAAGGGCGTGGCCACCGCCAGCACCTGCTCGCGCCCGTCGTGGGCCACGCGGGAGATGCGCACTTTGCCTTTCACGAGGATCAGCAGGCCCTGGGTGCGGTCGCCAGGGCCGAAGATGCGTTGCCCGCGCAGCAAACCCAGGAAGCGTGCGCAGCGGGCCAGCTCGTCGATGACCGTCTCGCTCATCTGCCGAAAGGCCGGCACGCTGCGCAGGTAGGCCCGCATGCGGGCGCGCGAGCGCCGTTCCTCGGGCGGCTCCTCGTGCTGCACCGGCTCGCCCAGCTCGCGCTGGATGCGCACCAGGTCGTGCTCGCTGAACGTGCGCCAGCCCCGGAAGTCGCGGCTCACGTGCGAGATGCGCCCCTCGCGGAACCAGCGCAGCAAAGTGCTGCGGGAGATGCCCAGGCGGCTGGCGGCTTCGCTGGCGGAAAGCATGGTGTAAGTATAGGCAAATATATCTGCCCAGTAAAGTAGGGAGTAGGGAGTGGGGAGTAGGGAGCGCCGGGGTGGGGGCAGGAAGACAGCCCCTGTCTCCGGTAGCCTTCCGGGGTGATCCAGATCGATGGGCTCAGGGAGGAAGGCGGGGGGCAGATCTTGCGCTCGTCGGTGGCCATGAGCTGCCACACCGGCAAGCCCTTCGTGATCGAGCGCATCCGGGGGCGGCGCAGCACTCCCGGCCTGAAGGCGCAACACCTGGCCGGGGTGCAGCTGGCCCGCAAGCTGACCGGCGCCCGCGTCGAGGGGGCCGAGATCGGCTCGCAGCGTCTGACCTTCGAGCCGGCTCACCCCGCCCGCGGGAGCCACTCCATCGACGTGGGCACGGCCGGCTCGCTGAGCCTGTTGCTGCAGTCGGTGCTGCTGGCCTCGCTCACTTCGGGCGAGCCCGTGGAGCTTTCCCTGGTGGGCGGCACCGACGTGCAGTGGGCGCCGCCGCTGGACTATCTGCGCGAGGTGCTGCTGCCCTACTTTGCACGCCTCGGCGAGGTCACGCTGCTCGAGAAGCGCCGCGGATTCCACCCTAAAGGCCGCGGGCGGCTGGAGCTGCAACTCCAGGGCCACCGGGCCGACCTGCCTCCGCTCGCGCTGCAACGCGGCGACCTTCGCCTCCAGGGCCGCTCGGTGGCGTGCTCCAGCCTCCAGGACCGGCGCGTGGCCGAGCGCCAGGCCCAGGCCGCGCGCGAGGTGCTACCGGAGCTGGAGATCGAGACCGTCTACGCGGACACGCACAGCACCGGCTCGGTCCTGACCCTGTGGGCCGAAGGCGAGGGAGTCTGGCCCGTGAGAGTCGGGGCCGACCAGCTGGGGGCGAGAGGCGTTCCCGCCGAGCAAATCGGCCACAAGGCCGCCCGCCTGCTCCAACACCGCCTGGAGGCCCCCCAGCCCGTCGAGGAGCACCTGGCGGACAACCTCATCCCGTTCCTGGCCCTCTTCGGGGGCAGGCTGCTGTGCCAGGAGGTGACCCCGCACACGCGAGGTAACGCCTACGTCATGGAGCAGTTTCTTCCGGTCCGATTCCAGCTCGGCCAGCACGAGGTGGCATGCGAACGTTTCTGACGGCCCGCTGGGCCAACCTGGCGCTCTTCCAGTTCGCCGTGCCCGACGAGGTGCTGCGGCCGCACCTTCCCGACGGCCTGGAGCTCGACCGTATCGCCCACGGAAAGGCTTTCATCAGCCTGGTGGCGTTCGACTTCGAAAACGTTCGCGTGTTCGGCATCCCCTGGCCCCTGCACACGCGCTTCCCGGAGATCAACCTGCGTTTCTACGTCAAGCAAGGCGACCGACGCGGGGTCGTCTTCATCAAGGAGCTCGTCCCCCGCCCGGCCGTGGCCTTCATCGCCCGCTGGTGCTACAACGAGCCCTACGCGGTGGCGCCGATGCGCAGCCGGGTGACCCGCACCGGTCCCGGCGTCACGTTCACCCACCAGATCCGCTACGGGGGGCGCAAGCACTTCATCCAGGCCACGGGCGACGCGCGCCTGATCACCGAGGCGGAGGGAAGCGAGCCGCACCTGTTCAAAGAGCATTCCTGGGGCTTCGGGCGGGGCACCGACGGACGCACGAGCGTCTACCAGGTGGAGCACCCGATCTGGAGGACCTACCCCGTGACGAGCTACCTGCTGGACCTCGACTGGAGCCTGATTTACGGGCCCGAATGGGCTTTTCTGCAAGCTCAGGCGCCGCACTCGGTCGTGATGGCCGAAGGCTCGGCGATCTCGGTCTTCCCCCACGGACGGATGGCGTGATCACCTATCTCCCCACCGTCAACGCCTCGCTCAATGGCACCGCCGCCATCCTCTTGCTGGCGGGCCTCATCGCCGTCAAGCAGCGCAAGCTCGACCTGCACCGCAAGATCATGCTGTCCGCTTTCGCCTGCTCGGTGGTCTTCCTCGTCTGCTACCTGGTGTACCACGCCCAGGTCGGCTCCAAGCACTTCACGGGTCAGGGCCCCTGGCGCACGTTCTACTTCACGCTGCTGGCCACGCACACCGTGCTGGCGGCCATCGTGCCCTTCGGTGCTATCATCGCTCTCCGACGCGCCTTCCGCGGAGATTTTGCCCAGCACCGCAAGCTGGTGCGCTGGGTCTGGCCCATCTGGATGTACGTCAGCGTAACCGGCGTCGTCATCTACTGGATGCTTTACCGGATCGCCTGGTAACCAGCGAGAAGAGCATCAATCCCACGGCCGTGAGGGCCCGCACCAGCGGAATGGCCAGCGCCGCGTCCAGAGTATGGTAGAGGTCGGCATAGCTCACCGGCATCCCAGCATCTCCAGGAACGCCCGCTTCAGCCGCAAGGCCATGACCTTTGTTTTCCGATTCATTCTCATACACCCAGTATGACCCCAAAGCGTTGAGAATGTTTCAGCCTTTGTAAGCTTTCTATCAAGCTCTATGCTGTTAAGAGTTTAGAGTCGAGAGTTGAGAGCCCGGCCGCGAGACTCTCGTCTCTGAACTCGGAACTCGTAACGGGAAAGCTACTTGAGCATCTCCTTGAGCTTGGCGGACACCTCGTCCACCTTCCAGTCCGAGCCGGGGAGAATCGCGTAGATCTTCCCTCGCGGGTCGATCAGGGCGGTGCGCAGGTTGTGGTCGATGACGCCCTTCTCGTCGTCCCAGTAGAGCACGCCGAAGCCGCCGGCCACGCGGGCGATGTCGGCCGGCTTGCCGGTCAGGAAGGTGTAGCCCGACTGCGCGCCGCCCAGGCGCGAGGCGTAGGCCTTCAGCACCTTGGGGGTGTCCTTCTTGGGGTCGATAGAGATGGCGATGATCTCGAAGCGGTCCTTGGCATCCCCCATCTTGTCCGCGATGACCCTCAGCTGGCTGAGCTTGGAGGCAATCATGGGGCACTTGTCCGGATAGGGGCAGCTGGTATAGAGGAAGGTCAGCAACACCGCCTTCCCCCGGAAGCTCTTGAGCGCCACCTGGGCGCCGTTCTGGTCGGTCAGGGTGAAGTCGGGTACGGTTTGCCCCACCGCCAGGGTGCCCTCGGCCCACACCGGGGCCAGCATCAACAGCACAACGAGAAGGATTCGCTTCAGCATCGGAGCTGATTGACGCACGGGGGGCCGAATTCCTTCATTTCCACTTGGATCCGACTTCCCGCCGATACCACGTCCAGAAGCCTGAGCCAAAGAGCGTGAAGGCGACGATCATCGTGGCCAGCTTCATCAGGATCCCCCCCAGTTGCTGATCCTCGAAAGGGGTCAGCTTGGTGAGTCGGATGGCGTGGATGTAGGTCGGGTAGTGGGCCTGGTCCTGCATGAACGTCAGGTAGAAAAAGACCGGGGTCTGCACGATCATCATCGCCACCGCGTAGAGCATCTGCTTGCCAGGGTGCATGCGGGGATACTCCGGCAGCGGGCTCAGGATCGGCCACCAGAAGAGCAACGCCGTGCCGATCAGGGTGGCGTGCTCGAAGAAGTGGGCGGTGCGATCGCGCAGGGTCAGCTCGTAGAGAGCCGGCACGTGCCAGGCGGTGAAATTGAACGTAAACAGCGTCAGCGCCAGCACGGGGTTGGTGAACGTGCGCAGCAGCCAGCGCACGGGGGCGAACTCGAGGAAGGGGCGCAGCAGCCACGGCGGCAGTCCGCGCAACAGCAGCGCGGGGTAGGTGAACATCAGGATGTTGTGCTGCACCATGTGGAGGCTGAAGAGATAGCGCTCGCCCAAGGCGTCCAGCGGGCTCCCCACGGCCAGGTAGAGCACGAGAAGACTGGCCAGGAACCACCTTACGTGGCCTTTGGGATAGGGCTCCTCGGGAGCCACCTGGGGACGCAGGGGACCGATCGCCAGGAAGTAGAGCAGGGTCAAAAAGACGAGCCCCTGCCCCACCTCGGCCGAGGGGATCCAGTTGGTGAGGAAATCGGTCAGCTTCATCGGGTCATCAGCCAGTTCACCAGCGTGTCCAGCTCACTCGGGGAGAGCTTTCCCTCGAAGGAGGGCATGGCGTTGAGTTGATCGCTGGCGCGCCAGACCTCGGGATGCAGAATCTTGCGGTGCAGATACTCCGGGCCGCTGACCCCGGGCAGCCTGGTGCCGGCACGTTTCCCAATGCCGTCGAGCGACACGCCGATCTTGCCGTCGGCCACGCCCTGCAGACTGTGGCAATGATCGCACTGCTGGGCGCGAAAGATCTTGAGCCCCGGCGGGTCACTGGCCAGGCGGACGGGCCGGGGGGCCGTCAGCCAGCGGTGGGCCACCAGCGGTAGCGCCAGCGCCAGCGCCAGACCCAGCAAAAGCCAGGCGGCGCGGCGCCGGTCAGGGGGTGGCGCTACCGGCGGGAGAGGCTGCGGCATCGGGCGAGGCCGAGCCTTCGGGTGCGGGCGAGATGGAGCCGCCCGGCGAGCTTCCCGCGTTGGGCGAGGCTTCCGACTCCTGCACCGTGTCCGGCGTGGGCGACTCGCCCGAGCCAGGCTGCGGGGTGGCCGGCAACTGGTCGCCGGGTGAGCTCATGGTGCCCGGGGTGGTCGAAGCGCCCGGCTCGGTGCCACCGGCCGCCGGAGCGGATCCGCCGCCGCCCTTCGGCCAGGGGCGTCCCTGAGCCATCAGGAAGGCGACCAGCTGGCGCCGCTTGGTGTCGTCGAAGCCGAAATTGGTCATGGAGTTCGGGTAGCCATCGACGATGAAGGCGCCCGGCTCCTTGATGGAAAGGTCGATGTACTGCTCGGCGGTCTTGCCGGGCATCCGCTTGCCGGCCCGCTCCCAGATGCCGTCCAGGTCGGGGCCGATGACGCCCGTGGCGGTCGTAACCGACTTGAGCGTATGACAGGTGACGCAATTCGTCTCGAAAAGCTGCTCGCCCGCCTTCTCGTCGGGAGTCTTCAGCTCGGGACCGATGTAAGTCTTGGCCTCGCTCGAGCCGGTGGTCGCTCCTCCGCCGTACTCCTCGCGGGTGTAGGCGTCGTGCGGCATGGCCGAGAGCAATCCTGCCATCGTGCCGCCTCCCAGCACCATGCCGGTCACGAACAAGAACGTGCACAGCGGTTGATCGTAGTAGAGATGCATGAAGAACATCACGACCAGGACGTATTTGGCCACCGCCAGCACGGCCAGCAGGCCGATGCCGATGACGCTGTTCACGTCGTGGGCGATCACGTAGGGCACCACGATCTCGGCGATCGTGATCAGCGCCAGGGTGACGATGATCTTGGCGTAAAGCTCGAGGGACGCGTGGCCCTTTTCCTTCTTACCTTCCATGTCAGTGCCCCACTCCCGGCGTGCCGGCCGGCGTGATGATGTACTCCAGCAGGTAGACGCCACCGAAAATGACGATCCAGACGATGTCGACGAAGTGCCAGTAGAGGCCGGCGATCTCGACGTCCAACTGGCGCCGCGGCGTCATTCCGCCCTTCAGGCTCAAGATGCAGAGGCTCATCAGCCACAACACGCCGATCGCGACGTGGCAGCCGTGAGTGCCGGTGAGCACGTAGAACGTCGAGCCGAAAAGATTGGTCGTCAGGCCCAGGTGGCCTTTGAGGTAGAAGTGCGAGAACTCGTAGCACTGGAAGCCCAGGAAGATGCTTCCAAAGAAGGCCGTGCCGGCGGTCCAGAGCTGGAACTTCTTCATGTCGCCCCGCTGGATGGCCGCCAGGGCCAGCACCATCAAGTAGGACGAGGCCAGCAAAACAAACGAGCTCGTCGAGGTCAGCGGGATGTCGAAGATGTCCTGCGGCTGGGGCGTATCGGCCGGGCTGCGGCCGCGGTAGATCATATACGTCGAGATCAGCGTCCCGAAGAACATGCAGTCCGAGGCCAGGAAGGCCCACATCAGCACCTTTCGGTGTGGGAGGCCGGTGCAGCCCATTTCGTGCGGATTGTCTAAGACTATCTGACTCATCAGTGCTCGTCCTCGAAGTGGATGTAGTAACCGCCGATCGGCTCCAGCGACCAGGCAAAGATACCGCAGATTGCGATGAGGATGCCCAGGATGGCGACGATTGGCTTGAAGATCATCGAGAAGCCCGCGATTCCGAAGCCCAGCGCCGCGATCAGCGGATACCAGGAGTTGCCCGGCATGTGAATGCCGTGGTCGTCGTGGCCGTGATGATCGTCGTGGGCCTCGTCGGGGCGCTTCTCGTCGTGGTCGTGGTGCAACAGTTGGGGATGCTTGGTGACCCACCAGTCATCCAGGTCGCGCACGTGGGGAACTTCCTTGAAGTTGTAGACCGGCGGCGGAGACGGGATGCTCCACTCGAGCGTGCGGGCGTCCCACGGGTCGTCGCCCGCGATCGGGCCGTAGAACATCGACTTGATCATGTCGAAGTAGAAGACTGCCACGGACACGGCCATCAAGAACGCTCCGATGGTGCAGAGCAGGTTCAGGTGGTCCCAGCCCATCCCTTCGGCGTAGGTGTAGATGCGACGCGGCATTCCGTTGAGGCCCAGCCAGTGCATCGGGAAGAAGGTGAGGTTGAAGCCCGCGAACAGCAGCCAGAAGCTGATGTAGGTGGTGGACTCGGTCATCAACCGGCCGGTGATCTTGGGGAACCAGAACGACATTCCGCCGAACAGGCCCATCAGGGCGCCGCCGATCAGCACGTAGTGGAAGTGGGCTACGATGAAGTAGGTGTCTTGCTGCTGGGCGTCGTGCGACGGGTTGGCGTGCATCAGACCCGAGAAGCCACCGATCATGAACATCGTCAGGAAGCCCATCGCGTACATCATCGGGGGCCGCAGCCGGATCTGGCCGCCCCAGAGGGTCAGCACCCAGTTGAAGATCTTGACGCCCGTAGGCACCGCGATGGCCATCGTGGTGACCGCGAAGGCGGCGTTGGCCACGTTGCCGAGGCCGGTGGTAAACATGTGGTGGGCCCACACGGTGAAGCCCATGAAGCCGATGGCCATACCCGACGCCACCACCAGGGGATAGCCAAACAGCGGGCGGCGGGAGAACACCGGCAGAATCTCGCTGACCACACCCATCGCGGGCAGGATCAGGATGTAGACCTCGGGATGTCCGAACACCCAGAAGAGGTGCTGCCACACGATGGGCAGACCGCCTTTGGCGACAGCGAAGAAGTTGGTGCCGACGTAGCGGTCGAACAGCAGCTCCACCAGCGCGATGGTGATGGACGGGAAAGCCATGAAGAGCAGGAAGCTGGTGACCAGGGTCATCCAGGTGAACACCGGCAGACGCCACATCGACATCCCGGGGGCGCGCATATTGATGATGGTGGCGCCGAAGTTCAGCGCGCCGGCCACCGAGCTAACGCCCAGGACCTGCAGGCCGAGGATCCAGAAGTCGATGCCCAGACCCGGGTTGTAGGGCGCCAGGGTGTTGGGCGCATACCCGAACCAGCCGCCGTTGGGCGCCTCGCCCGTGAACCAGCCGAAGTTGACCAGTAGCGACCCGAAGAGGAACATCCAGTAGCTGAAAGCGTTCAGGCGCGGGAAGGCCACGTCGCGGGCCCCGATCTGGAGCGGCACGATGAAGTTGAAGAAAGCCACCGAGAGCGGCATGACCACCAGGAAGATCATCGTGGTGCCGTGCATCGTGAACAGCTGGTTGTATAGCTCGGCGCTGTAGAGGCGCTGCTCGGGGAAAGCCAGCTGGGTGCGGATGGCCAACGCCTCGCAGCCACCCACGATGAAGTAAATCAGGGCGGTGACACCGTAGAGGATGCCGATCCGCTTGTGGTCGATGGTGGTAATCCAGCTCAGAATGGAGTTCTGCTCCAGCGGGCGGCGCAGAATCCCTTCGTAAGCGCCCTTCTCGGGCACGGGGTGGATGTGCATCTTAGGCTGACTCGACATGGGTTACTCCAGGCTCCGCAGATAGGCCACCAGGGCGTCGATATCCCCGCTGTTGAGAGCGATATTCAGGTTGTCCCAGCCCGGCCAGGCGCGCCGCCACTCCGGAACCGGCTCGGAGTGCAGGAAGGCTGCCTCCATCATGTTGCCGGGCTTGACGTCGCCGGGATGGTTGAGCCACTTGGCCAGGTTCTCGGGGGTATTGTCCAGCACGCCGGCGGCGATCGTGCCACGGCTTGCCAGGTGGGTCAGGTCGGGAGCCACCTTGCCGCCCGGGTTGGGGCGAATGGTGTGGCAGCCCACGCAATTCTTGGTCTTGAAGAGCGCCTCGCCGCGCAGGGCCACCGGATCGGCCACCTTTCGCGCGTCGGACTTCTGGTGCTCGCACCAGGCCTTGAAATCGTCGTTGTTCACGGCGTGCACGCGGAACTTCATGAAGGCGTGCGACTCGCCGCAGAACTCGGTGCACTGGCCGTAGTATTCACCGTTCTGGACGGCCCGAAGCCACAGCCAGTTGTGCTGGTTGGGCATCACGTCCATCTTGCCGCCCAGGCGCGGGACCCAGAAAGCGTGGATGACGTCGTTGGTGGTCACCTCGAACTTGACGGCTTTGCCGGTCGGGATGGCGCACTCGTTGGCGGTGACGACGCCCTCTTTGGGATACTCGAACTTCCACCACCACTGGTAGGCGGTCACTTTGATGACCAGCACGTCCTCGGTGCGGTCTTGCAACGTGCCCTGGTAGAACTGGCCCTGCAGGGCGGGCACCAGGATGACGATTACGAGGGCGATGGAGAGGATGATCAGGCCCACCTCGAGCTTGGTCGAGCCGTGGCTCTGCTCGGGCAGGGGCGTGTCGGGCGTGATCTCGCCTGGATAGCGGAACCGCACCACGCAGTAGATGATCAGCACACCCACGCACACGAAGATGAGCAGACTGACGTAGAACGAGACCAAAAACGTCCAGTACTGGAACGAGGCCACCGGACCATCGGGGTCGACGATGCTCTGAGGCCCTTTCAAGCCCCAGGCGCTGCAGCCCGTGGACAAGATTCCCACCAGGCACAGGAGCGCGGCTGTCAAGAACGAGAGACTTCGCTCGCCTCCGGCTCGCTGCGCGCTTCGCTTGCTGTTTCTGATTCTCATAACGTACCCTCGAGAAGTTGTACCGTTTTTCAAGTTCAGCCGTTTGTGTTCGAACATAACCAGTCCTGCTACGTCCGATTCCAGAGCAGCAGGATGTAGAGCAGGGGCAAGTAGGTCACCGACGCCAGCACCAGCTGGCGCGCCCGGCGCGTGGTCCGCTCGCGGGCCATGCGTACTCCGAAGAACAAGAATGCCATTCCCAACAGGAAGGCGAGCACGAAATAGGTCACTCCAGCCATCCCCGCCAGCGTGGGGGCCATGCTGACGGGCACGAGGAGCAGGGTGTAGACGATGATCTGGGCGCTGGCCAGAAAGCCTTCGGGGTCGACGACGGTGATCATCGGCAGGCGGGCGCGCGCGTAGTCTTCGCGGCAAAGCCAGGCGATGCCCATGAAGTGGGGCAGCTGCCACAGGAAAAGAATCAAGAAGAGCAGCCAGCCCCCGATCGTGACCGTGCCGTTGGCGCCAGCCCAGCCCACCAGCACGGGAAGGGCGCCCGGGATCGCGCCCACCAGGGTGCACATCGGGGTCTTCCGCTTCATCGGGGTGTAGACGAGCACGTAGCTGATCACGGCCAGCGCGGCCAGCAACCCGGACAGCGGTTGCACCGCCAGTCCCAGGTAGAGGCAGCCGCCGGCGGCCATCACGCCGCCCAGCAGCTCGGCGACCGCGGGATTGAGGCGGCCGGCCGGAAGCGGTCGGTTCTGCGTGCGACGCATCTGCGCGTCGACGTCCATCTCCAGAACGTGGTTGAGAACCGCGGCTCCCGAGCCCATCACGTAGGTGCCCAGCACCAGTTGGGTCAGCACCAGCCAGGCGGGGTGATCGGTGGCCATCCAGTAGGAGCAGCCTGCCGTGAAGGCGGCCATCGTGACCAGGCGGGGCTTGGTCAGCTCCACCCAATCTTTCACGGTGCCACGCCGGTTCTCGGCTTCGGGGGCTGTCTGGCTGTCCACGACGGGCAGCCGCAGGGCCCAGATCACGGTGGAGAAGACGGTGGCCAGCAGCACCGCGCCGTTCATCACGTGCAAGCAGGTCGGGTAGAAGCCGCGCATCGTGAACAGGGTGGTGACGCCCAGGATGACCTGCAGGGACAGCAGTCCGATGATGGCCCAGGCCAGGCCGCGCAGGCGGGAGTCCTTCTGGAAACGGAGGATCTGGTAGACCAGGTAGCCGCAGGCGATGGTGACCAGCAGCGCACCCACGCGGTGCGAGAAGTGAATGGCCTTCTCGGGCGTGTCCAGCACGGGGATCCAGGCGCCGCCGCAGGTGGGGAAGTCGACGAAGATGAGTCCGGCGCCCATGTGGCGCATCGTGGCGCCCACCACGAGCTGGCCGACGACGGCCAGCAGGGCCAGGAAAGCCCCCGTACGCAAGCGCCCGACCCTCGAGCGGTCGAGCGGGCCGGGCCGGTTCCAGGAGGGGGAGGTCACGAGGACCAGCGCCACCACGGTACAGAGGAAGAATTGTGCCAGACACCCGTGGGCCACGGAGACCTGGGTGGGCAGCTTGAGCAGCACGGTCAGGCCGCCCAGCATTCCCTGAATGATGACCAGCAGCAGCGCCAACCAGGCCAGACGGCGCACCAGCGACGGGGTGGGCGACAGGGCCGTCCAGCAGGCCAGGATCAGCGTGAGGAAGCCCACGGTGCCGGCCACGAGGCGATGGCCGTGCTCGAAAAAGACGCCGCCGGTCATACTCGGGAAGAGCGTCCCAAAAGAGAGGGGCCAGTCGGGCACGGCCAGTCCGGACCCGGTGGTGGTCACGGCGGCGCCCACGAAGATGAGCATTGCGGTAGCTACCGCAAGGCCGCGCGTGAAGGCGGTCAAAGCGGGCGAAACGGAGTTGGCCCGGTCGGTGCTCTGTTCCATAAGAAGGAAAACCCGCCTGAAGGCGGTCATCCCACATTGTGAAGAATTTCACGGGGATCGTCAATCGGGGAAACCCCTGAACGAAACGGGCGTGAAATCTTGGAATGACGGGCCTTTCAGGTCGGGGCGGCTTCGCGGGAGCCGCTTTCCACCCCTTCGCTGTGGAGAAGAGTTAACCTGACGGCAAAAAACCGATCTGCCGCCGGTACTCATAGAGCAGCACGGTACCAGCCATAGCAACGTTGAGCGACTCGCAATCGGGCGCCATGGGGAGAGTTACGGCGGTTCCGCGCGCCCGCGCGAGTCCGTGGGCTTCGTTACCCAAGATCAGCACTGTGCGTCGGGGAAAATTCGTTTCAAACAGGGAAACTCCGTCGCGCACCACGGCGCTGTAGACTTCGTGCCCGGGCAGCTCGGGCAACGAGCGGGCCACGGGGAGCGTAAAGAGCGTCCCGGCGCTGGCCCGGACCACTTTGGGGCTGTAGGGATCGGCGCCCTCCCCCACCACCACGGTGCAGGGAGCCACCGCGCGCGCGGCGCGCATGAGCGTGCCCAGGTTGCCCGGATCGGAGAGCTGGTCGAGCACCAGCACCAGGTCATGCCAGGTGGTCGTCTCGGCCGGGATTTTCGCGATGCCGAGGGCCCCCTGACTGGTCTGCGCCGGCGACGCTTTCTCCAATGCCTCCGGCTCGACCGTGAACACCGTCGTCCCGCGCTTCTCCCAGCGCAGTCCCAGCTCGGCGTGCCGGGGCGCTACCAGCAGGGTCTCCAGCGGAAACCGCGCCTCCTCGGCGGCATGCAGCGCTCGCAGGCCCTCGATCAGGAACAACCCGGTCTCGCGACGCTCGCGCGCGTCCTGCAGCCGCCGGGCGTCCTTCAGGAGCGGATTGCTTTTGCCGAGGTGGTTCATCGGGAGCTACTTTCCTGCCGACGTCCCGGTCGCCTCTGTCGGCCCAGGATCGACCGCTACGCTGCCGACCAACCGGACGGCGTGGAGGGCACCGGCGCCCTTGCGCGGAAATAACGCGATAGCGTGATGAATCTTCCGCCCATCGGTGCCACTGGCTGGGAAGCCACGGTACCGATTCCCCCACGCCCGCCGCGCGCCGCCGAGCAGGCCCCGGTCCAGCCGGGAGACCTCGTGCACATCCAGGGCGGGCCGGCCCCGGTCCGGGCTCCCAACCTTCAGGCGAACCTGGCTGCTGCGCCCCAACTCGTCGCCAACGCGGGCGCGGCCGGCATCGGTGGGCCCTTCGGGCCGCCTCTCGCACATGTCGGAGCCGAGCAGTTGCGACGCCAGCTCGAGGGGCTGCCGGTCGCCTACTTCAAGCCCCCGCGCTGGAAGATCTTCGGTTTTGCTCTCGACAGCGCCAAGATGATCGGGGCTCAGGAAGCGGCCCAACGCGTCGCCCAGGGCCAGGCGGTCCAGGTGCAGGCCCAGGGACAGCCCGTCCAATTCGACCTGCGTCACGCCGCCGACACCCGGACGCTCGAGCAGTTCTACCGGGGCGTTCCCATGCAAGGCTCGGCTGGCGTCTTACAGAGTCAACAGGCCCAGGGCGTGCAGTTCCTGCTCTCCGACGGTCGCGCGGTCGATGCTTACGGTGCCTTCCGTGTGCTGCATGACCAGCCCGACCAGGCCGTGCTGGCCAAAAAGCCCAATGGCCTCACCGACCTCTGGGGTGTCGGCAACCTGCACCACGCTGGCCTCATGAAGGACTGGATGGGCCAACCGGCTCAAACCGAGCATCTGGACGCCCTGTTCAAGCAGCACCCCAATCCGGGCCAGGGCCTTTACCAGCTGATCCGGTCCGACCAGCTGGACTACCCCCGGCTCTACCAGGCCCTGGACGGAGTGCGCAGCCAGCAGACCAACGCCGCGGCCTGGGTCGATTACACCCGAGGCTTTACCGAGCGCCTCCAGAACCAGGGATTCACGGTGCAGCAAGCCGGCGAGGTGATGGAGGCCATCGGCCAGCCAGCCGGCAAAGTCGAGCTCAATGCGCGCTATGCCGCGTTCGAGCACCTGGCCCTGGGGCCGAACATCCATCCCGAGGATGGCCTGGCGCTCTATCGCGTCTATGCGCGGGGCTGTCAGGCCGGATGTCCGCCCGACGAGCTGAAAGGCCGGCTCATGAGCGCTCGCGATTCGCTCTTGCCGGCCAATGCGACTCTCCGGCGCTCCGCCATCGAGACTCTTTTTCACGAGGCCACCTGGCCCGAGCGCCTTATGCAGACGCTGACCCGGGGAGCTCCGGCTGCCGCCCGGCCTCAGGCGATGCAGGCGCCCGTCATCCTTCCGCTGGCAGTCAAGGGCCCGCCCGGCTCCACCAGCACCCCGATCAACGCTGGCTCGACGTTCCGGCTGAATGTGCCCGGAATGGGTTGGACCCTGGCCAAGGCGGACAATGTCCAGACGCGCACTCACATCGAGGTGCTGGCCTCGCAGGTCGATGGCCTGTTGCCTGTGCCGATGGGCGGCTCCGATCGCGTCGTCCCGCCGACCTTCCCCATCCACCTGGCCCAGCCCGCCGTCGGCGACAGGAACGTCACGGCTCCCGCCGGCCTTTACAGCGTCCAGCAGTTCGTGCCCGATTGCGTCGAGCTCCAGACCCTGATCGAGCGCGGCGCGGTGCCGGCCAAGCCGCACCCCGACTTCCTGCGAATGCGCTATCTCGACATGCTTTTGGCCAACCGCGACCGCCACGAGTGGAACGTGCTGATGGACCAGAACGGCCGTCCCCACGCCATCGACAATGGCATCGGGCTCAGCACCGACCCTTACTACTTGCCCACCCGCGTCAACCCGGACCACGACTTTCTTTACGACTATGTCGATTACAACAACATCGGTTGGCGCCCGTTCTGCGGCGTTCCCGACCAGGCCGCTCCCGATTTCCTGCGCGAGTCCTATCGCTATGCCCTACTGGCCCGGCGCGAGCTGACCGACGAAAAACTGGGCGCCCTGGTCGACTCGATGCGCCCACTCTATCCTCACGTGCAGGATTGGAACGAAACTCTGGCCGTGATGAAGCACAACCGCGACCAGATGCCCGAGGTCATCGAGCGCACCATGCAGCGCCGGGGCATCACTCACTGATGGCCCGGGTCTGCCTGGTCAAGAACCGGGAGGACGACCCGTTTCCCATCGGGGGCGTCCTTTTGAAAGCCGGCGACCTGGCCTCCGTTTTGGTGCAGGACGACGACGTGCTGGTGCGCATCAACCGCGCGGGACTGCAAGTTCTGCAGCGCGCTCGCGAGTTGGACCGGCGTGACGGACAGGTCACCCCCATCGAGAACACCTCGCCCGACTACTTCCTGGCGATGCAACAGCGCAGCACGACGCTTGTCTACGAGCGTCAGCCCGACGTGGACGGCCCCGCCCAGGAGGTGGCTAAGCGCTACACAGGGCTGTTCGCGCCGCCGGAGTGAGGGCCAGGCAGAGGTAGCGACCGCGCATCTCCAGCACGATGCGGGCGTCGATCAGGGGCTGCAGCACCGCCGTGATGGCCTCGGGTGAGGCCGCGCAGACTTCCACCAGGCGCTCGATGTTGAGCGGCTTGAGCATGATCTCGCTCACCACGCGCACGCCCAGATCGTCCAGGCTGTAGACCTTCTCGCCGCCGTCGCGCCCGTCTTTGAGAGCCCGGTCCTCGAACCACAGGTAGGGCCTCTGGGGGCGCATCCAGGCCGCCTGCCAGTGGCGGATCAGCTCCATGGTGCGCCGGTAGAGCGCCTGGTGCTCGCGCGGCACCTCGCGCTCGATCTGATACTCGTAGGCGATCGCCTCGATGTCCATCTCGTCGGGGTAGATCGAGCGATAGAACTCGTCGGCGTGCCAGTTCTTGAAGCCGTACTTCTCCTTCTCGTGGTAATAGGGCGAGAAGCGGACGAAGGAGAGCTCTATCGCAAAGGGCGGGTCGAGGTGGGGAATCATCTCCAGGTGGCGCACCTGGGCCTGCAAATCCTCGGTGGTGGCGTCGGGGAAGCCCAGGATGATGTTGTGGCTCACCCGCACGCCCCGCTCGGCGCAGCCCTTCATGAACATCAGGTTGTGGAACGTGGTGGTGCCCTTGGACATCTTCTCGAGCAACCCGTCGTCCATGCTCTCGATGCCGGGCTGAATCAGCTGCACACCGGCCTCGGCCAGGATGTCCAGGTGCTTGTCGGTCAGGGCCGTGCGCACTTCCATGAACGGGATCCGCAGGCGGGGGTGGACTTTCCTGAGCTCGGGGAAGATCTCCTGAATCATGGGGACGGTCACCAGGTCGTCCACCACGTAAAACGCCGGCGTCGTGCCGGCCGGAGGAGTGGAGCGGTCTTCTCCCGGCGTGAAGTAGCGCTCCACCTGGTGGCGCACCTCCTCCAGCACGCGCTCCTTCGACCTTCTTCGAAACGTACCGTGGAACGTGAAGGCGCAGAACTTGCAGGTCATTTTGTCGCCCCAGGCGCAGCCGCGCCCCATCTCGATGGGCAGCACGCGCTCCATCATCCCCCGCGTGCCGGGGTCGAGCTGCTTGAGCGTCTGGAAATACTCGTCGTAGTTCGGGAAATAGGCGTCGTTGAGGTCGTGCTTGACCGCGCAGACGGTGGATTGCTTCACCTCGCCGTGGTGGCGGTAGTGGATGCCGGGCAGGTCGTGGGGCTCCTCTCGAGCCAGGAGCTTCGCGATGAGAGGCACCAGCACGGGCTCGCCCTCCCCCACCACGCCTGCGTCCAGGAACGGGTAGACTTTGAGCAGCTCGCGGGCGCTCACGTCGTGGATCTGCGAGCCGGCGCCCCCGAACAGGATCGGCTTGTCGGGGTAACGCTCCTTCAGGCGCCGCGCCAACGCCATGCTGGCGGTGATCTGCGGGTAGGTCAGCGTGAACGCGAAGACGTCGTAGGCGCTGAAGTCTTGCTGCATCATGTCGGCCAGGAACTCGGGCACCAGCTCGCGTTTGATGGCCAGCATCGACTCGAAAGGGAAGCCGACGGTCTTGCAGTAGCCCTCGAGCCGCATCGAGGCCATCCAATCGCCCGCCACGCCGGGCTTGAAGGGCCGCTCGGAAAAGTACCATTCGAACACCTGGCTCGGCACCTGCGCCGTATACTGCACGTGAAAGCTGCGCTTGCGCATGCGCTAGTAGAAGTCCATGTTGGCGTAGAAGCAGGTGGCCTCGATGCCGTGCCGTTGCAGCACGCTCTTGAGCAACCCGGTCTGAATGGACGGCCGCGTGGCGGGCGCAAACGGCATGTTGAACAGGGCGACGCGCGGCCGGTTGGGGGTCACTCAACCTCTCCAACTCGAAGCCCGCGGACCCAGCTCCGGAGGTTGCGGACCCACTCCGTCCAGTCCTCGGTGGCTCTCCAGGCAGCGAGCTGCCGGGACAGGCCGTCGGCTGTCAGGGGGAAGAACGCGCTACGGGATACCCTCTGGTATGAGCCCTTCTGCAGGTTGAGAAACTCCACTGTGTCCGGTTGGCAGCGCCACACTTCGGGAACGTTCAAGCCAGCGAAGATGGGCAGTTTGTCGATGGCCGAGCGGCTGATCTCGACTTCGATCACCAGGTCGGGGGGCTCGGTGGCCGGGTCCCGGCGGGTCGAACCGATGAAGTAGGAGGCGTCAGGCTCCGCGCCTTTCTGCAGCTCCACACGCCGCTGGGTCGTCGAGCGCAGAATCCTCAGCTGCAATCCGAGCTCCTCGGCCACGACGAAGACGATGGTTTCGAGAACCCCGGTCAGCTCCTCGTGCTCGGGTGATGGACTCATGATCTCAAGCATCCCATCGGAATAGGTAAAGCGGGGAGCGCTGCGATCGGCGTGCTGCCGTTGCAAGCTCTCGTAGGTCGCCCAGTCGCAAGGATTCAGCAGCACTCGCTGTTCCGCACCCACATCCAGCACGGAGGTTGATTTCGACGGCGCGCGGGCCTATCCCCCGAAGTCGCCGGCCAGGAGCTCGCTGGCCAGCGCCAGGCCTTCTTCCTGGCTCTCGAACTCACCGTCCAGGTAGGCGTCCAGCAGAGCTTCCAACAGGCGATTCTGCTGCTTGGGCTGGGTGACGGCGAATTCCTCGGCCAGGTCCTCTCGGCAGACCGGCAGACAGGGGTTGGCCAGAAAGCCGCCCTCGTGGAACTGTTGCAGCAGGAACTCCACGAACTGAGCATGCTCCTCGATGCGGGCGGCGCTCTGAGCCGGGCCGCGTGAGGCCTGCACGTCGGCCAGCGTGAGCGCGGCCAGTTCGGGGAGGCGTTGGCCCGCACGTCGCAAGAGCCGGTGGATCCGCGAAGGGGGAGCTTCACCGCCGGCCAGTAAGATCGGCTCCATGTGGACCTCGACCAGCATCACCAGGTCGTCCACATCCGGTAGAGGCAAACCCAGGCGGGTGCCGATCGCGCGCGCCATCAGGGCTCCCTGGCGATCGTGGTCGGGGAAGCGGATGCGGCCGTCCCGGCTGTAGGTCTGGCAGGCGGGCTTGGCCAGGTCGTGGCAGACCGCCGCCAGGCTCAACAGCGGATTGCCCCGGGCCTCCACGCCCTCCAGCACGGCCAGCGTGTGGTCGTGCACGTCCAGGTGGTGGTAGTGGTTCTGCAGCACGCCCCGGCAGGCCAGCAGCTCGGGGAGCTGACGGAGGTCGGGGAGCTCGGGCCTCTGCTGGGATGCCGGTGCCAGGAGCAGTGGTTGCAGCTCGGCCAGAGAGGCCCGGCGCATCGGGCGCCCGGTGATGCCGCACCGGGGCGTGGTATGCAGCTCTTCGGGCGCGTTGAGCGTGAGCTCGGCCTCGAATCCGCCCACGTCCGCCAGGTGGATGTGCGTGAAGTCGCGCGGGTCGCCGTACTTGCGGGTGGTCACCACCTGGACGCTCGGGTTGTGGTCTGCCAGAGCTTCCAAGATCGGCTCCAGGTCTTGCGCGTGCAGGTGCAGGTCGATGTCCGAGCCCTGGCGGATGTGGCCCGTCAGCACCGAGCCGATCAGCCGGGGCTGGAACTCGCTCAGGAGCTCCATCAGCGCGGCCGCCTGCGAGCGCATCGCACCCAGGCGGGCCGCGTGATTCTCCCCCTCGGTCTGGCGCGCGATCAACAGAATCTGCTCGTGAACCTCGCGATTGCTGGGCAGGTGCTGGGTGCCCAGGCGCTGCGCGGCCACGCGCTTGGCCTGGTAGTATTCCTTACACTCGCGGCGGTAGAGCATGCGAGCGGCCTCGATGGCGACACGGTGACGGATGCTGGCTCGGTGCAGCGGCTCCCATTGCGGGGAGGTTTTCACTTGAGTGAGCGCTTTGTCTCTGGGCCCCAAAGCCGGGCGCTGGTATGCGCTGATGGTAGCAGGGATTGGCCGCCTGTTCAAGCCCAGTTAACCAAACGGCAATCCCGCCTCGGCTAAACTACGCCCGCAATGCAAGTGGGGGCCCCTCAGCAAAAGAAATGGACCGTGCTGGTCTGGTCATGCTCGGAGAACGACCTCCACGCTTACCAGCTCAACGACCTGGACGAGGCCGAGAAAGTCGGCTCCACGGACACGTTCCAGATGGTGGCCCAGGTGGACCACGAGTCGGGCGCGCAGCGCCTCGAGATCCAGCGCGACGTCAACCCCGGCCTGAGCTCGCCCGTCAAGCAAGAGATGGGTCCCCTCAGCATGGCCAGGCCCGAGAACCTGTCCGACTTCATCGAGTGGGGCATGAAGAACTACCCGGCCGAGAACTACTGGCTGGTCATCTCCGACCACGGTGACGCCTGGAAGGGCGCCTGCGAGGATGACGGCGCGGAAGATTGGATGAGCCTGCCCGAGATCCAGCAGGCCCTGCAGTCCGCCCGCGAGGCGACCGGGCGCAAGCTGGACGTGCTGAGCTTCGACGCCTGCTATATGGGCAGCCTCGAGGTCGCCCACCAGTTGCGCCACGAGGCCAGCTACATGGTCGCCTCCGAGGAAATGGTCGGCTACTACGGACTGCCCTACGACCAATTGCTGCAGAACATGGACCATAGCCCGCGCGAGCTGGCGCAGCACATCGTGGAGATGGGCCAGGGCGACCCCAACGAGTTCGCCACCAGCTCCGCCATCGACCTGAGCAAGGTCGGCGCCCTCAGCGACGCCGTGAAGGACCTGGGCCAGGCGATCGTGGCCAGCCGGCAAGATCTGTCCAGGACCTCCGAGCAGACCCAGTCGTTCTGGCAATACAAAGATGTTTTTCACCTGGCGCAACAGGTCGAGGCGGCGAGCGGAGAGGACGAGAACCTGCGCCGGGCCGCGCAGAGCGTGCAGAAGGCGCTGGGAGAGGCCGTGATCGCCGAGCAGCATGCCAGCACCCATCCCGATGCCCACGGCCTTCAGATCGAGCTCGACCCGCAGGCCGCAAGGCGCACCGAAGGTTGGAGCTACGGCGAGACGGCCTTCGCCGCCGATACGGGCTGGGCGCTCGCCACCGAGCGTCTACGCCCAAATTCGTCGGCCGCTTCTGTCCTCGCTGGGGCGTAGTTCACATGGTGGCAACCTCCCGTTCACTCCTGGCAAAATGGAGTACATCTATACTGGGATCGTTATGATGACGATCCAGATGGCGAGTCCGGTGACCGCCTGCAAATCGAGCCCCTGGGGCGCCGTGTGCCCCCACAACGAAGAGGGCAACCCCTGTATCAACGAGGACCAGTTCCTGGCCGCCTCGCGCAGCACCGACTCGGGCACCGGCCCGCTCGTGCAACCTCTCTTTCCCCAACAAGGCCTGGTGGAGGCCGCCACGATCGGCGCCGTGGCGCCCGGACCGGTGGCCGTCCCGGTTCAGATCCTGATCATGGGCCCTCCCGGCAGCGGGAAGGGCACCCAGGGCGCCCTGCTGGCCGAGCGCTACAACATCCCCCACATCTCCACGGGTGATCTCCTGCGCGACGAGGTCGCCAGCGGCAGCGAGCGCGGGCAGAAGATCGATGCCGTCATCAAGAACGGCGACATGATCGGCTCGGACGTGATGTACGAGATGGCCCTCGAGCGCCTGAGCAAAGACGACTGCAAGAACGGCTTCATTCTCGACGGCTTCCCGCGCGTTTTCGAGCAGGTGCCGATGTTCCGCCACATGCGCCGCGAGCTCGGGTTCGACGACTTCATCGTGGTGGGCCTGGAGATCCCCGATTCGGAGACCCAGCGGCGCCTGGCCCTGCGAGGTCGCGCCGACGATACCCCCGAGATCATCGCCCACCGCCTGGACGTGTACCACAAGGAGACCGAGCCCGTCCTCAACTACTTCCGGGCCGAGGGCGAGTATTTCGGCGTCGACGGTGTGGGGACCGAGGAAGAAGTCAACCAGCGGCTCCAGCAGATCATCGACACCCCCCGCGAGCTCCGACCGCACTAAACTTTCTCCCGTCTCCCATCTCCCATCTCCCATCTGGATGGAACCAGGGACAACCCCATTGGGTGGCCAATAGGGGCAACCCATGAGCGAAGCGCCCAGGCCCGAGACGCCCTCCGCAGTTTTTGACCGGCTGCTGGTGGTCTTGCGCGCCGTGATGGCGGGCCAGGCACCTCCGGCGCACCTCGAGCAGATCGTCACCGAGTTGCAGGCGCGCTTCGTCCAGGCGCGCGACGCCACCCGAGCCAACATTCACGGCCAGGGGCCGGAGCACGTCCAGAAGTACGTAGAATCGATCGGGCGCATCGAGGAAGCCTTCCAGGACGTGGATGGGGCGCTGAAGTCGTGCCTGGAGTACGTCCGCTCGGGCGTGCTGGAGGTGGGCGAGCGCTCCGAGCGCTGGGTCATCCACGCGGCCTGGGCCCAGGCCACCGCGATGGATGCTTACCAGCAGGCCGAGCTGGCCATCGGTCCCACGCAGATGCCGCTCATCAACCTGATGATCCGCATGAAGGATGGCTTCGTGGCCGGCCAGTACAGTCGAGCCCAGTTCGAGGACTCGATCCGCGGCGCCCGGCTGATGGCCGAGGAGGCCCAGAAGGAGATCCGGGCCAAGACCCCCCGCATTCCCGCCGAAGACGGCATGATCGACGCTTACGAGCGCTTGCGCCGCGTGCTCCAAGAGTTGGGGGACGCCATCCCGGCCGGGTCCGAAGCTCTCGACGCGGCCATCCAGGGCGTCATCGATGCCGGCGAATCCGTGCGCGCGGCGATGGAGGAGCTGAGCACCAAGATTCTCACGCAGGGACCCACCCGGATCGAGCACGCCAACCTGGTGCTCAACATCCTGGCGGCCCACCAGGCCGGCCAGGTTCCCGACGAGGTGCTGGCCCGGGCCGTTGAGGTCTTCCGCAGCGGAATGGAGGCCGAGTCGGCCCAGATCGACCAGATGCTGAGCCTTCCCACCCAGTCCACCGCCCTGGCCGAGCAGGCTCAGAAAACCCGGGCCGCCTACGAGCAACACTGGCCCGCGCTGGAGCTGATCGAGGCGTATACCGGCGGAGACGCCTCCAAGTACGACGCGGCCGTCAAAGCCCTGATCGCCGCCGCCGAGGCGCTGGCCGACTGCCGCGAGGCTTACCAGCAGATCGGCGAGGTCGAGGGCAAGGTGCTGTGCGTCAAATGTGGCGCCGGCAACGCACCCGACGCGCGGGCCTGCTCCAAGTGCGGCGCGCGCATCATGCAAACCAGCAACTCGAGCTCCACGATGTCGTTCGAGGAGGTCGGCGGCGAAGCTCGGGGGGCCAGCGAGCTGGTGATGACCGAGAACCTCTACCGCCTGTTCGAGGCCGTCAACGCCGTGGCCGAGAGCAAGATCGAGCCTGACGAGTTCGGCGACGTGCTGAACTGGATGGCCGAGCTGGTGCAGGAGCACCTGCTGGGGCTGCCGCCCGCGCCCGCTTTCAGCCGCGACGGGATGACCACCGAGCAGATGGAAGCCGTGACGGCGCTCGAGGACGAGCTCTCGCGCCATCGCGAGGACCTGGTGGAGGGCGCCGAAGAGTTCATGACGGCGCTGAATCGCCTGAGCTGCTACCTGGACGACCACGAGAAGAGCCATCTCATCTCAGGCGTGCAGCTGGTGCGCGACAGCGCTATCCGCATCCAGAAGGCCCAGGGGGCCATCGACGGCGTGGCTGCGAGCTTCGAGGCGATGAAGAGCGGCGGCGCGGTTTCCGAGGAGGAGGAAGAGGGAGACGAGCACGAGGGCTCCGCGGTCGGCTGATCCCGCCCCGCTGGCCCGGCGTATCCTGGAGGGCTACGAGCAGGGCTTCTTCCCCATGGCCTCCGAGCGCACCGGGGGCGGCATTCGCTTCTACACCTCCAACCCGCGCGGCGTCTTGCCTCTGGACGGCCTGCACATCCCCCGGCGCCTGGCCCGCCGGCTGCGTGGCAACCCGTTCGAGCTGCGCCTGAACACTGCGTTCCGCGAGGTGGTGGAGGGCTGCTCGGAGCGCGCCTCCACCTGGATCTCGGGCGAGCTCATCGACATCTACACGTTCCTGCACGAGCGCGGCTTTGCCCACAGCGTGGAAGCCTGGGATGCCTCGGGCCTGGTCGGAGGGCTGTACGGCGTGAGCCTGGGCGGAGCGTTCTTCGGCGAATCCATGTTCGCCCGCGCCGACGACGCCAGCAAGGCCTGCCTCGTGCACCTGGTGGCTCACCTGAACGAGCGCCGCTTCCGGCTGCTCGACTGCCAGCAGGTTACCGCCCATACCCAGCGCTTCGGCGCCATCTGGATCCACGAGAGCGACTACCTCGAGCGCCTGCAGCGCGCCCTCAAAGTGAAGCGGTGCTTTTAGATGGGAGATGGGAGATGGGAGTAGGGAGTAGGGAGCGCCCAAATAGAGAAGCCCCTAACGGGGCTTCTCTCAACTCTCGCCGGCCAACGGCGCTCCTAGCGCGGGGGGCAGTTCTGGCCGCCGGTGTCGACGTTCCAGCGCCACACGGGCTGGCCGTCGGCACCGTTGACGGTCATGTTGTCGAGGCGGGAGACCTCGATGCGGCTGCCGCCCTGGCCCTGCTGGTAGAGGACTTTGCCGTCAGAGCCGACGATGGTGAAGTTCTGGCCGCCGCCGTTGATGGTGGCGCTGTCGGAGCCCCAACCGCCGCCGCCATCGATGGTCACGCGGTCACGGCCGCCCGTAACGTTGTAGGTGAAGTTGTCCGAGCGCCAGCCGCCTTCCATCTTGACGGTGTCGTCGCGATTGCCACCCTGGGCCTGCTGGTTGTTGTGAGCGAACCAGCCGCCGTCCTGGTTAATGGTGTTGCGGCGATTCTGGTCGCCCACCGCGGTCTGGTTGTTCTCACCCGTCCAGGAGCCCCTCTGGTCGATATTGGTCGCGCCGCGGGCCACCTGAGTGTTGGTGCCTCCGCCGTGCACATCTTGACGGACATCGGTGCCGCCGTGCACGACCTGGGTGTTATCCCCGTTGCCGCCGTCCTGGCGCACCGTGGTGCCGCGGCCCGCATTCACGACCTGAGTGTCGTTGCCGCTGCCGGCATCCTGGTTGACCGTCGAGTTGCGGCCCACCGTGGCATGCTGACTGTTGTCGCCCTGACCGGCATCCTGGTTGACCGTGCTGCCGCGACCAGCGTGCACGTGCTGGCGGTCGTCGCCCCAGGTGGCTTCCTGGTTGACGGTGCTGTGACGGCCGACGTTGGCGGCCTGGTTGTTGTTGCCGCCGCCGCCGTCCTGGTTGACGCGGGCGCCGCGGCCGGCGTGGGCTCGCTGGTCGTCATCGCCCATCGCGGCATCCTGATTGATCGTGCCGTGACGGCCCACCCGGGCGTCCTGCGAGTTGTCGCCCCAGCCGCCATCCTGGTTGATGGTGCTGCGGTGGCCGGCGGTGGCGCGCTGGCGGTCGTCGCCCAGGCGCCCGGTCTGGTCGATGGTGTCGCCACCCTCCCCGCGACCGTGCGCGATCTGCAAATCGTTGTCCCAGGTGCCGTCCTGGTTGATGCGGTCACGCCACCAGCTGCCATTGTCGCGCTGCGTGTTCTCGACCGGGCCCTGAGCTCCAGGAGTGCCGTTTTCGATGGGGCGGGGGCCGTGATGGTGGCCATGGTGGCCGTGGTGGCACTGATGCGGGTTGGGCATGGGGTTGGGCTGCGGCGGGTAGGAGGGCTGGTTGCCCATGTAATCGCTCCACGGCTGGGCGTGCTGGTGGTGGCAGCAGCACGGCGGCTGCTGCTGGAAGAACTGCTGGGGCATCCCGTTGCCGCCGAAAGCGCCCGGGTAGAGCGGGAAGCCGGTCGGGAAGCCCATCTGCATTCCCATGTTCCCGTTCATCTGCCCGAAGCCGCCCATCATCTGCTGCATCATCGCCTGCTGCTGGGCCATCTGGTCCTGCATCTGGTTCTGCATGCCGATCTGGCCGCCGATGGAGCCGCCCAGGCCGAGACCGATCATCGCTCCGATGGGGCCGCCGAGCGCGAAACCGGCCAGGCCGCCCAGGAGCATTCCGGACAGGCTGCCCGTCATCGGATTGCCGAAGGCGGATTTGACTCCCTGTCCGATCTCCTTCGAGAAGAACCCGGCGCCGGCGCCGACCGCCGCTCCCACCGGTCCGCCCACGAAGAACCCGACCACTCCACCTAAGGCCGCTTTTCCCAGTCGCTCCAGAAAACTCACGTCAGGACCCTCCACTCAGTGCTTGGTTCGTTTCTCACGAACATGAGGAAACTCGTCTAGGGCAAGGGGTTGTATTTTACAAAACCTCGTTTCTTGCTGACAAGTCAGCAACCTGGTTCACGAAAATTTAACGAGAGGGAGGCCCGGGCCTCCAGCTCGAGGGAGGAGCGCCAGCCCAGACGCGCGACCTCCCAGCCCGCGCGGGCGATCATGGCCGCATTGTCGGTGCACAGAGCCGGGGCGGGGATGACCAGCTTGAGCGAGCCCGCTTGGGCGGCCAGCGCCGCGCGCAGGCCGGAGTTACAGGCCACCCCTCCCGCCACCGCGATGGTTCCCACCCCCGTTTCGCGGGCGGCCCGCAGGAGCTTGGTGGTCAGCACGTCGACCACGGCCGCCTGGAAACTGGCGCAAAAATCCTCCCGCGAGACATCGGGGCGGTCGCGGCGCTCGTTCATGACTGCGGTCTTCAGTCCGCTGAAGGAGAACTCGTAGCCCTTGTCCAGCATCGGGCGTGGAAACGGCACCGCGGCGGGATCGCCCCCGCGGCTCAGCTGATCCACCAGAGGTCCTCCCGGATAGCCCAGACCCAGCAGCTTGGCCACCTTGTCGAAAGCCTCGCCGGCGGCGTCGTCGCGCGTGCCGCCCAGCACCTCGAGGTGGCCGAAGTCGCGCACGTGCACCAGCATGGTGTGGCCACCCGAGACGAGCAGGCAGACCAGGGGAGGCTCGGCGGTCGGATCTTGCAGGAAGACCGAGGCCAGATGCCCCTCCAGGTGATTGACCCCGATCAGGGGCCTGTCCAGCACGAGCGCCAGGGTCTTGGCGAAGGCCACCCCCAGCAGCACGGCACCAATGAGGCCGGGACCGCAGGTCACCGCCACGGCGTCCAGCTCATGAGCGGCCACGCCGGCGCTGGCCAGGCACTCGGCAAACAGGGGATTGAGCACCTCCAGGTGCTTGCGGCAGGCCAGCTCCGGCACGACGCCGCCAAACTTCTTGTGCAGCTCCGCTTGCGAGGACACCAGCGAGGCGCGCACCACGCGCCCTTCCTCGAGGATGGCCATGGAAGTCTCGTCACAGGAGCTCTCGACGCCCAGGAGGAGGCGCGGCGCGTAACCCGCTCCGCGCAGGTTCACGCGCCCAGGACGGACTCGAGACGCCGGGCGAAGCTCTTGGACTGCAGGTTGCCGGCCCACATGATCACCGCGTCGTGACCGCTCTCGTAGTAGCCCTTGCGCAGGCCGATGCGGGCGAAACCGAAGCGGCGGTACATGTTCAGAGCCACCTCGTTGTCCACCCTCACCTCCAGCGTGGCCCACCGGGCTCCCAGCGCCTGGCAGCTCTTGAGCAGGTGATACAAGAGCTTCTTGCCCAGCCCGCCTCCCCGCATCTGCGGCTCGACCGCGATGGCGGTGATGTGGGCCTCGTCGAGCACCAGCCAGACGCCGGCGTAACCCAGCACCTCCTCGCCCCGGCGCGCCACGAGATAATGCGCCGAGCGATTGGTCTTGAGCTCGTTGAGAAAAGCCTCGTCGGGCCAGGTCGTGGCGAAGGAAGTGCCCTCGATGCGGCGGACGCTCTCGACGTCAGCCTCGCGCATCGGCTCGACGACAACCGGCACGGTCTGCATGTCCATCGGGGGGAACGTTCGAATCGAGCGAACAGGCTCCTTCAAACGTCCACGCGGGTCCAGCTGCTGAGCGCGACCGGCGCCGCCACGATCCCCTCGGCCTTGGCGAACAGGGCCTGAATGTGGGGCGTCTTGAGATGCGCCTCCAGAGCCTCGGGCGACTTCCAGGTTTCGATCATCAGAAAGTGCGTCGGCTTGTCGGTGGAGCGGTGCAGGAAGTACTCCACGCAACCTTCTTCCTGGCGCGTCGAAATGGCGGCTTCGGCCAGCGCGGCGATGAGCTGGTCCTCCTTGCCGGGCTGAGTTTCGATCGAGGCGGTCACGCGAATCATAGGGTCCCTCCCGAGGAGTGAATCTGCACTTCGGCCGCCCGCACGTAGGCGGGCTCCAGCTCGCTCCAGGCCAGAGGCGAAGCCGTCTGACCCAGCAGACACACCGCGCCCGCGCGCACCCACCACTGGGAGCGAGGAGCCGGACGTGCCACCGGACCGTAGCGCTCGAGGGCGTTTCCCACCACCAGGCAATCCCCCTGCTCGGCCACCCAGGCGGGCCAATCCGTTCCCGGCAGCAAGACCGTCTCGGTGAGTCGCTTTCCGTCGCAAAACAGAGCCGTGACGACCTCCCCCTTGCGCACGTCCCCGCAGGCCACCACCGCGCCCGGGAGCCCGCGAGCCAGCGCCTCCAGCGCATCCACCGCGGCCGCCGGCACGTCCAGGGCCTGAGACAGCGTGCGGGCGACCAGCACTCCCAGGCGCACGCCGGTGAACGAGCCCGGACCCACGGTGACGGCCACCCGCTCGACCTCCCGCAGGGATACCCCGGCCCAGGCGCAGACCTGGCGCAGGGCGGGCTGCAGCTCGCGCAGCTGCGTGCGCGGCTGGCGCGAGACCACCTCGGCCAGCACCTCGGGTCCCCGCGCCACGGCCACCGACCAGCTCTCGCCCGTGCAGTCGAGGCCGGCGATCAGCACAGGGCCTCGGCTACGGGGCCAAAGGCGCGAAATTCGATGCTGCGGCCATCCTGTGTCACCGCCAGATGCACTTCGAGCCGATCTCCCAGCGCTTCCATGACCCGCTCGGACCATTCCAGCAGCACGATCCCATCCTCGCACTCCTCGAACCCAAGCTCCATCAGGTCTCGTGCCGAATTCAGACGGTAAGCGTCAAAGTGATACACGGGCAGAGCCGCACCCTCATAGATATGCTGCAGCACGAACGTCGGGCTCGTCACGGGATCGCTCACCCCGAGGCCCCGACACACGCCGCGCGTAAACGTCGTCTTACCCGCCCCCAGGTCGCCAAACAACGCCACCACGAGCGGCGTCTTCAACCGCCGCCCCAGGCTCTCCCCCAGCGCCTCGGTCTCCTCAGCGCTCCTCGTTACCGCCAACTGCCAACCTACTCCTCGTCCTTGCGGCCCCCGAAGAAAATCACCGCCAGCCCGATGGCCAGTCCGGCGCCCACGGCCAGAGCCGTGCCAACTTTGTTGTTGGTCTTGGAGTGCTCGAGCTCCGGCTCGCGGAACTCGCCCACCTTCTCCTCCTTGATGTCGGGCGCGTGGTGGTGGTAGTAGCCGCCGACCCGCCAGGTGGTCTTCTTCTCGTATTTGCCGTCTTCGTCCTTGACGTACTTCGTGCGCGGCTCGGGGATCGGCACGGTGTATTCGGTGTAGCCCTCCATGGTGGGATGGGTGATGTCCTTGTCGTTCCAGACCTCACTGACCTCGTCGTTCTCGGCGCTCTTGTAGCCGATGACGACGCCCGCCAGGGCGCCCCCCACGGCCCCGAGCACGGTGCCCACCGGCCCGCAGAAGCTGCCGGCGATGGCGCCCGCGGTCAGGCCCGAGACCAGGCCGTAACCGATGGAGCGCTTCCTGGGGTCATAGGTCTTCTCGGTCAGCGTCTCGGTGACGGTCTGCATCTGGGGCTTGCCCTGCTGGTCATAGACCGGCACCTCGCGGAAGACCTCGACCGGCCCCGCCTCGTTCTCCTCGAAATGCTTGACGGTGCCCAGGCCGTGCTGCGGCAGCAGGCCGCGTCCCTCGGCGTAGTCCCTGGGCACGCTGCCCATCCGCTCGCGCGAGGTGACGGGGCGATCGTAAGTGCGGGTAATGGTGGTGGAGCTCATGAGGAGAGTTTACCGTTCACCTCGTAAACAAAGCATTGAACACTTGTTACGAATCGGCCAGAGGAGACCACATGGACGAGCTCTCGGAAAAAGGGAAGGAACTCGGCGGTAAAGCCAAGGACACGTTGATGAAGGGGTGGGGCTTTCTCAAGCACGCCGCCAAAGAGACCCTGGATGTCACCAAAGGCGCCGCCCAGGTGCGCGATCTGCAGAAGCGCCACGCCGAGCTGATCTCCGACCTGGGGCACCGCGTGTACGCCATGGTCGGTTCCAACCGGCTCGAGATGGAGGGCCTGAAGGAGCGCTGCGCCGAGATCGAGGCTTTGGAAAGGGAGATCGAGCGCCTGCAGGCCGACATGGGCGAGAAGAAAGCCGACCTCAAATCGCACACCGAGAAGCGCTTCTGCTCCACCTGCGGCGAGGCGCTGGGGCTGCTCGACCGCGACTGCCCCCGCTGCGCACAAGCCCCCGAGTGATCGCTCCCACCGATCTCGTCGTGGTGCTGGTCTCGCCGCAGGGAGAGGTCAACATCGGCGCCGCTGCGCGCAGCATGTCGTGCTGGGGGGTGAAAGAGCTGGTCCTGGTGACGCCGCGCCGCCCGCCCACCAGCGAGTCCTACAAGTGGGCCGTGCACGGCCGGCAGGTGCTGGAGGAGTGCCGCATCGTGGACAGCCTGGGCGAGGCTCTGCAAGACGTGAACCTCTCGCTGGGCACCACACGCCGCAGCGGCAAGCGTCGCTTCCGGATCTCGAGCTCCCGGGCCCTGGCCGAGCGCATCCTGCCGAAATATCTACCCGCGCGGGTCGCGCTGGTCTTCGGCAACGAGGAGAGCGGGCTTTCGATGGAGGAGCTCGACCAGTGCACGCGCCGGGTGGAGATCCCCACGCATCCGGAGCACGGCTCGCTCAACCTGGCGCACGCCGTGACCGTGATGCTCTACGAATTGCTCGGCCGCGAGCGGCCCGTGGCCTCTTTCAAGGCGGCCCGCCCCGCCACGGCGCAGTCCAAGACGAACATGCTGCTGGAGATGCGCGAGGGGCTTGTGGCCACCGGCTACCCGGCGCACGGAACGACTATCGAGGAAGAGATCGGCAAGCTGGGGGACATTCTCAACCGCGCCGCGCTTGAGGATTGGGAGGTCAACTTCCTGTTGGGCATCGTGCGACACTTGAAGAATGTTCAACGTCTGCAGGGGCGCTCCAGCGCCGAGGCGAATTGACGGGATTGATCCTCGGGATACGCTTGGTGAGGCCCGCTCCATGGCCAAGAACTTGAAAGGGAATCCGTCCGGCGAGTCCGACGTCGTCGAGGCCCGCCCCCGCAAGGCGCGCAATGCAGCGGCCTCCTCGAACGCTGCCCTGACGCCCGATGAGATGCGCCGGGCTCTGCGCGACGCCGAGCGGCGCTACTTGCGACTCGAAGAGAAGCTGAACGAGTCGCAGGAGCAGGCTCAGAATTTCGAGTCCGACGCCCAGAAGCTCAAGAAAGCCCTCATCGCCGCGCGCCAGGAGCTCAAGCGCACCGAAGATACCGCCCAGAAATACGCCGAGCGCGTCGAGAAGCTCGAAGAGCGTCGCAAAGCCGCCAAAGCCCAGGCCATCGAGCTGGAGGCGGCCCGTCACGAACTGAGCGAGAACCAGAGCAAGCTGGCCAAGGTAGAAGAGGCCTTTGCCCGCTCGACCGAATCGCTGGAAGAGTTCCAGAGCCAGATCGACGGCCTGTGCGACCAGCTGGACGAAGCCTACAACGAGATGAGCCTGCTCCAGGAGCAGCTCGGCGAGGGCGGCGGCCCCGCCTCGGCCGAGTTGCAAGGCAAGCTGCAGGCGCTCGAAAGCGAGCTGGCCGCCCGCGAGGAGAAGCTGCAGGCCCTGGAGACCAGCCTGGCCGAGCGCGAGACCAGCATTCGCCAGCTCGAGGAGGACCTTGAGACGAACCGCGAGATGCTGCGCGCCGGCCAGCTCGATCGCGAGGCGGTCGAGGAGAAGCTGGCCCTGGTCGAGGCCCGCCTCCAGGCCAGGGAGGCCGAGAACGAGCTGCTGACGGTGTCGCGCATCGAGCTGGAAGAAGCCCTGCTGAACCTGCAGCACGAGTTGACCGGCGAGCAGGGCGTCTCGCTCGAGAAGATCAAGACGCTCGAGGCGCGCGCGCGAGAGGAGGCACAGCGTTTCGAAGCGCTCGAGGCCAAAGCCCGCGAAGAGCGTCAACAGCTGGAAGAGAAGGCCCGCAAGGAACAGCTGCGCCGCGAGGAGCTCGAGGATACGGCCGCCTACCTCGAGTCCGAGGTGCTCGAGCGCGAGGAGCGGATTCAATACCTGGAACGCTCGATCGCCGAGGCCAGCGTGGTGATGGAGCACGCCGAGCGGCTCATCATCGGGCTTGAAGGCGTGCGCGACGACTCCGAGCAGCGGGTGCTGAGCCTGGAGCAGTGCCTGGCGGAGGCCTCCCTGGTGATGAACGCCAGCTCCGTGCGCATCGATGCGCTGGGCAGCTATCTGGGCGAGGCCAGCGTGGTGATGGAGGCCTCCGACCGCACCATCGACCTTCTGGGCGGTCGCATCACCAGCCTGGAGTCGACCCTGACCGAAGCCCAGGAGGAAGCCGCCGAGCGCTCCCGCCAGCTCGACGAGCTGGAAGAGCACCTCCGGGGCCGCCGCAACGACATCCTGGAGCTCGACCGCCGGGTGGCCGAGCTGATGGGCCAGGTGGGCGAGCGGGACGAGTGGCTGGCCGAACGCGATCAGGAGCTGATGAACCTGAGCGACGACCTCGAGAAGGTCGGAGCCGAGCGCCAGGAGCTGAGCCATCGCCTGGACGCCAGCAGCTCGCTGAACCAGCAGCTGGCGGGGCGCCTGGCCCTCCGAGACAGCCGCATCCGGGTGTTGCACGACGCCAACGACGCGCTGCAGGTCGAGCTGTTCGAAAGCCGCATGCAGATCTCCGACCTGGAGCAGCAGCTGGACGAGGCCCGCACCGAACTGGCCGACTCCAGGGCCCAGATCGCCGAGCTCGAAGGCCTGCTGGCCGAGCGCGAGAGCGAGATCGAGTCGCTGCAGCAGGCGCTGGAAGAGGCGGGCACGCGCTCGCAGGACCTGCAGGATCGCATCGACGAGCTGAGCGGCAGCCTGGAAGGCTCGGTCGAGCGGGCCGAGGGCCTGGACAGGGAGCTGTCCAGCACCTCGCGCCAGCGCGACAACGCCCGCGAGGAGGCGGCCGAGCTTGAGATCGCGCTGCACGACCTGCAGAGCGAGCTCGACACCACGCGCCTGGCCCTGCAAGACGAGCAGAAACGCCTCGAGGAAGCCACCACCCAGGTCGGCAACCTGGAGTTCCGACTCAAGGAGCGCGAGGCGGAGCTGATCGCCACCACCGACCAGCTGGGCCAGTTCTACAAGCTCAACGCCGAGCACGAAAAGCGCATCACCATTCGGGACAGCCGCATCAAGGTGCTGGAGGCCAAGCTCGAAAAGGTGATGGCCGAGCTGCTGAGCGGGCGGCAGAAGATCGCCGCCTTCGAGGGCGAGGCCAAGGGGCGCGACCAACGCATTTTCGCGCTCGAGTCCGAGCTCAAGACGGCCCGCGAGAGGCTGACGGAGCTCGAGCCCGACCTGGCGCGGCGGGTCACCGAGGTCGAGCAGCTCCAGGAGACTCAGGACGAGCTGGAAAGCACCCTCAGCGCCACCACGGGCGATCTGGACGCCGCCCGGCTGCGGGTTTCCGAGCTGGAGGAAGAGCTGACGGCCTTGCGAGCCGAGGCCGAGAGCTCTGCCGAGCAGCTCAAGACCGCCCAGGGCGAGCTGGAGCACGCCATGGGCCTGGCTCAGGACCTGGACGATGAGCTGGCCGCCCGCAAGGCCGCGGCCGAGGAGCTGGAAAGCAAACTGGAGCTGGCCAACACCCAGGTCGAAGCCCTGGAAGAAGGCGCCCACGAGCTGGAGGCGGCGCTGCACGACTCGCAGGCCGAGGCCGACAAAGCCCAGGCTCGCGTGGCCGAGCTCGAGGAGGCCCTGCGCGGCAAAGAGGCCCTGGCCGAGCAGCTCGAGCAGGAGAAAGAGCACCGCAACGTCTCCGACAGCCAGGTCACGGCCCTGGAAGAGACCGTGGGCGAGCTCGAGTCGACCCTCTACGACCAGCGCGCCGAGCTGGCAGAAGCCAGGGCCCACCTGGCCGAGAGTCGCCAGCGCGTCGAGGAGCTGTCGGCCCAGCTGAGCCAGCTCGAAACCTCGACCGCCGAGCAGGTGGCCCAGTTCTACAGGCTCACCGGCGAGCAAGAGCGCAAGATCGAAGAGCGCGACAACAAGATGCGGGCCCTGGCCCAGAAGCTGGTGCAGACCAATAACGCGCTGACCAGGACCAAACAGGAGGGCGATGCGCGCGCCAGGCAGCTGACCCAGCTGGCCCAGGCTCTGGAGGAGCGCAACAAGTCCCTGAGCGAGGCCGAGGAGCAGCTCGGCGACATGGACACCCTGCTCAACGAGCGCCAGGAGCACGTGGACGCGCTCGAGGGCCAGTTGGCCGCCACCCAGACCGAGCAGGAGGCGCTGCGCGAGCGCGCCGCCGGGCTCGAGGAGCAGCTGGGCGAGCAAAAGGGTCTGCTGGAGCTGTTCCAGGGTGAGGTCGACGAGCAGCGGCGTCGCCTCGAAGAGCAGGCGCGCGAGCTGGAGCTGCGGGCCCTGGAGCTGGAAGAAGCCGGCGCGGCCCGCGAGCTGCACGAGGCGGAGCTGGAGGAGGCGGCCGCGCTGCGCGCCTCGCTCGAGGAGAAGCAGGCGCAGCTCGAGGCCGAGCTGGCCGCCGAGCGCGAGAAGCTCGAGAACGAGCGCGAGCGCCGGTCGTTCTCCGAAGAGCAGGTCTCCCAGCTGGAGGTCGCCCTGGGCGACTACGAGGGCGAGCTGGGCGAGGAGCGCAAGGCCCGAACGCAGGCCGAGAGCCGCATCGCCGAGCTGGAAGAGCAGATCAAGAGCACCCAGAACCAGCTGGCCGACTTCTACCAGCTGCAGGAAGCCCAGGACAAAAAGTCGGAGGTGCGCGAGTCCCAGCTCAAGCAGCTGGCGGCGCGCGCGCAGCAATCCACCGAGCGCCTGGCGGCCACCGAAGAGCGCCTGAAGGTGGTCGAGAGGGCCCTGGCCGAGCGCAGCCAGCAGACGCAAGCGCTCGAGACCACGCTCAAGAAGGTCAAGCTGGCGCTGGTGCAGCGCGCCCGCAGCCTGGAGGAGGCCGAGGCCCAACTGGCCGAGCTGGACCAGCTGTTGAACGAGCGCCAGGAGCAGCTCGACCACATGACAACCTCGCTGGACGACGCGCGCACGCTCCACGCGCAGCTCGAGGCCGAGCTGGAGGCCCGCATCGCGGCGCTGCAGTCGCAGCTCGAGTCCGAGCGCGAGCGCCGCCAGGTCTCCGAGCAGCAGGTGGAGGCGCTGGAGGCCGGCCTGGTCGGCATCGAGGACGACCTGGGCAACGAACGCCGCGGCCACCGCATGGTGGGCGAGCAGCTGACCGCCCTGCAGGCCGAGTTCAGCACGCTCCAGACCGAGCTGACCCAGCTGCGGCGCCAGAACGCCGAGCATGAGCGCCTGATGGGCGTCAAGGACACGCGCATCGCCAACCTCGAGGGCAAGACCCGCGAGCTGGCCGAGAAGCTGGTCCTCAGCTCGCAGAAGAACAAGGAGCTCGAAGCCAGCGCCGTCCAGCGCGAGCGCCTGATGGGCACGCTGGACGCCGATGTCAAGAAGATCAAGATGGCCCTGGTGCAGAAGGCCCGCGCCCTGGACGAGGCGGAGACCCAGCTGCGCGAGATGGACGCCCTCTTGAACGAGCGCCAGGAGCAGCTCGACCGCCTGGAAGGCACGCTCAACGAAGCCCAGCACCAGCAGGAGACGATGTCCGGCGCCCGTTCGCAGCTGGCCGAGCGGGTCGAGCGGCTCGAGCAAGAGCTGGCCACCCAACGCGAGCATCGCATGATGGCCGAGGAGCAGGTCGAGGGCCTGGAGCTCTCCATGGCCGAGCTCGAGGAAACCCTGAGCGAGGAGAAGCGCAGTCTGGCCGCGGCCGAGATGGAGCTGGCCCTGGCCTCCGAGCGCGAGAAGGAGCTGGTGGGCCAGGTCCTCGGTCTGGAGCGCCAGCTGAGCGACGTCTCTCTGACCAACCAGGACAACGAGAGCCAGCTCGCCAGCAAGGACGCGCGGCTGCAGGCCCTGGAGGCGCGCAGCAACCAGCTGGCCGAGGCCTTGAAGGTGGCCCAGAACAAGGTCAAGGAGCTGGAAACCGTCAACGCCCAGCGCCAGGGCAAGATGGGCGGCATGGAGGCCGACCTCAAGAAGATCAAGGTCGCCCTGGTGCAAAAGGCGCGGCAGCTGGAAGAGGCCGAGACCCAGATCAAAGAGATGGACGCGCTGCTCAACGAGCGCCAGGAGCAACTCGATCAGGCCGAGTCGGCCTGGACCGAGGCCGAAACCCAGCGCGAGCAGCTCAGCGGGCAGGCAGCCGACCTGAGCGGGCGGGTGGAGAACCTGGAGCGCACCCTCGAAACCGAGCGCGAGAAGCGGGCGCTGGCTGAAGAGCAGGTCGAGGGACTCGAGCAGACCCTGATCGAGCTCGAGGAATCGCTGGGCGAGGAGCGGCGCAACCTGAGCGCGGCCGAAATGGCCATCGCACTGGCGACGGAGCGCGAGAAGGAGCTCAACTCACGCGTCGACGGCATGCAAACGCAGCTCGGCGAGTTCTACAAGCTGGCCCAGGACAACGAGACCAAGCTCACCAGCCGCGATGCGCGCCTGCAGGCGCTGGAGCAGCGCGGCGCCCAGCTGGCCGAGGCGCTTGAGAACACCCAGAACAAAGCCAAGGAGCTGGCCGCTCTGGTCGTCAGCAAAGACGCCGATCTCAAGAAGCTGAAGGTCGGCCTCATCAACAAGGCGCAGGGCCTGGAGAAAGCCGAGTCCCGGCTCTTAGAGCTCGAGGAAGAGTTGCGCCTGCGCGACGAGCGCCTGGCCCACCTGACCGAGGAGCTGGAAGTCTCCAGCCTGACGGCCGAGGAGCTGGGCACCCGCACGCAGGAGCTCGAGTCCAACCTGGCCCAGGAGAAGCGCAAGCTCGAGAGCGACCTGGCGGCCGAGCGCGAGGGACGCCAGGTCGCCGAGGAGACGGTCGAGGCCCTGGAAATGGCCCTGGGCGATCTGGAAAAGGAGCTGGCCGCCGAGCGCAAGCGTATGGCCGCGCGCGAGGCCGAGCTGCTGGAGACGGCCGGCAGCACCGAGACCGAGCTCAAGGCCCGCCTGGAGGACCTGGCCGAGGAGTTCGCCCGGCTGGATCAGACGCGCGCCGAGGAAGTGCGCGATCTCAAGCGCGAGAAGAACGCTCTCGAGGTCGACCTGAGCGAGCAGCTGACGGCCCGCGAGAACCGCATTCGCAACCTGGAGCAGAAGACGCTCCAGATCGTCGACAAGCTCAAGCAGACATCGGCGAAGGCCAACAGTCTCGAGGGCCAGCTGAAAGAGCGCAACCACCTGGTGCTCGGGCTGCAAGAGGAGCTGCGCACGGTGCGCCTGTCGCTCGAGCAGCACCAGCAGCAGTTGCACGACACTCAGGCGGAGCTCGTGGCCGCCCAGGCCGAGGGACAGGACTTCGTGCGCCAAAAGACGCGCGTGGAGCGAAGCTTCGAGCAGCAAACCTCCGACCTGGCCTCGGAGCGCGAGCAGCGGCAGGTCGCCGAGGATCAGGTGGCCGCGCTGGAGAGCGCTCTGGCCGAAATCGAGAGCGACCTGGCCACCGAGCGCAGAAAGCACGCTTCCCAGGTCCAGCAGCTCAGCCACGAGGCCGAGCAGGCGGCCCAGCGCGAGAACGAGCTGATGGAGCAGCTCGAGGATCTGGCCAACGAGCTGCAGCGGGTCGAAGACCTGCGCTCCGGCGAGCAACGCGACACCTTGGAGCTGCGCAGCCTGCTGGCCAACCGCGAGTCGCGCATCAAGGCCCTCGAGCAAAAGACGCTGCAAGTGCTGGACAAGCTGAAGGTCAGCGCCACCAAAGCCAACCAGCTCGAGGAGCGGGTGCAGGTGGTCGAGCAACTCGAGCGCGAGCTGCATGCGCTGCGCATCGAGCTGACCGAGAAAGCTGCCACCCTGAGCGAGACCCAGGAGCGCCTGGCCGAGCTCTCCACCGACCTGGCCCACAGCGAGGCCGAGAACGAGGAAGCCCGGCTGACCCTCACCCGCCAGCTCGAGGCGCGCGACGAGGAGCTGAAGGCGCGCCTGGCCCAGCTGACCGAGCTGCAAAAGGAGCTGGCCGGCGAGCGGGAGCATCGCCAGCTGGCCGAAGAGCAGGTCATGGCGCTGGAGGGCGCCTACTCGGAGCTGGAGGGCGACCTCTCGGGCACCCAGCAGAAGACCCAGAGCATCGCCCGCGAGGCGGCCGAGCGCGAGAACGAGCTGCGCAGCCTGGTCGAGCAGCTCGGCACCGACGTGAGCCGGCTGGAGCAGGAGCGCAACGTGACGCGCCTGGAGCGCGACCAGCTCAAGAACCTGCTCAACGTGCGCGAGACGCGCATCAAGAACCTGGAGCAGAAGACCCTGCAGGCGCTGGAGAAAATCAAGCAGAGCAACGCTCGCATGCAGGAGCAGGAGTCGCGGCTGCAGGCCGCCGCGCGCCAGGAGACCGAGCGCACGGCCCTGGCGGCCCGGCTGGAGAAAGAGCTCGCCGACCTGCAGACGGAGCTGGCCGATCGCAGTACCGAGCTGGACGCCACCCGAACTCGTCTCGAAACGACCGAGAACGCGCTGCAGCGCACCCGCACCGAGTCCGAGGAGCTGCGTCGCGAGCTGACCGGCGAGCTGCAAAACCGCTCGGGCGAGTTGAGCGAGCGCGGCGAGCAGCTCATGGCTCTGCAGAGCGAGCTGCGCGAAGAGCGCGAGCAGCGCCAGCTCTCCGACGAGCAGGTTGCGGCCCTGGAGCAGGCCCTCACCGAGGCCGAGTCGCAGCTGCGGGAGGAGCGTCGCAGCGCGCAAGACTTGACGGCGCGCGAGCGCCAGCTGGTGGAGGAAGCCGAAGAGGAGCGCCGGGCCTTCCAGGCCCGCATGGAAGACGAGCGCAAGCGCTATCTCGAAGAGCTGAGCGGCCTGCGCGAGCGGCATGAGGACGAGCTGAGCCAGGAGCGCCAGCAGCTGGAGAGCCGCCTGGGCGATCTGGCTCAGGAGCGCGAGACGTTGACCGACCGCCTGAGCTCTCTCGAGCAAGAGCGCGAGCGTCTGAATACGCAACTGCAGTCGGCCCAGGAGAACTGCGACATCCTGCAGTCGCGGTTGACGCAGATGGAGACGCAGGTCGGTGCGGCCGGGACCCAGCTGGGCGAGTTCTACAAGCTGACCCAGGAGCAAGAGAAAAAACTGGCCGTGCGCGAGGCGCGCATCAAGTCGATGGAGCAGCAGCACGCCGACGTCGACCTGGCCCGCAAGCAGGTCGAGCAACTCAAGTCCAAGCTGATCCAGGCGCTGCGCGAGCTCAAGCAGGCGCGCCTGGACGGCGAGCGCCTGCAGGGCGAGTTGGGCGAGGCTCAGCGCACCGACGCCGAGCTGCGCGTCATGGGCAAGCGGTTGCAAGAGTCGTTGGAGTCCGACCTGGAGACCGCCATGACCGAGCGCTCGGCTCTGGAGGAGGAGCTGGAGCAGGTCAAAGCCGAGTTGGGAACCGTGCGCGAAAGGCTGGCCGAAGCCCAGAAGGCGGTGGGCGAGCGCGAGGAGCGGCTCTTGGCGGCCGAGGCCGAGCTGGTTCGCAAAGCCGCCATGGAAGAAGATCTGGAGTCGGCCCGCCAGAGCTTGTCGCAGCTCAAGTCCGAGAAGTCAGGACTGCTCGAGGCCAAGACCGAGAAAGAGCGCACCCAGCAAGACCTGGAGCGGCGCACGGCGATCCTCAACGAGCAACTGGCTGACCGCGAGCGTCGTCTCGAGCGGCTGGAAGAGGAGCTGCGGCGCGTGGGCGAGGTAGACGCCCGCGCCAACACGTCGCGCGAGCGCGTGCAGAAGCTGGAGAAGGCGCTCGAGCAGCTCAACCGGCACGTGGCCCAGCGCAATCAGCGCGTCAAGGAGCTCGAGGAGGAGCTGCGCTCGCTGGGGAACGTGGAGAAGCAGCTCGATGACCGCTCGCGCGAGCTCGATGAGGTGCGGGCCAGCCGCGAGCGTCTGGAGAGCGAGCTCGAGGAGGCCCGCAACCAGGGCCTGACCAGCCTCGACGAGTTGGACCAGCGTCAGGGCCACGTGGCCATGCTGGAGCGTCAGCTGGCGGACCGCGACGCTCGTCTGGCCATTCTCGAGAAGCAGGTGCGCGAGCGCTCCAGCGAGCTGGGCGAGCTCCAGAGCGAGCTTCTGACGCTCCGTCAGCAAAGCCAGGGCGCCCGCGCCAAGCAGACCGAGCTCGAAAGCGAGTTGGACGGCCGCATGGAGGAGATGCAGCGCCAGGTGGGCCGCCTGCGCTACGAGCTGGAGGAGCGCGAGCAGGAGGCGGGACGCAACACCGAGGCCCTGGAGCGCGCCGAGCGCGAGCTGGAGGAGAGCCGCCTCCGCGAGACGGAGATGGCCGAGCGCCTGGCCTCGCTCGAGAGCCGCCTGACCGGCACGATGGACGAGTCGACCCGTCTCGAGTCGAGCGTGGGCGCCATGCAGACCAAGATGCGCTCGGCCGCCCAGGCGCTGAGCCAGGCCAAGAAAGAGCTCACTCAGTCGCGCCAGAGCCTGGACGACTCAGAACGGGCCCGGCACGAGATGGAGCAACGGTTCCAGCGACGCAGCCAGGACATGGACCAGCTCGAGAAGCAGCTGGGCGAGCTGACCGGGCGAGTTTTCGAGCTTTCCGAGCAAGAGTCCGAGCTGGTCTCGGCCCGCCAGCGCCTGACCGAGCTCGAGCAGGAGCTGACCGATGTGCGCCAGCGCGAGGAGCGTCTGAAGGAGCAGGTAGAGGCCAGCCGAAGCACAGGAGACGAGAGCGACATGGTCCCGCGCAGCGAGTTGGAGAACCGCGACAAGCAGATCCGCATGCTGGCGGCCAAGTTACGCGACACGATGAAGAAAAAGAAGTAGTCCAAATCCGGAGGGGATGTCGGTGAGCTACTCGCCCGAGCTGTTAGAGGCGGTCCGCAAGATTCTCAACGAAACGCGCCAGGACCGACTGTGCCGCGAATACCTGAACGCCCATCCAAGTCCGTCGGGGCTGGGGCCGTTCCTGGGCACCCTGGAGCCGGCCTTCATGTTCCTCGGGCTCAACCCCGCGGGCTACGACGTGGCCGAGTATCCGTCGGCGGCCGAGGACTACCTCGACTTTGCCACGCGCTACTTCTCGCTCAAGGACACGGACAAGGCCTCTTTCGCGCACCATCTGCCCTACGCGGCCATCAACACCTCCGACTACGCCACCTTCGGCGAGGTCGCCATGGTGGCCCACGTGGTGCCCATCCCCACCAAGCGCTCCAACGAGATCCCCGCGCGCCTCCTGCCTCCGTGCTGGGCGCGCACCCAGAAGCTGGTCGCTGCCGTGAAGCCCAAGCTGTTACTGGTGCACGGCGCCGCTGTCTGGAAGTTCCTGGTGGGCTTCGAGGAGTCCGGCGGCGCCCAGCTGACCTCAGCGCCGGAGACGCATCAGGTCGCCCTGAACACGCTGCTCGAGACGGTGGAGGCCGAGAAGCTCCCGTTCCAGAGCGGCTTCGTGGGCGCCCCCGAAGACTTCAAACCCTGGATCGTCCCCCTCCCCCACCTGGGTGGCGCCGGCGGCCCCAAAGCCCAGCGCGAGAAGCTGGAACGGGCCATGCGCGAAGCGCGCAGATTGATGCACGGGCCAAAGACGGGTGTGCGCGTGCGCGTTCGGACCAACCCCTGAGAGTGTTTCTTTAAGGAAATCGGGGAAATTATTGGGAACTTGGGAAACGGGTCAGATACCCAGAGGGTTGATTCTAGAAATCATTTTCAAAATTCCCCGATTCCCATTCATTCCCCCGATTCCCATTTTAAGAAGGCTCTCCCAGCCTCAATGCCCGCCACAACACCCGTCCGCACAGGCAGGCTTTGCCACAACGACTGGCGCCTTGAAGCGCACCAATCGTAGGCCGTTCAGCACTACGATCATGCTGCCGCCCATGTCGGCGAAGACCGCCATCCACAACGTCGCTGTGCCGTAAAGAGCCAGCGCGAAGAAGACCGCCTTGAGGCCGATGGCGAAGCCGATGTTCTGACGCAGGATCCGCACGGTCTTGCGGCTCAGGCGCACGAACTCGGAGAGCTTGGAGAGGTCGTCCTGCATCAGGGCCACGTCGGCCGTCTCCAGCGCCGTGGCGGTGCCGGCCGCACCCAGCGCAAAGCCGATCGAGGAACGCGCCAGGGCGGGCGCGTCGTTGACGCCGTCGCCGACCATGCCGACATGCCCGTAGACCTTCAGGAGCTGCTCCAGAGCCTGGAGCTTCTCCTCGGGCAAGAGGTTACCCCGGGCGTCGGCCACGCCGACGCGGGCGGCCACCTGGGCCGCGGTCAGGGGGTTGTCACCCGTCAGGATGACCGTGTGCACGCCCAGCTTCTGCAAATCTTGCACCGCTTCACGGGCATTCGGGCGCAGGGTGTCCTCCAGCGCGAAGACCGCCAGCACCTCCGCAGTCGTGCTGAGCACGATGGCGGTGCGGCCGGTGGCTTCGATCCGGTTCAGGACTTCCTCCAGAGCCTCCGAGCACACTTTGTTCTCGTGCACCAGCCGGTGGTTGCCCACATAGTAGAGCGTTCCGTCCAGCACGGCCTGGGCGCCCCGGCCCGGCAGCGCCTGGAACTCGGTGACCTCCTGGACCTTGCCTTTGTGCTCGCGCACGATGGCGGTCGCCGTCGGATGCTCGGAGCGCGCGTCCACGCTGGCCGCGATCTCGAGCGCCCGCTCGCGCGAGAGGCCCTCTTTCCAGAGCACGGTCTCGGTCACGCTGGGACGGCCAACCGTCAGCGTGCCCGTTTTGTCCAGCGCCAGGGCGCGCAACTGGCAGCCCTGCTCCAGGAAAACTCCGCCCTTGACCAGGATGCCGCGCCGCGCCGCCGCTGCCAGACCGCTGACCACAGTGACCGGAGTGGACAGCACCAGCGCGCAGGGACAGGCGATGACCAGCATCACCAGAGCCTTGTAGATCCACTCCCACCAGCTCTTTGCGAACACCAGCGGGGGTAGCACCGCCACCAGCAGCGCGGCCAGGCAGACCAGAGGCGTATAGACCGCCGCGAAGCGGTCCACGAAGCGCTGGGTGGGAGCGCGCGCGCCCTGGGCCTGCTGCACCGATTGCACGATGCGGTCCAGCGTGGTGTTGCCGCGGTTGGCGGTGACCTCGAACTCGAACGTGCCCGTCTCGTTGACGGTGCCCGCGAAGACCTGGTCGCCCGGGCCCTTCTCGACCGGCATGCTCTCGCCCGTAATGGGAGCCTGATTGACCGAAGAGCTCCCCGACACGACCCGGCCATCCAGCGGCACGCGGCCGCCCGGACGGACGCGCACGATCTGGCCCACCCGCACCTGCTCGGCGGACGTTTCGTGCCAGTCCTCGCAACAGCTTCCCTTGACGAGAGCTTTGTCGGGCGACAGCGACATCAGCGAGCGGATCGAATTGCGAGCGCGGTTGAGCGAAGCCTCCTCGATGCGCTCGGCCAGGCCGAACAGGAACGTCACCATGGCCGCCTCCGGCCACTGGCCCAGGCAGGCCGCTCCGATCACGGCGATGGTCATCAGGAAGTTGATGTTCAGGGTGCGATTGACCAGCGCCACCCAGCCTTTGAACAGCGTTTCGCGCCCGCCCAGGGCCATCGAAACGAGCGCCAGCGTCAGCACCGGCCAGGAGGTCTCCCGGCCGGTCGTCCAGGCCACCACCTCGGCCCCGGCTGCACAAAGCCCGCTCAGGACGAGCGGCGCATAATTCACGCGCGGCCCATCCTCCAGCGGCGTCGTGCGTGCCGGCAATCCCAGCGCATCGAGCGCCGACAGGATGGTGGCGTCCCCCTCCAACTCGTGGCGCACCGTCAGCTGCCGCTCGAGCAGATTGAAATCGAGCTGCGCAACGCCTTCCAGACGGCTCAAGCGATTGCGGATCAGCTGCTCCTCGGTCGCGCAACACAAGTTATCGATGGTATACGTCTCTGTCTTCATCTCTGCGGTCCTGTTGCCGGCCGACCCCCCGTCATCCGAGGTTTTCCTCATCATACACTACTTCGACGTCGGAAGGGGCCGCGAGGTCGCGCATCCCCTCCAGCTTCCGCCCGGCCGCCACGAGCTGACGGATGCCCGAGAACAAGCGGCTCGGCTTGGATTCGGCCAGATAGCGCTGCAGCTCGTCCAGGGCCGCCCGATACTCACCCATCGCGCTCTTGAGCATCTCGCTCGAGCCAAAGGCCTCCAGGCCCACGGTCTCCAGCGCCGGGAGCCGGGCCAGCCCGTTCTCGGCCCGGGCCAGGATGCGGTAGGCGCGTTGCAGCGAGGGCTGAAACTCCTCGGGCCCGGCCAGCTCGTTCTGGAGCTGCTCGCACGCCAGCAGCAGTGCCTTGAGCTGCAGCGAGAGCTGGCGCTTCGTGATGGTGCCGGCCTGGACCACCAGCGCCGAGCCGCAGTGACAGACCCGCGCGGTGACCGGGTTGGCCTCGCCGCAGGCCACGCAGGGAATGCTCCCCAGCCGGTCGCGGGCCTCCACGAACTGCTTCCAGCCGCCCGCCAGGTCGCGGCCGCCCTTGGCCAGGAGCTGCAACGCCTGTCCCAGGGCCGCGCGCTCGCCGGCCGAGACCCGGCACGCCAGAATCGCCTCGGTGACGTTGTCCAGGCCCGTGCGTGTCTGCTCCACGGCCGTCCAGAGCGTATCGGCTGCCTCCAGCGCGATGACCTCGCGTTCGAACTGGTAATAGGCCCGACAGTGCAATTCCTCGATCCAGTCCAGGGGAAACTCGGCCGCCTCGGCCATGATCAGCCCGTCGGCCACCGCCACCAGCGAATGGATCGTCCAGTTGACGGCCGTGGCCCCGGTTGGTCCCGCCTGAAAAGCCGACTTGAGGCTTTCCAGAAAGACCTCCTGGAGCAAATCCACGCCCTGGCGAAAATGCAGGGTCGACTTCTCCAGGTCGGGCTTCTCCAGCTCTTGCAGGCCGTGGAAGATCTCCCGGCAGGCCTGCTGGCCGCGGCGCACGCGCACCGGGTCCTCGTCCGTCTCGAGCTCGCGCAGTCCCTCGGTGAACAGCTCCCAGATCTCGTCGATGGCATCGCCGTCGGGATGGGCCGTCACCTCCTTCAGCCAGGCCTGAATCGGGTAGGTGCAGGCCGGGTCGGAGCCCCCCGTCGCCAACAGGCGGCCCGAGGCCAGGGCGGCCGGAAACTGACCGCCTTGAGCCCCGCAGGTGACGCGCAAATACTCTCCCAGGGTGGCGCCGCGGCGCACCAACACCGAGGCCAGCCAGGGACCCCAATCGGGCACCGGGTCCTCGTCGCGAGGGTGGAAGTGGGGGCCCAGGGCGTTGGTCAGCGCCAGCCCTGCCAGTCCCGGGTGCTCGTCGCCCAGTCCCCCGCTGCCCACGACCGAACCGGCCAGGCCACGGATGAGGCCGATCAGAAACGGCTCGGGCTCGGCCAGCCGAGCGGGCGCGGGAGGGGGCATTTATTTGCGGGTCAGTCCCCGTCCGCCACCAGGTTGTGGGCTCGGGGGCTGCGGCTGGGGCTGCGGCTGCGCCTGCGGAGGAGGTCCGCCGGCCGCCGGCATTCCCTTGAGCACAAAGCGCAGAACCGTCAAGCTCGACAGTCGAATGCGATCATCGGGAGTGATCATCCGCTCGGAGCCCGGCAAGACCGACATGCCGTTCACGAAGGTCGGGTTGGTATCCGAGCGGTGCTGCAGATAGAAGCGCCCGTCGCGGTAGGCCAGCGCGGCGTGGAGGCGCGAAACCTCGAGGTCGTTGAGGTGGATGTCGCAGTTCTTCCCACGCCCGATCAACAGTCGCTGCTTGGTAAACTGGAATTGCTTACCCTGGTCGGCGTCCACCCCCGACTCGACCTCGACGAGGTAGCTCGAGAGGGTCTCCACCACCTTGCGCTCCAGGAAGCGCACCTGCGTGTCGCCCGTCTCGATCAGATCGCCCGTCACCAGCACCACCTGATCGCCGGTCTTCATCGGCACGCGGTTGATGAACACCACGTCGGGCGGGCCCTGGTTGAGCAGGCTGAAGCGTCCCGTGCGGAACTTGAGCTGGGCCTGGGCGTTGATGACGTTGGGGCCGCCCACCTCGATGTCGTTGAGACGCTCGCCCGGGATACCGATGTTGATGATGCGATCCTCGGTCATCTCGGCCCCGACCAGCGAGATCTGGCTGCCGCGGCGCACGCCTTTGAGGTAATCGAAGACGAAGTCGGCCCGGAAACGCCAGGGCCAGGTGAGCGCGCCGAGGTCGGGCAGGTCCTCGCCGATCGGCGACTCCTGCAGCGAGCCTCCCGACTTGGAGCCGTCAAAGGCCGGCTGGCTGCCGCTGGCGGCCGCTCGCCGCGCGGGCGAGGAGCCGATGGTGCCCAGCTCGGCCAGATCCATCGGCCGGGTCGGCTCGGATGGGCGCATCGTCTCTTTCAGGGCGTTGGCGTTGGTGCTGACGGGGGGCGGCGGGGGCGGAGTGGGACGGGGCGGCACACCCCGCACCGGCTCCGGCCGGGCACCGGCCGGCGTGTCGGCCAGCGACAGAGGACGGCGCATCGAGCCCGAGGGCGAATCGGGACGCAGATTGCCCGGACGCGGCGGGCCGAGCAGAGTGGGCTCCGAGCGCACGGGCTCGGCGCTCGGAGGGGGCTCGGGAGGCGCGGGGGGAGGCGAGGCGGGCGGCGGGGCCGGCGGACGGGTGCTGGCCGCGTTGGACCACGGGTCCTCGGTGTGACGGTTGAACGCGGGGACGCCGCCCGGGTAAGCGGGGCCGTCCCCCACCAGGCTGGAGGGAGTGCGAACCTCCTCGGTGGGGGCCACGGGCTTCTCCCAGCCGCTCTCGGGCTCGGGCACCGTCTGCTCGGAGGGCGGCGTGCTCTGCGGGCCGGACGAGCCCACCGAGGAGCGGAACGGCGAGCGTCCCGGGGTCGTCAGCGAGACCTTGCGGGCCACGCTGCCCGACGTCTCGGCCCGGCGCATCACCAGCACGCTGCGTCCCATCTGCAGCACGTCGCCCTCTTGCAGCAGCGTGGGCGCGTCCTTGCTCACCCGCAACTCGCGGGGGGCGCCGTTGACGGTGCGACGCACGCGAATCTCGACCTGGGTGTTGTCGGCCTGCAAGATGCCGTAAGCCTGCTCGCGACCCTGCCACACCAGCATGGCCACCTCGGAGGGCAGCTCGTCGTCGACCAGCAGAACCCCCATTTCGGCGCGCGGATCGGTCGGTCCCATCGAGCGTCCGATAATGAGCACGCTCTCGAGCAGGGGGAATTTCTTGCCCTGGTCGGGCCCCTCGGCCACGATGATGCGATAGGCGGCGGGACGCTCGGCCTCGCCCGAGGGCTCGGGCTCGGGCGGCGATGGCGTGAACGCCAGCGCGGGCGAGGGCTTGGGCGGAGGCGAGAACGACAGGGCCGGGGGCAAACGGCGGGGGGGTTCGGGCTCGGGCTCCGGCTCGAGCACGGGTTCCGGCTCGGGCTCGGGCTCGGGCACGTGAGCGGCCACGGGCCCGGGAGCTCGCATGACCGGCAATTGCGGTGGCGGGGCCGGAGTGCTGGGAGCGGGCGTGCGGAAAGGATTGGCGTTGGCGCTGGCGTTGGAGTTGAAGCTGGCCCAGGGGTCGGGCCCTCCCTCGTTGCGGGTGGGCGGCCGCAGAGCCGGGTTGCTGCGCGTGGTGGTGGGAGACGAGGCAGGGGCGCGCTCTTCACCCAGGTTCGAGAGAGCCTCCAGGATCGGGCCCACCACGGATTCGTTTTTTTTCCTGTCAGAAGGTCCGGTGACAGCGTCGCCCAGCCGCCCGGAACGTGGCGTGGCACCGGTTTCGGCGTTCTGCATCTCGAGCACCAGGAGACCGAGCTGCAGGCGGGTCCCGATGGTGATGGGATGATGGTCCACGGGTGAGCCGTTCACCAGGCTGGCGTTCGTCTTGGAGCGATGATTCAGGATGTAGTGCTTGCGGCTATCGTCCCAGCTCAGGATGGCGTGGACGCGGGAAACGGTGGGCTCATTGAAAAAAATCCAGCCAGGGGCCCGCTCGCCTTTCGTCTGCGCGCGCCCCAGCGTGACTTCGGGGTGATCCAGGCGGATGGTTCGTCCGCGCTCTTGCCCCTCGACAACCTTCAGTTGTAGGCCCGAGGTCCAGGACATTCCGTTCGATCGCTCCGAAAGCACCTCGCCTTACCGGCGGGGTGCCCTTCGCCCTACTCCTTATACTCCCGCACTTTCTGGTTCTACGTCCGCCTCTTGGACCCCTCCGCTGCGCGCCTGGGCGAGCGCCGCGTCGAGCGCGGTCAAGAGGGGTCCGAGCGAGCTGGCCTCGCGGGCCGAAATCGCGGGCGCGGTCCAGGTGCCCAATAGCTCGTCGCGCTCTTCCGGGGGCACCCGATCGACCTTGTTGAAGCACATCAGCACGGGCAAGTTGTCCAGCGCCAGGTCGGACAGAATCTGCTCCACCGCCATGACCTGGTCGGCGAAATGCGGATTGGACATGTCCACGAGGTGCAAGAGCAGGTCGGCTTCGCCCAGCTCTTCCAGCGTGGCCCGGAAGGCTTTGGCCAGTTCGTCGGGCAGCTCGCGGATGAAGCCGACCGTATCGGTCAGGATGGCCTCGCGGCCCGGTCCGAGCCAGAGCCGGCGCGAGGTCGGGTCGAGCGTGGCGAAGAGGCGGTCCTCGGCCAGCACGCCCGCCCCGGTCAGAGTATTGAGCAGCGTGGACTTGCCGGCATTGGTGTAGCCGATGATCGAAACCACCGGGATGCCCACCCGCCGCCGCTGCTCGCGACGCAAGGCGCGCTCCTTGGAGAGGCCCTCCAGGTCGCGCTCCAGCCGGGCGATGCGGTCGCGCACCTGGCGGCGCAGCTCCTCGATTTTCGTCTCACCCGGGCCGCGGGCGCCGATTCCGCCCGTCAGGCGGCTGAGGAAGTCGTCGCGCAGCACCAGGCGCGGAAGGCTGTATTTGAGCATGGCCAGCTCGACCTGCAGTTTGCCCCCGCGGCTGCGGGCGCGCTGCCCGAAGATCTCCAGGATCAGCTGGGTGCGGTCCCACACCTCCAGCTCGCCGAACTCGGAGATAGCGCGTACCTGCGAGCCCGAGAGCTCGCCCTCGAACACCATGATGTCGGCGCGTTTCTGCATACAATGGATGTACAGCTCTTTCATCTTGCCCGAGCCGACCACGAACTTGGCGTCCAGCTTGGGACGGCGCTGGGCGACCACGTCCACCACCTCGAGCCCGGCCGATTCGGCCAGCTCCTTGAGCTCCTCGAGGTTCTCCTCGAGCTCCTCCAGCCCCCCGGTGGTCACCCCCACCAGCACCGCGCGTTTCTTGGCTCGACCGGCCCGCTGGGTGCGGCGCACCAGTCCCGAGAACTCTTCCTCGAGGTCGGTGATGAACTGGGCGAAATCGAGGTCGAGCTCGTGCACCGTCGTGGGGGCTTCCACCACCCACGGCTCGGCGTCGTCGGCGCCCGGGCGCAGGTAAGCGTAATGCACACGGCCCGGGAGGCCGTTCTCGAGCGCCTCCACGGCGCAGATCAGGTCGAAGCGCAGCAGGGCGAGGTCGGTCAGGTCGTCGTGAGTGAGGGATTCGCCGCGCAGGTGGGTGTGCACGAAGCGCACGCCGCGGAAGCGAGATTTTCCCACCCGGTATCGCCCCATCTCGGTGAGGGTGATCTGGCGGGCGTCACCCACGATCAGGTCTTCGATGCGTCCGCGGCGATCGACCAGGATGCCGATCTGGCGTCCGATCTCTCGCGAAATCTCGCACAGGCTGCGGGCCAGCTCGGCCGAGATGACCTCGTCGGGGGGAGTGCGGCGCTCGGTCAGCTTGCCGAGACTCTTCATCTGGCTGGGCTTCAGGCCCAGCGTGTTTCCCTTTGGCTTCTTGATAGAGGACGCTCCTTCAAGCGGGTTTCCTCTACCCTTTCGCGTACAAGATACAGGCGCCTGTTCGGCGCCTGAAGATGGTAGCTACCTGGCTCGAGCTTATTGGCGCACGAAGCCCCACATGAACAGCAGTGTAATCAGCAGGTAGGCGAAGTACTGGGGCGACCCCATTTGAACACTCTGGATGGCGAAGACGGTTGTGGTGAGACCGGCTAACCAGTAAGCCCAGTTGTTCGTCAAGGTTCGAGTTGGCACGATCGGCTCCTCGCTGATGGCTGCCTCTACCGTAACCGGGGTTTCCATCGCGTTCTCCCTTCGAAGTGAATGATGAAGGTAGGATTGCGGAGGACCCGGCCAGGTGGCCTGGTCTTATCTTACCAGACAGACCCCCGGGCTGGAAGTGAAGTAGCTCACACCGATTAAAAATGGTCCACATGTTCTACCAGGAGGTTCGGTCTCGGCGGTTTTAGAACCAGCTTTAGAGAAGCGCGCTTCAGGCGCAGCACTTCCAGGGGAGTAATCGTGTTCAAGCAGCTGGTGCAGGGCTTGAAGGGTCTCGTTCCCGGGACCCGGCGCGTCCTGCCGGGTGTCTCCGATCGGCGCCAGCTGGTGCGCCTTCGCTGCGACTATCCCGTGCTGGTGAAGCTGGGCGACACCATGTTCGCGGCCCGCGTCACCGACATCAGCTCGCAGGGCCTGCGGATCGTGGTTCCCGAGATCGAGCGCGCCCCCCGCAAAGACTCCACCGTGCTGGTTTCCTACCGGCCGGGCGGCGTGCCGACCGGCCGCCAGCGTCTGCGTTGCCGCATCATGTGGGCTCGCAAGCCGCGGAACCGCACCTCCGTCGAGCTGGGGCTGGCCTACGACGACAATCCGGAGAACCTGCGCTTTTCGTGGGTCCAGTACCTGCTGCAGGAGCTGGGCTTCGACGAGCGCCGGCTCTACCGGCGCCGCGCCCTGCGCGTGGAGCTGACGCTGCCGATCAGCGTGCGCTCGCTCGAGGGCGGCGGCGCCGAGCACCCCGGCGAGCTGCTCAATCTCGGAGTGGGCGGCCTATTGTGCCGCACCGGCGGCGATCTGCGGACCGGCAGCGGGGTGGTGGTCTCCCTGGGCCCCTACAAGAGGTTGCCGGCGCTGGTCATCGCGGGCCGCGTGGTCTCGAATCGCCCTGACACCGAGGGCATTGGGATGCGGCACGGGATAAGGTTCATGAGCTCGGACTCCCCCGAGATCAAGCTGCTGGGCCAGTACGTGATTCAAACCTTGAGGGAGCAGTATCCAGACGATTAGGTGGAGAACTTCTCCAAGTGGAGCTCCGTCCGTCAGGCCCTTTTCAGGGCATCACCCGGCCCCAGGCCGCCTTTGCGGCCACCGGCACGACGCCCACGCCCTCCCCCTGCGAGAGCGTTCGGCTCGGTCACGGCCCCGATCTCGAGGCGCTGATGAACCCCACGATGAGCCCCGAGCACCGCCGTGAGGTGCGCGAGTTCCTGGCCGAATTCCGTCCCCAGGAGCTCGAGCTGCTGCGCAAGGAAGGGCTGACCGTCAGCTACGACAAGCTGTCTCCGCTCATCGGCGGGCTCTACAGCCGGGATACGAATTGCTTCTTCCCCCTCAAGAAGCCGACCGTGCAGATCAACACCGAAGCCCAGGACCCGAAGGGAACCGGCGTCCACGAGGTGGCCCACGCCCTCGATCGAGCCGAGCTCAAGGCCATGGTGGCCCGGGGGGCCCGCCTGCTGGGCCTGACCGCCTCGCACGCCAGCGAGGTCAAGCCCGAGCTCATCGCGCTATTCCAGGACTATCAGGCCCGCGGCACCGCCCAGCTGGCCGCCCGCCTGGTGGCCTCGCTGGACCATCCCGAGCAGCCTTCCAAAGGCTACCACAAGACCTCCTTCCGAGGCGTGCACTACTACTACGACTACCAGCCCGCGCGGGATGGCCGGCCGGCCACGATGGACCTGCGCCTGCACAAGAGCGCTTATGATCAAGCCCGCGAGCTCGGCGACGCCGAGGGGGGATTGCTCGTGGGCGGGGCGGTCGGGATCGCCGTGGGGGCGGCCGTGGCCACGGCCGTGTGCGCTCCGCTGGGGATCGCGCTGGGGCTGGTGGCCGCCCTGCCGCTCGGACTGGGCCTGCTGCGCCACGCTCTCAAAAAGCGCCGGGTCGACAACTGGAACAACTTCGAGCGCAAGCTCGAGCTGCCCGACGGCCAGGCGGTCAACGTCAAGCGCCAGGGAGATACCACCCGGGTCGAGCTGCCCGGGCGGTTGCAAAAGACCCCCAACTGGACGTGGAGCGAGTACGCGCTGGACACCCAGCAGCCCTGGGAGTACTACGCGGAAGGCATCCGGGCTCGCCAGCAGAGTCCGGACGAGCTGCGTGAGAAAGACCCGAATCTGCTCGGCTATCTGATGCCCAAACAGCAGGGTTAATTCCGCGTAGTTTGGAAAGACCGGCCATGGACTTCCTGAAGAAGCTTACCAAACCGACGTTCTATGTCGCTAACTACGCGCAGGGCGTGGTTCAGTTTCGCTGCAAGAAATCGCTGAAAGTGGGCTCGCAGTCGGAGGGCACCGCCATTCTCCCGGGCGGAACGCGCTGCGACCTCATCCTCGAGATCGCTGCCGGCAACGGCGATGCCTATGCCGGCCGTCCGGTGGGTCCGGCCGAGTCGGTGACGACGCTCGAGAAGACCTTTCTCCCCGACGAGCGGCAGGCCAAAGAGCAGATGTTCTACAAGCCGAACGCCGAGTCGTTCACCCGGCACATGCGCACCTATGCCGTGCACTGCAAGGATTTCCACAACTTCAAGGGCGTGACGGCCGAGCTCTCTCGCGAGGGCGCCCTCATGATCCTCACCGGTCCCGTCGAGCCCGGCATCGACATCAACATCCGGGTATCGCTCGACGACGAGGACGTTCCGCCCCTCGAGGTGAGCGCCACGGTCGAGTGGTGCCAGCGCCGCGACGAGAAGACCTGGGTGGCCAGCCTCGAGTTCGGCAAGCTGACACCCGAGCAGGACGCCATGCTGGCCAAGTTCCTGGAAGAGCTGAAATACCGGTTGCCCGGCTCCAGGCCCCGCGCCGACAACTAGCTTCCCTTGGACGAGCCCCGCAAGAGATCGCCGGAGAACTTCGAGCTCCTGGACAAACTCGGCGAGGGCGCCATGGGTCAGGTGTACAAAGCTCGCGACAAATCCACCGACGAGATCTTCGCGGTCAAGTTCCTGCACCCCGACGCGGATAACGCCGCCCGCGCGCGTCTGCGCCAGGAAGCCACCGAGCAGGCGACCCTCAACCACCCGAACGTGGTGCGCCTGCTCGAGTTCATGAGCTACGACGAGCACGACTTCATCGTGATGGAGTACGTGGACGGCGGCAATCTGGCCGAGGCCAAAGTCGAGCTCGAGCAAACCCTGGAGATCTTCGGGGGCATCTGCGCCGGGCTCGAGTGCATCCACCGCCAGGGTCTCGTGCATCGCGATCTCAAGCCCGAGAACATCCTGCTGACGGCCGCCGACAAAACCCCGAAGATCGCCGATCTGGGCGTGGCCCGGCGGGTGGACCAGAGCCTGGGGCTCACGCGCATGGGCCAGATCGTCGGAACCACGCTCTATATCGCTCCCGAGCAGGTGCTGCAGAGCTCCGTCACGCCCGCCTCGGACCTCTACTCGGTGGGCATCATGCTGTTCGAGGCCGTGGCGGGCCATCTGCCGTTCGAGCACGACAGCGAGTTTGCGCTGCTCAACGCCCACATCCGCGACGTGCCGCCGGCCCTGCGCACCCTCAAGCCTACCGTGCCGATCGCGCTCGAGAAGCTGGTCGCCTCGCTGCTGGAGAAGTCGCCCGAGAATCGTCCCCGTTCGGCCGGCCAGGTAGCCGAGGCGCTGCAGGCGTGTCTGCAGGCCATGCGCGATCCGGTCCCCGTGGAGCCGGAAGCCCGGCCCGCGACCAACGTCGGGCTCGAAGACCTGAGCCAGGTCGTCATGGCCATGGACCACCAGATCTGGAATCCGATGAATGGCGTGCTCGGCATGGCGCGGCTGCTCAAGGAGGCCCGGCTGAGCCCCACCGAGCGCCTGTATCACGAGGCCCTGATGGAGTCGGCCGAGGCTCTCCAGGTCTCGCTGCGCGAGCTGCTCGACTTTGCCCGCCTGCAAACGGGCAAGCTACGCCTCGATCCGGTGCCCACCGACCTGCGCGGCCTGGTCAAGAACGTACAGACGCAGTCCCCGCGCCTGATGGGCCACGTGGATGTCAGCGTGCCCGACCTGGTGATGGTGGATCCGTTACGGCTGCACCAGATTCTGTCGGCCCTGGCCACCCACGCCCTGCGCTGCTCACGAGACGGCATGGTCACCCTGCGCGTGCAGCGCGACTACGATGAGCCCGGTAAAGTAGCGCTCTCCTTCCTGCTCAACCACGACGGGGTGGTGGAGAACGTGCTCGAGCTCTTCCTCCCGCGCCTCGACGCGCAGGGCGTGCAGGGCCTCAGTCTCTACCTGGTCAGCCAGCTCGTCACCACCATGGGCGGCCGCTGTTGGGCCCAGAGCTTTCCCGGGCGCGGCACGGCCTACACGGTGGCGCTCACCCTCGATGTCTGCGGCGCCATGCCGGCTCCGCAGGCCCAGGTCACGTCGGCCCACATCTTGCTGGCGGACGACCTGCGCATCAACCTGGTGCTGGCCAAGGCGATGCTGGAGCGGCTGGGGCACACCGTGACGACCGCGATGGACGGCACCGAGGTCCTCAAAGAGGTCGAGACGACGCAGTTCGACCTCATCATCATGGACATGGTCATGCCCGAGATGGACGGCCTCGAGGCCACCCGGCTGATCCGCGAGCGCGAGGCGAGCCTGGGCCTGGAGCGGATCCCGATCATCGCCCTGACCGCCCTCTCGCAGGGCGAGTTCGCCAGCGAAGCTCTGCAGGGCGGGATGGACGGCGTGCTGGGCAAGCCCGTGGACGAAGACGCCCTGGTGCGTGTCCTGGCCGAGCACATCCGGCCCCGCGAGGCGCCGGCGCTGGCTCCCTACGATCTGGACGAGCTGCGCAAACGCCTGGGGGGCAGCGAGCGTCACGTGAACGTGATGCTGGAGATGTTCCTGGAAGTCTATCCGGGCCAGTTGGAGGCCCTGGAGAAGGCCTTTCGCGACGCCAACACGGCTGAGGTGGCCCAGTTGGCCGGCCACCTGGCGGGGTCGCTGGAGGGGATTGCCGCCTCCCCCGCGGCCGTGGCCGCCAAGAATCTGCAGCAACTGGCCCGCGAGGGGCGGCAGGAAGCAGCCCTGCACGCCCGCCGCGAGCTGGTCACCGAGATCGAGCGCCTGCGCGACGCCCTGGAAGCCCGAGCGGCCGTGTAGACGGGGGAGACGAGAGACGAGAGACGAGAGACGGAAGACGGGAGGTTACTCCCTACTCCCTACTCCCTACTCCCCACTCCCTACTCCCTACTCCCATCCCGCTACTTGGCGGCTGCGAACTTCTCGGCCACGGCCTTCCAATTCAAGACGTTCCAGAACGCGGCGATGTAGTCCGGGCGGCGGTTCTGGTAGTTGAGGTAGTAGGCGTGCTCCCAGACGTCCAGGCCCAGGATCGGGGTGGCGCCGTCGGTCAGAACGCTGTCCTGATTGGCGGTCGAGGTAACCTCGAGCTTGCCGCCCTTCACGGCCAGCCAGGCCCAGCCGCTGCCGAAGCGAGTGGTGGCTGCCTGAGCGAACTTCTCCTTGAAGCTGGCGAAGTCGCCGAAGGCGGACTTGATGGCCTCGGCCAGCTCGCCGGTGGGCTCGCCGCCCGCGTTGGGTCCGATCACTTCCCAGAAGAGGGTGTGATTGTGATGGCCGCCGCCGTTGTTGCGCACGGCGGTGCGGATCGACTCGGGCACGCTGTTGAGGTTCTTGAGGATCTCCTCGATGGTCTTGCCCTGCCAGTCGGCCTGGCCTTCCAGAGCTTTATTCAGATTGGTCACGTAAGCCTGGTGATGCTTGTCGTGGTGAATCTCCATCGTCTTGGCGTCGATGTGGGGCTCGAGAGCATTGAACGGATAAGCGAGCGCCGGAACGGAAAACGGCGCGGTCTGCGTTGCCATATCGTGATTCCTCCCAAATTGTCTGTCTGTAGCCGAAGCTAAGTATGCCTTCGGCCCGGGTAACTCCTGTCCCGCAGGCGATCGGATCATGACTTTCGAAGGACCGGGATCCCTTTACAATCGTCCGGCCGCTCCTGTCGTCGCTGGAAAAACTTGAGGAGGTCTGATGGCAGAACTTTACCCGCTCCCGCTTCCGCTGCACTTGCGGAGGATCTTCCATGAGCTGAAGACGCAGCAACAGATTTACGATCTGCCGTCCAACAAGTTCTGGAGGCCCGTGGAGGGGATGGATCTGTCCGTGAATTTCCACGGCATGCGCGCGTCCACCGTGACCGGACCCGCGGCCGGCCCCCAGGATCAGCTGATCCAGAACATCATCCTCTCCTGGCTTGGCGGCTCGCGCATCCTGGAGCTCAAGACCATCCAGATCCTCGACGAGCTCAAGATCACCCGTCCCTGCATCTACGCCGGCAACGTGGGGTTCAACGTGGAATGGTCGCAGGAGCTCAAGCTGGGCGACAGCCTGGGGGAATACGTGGCCAGCTCGATGCTCATCGACATCCTCAAGCACCTCGACGTGCTGGGCCTGGGCGAGCGCAACGCCGAGTGCACGGAAACGATTTTCGACATGTCCGTGGGTTATGACCTCAAGGGGATCTCTTCCGAGCCGGTGGGCCATTTCATCCGCTCGATGCAGGACGCGACGAAGCTGGTGGCCGAGTTGCGCCAGACGATTCCGGCCGAATATCGCGACATTCCGTTCAAGACGGGGCTGGCCAAGAGCATCACGCTCTCGACGTTCCACGGGTGCCCCAAGGACGAGATCGAGCGCATCGTGCACTACCTGCTGACCGAGGTCGGCGTCAGCACGGTCATCAAGCTCAATCCCACCCAGCTCGAGGAGAAGTACCTCAAGAGCCTCTTCAACGACGTGATGGGCTACTCGCACCTCACCATCAACCCCAAAGCCATCGAGACCTCGCTCTCGCTCGAGGAGGCGGTCGGCATCGTGGACCGCCTCGAGCCCGAGGCCAAAAAGCGGGGGCTGGGGCTGGGGGTCAAGTTCAGCAACACGCTGGAGGTCCTCAACAACCAGGGCTATTTCTCGGACGAGGTGATGTACATGAGCGGCCCGCCGCTGCACGTCATCGCGGTCACGCTGGTGGAGGAGTGGCGCAAGCTGGTGGGAGATCGTTTCCCCATCACGTTCGCCGCCGGTATCGAGAAGGAGAACTTCCCCGACACGGTCTCCATGGGCCTGGCCCCCATCACTTCCTGCACCGATCTCCTGAAAACGCGCGGCTACGCGCGGCAGACCACCTATCTCCAGAACCTCGAGACGCAGATGAAGAAGCTGGGCGTGCGCGACATGGCCGACTTCATCCTGAAGGTGCGCAAGCAGGGGCTCGAAGTGCTCGAGGAGAGCGTCCCCGACGCCGAGCTGCGGGCGAAGCTGCGCGCCGAGTTGGAGGCGCCCACCACCGACACCAGCAAGCTCGTGCCCGAGGAGCTGCGCCACAAGCTCGTGCGCGCCGCGGCCCTGAAGAACACGCCCCTCTATGCGGCCGAGGCGCGCGCCAATCCGCGCTACCACGTCTCCAAGAACAACACCGCGCCCAAGAAAGTGGGCTCGGCGCTCTATCTCTTCGATTGCCTGGCCTGCGACAAGTGCGTGCCGGTCTGCCCCAACGACGCCAACTTCACCTACACGTTCGAGCCGTTCGAGGTGGAAGGACGCAACTTCAAGGTCCTGCGTGGCGAGGTTCTGCCCGAGGAGACCTTCGTCTTCAAGGTCAAGAAGGACAAGCAGTGGGCCGTCTACACGGACTTCTGCAACGAGTGCGGCAACTGCGACACCTACTGCCCCGAGGACGGGGGGCCGTTCATGCAAAAGCCCAAGTTCTTCGGCACGCTCGAGACCTACCAGCGCCACGCCGACCGCGACGGCTACTACGTCGACCGGGTCAACGGCACGGACAAGATGTGGGGTCGCGTGAAGGGCATCGAGTACTTCCTCGAGATCGACCGCGAGGCCAACAAAGCCCGCTTCACCGACCACGTCGTGGAGCTCGAGCTCGATCGCGCCAAGCCGACCGCCCCGGTCGGGTCGAAACTCCTGAAAGAGGCGGCCACCGGCCACGTGCTGGACATGCGCAACTACTTCTGGATGGAGCACTGCCTGGCCGGTGTCCTGGACCAGAAGCTGGTGAACTATGTCAACGTGCGCTTTTTACAGCCGAGTTAGGCGGTCGGCTTGAGGGCGGACTCGATATCGAGCACGGCCTGCTGCTCGTAGTTCAAGAAGCGCCAGCGACGGGTGCTGCCGGTGTCGGAGGTGGCCATGGCGGCCACCGTGGAGCCGTGCTTGTCGCGGTAGTCGCGCAGCAGCTTGGTGGTGGGAATCTTGACGGTGTGCACATCGCCGCCGTCGAGCTTGATCTCGATGATCAGCGTGCGGTCGTGGTCCATCCAGCTCTTCTGGATCTTGCCCGCCAGCGGCGTGAGACTTTCCACGAGCTCGGTCGAGGGCTGGCTGCCCGAATGGCTCAACTGCGCCTTCAGGATGCCGGCCGGAGTGTGATCGTGGCTGGTCCCGAGGAGGTCGTCGGTGACCTGGCGCAGCGCCAGCTCGAGCTCGACCGCCGGCTCCACGAACTCGAGACCGACGCGGAACTTCGAGTCTTCCGGCACGTGCCGGCACCAGGCCACGCGCGCCTGGCAGGGGACGGGCTCGCCGGTGTCGCGCAGGTCGAGATTCAACTGCAGGACCTCGCCCACCGGCAGCGGGCCATCGGTCTGCAGCTGCAGGCCGCTCAGGCTGCAGTCGAGGGTCAGGGCTTTGTAGTTGGGCAGCCCGGGGGAAACCACGCCGGTGCGATACGGAATGCGAGGCGCGTGGCGCAGTGAGCCGTCAGGGGTGTCGGCAGCGGTCACCTTGTCATCGGGGGCCAGCCCTTCGAGCACCGTGCCCACACCCAGGTAGCGCCCGTCACCCAGGTTGCGACTGGTCTTGATCTTGACCTGGATGTCGCGCGTCGTGCCATCGTGCAATTGCAAGCGCACCGGCTCGTGATACCCCGGCACGAATCCCACCGGAGCCAGAAACACCAGCTCGCCCGCCTCGTAATGGATCGCTTCCGCCAGCACTGTCGTCGCCATAGCGTGAGGTTCGGGGGGCGGCTTGAATACGCCTTCAAGCGATTTGACCATGGTTTTGGACCATGATACGATCCGGGCGTGAAGACCGTCCAGATCTCCAAATTCAAAGCTTCGTGTCTCGAAATGCTCGACCAGGTGCAGACGACGGGAGAGCCCCTCACGATAACTCGCCGCGGCCAGCCGGTGGCGGTCGTGTACCCGGCTCCTCCATCGACAAAGCGAGTGTTCGGCTGCATGAAGGACAGCCTTCAAATCCTGGGTGACATCGTTTCCCCTCTCGACGTAGTCTGGGAGGCCATGGAGTGAGGATTCTCCTGGACACCCACGTGTGGCTCTGGTTCTACGCGGGCGAGCGACGGCTGAGCTCCCGATTGCAAGCCCTACTCGAAGATGAGAGCAACGAATTCTGGCTCAGCCCCATCTCGGTCTGGGAAGCTCTCTTGCTGGCCCAAAGGGGACGCATCGCTTGCGCCCCTGACCCGGTAACCTGGGTCAGCCAGGCACTTCGCGGAGGACCCTTTCGCGAAGCCCAACTCACCACGTCGATTGCCATTCGCAGCCGTCTTCTGAACCTGGCGCACGAGGATCCGGCCGACCGCTTTATCGTCGCGACGGCGCTGGAGATGGGCCTGCATCTGGCCAGTCACGATCAGCACCTCCAGAACGTACCGGGCCTGACGACGCTCGTCTAGATCCCCTGCAGCGGGCGTCCCTCTTCGTCGGTGGGGCGCGCCACCACGGGCACGTCGGCTTTGATGTCCCGGCCCTGGCGCCAGAGGCCCAGCTCGATGGTGTCTCCCGGGCGACTCTCGGCCATCTGGTTGCGCAGGCGGCCCAGGTCGGGGACGGGCTGACCGTTGACCGTGGTGATGATGTCGTAGAGGCGCATACCGGAGCGCGCGGCCGGTCCCCCGCGATAGCCGCCCACCACCAGCAGGCCGGATTTGCCCGAGTAACCGAGCCGCTGGGCGACCTGGGGCTCGAGCGGCTGCAGGAACAGCCCCATCCAGCCGCGGTTGATGTGGCCCTCCTTCTCGAGGGCCACCATCACCTCGCGCACGACCTCGGCGGGCACCGCCAGACCCACGCCCTGCGAGCCGCCCGAATGTGACAGGATAGCGGTGTTGATGCCGATCACCTCGCCTTTGAGGTTGACCAGCGGACCGCCCGAGTTGCCCGGGTTGATCGAGGCGTCGGTCTGCAGGAAGTTCTCATAGTCGGCGATGCCGAGACCCTTGCGGCCCTTGGCGCTGATGATGCCGTGGGTCACCGAGCTCGACAGCGAGAACGGGCTGCCGAACGCCAGCACCCAGTCGCCCACGCGCATCGATTCGCTCGAGCCCCAGACCACCGGGGCAAATCCGATGGTGTCGGTTTCCAGCAGAGCCAGATCGGTCGCCGTATCGGTGCCTCGCAGGCGGGCCGGCAGCACCCGGCCGTCGGAGAGGGTGACCGAGATCTCCTGCATTCCCTGCACGACGTGGTTGTTGGTGATAATTTGCTTCTCGCCCACGATGACCCCGGTGCCGGCGCTCTGCACCTTGCGCTCGGGAGCCGAGAACAGGTCTTGCTGGCCATAGAAGTAGTTGAACATCGGGTCGTCCGCCAGGGGATGGCGGTAGCCCGGGATCACCTTCACGGCGTTGATGCTGACCACACTGGGCAGAACTTTGTCCACGACGCCCGCGAAATCGACCGGAGTCGACATCGGGCCGGGTGAGGCCGAGGCCACGGGGGAGGGATTCGGCGCGGTCCTCTGCATGCGAAGGCCGATGGCCGTCCCGATGAGCAGCAACAATCCAGCCAGCATCCCGATCAGGATGGGGTGCGGCCGCTGGACCTGCTCAGATGCCATAGACGAACTCCACCTCGACCGGGTCGGGGATCAGACGCGCGTCGTAGGCGCGCTTGAGCAGCTCCTGCACGCCCTTCTTGCCCTGCTCGCCGAAGTCGAGCGTGGACTCGTTGACATACATCCCCACGAAGCGATCGGACAGGTCGCGGTTCAGCCCACGCCCGAACTCCATGGCATAGGTGAGCGCATCGTCGCGATGCTCCAGCGCATAGCGGATGCTGCGCTCGAGATAGCCCGTTACGCGCCGCACCAGCTCCTCTCCCAGGTCGCGGCGCACGCAGTCCACGCCCAGCGGCAACGGGAGGCCCCCCGTCTCCTGGGCCCACCACTCCCCCAGGTCGACCAGCTTTACGAGCCCTTCCTGTTGGAACGTGAGCTGTCCCTCGTGGATGACCAGCCCCGCGTCGGCCTTGCCTTCCCGCACGACGTCCAGGATCGTGTCGAAGGGGTGCTCCTCGTAGGCAAACTTGCCTTTGTTGAAGAGTTGCGCCGTCAGGAACGCCGTGGTGAGACGGCCGGGAATGGCCACCCGGCTCTTGAGCACGTCCTCGATCCTGGCTCCTGGGCGGGCCACCAGGATGGGCCCGTAGCCGTGACCCAGGCTGGCCCCGCAGTTCATCAAGGCATACTTCTTGTGCACGTAGGCGTAGGCGTGCAGGGACACGGCCGTGACCTCGAGCTCGCCTCGGAAGGCCATCAGGTTCAGCGATTCGATATCCTGCAGCACGTGGGTGAACTCGAGCTCGCCGGTGTCGAGCGCGTTCTTCGCCAGGGCGTAGAACATAAAGGCATCGTCGGGATCGGGGCTGTGGCCCACGCGGATCAAGCGTTTGGCGGTTGCTTCAGTCGTCATAGCAGGCTGCTGCTTAGAGGACGACGCAGGTTCTCCTCTGTGTTCCCCAAATGGGGGTTTTCATGAGCAAGAAACGCGCCGGCCAGATCCTGGCCCGCCTGTCCGAGTCCATTCCCGATACCCGCTGCGAGCTGAAGCACTCCAACGCCTGGGAGCTCCTGATGGCCACCATCCTGAGCGCCCAGTGCACCGACGAGCGGGTCAACCAGGTCACGCCGATCTTGTTCGGTCGCTGGCCCGAAGCGGAAGCCCTGGCCGGCGCGGTGCGCGAAGAGGTGGAGGAGGTCGTCCGCCCCACCGGCTTCTACCGCAACAAAGCCCGTTCCATTCAGGAGTGCAGCCTGTCGCTGGTGGAGAACTTCGCCGGCCAGGTCCCGCGCACGCTCGAGCAACTCGTGACGCTGCCGGGGGTCGGCCGCAAGACCGCCAACCTCATCCTGGGCGAGTGCTTCGGCGTCCCGGGCGTCATCGTGGACACCCACGTCAAGCGTGTCAGCGCCCGCCTGGGTTTGACGAAGAGCGAGGAGCCCGAAGAGATCGAGCAAGACCTGATGAAGCTCTTCCCCAAGAAAGAGTGGACCGCCGGCTCCTCGCGCCTGCTGCTGCACGGCCGTTACGTGTGCCTGGCCAAGAAGCCGAAATGCGGCGAGTGCATCCTGAATGCGATCTGCCCGTCAGCGCAGTAAGTCGGGGTTAGAGCAGGAGCAGCGCAACCAGGTCGACCCTGGCTCCGCCAGGAGTGAGTTTGACGTGGGTCAGCACGTCGTAGCGTTTGGCCCGCCCCTCCTCGATGTCCCTCAGAAAGGCGGCCACCTCGGCGGGACGACCGGTCACATTCAGGCTGAAATCGACCGCGTGGAAGCCGTCCAGGTCGCTTTTGACCGGCGAATTCCAGGGGACCCGCATGCCCCCACCCGGCACGAATCGCGTGATTTTGACTCCTCGTTTCCTGGCCGCCGCCGTCAGCTCGGCCTGGACATGCTTGGGAAGGAGCTCCGGGTCCTCAAAGGTTAGCTCCGTCTTGCCGCAAAGCTTCTTCAACCGGCTCTTGAGCAGTTTCTCCTCCTCCTCGACCTGTTGTGTCGTCAAAGGGAGGTTCTTGATTGCCTTCCGGCTACTTTCGAGTTTGAGCCTCGACTGGTCGAGCTGCTCGCTCAGACGCTCATACTCGCTCCTTGCGGGAGCCGGCCGGGCGGGCTCTCGCACGGAAGCGCTCTGCGTCGCGGGTCTTACGTCCGGTCCGGTCCCTCGCTCGGGTAGACGCCCCTCGAGGAGGCCTTTCTGGCCGGACACTCCCAGCTTCCTGGCGAGGCTCTCGGCCTGCGCGGGAGCCACCTGCACGCGGACCACGAGCGTATCCCGGTCGCACTCGACACTTTGAAGCGCCGGTCCGCAGGCCCTCACGACGCGCTCGACTTCCCGGCCGATCCGGGTCTTGTCGGCGTGATAGCTGTCGTCGATCGCCACCTGGGCGCGCAACCTCCGCAACCAGTTCTGGCGCTCTTCCACGACCGGCAGGGTGTCCCCCAGCTCGAGGATTTGTGCCTCGTTCTGCTGGATCTGCTGCCGCAGTTGGGCGACCGAGGGCCGGGGTGGCCCGCAGGCCACCAGCCCCAGGAGGAGCAGCAGAAGGAGCATTCGGTCAGCCCGAAACGGACCCGTCGTTCCCTGCCTTCGGAAGATCATGGTGAAACCGTGATTCTCCGTCGGCACGAGGCCCTCCCGGGTGACGGACCCGTATTCCAGTTCTAACGCAGCCGGATCAAGGGTCCAGGTCGAAGTGTGGGTGGCGCAGGATGAAGCTCAAGGTCTCTTGCAGAGGAGACACCGCATCGTTGTGCCAGTGGACGATTTTCCATTCTCCATGGAATTTCTGAAAAACCATGGTGCTTCTCTGCTGGTGGCGCTTCTCGGGCGGCCCCACCTGGAGAATGGCCTCGATATCCTCGATGATCGCACAATACGCCATCTCGGAAGTTTCGTGCCAGCGCTCGAGCTTGGGAACGATACGGCTATGAACCGGGGCTTTGCTGATGATGGTGGCGACCTGGGCCAGCATTTTCTTGACGGCCTTCCAGCCGAATTCCCGCTCGCCCAGAGCCAGCATCAAGCTGGCGCAATCATCCTGGTGCCAGCAGGCAAAGAGATCGGAAGTCTCGCCCTCGGTCAACATCTTGTTGAGGGCTGCGTATACTTTTTCTATCAATTTATGCTGGTCGGACATGTGAGCTCCCCCCTCCGATTGAATGAGAACCGGCGATTCAATCCAGGGGCCAGGCATTCCTCCAGCCAGGTTCGAAAGCGCTCTCGAACCAACTCACCCCGAAAGAGAAACAGAACGGCAAAGACTTTCACGATCTGGCAACAATCCGGCAAACTCTCCTCTCTAAGATGTGGTTATGAGTTCCCCCGGCATCCACAACGGCAGTCGCACCGACACCGCCCACCACGCCACCGCCCGCCGCCCTGAGCCGCATACGGCCCAACCGGCCGCCCGCAACCGGCAAAATCAGTCCGATCACGTGGCCCTTTCCGCCGACGTGCACGAGGTCGAGGGAACTTCTCACGCGGCCAGTGTGGCGGCGGCATTCGGTGCCCACGCTTCCGAGCCCGGCCCGCGCCCGACCGGCCAGGGTACGGCTGTCGCTCAGAGGGCGCAACCCCCGACCACCAATGGAGATCGCAGCCAGCCGTTCCACTTTGAGAATCAGCATGATCGAGACCTCGTCCGGCGCAACGTGGAAGAGGCGCGGAGCCGCTCGGACCTGGACTACGGCCTGCGCCTGGCCTGGTTCCGCGAGCAGGTGCGCAACCACGGGCCGCAAGACTTGAAGCAGACCCATCCAGGCGTCTACGGCGACCGGCTGGGCAATTACAACTACGGAGCGGTCGGACAGGCTCTGGGTTTGACGCCGACCGACATCCTGCAGGGCGCGGGCCGGGCCCAGGTCGCCGCCGGCACGAGCCGACCCGAGTATGGCCTGCCAGGCAACCTCATCATCGGCGGCGGGACCGGCAGCTACGGCGATGATCCCAACGATCAGCGCGACATCCGCCAGGGCATGGCCGAAGCCTTGCAGTACCAAAACGGCCGGGCGACTCACATGGGCGCCGGCCGGCCCCAGAATCCTGTGGGAGATGCCATTTCGGCCGGCGTGAACGGCAATGACGCCGCCCGCGCGGTCCGCAACGCCGGGCTTCTCTGGGAGACCGTTCGGGCGAACAGAGAAAATCCCGGCGCCCCTGTCAGCCCGACCGAGCGGGCTCGCCAGGCCGAGCTTACCCGGGCCTCCGGAGAGCATCGGGGCGCTGCCCGGCAGTTGATCGCCTCCAACACGCAGCCCGGAGTCAGCCTCGGGCGACCCTACCCGACGATGCCCCACACCAATGTGGACGGAATCTCTCGGCATCTTGCGCAAACGATCGCCTCCAACCCGTCGCTGGCCGATCAGGTCATTCGCCAGCTGGGTGGTTCGGCGGGCCGGGATGTCGCTCGCAGCCTCACTTCGGGAATGAACAGCCAACAACTTCAGGCTCTGGCAAACACCCCCGAGGGGGCTCAAGCCCTGCGCGGAATGCGCGACACCCTGACCTCCGACTACATGAACCTGCAACTCGATTACAGGAACCGCGCCGACCTGTTCCAGGCCCAGCGCCTGGAAGCCGCTATCCAGGACGGACAGGGTAGCCGCAGTGCGCACTGGACCGTGCGCGAGGGCTCGCGGGCCCTCGAGAGCTCGCTGCACCAGGCCTACGCAGGCTCGCATCACTGAGTCCGATGCTACGCTCCTTCTTGCTGATCTGTGCTTTGCTGGCACCGGCTCTGGGCGAGCCGGTGCGCGTCCTGGGCCTCGAGTTTCAGCCCTCGCTCCCGCTCAGCTCGCCCGAGAAGCTGGGCGAGAGCGCGTGCGCTCTGGTGGCTCCCGCTGACTCCTCTCGCGGTGCCGAGAGCCTGGAGGTCGTCCTGCACCTCTCCTCGCCCAGCGGCGAAGCCAAAGGCGATCCATTCCAGGAGGAAAAAAAGGCCTACCTGGGCCTGACGAAACCGGCTCCCGAGCACAGGACGCGCACGATTCTGGGCCAGAGCGTCACGGGCGACTACTACCCGCATGCCGTGGGGGGGCGCGCGGTGGAATGCTATTGGGTCCGCCTGCCCGACAAGCGCTGGCTGTTGCTGGCCGTGCGCAAAGCCTCGTTTGCCGACCCGCAGAAGGCCGACCAGCTCATGGAGTCCATTTGCTCGACGCTTCAGGTCCTACCGATGAATCAGTACTGACCTGCCTGCCTGCGGGGGACGCGCACGCCGCCCACGATCACCCAACCGCGCTCCTCTTTCACACCGACGCTCTGGGCTTCCACGGCCGCCTGGCCGCCCAGGAGGACCGGGGCCAGAATGCGGGCCCGCTCGTCCGGGCTCAGCGCGGCCACCCGCGCGAGCTCGGCCTTCACTTCGGGATCGGGGCGCTGGTAAATCGAGTTGAAGACGAACGCGGCCTGACCCACCGGCAGCCCCTCCGGACGCAACTCTTTGAGTCGCGTGGTCTGGCGCAGCAAATCCTGATCGCGAGGCAGCCACTGGCCCAGCGAACGGAGCTCTTCGACGCCCCCGCGCACCTGTGACACGGCCGCGGCTTTGCCGACGTCGGCCGGGTCCCAGCCCTGCTCCACCAGCTCGAGAAAGCTCTGACGAGCCCCCGTCGCTTCAGGCGAAGTGTAGGACAGAGCGGCCGACCCCCGATAGGGATACAACACCCGGAGAGCCGAGTTCACCTCGCCGTGCAGTTGGCCCAGGTGATAGACGGCCATGTTGAAGTTCGCGGAGCCCACCGCGGTCATCAGCCGGGAGCGCGACTCCAAAGCCTCCTTGGGGTCCATTCCCCGCGTGGAATAGTTGCTGCGAACGACCTCGGCGGCTTCCTCGAAGGAAGCATTGCGAGCCAGCGTGTTGGCCAGGGCGGTGGCCGCCAGGTCGGGCTCGACCCCCTTCACCTTCCGGGCCAGCTCGACGGCCTCGAAGGCTTTGTCCACCGGCAACTTGCCATTCTCCAGCACCCCGGCCAGAGCCGCCGCCACCGCCGGCGCACCGGTAACCGCCCCCACATAGGCCGGCAGCGTGCGCTCGGACATCTCGACCAGCGTCTTGAACTGAGCTTTGTTGCGCACCGGGAAGGTGATCCCCTCGGGCGAGGTGACCTTCATCTCCACGGGCCACCGCGACGTTTCGCTGTCACGCAGGCGCTGGTAGACCCCGCGCGGGCTGCCCTTGCCGTAGCTCCAGCCTTCGCCGGTCAGGTCGCGCACCTGGCGCGCCAGCGCCCATCGCCCCTCCTGGGGGTCGGCGCCCAGAGCGAAAATGGCCTCTTCGACCAGGGGATGAAAGTCGCTCAGCAAGACGGTCTGCCCGGGCGTCTTCAGATAGAGGTTCGTGCGGTCCCCGCCCCTCTCGAAGCGGGTCAAAAACCGGTCGGCTGTCACCGGTTTGCCCGGAGTTCGCCAGTCGGGCTCGCGGTAGTTCTCCACCACCTCGTAACCCTTTTCGTAGAGTTCGCCGATCGCCTTGGTCAGGCTCTCGCGTTGCGCGCGGTCGAGCTTGAGAGGCTGCCCGCGCCGGCAGTTGGGAAGATCGTTGAAGACGGACTGCACCACCCCATCAGTCTAACGGAGTGCACCCTGGATTGTTGGCACCGGATTGTTACCGCTCCGTCGGTCCAGGTCAACCAGGATTCGATGGGCTGGGGTCAGATGGCGACCGGCTACCAGTACTCCACCGCCATGTCAGGCCAGGGCCATACCGGTTTAGAGGCTCACGGGCAGACGCCCGGTCGCCTTCCGCTGGCCCAGCAGCACCTCGGCCACCGCTTCCAGCGTGAAGTTCGAGTAGTTGTAGCCCAGTACGCAGCACCGAGCCTGGGGCAGGTCCATCAGAAGATAGGGCGAGGACAGCGACACAACGATCGTGCGCGGATTGGCCGCCAGCACCGCTTCGGCCAGCTCGCGCTGGGCGTCGTTGAGGCGGTTGCGGGCGTACAACGCCAGCACCACCGTCGAAGCTTCAGCCGCTCTAGCTACGACATCGTGGTGGGCCGGGCCGGTCACCCCCGAGAAATGGAACTTCTGATCCACCACCTCGCCATCGTGCGAGGCCATGAAGGACGCCAGCGAGGTCGAGGAAGCCATCTCTCCCAGGGGGGACACCGGCAGCAGGTCGGGGGTCAGCACCAGCACCTTCCCGGGCGCCAGCGGGATCAGCCCCTCGTCGCGAGCCACCGTCACCCCCGCGGCGGCGATCGCGCGCATCTCGGCTGCATGGGCCGCCGAGTCAAACGTGGCCTCGGCCCGCGGCAGAGCGTGGTAGCGCCGCTTCAACGCGAACAGCCGCTCCAGCGACTCGTCCAGCCGCGTCTCGGTCAGGCGTCCGGTGCGCACCGCCTCCAGTAGCGCGGAGTAGGCCGCGACCTGGTCGGGGATCGGGCCGAAAGCCAGCACCAGATCGGCGCCCGCCTCGATCGAGCGCACGGCTGCCTCGCCCATGCCGTAGTTGTCGGCGATCGCCTTCATGTTCAGGCCATCGGTGATGATGACCCCGTCGAAGCCCATCTCCTCGCGCAGCAGTCCCGTCAGGATGCGGCGCGAAAGGGTGGCGGGCTCGCTGTCATAGGCCGGGAAGACGATGTGCGCGGTCATGATGGATTCCACGCCTTCCTCGATGGCCGCCCGGAACGGCGCCAGCTCGACGTCGCGCAGTCGCGGCAGAGGATGATCGACCGTGGGCAGCGCCAAGTGGGAATCCATGGCCGTGTCGCCGTGGCCCGGGAAGTGCTTGGCGCAGGCGGCCACGCCGCCCGCGCGCAGGCCACGGATGGCGGCGCGGCCCAGCTGCGACACGCGGGCCGGGTCTTCGCCCAGCGAGCGCGCGCCGATGATCGGGTTCTGCGGATTGTTGTTCACGTCCAGGCAGGGCGCGAAATCGATGTGCACGCCCAGATCGCTCAGCTCGCGCCCCATGATGCGGTGGGCGGCCTCGACCATGGCGGCGTCATCCGTGGCGCTCAGCGCCATCAGGCCGGGCGAGAGCGACATCTCGGGAAAGCGAATCCGGTCCACCAGCCCGCCTTCCTGGTCGATCGAGATCCAGGGCGCAATGGGCAGGGCCTCGTGCAGGGACGTGATGAGCCGCGCCACCTGGGCCCGGTCGCGCACGTTCTGGGCGAACAGGATGACACCGTGAAAAGCGTGCTCTTGCAGGTGCCGGCGCCACTGCTCGTCGAGCTCGAGCGCGGGAACGTCGACGTGGATGAGCTGGGCGACCTTTTGCTCCAGGCTCATGGAAAAAATTTCGGGCAGAGAGGTGGTGGAAGTGCTCATGAGCCCCGGGTTTCTGCGGGGTTGCGAGGGAACCCTCGCAGCCAAGCCGAAGGCTGGGAAAATGCCCCGCATCCTCCTGGTCGAAGACAATGAGAACAACCGTGACATGCTGAGTCGGCGCTTGCAGCGCAAGGGCTACGAGGTTCTGCTGGCCGAGGACGGACGCCAGGCGCTCGAAGTGGCCGAGGCCGAGAAACCCGATCTCGTCTTGATGGACATGAGCCTGCCCGAGATCGATGGCTGGGAGGCCACCCGCCGCTTGAAAGCCAACCCGGTGACCGCCGGCACCCCGGTCATCGCGCTGACGGCCCACGCCATGTCGGGCGACCGGGAGAAAGCGCTCGAAGCGGGTTGTGACGACTACGATACCAAGCCCGTCGACCTGGCCAGCCTGCTGGCGAAGATGGAGGCACTGCTCCAACGCTGAGACGCCTCTTTCGCGTCCGCCGCATCGCGCTGGAGCTGCAGCTCTCGATCGGAGTTGCCACCGCCCTGGTGTTGCTGCTCACCCTCTCGCAGGGGCTCAGGAACGTCAGCGACACGCTCGACCAGCTCACCCGCACCGAAGGACTGCGGGAGGTGCGCGCCACGGCGCAGACGATCGATCTGCTGGTCTACGGGGAAGGCGCCGTCACCCGGGCCATCAGCGCCGAGGTGGGCGCGGCCAACGGCCATACCGAGCATCTCCAGGCTCTGCTCGACAACCTGCTCGAGCGCACCGACCCCGAGCTGACCGCGGCGCTGCTTTATGTCGCCAGCGATGGGCACGTGCTACGGGCCTCGCACGTGGACGATCCGCCCATGGGCGACCCGCGCCAGGAGACCTGGTATCTCGATGCGGTGGAAAAGCGGGGCGCCATCTCGATCGGGGAGCCGGTCTACCTGGACGGACAGGTGCTGGTGCGGCTCTCCCAGGCGGTCATCTCGGCCGACGGCAAGTCCATCCTGGGGGTGGCGGCCACCGATCTGCGCGTGAGCGGGCTGCAGGAGACGCTGAACCGCTGCTCGTTGCGGCCCGGCGATACGCCCTGGTTGGCCAACCGCGACGGCTACTTCTTGCTGCACCCCGACCCCAAGCTGCTGCCCGGCCCCGATCGGCCCGGCCAGAACATCAGCGTCGTGCCCCAGGGCAGCGAGATCCTGGCGGCCCATCTCGACGCCCACTCGGGCTCGGAGATGCTGAAAGCCGGCCCGTGGCAGTATTTCTTTGCCACCTGCCCGGACAGCCGGTTCCTGGTCATCCTGCAAGTCTCCACCACCGCGCTGCAGGGCCCGGTGGAACGGATCCGCCAGAATGACCTGGGCATCTTCCTGGCCACCGTGGTCGTGATGTTCGCGGCTCTGGGCCTGATGGCGGGCCGCATCCTGCGGCCGATCCCGGTGCTGCTGCAGGCGGTCGATCGGGCCGAGCGCGGCGAGGCGATGGGGACGGGCCTCGACCCGGTCTGCCGGCGCAGAGACGAGTTCGGCCAGTTGGCCGGGGCCTTCCAGGAGATGGTCACCCAGGTCCACGAGCGCGAATACCAGCTGCGTGCCCTCTCCGAGGCCCTGGAGCTCAACGAGCGGCGCACCCGCGCCCTGGTCGAGAACGCGGCCGACATCCTGCTGCGGCTCGACCACGAGCTGAATTGCCTCTACGTCAGCCCCGCTCTGAGCCGCGATCTCGGCCACGAGCCCGAGTCGTGGGTCGGCAAGCCGCTCACCGACTTCATCGATCCGCGCGACCGCGAAAAGCTCCAGTATGCCTTCAACAATCCTTCGGTGGCGGGGCGGCTCAAGCCGGTCGAGGTGCGGGCCCCCGATGCGCGGGGCCAGATCCGTCAGATCGAGGTCAACATTCTGCGCCACAGTGAAGGGGAGATGGTGCTGGTCGGCCTGCGCGACGTCACCGAGCGCGAGCGCGCCCGCCAGCTCAAGCTCGAGGTGGACGCGGCCGATGCCGCCAACCGCGCCAAGAGCGCCTTCCTGGCCAACATGAGCCACGAGCTGCGCACTCCCCTGAACGCCATCATCGGCTACAGCGAGATTCTCATCGAAGAGGCGCCCGACTGCGGCCTGGAAGACTTCTTGCCCGATCTCGAGCGCATCCACACCTCGGGCAAGAACCTCCTGACCCTGATCAACGACATCCTCGACCTGTCCAAGATCGAGGCGGGCAAGATGCCGGTCTACCCCGAGACGTTCGAGCTCCAGGCCCTGATCAAGGAAATCCTGGGCCAGGCCCAGGGACGGCGCGATCCCAGCGTGGAGCTGCGGGTGGTCATGCCCGACCAGCCGATTCTGCTGCATTCGGACAAGAGCCGCGTGCGCCAGTGCCTGATGGCCATCGTGGACAACGCCTGCAAGTTCACCCACGCGGGCCATATCGAGGTGCGGGCGCAGGAGGCCTACGAGCGGGTGTCGGTCGAGGTGGAGGATACCGGGATCGGCCTCAAGCCCGAGGTGGTGGATCATCTTTTCGAGCCATTCTCGCAAGGCGACTCCAGCGCCACGCGCAAATATGGCGGCACCGGGCTGGGTTTGCTGCTCACGCGCCGGGTCATCCAGTTGCTCGACGGCGAGATCTGGGTCAAGAGCACCCACGGTGCGGGGTCCACGTTCACGCTGGAGCTCCCCCTGCACTCGAGCATGATCGGCGACGTCAAGACCGCCAAAGAGTCTGGCGCCCGCTCCCGACGCACCCCGCGCGTGCTGGTCATCGACGACGATCCCCAGGTGCTCGAGCTGATGCGCCGGACCCTGGAGAAGGAGGGCTTCGAGGTGGCCGCGGCCCCCAGCGGCCCCGAAGGCATCCGGAAGGCGCGCGAGTGGCGTCCCGACGCGATCACGCTCGACGTGATGATGCCCGAGATGGACGGCTGGACGGTGCTGGGGCAGTTCAAGGACGACCCGGAGCTGGCCAGCATTCCGGTGGTGCTGGTGACGTTCGCGGGTGACCGCGGCCCCGGGCTAACGCTGGGCGCGGCCGAGCAGCTCGAAAAGCCGATCCAGCGCGACCGGCTCGTCAGCGTTCTGAGCCGCCTCTGCCCGGCGGGCCCCGGGCGGGTCCTGGTGGTGGACGACGATGCCAACAACCGCGACCTGTTCCAGCGCACGCTCAGCCAGGAAGGCTGGACCGTGGAGACGGCCGAGAACGGCCGCCAGGCCCTGGAGCGCATGAAGGGCGAGCCGACCCGCCTGGTGGTGCTCGACCTGATGATGCCCGAGGTCGATGGCTTCGAGGTGCTCGAAAAGATGCACCAGAATCCTCGCTGGGCCTCGGTGCCGGTGGTGGTGGTCACGGCCAAGCAGCTGACCGACGAGGAGCGCGCCTATCTCAACTCGCACACCGCCCGCCTGGTGGACCGCCGGGAGTTCTCCACCGAGCAGCTGGTGGAATGGCTCCGGCAGGTGAGCGCATGAAACGCGGCCTGGCGTTCACGCTGTTCAGCCGGGTGGGGCTCACCGCCTGTACGGTGTTGCTCCTGGTGCTGGCCATGGACCTCTACTCCCAGCGCGGGCTGCTGGTGGACCAGGCCGATCAGCAGGCGCGTCACCAGGTCGAGGCGCTGGGCGAGGTGGTGGACCACTACTTGCTGTCGGCCAGCCAGCTGACCGAGGATCTGGTCGCCTACCAGACTCCCTTCGGCGACGAGCCCGCCCCGCACAGCTTCGAGTTCGTCCAGCAGCTGCTCGAGCGCACTCCGGATGAGGACGCCTTCGGCATCTACCTGGCCATGGAAAAGCCTGACAAACAGGGCGGGCCGGTCATCGTGTGGGTCAACCGCAACTCGCTGCCAGCCCAGGCCCACCTGGCCTACGACTTCCACGGCGCGGCCTACAAGTGGTATCAGGACGCCAAGAAATCGCCCGACAAGCTGATCATCACCGAGCCCTATTACGACAAAGGCGCCTCCAACATCGCCATGGTCAGCCTCACGCACGCCATTCACGATCCGGCGGGCAAGTTCTCGGGCGTGGCCGGGACCGATCTCTCGCTGGACGAGATCCGCGCCACGGTCGTGGCGGCGCAAGAGGAGCTGGGCTACGGGGACGGCTACTTCTACCTCGTCAGCCGCGACGGGCGCGTGATCGCCCATCCCGACGCCCGCCTCCAGGTGAGCGAGAGCTCGGCGGGAGCGCTGCTGCCGGATCTGCCCGAGGGCAAGCTGGTGCAACGCGGCGAGGGGGCCGACCAGCTGACGGTCGACAACAAGGTGCGCCGGGTCTACTGGGCCCAGGCGCCGATCAGCGGCTGGACCGTGGTCTGCAACCTGCCCGAAGAGGCCATCCTGGCGCCGCTCGTGCCGTTCGTGAAGCAGGGGCTGGGCTTGATCGTGCTCAGCATGCTGCTGACCCTGGCCACGGTCGCGCTCATCGGGCTGCGCATCAGCCAGAGCGTGGGCCAGTTGACCGAGGCGGCCGACTCGGCCCGGCGCGGCGACTACACGGGCCTGGCGCTGAGTGGCCCGGTACGCCGTTCGGACGAGCTGGGCCGCCTGGCCCGGTCCTTCCTGGAGCTCTTCCACCAGCTGGGCAGCCGGGAGGAGCGCCTGCGCCAGACCCAGCGCGAGTTGAAGGCCCGCGAGGAGAACTTCACCTGGCTCCTGGAGAACTCTTTCGCGCTGCTGGCCGTGGTGGCGCCCGACGGCGGCTTCATCCGCTACACTTCGCGCCTGATCCCGCACGCCCCGGCCCGGCTCGAAGACCTGCTGGTGAGCGCCGATCGCCCCAGCTACGAGCGTCTCTGGACCGGCCAGGTGCGCGGCTCGCTCGAGGTGCGCCTGCAATGCGAGCCGGACCAGTTGTTCGAGCTCAGCATGCAGGACCATCAGAACGATCCCGCCGTGCAGGGCATCGTGGTGAGCCTGCGCGACGTGACCGAGCGCAAGCAGTCGCAGGATGCCGAGCTCGAGCGCGAGGCGGCCCAGGCAGCCAGCGAGGCCAAGAGCGCCTTCCTGGCCACGATGAGCCACGAGCTGCGCACGCCCCTCAACGCCGTGGTGGGCTATTCCGAGATGCTCATCGAGGACGCCGAGGACCGGGGCGAGGACGCCGTGGTGGCCGACCTGAACAAGATCCTGGGGGCGGCCAGGCACCTCCTGGCGCTGATCTCGGACATCCTGGACCTGTCCAAGGTCGAGGCCGGGCGTATGGAGCTGGCGCTGGAGACGTTCGACCTCGATCCGGTGCTGGACAACGTGGTGGCGACCGTCCAACCGCTGGTGGCCAAGAACCGCAACACCCTGGTGGTCGAGCGCCAGCCGTCGCTGGGTCGCATGCGCAGCGACCTGACCAAGCTGCGCCAGAGCCTCTTCAACCTGCTCTCGAACGCCTGCAAGTTCACCGAGGAGGGCCGGGTCACCATGCGGGCTCGCAGCGAGGGCCCCGAGTGGCTCTCGTTCGAGGTCGCCGACACCGGCATCGGCATGACCTCCGAGCAGTTGTCGCGGCTGTTCCAGGCGTTCAGCCAGGCCGATGACTCCACCAGCCGCAAGTATGGCGGGACCGGACTGGGATTGATGCTGACGCGCAACTTCTGCCGCATGATGGGGGGCGACGTCAGCGTGCTCAGCCGGGCCGGCGAGGGGACGACCTTCACGATCCGCCTGCCGCGCCATACCGCCGAGACGGCTCCCGTGCCGGAGGTCCCTTCGGCGGTCACCACCCGCATCAACACGCGCAAGGTCCTGGTCGTGGACGACAACTCCGATGCCCGTGAGATCCTATCCCGCTCGCTCGAGAAGGCCGGCTACCGCGTCATGGTGGCCGTCGGGGGCGAGGAGGGGCTGGAGAAAGCGCGCGAGTTCAAGCCCGACCTCATCACGCTGGACGTGCTGATGCCCCGGATGGACGGCTGGAAAGTGCTCACCGAGCTCAAACAAGACCCGGAGCTCTCGCAGGTACCGGTGCTGCTGATCTCGATCCGGGTCGATCGAGAGATGGCGCTGACCCTGGGCGCGGCCGGCTTCCTGACCAAGCCGGTCGACCGGGAGGAGCTCTTGAGCGTGGTCCATCGCCTGGCGCCCCGGGCCAAGAGCGCGCTGGTGGTCGACGACGACCCGCACGCCCGCAGCCTGCTGGTTCGCTACCTCGAGGGCTGGGACGTGCGCGAGGCGCCGGACGGCCTGGCGGCCCTCGGGCTGCTGCGTGACCGTCCGGCCGACCTCATCCTGCTGGATCTCGTGATGCCCCGCATGGACGGATTCGAGCTGCAGCGCATGCTGCGCGACTCGGATGACACGCGCCTGGCCAAAATTCCGATCATCGTGGTGTCCTCCAAGGACCTCACGCCGGAAGAAATCCAAGAGTTGGAAGGGGCAGAGCGCCCCATCCTCAGAAAAGGCTTCCAGCCGGACGAGCTGGTACGATTGATGGACACGATGTTCCCCGGAAAGGACTGACTTGATGAGCACGCGCGAGCTGCTGCTGGTGGTAGACGACAATCCTGACAACCGCGAGGTTCTGGGACGGCGCCTGGAGCGCAAGGGATTCCAGGTATTGATGGCCGAGGACGGCAAGAAAGCCCTGGAGATGGTGGACAATCATCCGGTGGACCTCATTCTGCTCGACATCATGATGCCCGAGATCAGCGGCCTGGACGTCTTACGCAAGGTGCGCTACAACAAAGCCGCCCACCAGCTCCCGATCATCATGGTGAGCGCCGTGGGCGAGAGCGACATGGTCGTGGAGGCGCTCAACCTGGGCGCTAACGACTACGTCACCAAGCCGATCGACTTCGCCATCACGCTGGCCCGCGTCGAGGCGCAACTGGCGCGGCGCCGCGAGCAGCAGCTGACCCCCCTGGCCCCCGACCCCAACTTCGACGTGTCCAGCGGCATGACGATGGGTCCCTACGAGATCAAGGAGAAACTGGGCGAGGGCGGGTTCGGCTCGGTCTTCAAGGCTCTCGATACCCGCCTGGAGCGCACCGTGGCCGTCAAGGTCATCGCCAAGGAGCTGCTCAAGGACCAGGAGGCCCTGACGCGCTTCATGCAGGAAGCGCGCGTGGTCGCGAAGTTGCAGCACCCCAACGTGACCTCGATCTACGATCTGGGCACGACGCCGACCGCCTACATCGTCATGGAGCTGATCACCGGCGAGTCGCTCGAGGACATGGACAAGCCGATGAATCCCGCGCAGGCGGCCTTGATCGCGGCCCAGATCTGCGACGCGCTCGACGTGGTGCACGAAGCGGGCATCGTGCACCGCGATCTCAAGCCGGCCAACTTGATGGTGGACGAGAAAGGGATGATCCACCTGATGGACTTTGGCCTGGCCAAGCTGGCCGATTCGGCGGTCAAGCTGACGCAGTCGGGCTTTGCCATGGGCACGCCCACGCACATGGCCCCCGAGCAGATCGACGACACCTACGGCAAACCCGACAACCGCACCGATCTGTATGCCCTGGGCGTCATCCTGTACGAATTGCTGACCGGTGAGCTACCCTTCGGGGGCGGGATGCACCAGTTGCTGACGGGCATCCTGACCAAGGAGCCCTTTCCCCTCCGCTCTCTCAACCCGGACGTGCCGCCCATCCTGGAGGCCATCTGCCTCAAAGCCATGTCCAAGAAGCCCGAGGAGCGCTACCAAAACGCGCAGGAGCTGGCCAAATCCTTGCGGAGCTGGCAGTAGTGGGCTCACTGAAAGACCTCAGTCGAAAAGCCCCTCCAGCTCGAGCTGAATCTCGCACTCGCCAGGAAAACTCAGACTTGTCAGCGCCCTCTCCGCGAATCGTCCCTCTTCGTTGACCAGCAAGCTCGAGCGACGCGTCTCCGGATCGACGATCAGGTAATAGGCCACCCCGAGACCCTCGTAAGCTTCCCTTTTGTACAGAAGGTCCTTGGAACGGGTCGAGGGAGAAAGAATTTCGACCACCAGGGCTGGCGCGCGGGTGATGAATTTGGAGTTGCTCGGGTCGCAAGTGACCAGGATATCGGGCCGGAAGACCGTGTCCTCAGCCGCAATCCAGTCGATCTCGTAGAGGACCTCACAATGCTGGCACCCGGTGGCCTTCAAGGCGTGCGACAAACGCTCGAGCAATCGAACGCCGATGCGTTGGTGCTGGCGGTCCGACGAGGGGCTCATGGCCACGGGCAGACCCGTCCAGAGCTCCCACTTGCCCTCCCACTGTCGATAGTCCTCAACCGTGTAGTGCGGAATATAGCGCGGAAGCATGGGGTTACTATAGCACAGTGGCCGGGTCAGTCGTTCCAGTCCAAGTCAACAGCCTGCTTCGCAATCGCGACGGCGAGTTGCGCGCCGGCACCTCGGGCGGCAACTGATGGTAGGCGGAGTACGCCTGGCCAAAGCTATGCTTGACCTCATGATCCGCCTTCGAACCCAGGCGGTAGATTTTTCTCCCGAGTGCGGTATAATAGGATCCTATACCAGGAGGAGGGCTTTCGCACATGGCTGGAGGAAATGGCTTCATCTTTTCGGTCGGTTCGCCGGGATACCCGTTCTCGTTCAGCACCGGCTCGCCCGGCTACCCCTTCTCCTTCAGCGTCAACTCGCCCGGCCAGCCCTTCTCGTTCAGCGTCGGCTCTCCCGGACAGCCCTTTGCCTTCAGCGTCGGGTCCCCCGGCTATCCCTTCTCCTTCCAGACCGACAACAGCGGCGCCCTGGGCGCCATCTTCGGCGGCGGCGGCGTTAGCCAGCAGAACGGCCTGTTCATGAACTACTACCAGGACCTGTTCTCGGCCAACAACCAGCTCGGCGGCGGCTGGGCCGGATTTGGCGGCTTCGGTGGCTACGGCGGCGGCTTCGGTGGTTACAACTACGGCGGCTATGGCGGCTTCGGCTTCTAAACCTTCGACACTGTCGACTGTCGACTGTCGACCCCAAGAAGCAGGGTACCCCAACCGAAGAACCTAATACGCCCCGGTGAGCGATACGTTTGTGCCTTTGCGCGTGATCGGCGACGAGCCGCGTCTCCCGCGCCCCTCCGACCCTGAATGGCAGGCTCGTCCCCCCAAGCCCGACTGGCTGCGCATCCGCCTGCGCACCAACGAGGAGTTCGGCAAGATCCGCGCCATGATGGATCGCCTGACCCTCAACACGGTCTGCCAGGAGGCGAAATGCCCCAACATCTATGAGTGTTGGAGCGACGGCACCGCCACGTTCATGATCCTGGGCGATACCTGCACCCGCGCATGCGGCTACTGCGCCGTCAAGACCGGCAAGACCGGGCAGGAGGTCGATCCCCACGAGCCCGCTCACGTCGCCGAAGCCGTGGCCGCCATGGGCCTGGAGCACGCGGTGGTGACCAGCGTGGACCGCGACGATCTGCCCGACGCCGGGGCCCAGCACTTCGTGGACACGATCCTGGCCATCCGCCAGAGCAATCCCGGCACGCGCGTCGAGGTGCTGATCCCCGACTTCGGGGGCGACTGGGAGGCGCTGGAGAAGCTGCTCCGGGCCCGTCCGGACGTGCTCAACCACAACACCGAAACCGTGCCGAGCCTCTATCGCCGGGTGCGCTCCAAGGGCGTTTACGCCCGTTGCCTCGAGGTCCTCGAGCGCAGCGCCCGCTTCCGCGACGAGCACTTTCCCACCATGCTGGTGAAGACCGGCCTGATGGTCGGTCTGGGGGAAAGCGTCGAGGAGCTGCTCTCCACCTTCGAAGAGGTGCGCGCCGCCGGGGCCGACATCCTGACCATCGGTCAGTACATGCGCCCGACGATGAAACACCTGCCGGTGGAGCGGTTCTACACACCCGACGAGTTCGCCATGCTCGGCGAGAAAGCGCGCGTCATGGGTTTCCGCTTCGTGGAGTCCGGCCCGCTCGTGCGCTCTTCGTATCACGCCAAACGGCATCATGTTTGAGGGTTTCCGGCGTGGGCTCCGCCTGTTTCTGGGCGGAGGACGACCCACGCTGCTGGCCGACGACGAGCGGCCCGAAGCCCCGCAAGAGCTGACCTCGCGCGACGGGTTCGTGCGCATCCACCAGGTGGACGGCCAGGTACACTTGCAGCCCTCCTTTGCCAGCGCTCCCATGCTGGTGCTGCCCGGCAACCTGGATGGCGCTTTGAGCGCCGTGCGGGGTCAGGCCGGGGGGCGCGAAGCCATGCTGCTGTCCTTCCCCATCGTGGTGGGCGGGCGCAGCCGAAAATTGCAGCTGACCGTGGCCCGGCTGGGTCCACAAACACCCGACGACACCTTCACGCTGGTGCGCGCCAGCCGACGGCGCGTGCCCCCGGCCGAGCAGGCGCTGGAGTTCGTCTACCATCTCGACGGCAGCGAGGTGCGCTACCTGGTGGAGATGGACCTGGAGATCCCGCCCGTCGGCTTCCGCGAGTTGACCCGCCACCGCGCCGTTTTCGATGAGGTGCCCCCGGTCACCCAGATGGTGGCCTTCCTCAAAGCCACCATCCACACCCGGCGAACGGCGCTGCGGAGCCTCTCCTCTCTGGCACGGCGGGTGGATGACCCGAAGGTCCAGGACATGGTCGCCCTCATGCAGGAGACGCTGAGCCAGAGTCACGATTTCACCAATCCCGTGCTGACCGAGCTGCTGGTCGATCTGCAACGGGCCGGGCGCCCGGTCAACCCCAACACGCTGGCGGCCATGACGCTGCTGGCGGACATCCACCTTGGCCATCTGACCCGCGTCCAGCTCGATGCCCTGGTCGAGCAGGGCGAGCCGCTGGCGACCTCCGCCACCGCCGCCGAGGCGGCCGCCGCCTTCCTGGGCGTGGAGCCAGCGCAATGGCAGGCGATGCGCCCTCCCCAGCCGCCTGACGTGGAGGCCACGCGGGAGTTCCTCCAGGGCACGGTGGGTCAACGAAGCGCCCTGACGATTCTGGCGGACCTCGCCGAGGACAGCGGCAGCGAGCGCTCCCGCTCGCGGGTGCAGCACCTGCACGAGAAAGTGGGCCCCGACCAGATCCTCACCAACGACGAGCACGAGGCCCTCCGGAGCTATCTGGCCAGCCAGGGACGGCCCGTGCAGCCGGACACCCTGGCTGCGTTGGGAATCTACGTCGACTTCGAAGCGGGCATCCTCTCCGAGGAGGATATCGACGCCCTGACCCCAACGCGCGGGTTTCTGGACACGTCGCTCTATGGGATGGTCGCCATTTCGGGAGCCTTTGACGCCGAGCTGCGGCCGTTCCGGCTCGTGGCCGACCGCCAGGCGCTGTTGTGGGAAGGACTCATGCAGCTCCTGCGCGTCGTCAAAGGCGGCCTGGTGGCGCGTTTCCTGGAGCCTTCCCAGGCGGGAGTGCTCACCCTCTGCATCACTTCCCCGGGCGAGGTGGTGCCGCTGCGCAGCCGCGGTCTGACGTTCACGGGCGAGATCCTGGCTCAGCTCCCCGGCCTGAACTACCTGCAGGAGGCCGATCTGGAGGTGATGGCGCGGGCCAACCCCGGCCTGATGGGCTGTTTTGCCTCCGAGGACAAGAAGGTGCAGTGGCGCCTCCTGGACTCGGTCCAGCGTCCGGCCGACGTGGAGCTGCTGAAGGGCCGCCACAACTATATCGACGGCTACCGGCTGTATCAGTTTCAAGGGAAGGTCGTGGCGCGGTCACAGCCCGTGACGTTCGAGGAGCTGCGCTGGCGGAAGGACTTCGTCACGGTCTACCGCGATCAGCGCGGCAATGCGCATTATGTCTTCATTTCCAAGCTGACAGACGAGCAGGAGCTGCTGACTCCGCCCCGGCCCGACCTGGAGTGGGCCGGCGAGGTGGTCGAGTTTCCCGATCTTTCGGGCTGCCCGCCGGTGCTCTACGAGCCGAGTCACGAATTCTTGCTGGGGAGGCCGGAGGAGCGCGGCTTGCGCCAGCAGCGCCTCGACCGTATTTACGAAGGGCTGGAGGCCCATTTGACCCAGCCCTGGGTCTGGTACAACCTGGCCCAACATCCGCCTCACCTGGCGCGTCTGCGGGCCCGCCTCAAGTCACCCAGGGTCCGGGCCACCCTGGCGGGGGTCGTCGACCTGGCCACGCGCAACGCCATGCTGCACGCCCTGAACGACGAGGAGCTCGAGCTCCAGCTGGCCGAGCCGCTGCTGCAGAGCCTCGATCTCGAGGAGCTCGAGGAGTTCGCCGTCCTGACGGTGTTCTTCAAGGTCTGCCAGGAGATCGAGTTGCCCGGACTGGTGAAGTATTACAACCGTGAAGCCTTCCGCGACTTGTTGTTGGATCGGCTGTTCGCCGCCTCGGACTCGGGCGATCCGGTGGTGCGCCTCCAGGCCGCCCGGCTGATGGGAAGTGACCTGGTGGCCTACGCACCTCAGCAGCAGCTGGCCGTCAGCTATGTCCTGTCGCGCTTCCTCGAGAGCGAAAAGGTGACCGTGGCGCGCCAGGCGGCGCGGTCGCTGGCGGCGCTCAGTCTGGAGGAGCTGGTGCCCTTGCCTGAGACCGCCCACGCGCGGCTGCTCGTCGCGGGCAAGAGGAAATCGCGCAAGAAAGGCTGCACCGTGGACACGCTCGAGCTCGAGGAGATTCGGGCCGAGCTCGACGAGTGGCTCGCGAGCTCGGACGCGGCCCTCTCTCCCCTGGCCCGACGGCTGGCCGAGCCGGCTCTGGTGAGCGCGGTCTGCGAGTGGGTGGCCCGCCTGAACGACACCTTCCGCCACGACACCTCGCTGGCGCAGCACCGCTACCTGATGGTGGTGTCGGAGAAGAAGCTGGATCGCTTCCTGGCCACCTCCGTCCAGTCGTGGCAAGAGTTTGCCGCGGAGCGCGGCTCATCGGTGGGCGATCTGCTGCAGGTGGAGGGGGTGCTCGCGGAGTTCCGCGCCTGGGCCGAGAATCGCGACGCTTACCTCGAGAGCCCCCAGATCATGCACCTCCAGCCCAGCGAGGCCTGCTCCGTGCGCACCCGGGGACGTCTGTCGCCGCTGTTCACGCGCATCGCCGAAAGCCTCGAGCTCGGGGACGCCGCCTCGGTGCGCCTCATCCGCTGGCTGCCGCGTGCGAACGAGCGCCGCCTGCTGCAGAGCCAGCCCGAGCTGTTCCAGCCGGACGGCCGTCTCTACGCCGACGAATTGCTGATCTTCCGCCCCCGCCAGCACCGTTTCGTGCCGATGTACGATCGGGATACACCGCTTCGGCGCGAGCCCGCCATCGAGAAGGACATGCGCGCCCTGGCGGGCATCGCCCACCAACCCGAGGAGCGCCCGCCCCTGGAGTTGCCGGCCCACGCTGCCAGTGGGGCGGCCTCGCTCAACGGGCTCGCGGTTACGGTGATGGGCGTGTTCAACATCCCCTCCGACAGCCTGCGCCTCGTCCAGACGATGCTGGCCGGCCTGTTGCCCCGCTACGAAAGGGTCCAGCGCTAGCGTTTCGGAAACAAGCGCACGACCCGGCCCCGCCGTAGGGCTCTCGCAAGCAATTCCTTTCCTGGCTCGCTGCGCGAGGACACACTCCGGCTCCGCAGAAGCTCCGCAGATGACCACGAAGGCCGAGGCCCGCTACGTTCCGCAGTTGGACGGCTTGCGGACGCTGGCCTTTTTGTTCGTATTCCTCTCGCACAATACCATTCCCACCGTGGGCCGGCAGGCCTCGCCCGCTCTCCAGAGCATCGATGACGTCTTGCGGTGGGGTTTTACGGGGGTCGACTTCTTCTTCGTGTTGAGCTCGTATCTCATCACGACGCTGCTTCTGACCGAGCGCGAGTCGTACGGACGAATCGACTTCCGGCTCTTCTTTCTGCGCCGCCTGCTGCGCATCTGGCCGCTCTATTACATCAACCTGGTCCTGGCTTTCTTCGTTTTGCCCGCCCTTCCCATGCCCACCTGGACCCCCCATCTGGGCACAACCGAGTGGGAGGCGATGGTCGGCACGCTCCTGCCACCCTATGGAGTCTTCCTGGGCAATTTCTGGAGCCCGCCCACAGTGCCAGAGATCGACCAGATCAACCTCCTCTGGAGCATCTGCATCGAAGAGCAGTTCTACCTGGGTTGGTGCGCACTGTTGATGGTCATGACGCGCACCCGCACTTTGCTCGCCTTCCTGGCTTGCACCCAGGTCTTCACGATGCTCTTCCGGGCTTACCAGATCACCCATTCCACCGATTTTCGATTCTTCTACTGCAACACTTTCTCGCACCTCGACCCGATGGTGATGGGCTCGGCTCTGGCCATCATGCTGCAGCGTGGAGTGCTTACCACGCAGCGGCTTCGGCCCTGGGGACCCTGGATGCTGGTGACGTCGGTCGCCCTGCTGGTCGGCATCGTGGGCTTCGCACCCTTCATCGGCCTCAACGACATCTCCGCCGTCTGGGTGATGACCCTGGTTGCGCTGGCCGCCCTCCTGGTCCTGGCCGGCTTGCTGGCCTACCCCCCGGCCGCAAGCGTCTTTGCCCACCCCTGGCTCTCCCGACCCGGAAAGATCACCTACGGGATGTACCTTCTGCATCTCATCTCGGTGGATATCGGCGCTCTGGTGCTGTATCTCTATATGCAGAGCAGGCCTGCGGCCACGCTTTCCGACCTGGTCCTGGGGCTATTGCTGAAAGCGGGAGTGGGATTGGCGTTGACGCTCCTGTTGGCAACCCTCTCCTGGAACCTCATCGAAAGACGCTGCAACGACCTGCGCCATCGGCTGAGCCGCCTCAGGTTCAAGGGCCCAACGCCTTTCTGAGCCTGCGACAGGGAGTTGGGGTCCGGGGGCGAGAAAGAGCAGCGCCTGATGTTTGGATTCTTCGCCTGGTTCCTCCTCTCGCTGCTGCTCGGCAGCATCATCGAGTGGATCATCCACAAATACTTCATGCACACCACGCTCTGGCTGCCGGTGGCGGTGGAGCGCCACGCCGTCAAGCACCACTCGGAGCGGCGCGCGCCCGGCAAGTTCACGGCCCGGCCCGACGAGCTCGAGGAGTACCACCTGTTCGAGACCAGCGCCATGCCGATCGTGTGGATGCTGCACTTCCCCATCTTCGGACTGGTCTACCTGGGCTGGGGGCCCTGGGCCAGCTTCGGCTGCGCGCTCGGCACCGCGGTCTACGTGGTCTCCTACGAGCTGCTGCACTGGTATATCCACTGTCCGGACCAGTTCTGGTTCCGCCACGCCGGCTGGTTCAAGTTCTTGTCGGAGCACCACCGGCGCCACCACCATCGGTCCAAGATCAACTACAACGTCGTGCTGCCGCTGGGCGACCTGATTTTCCGCACGCTGAGCTTTGAACAGGTGCGGCCGGAGCCCGAGCAGAACCTGATTTCTCATGGCGCGCGATCCGGCTCTTGACACTTTCTCCGGGCAGCTCCCGTTGTTTCCGCTTCCCAATGCGGTGATGTTCCCCGGCACGCGCCACCCGCTGCACGTCTTCGAGCCGCGCTATCGCCAGATGGTGCAGGACGTGATGGCCGGCGAGAAGCTGATCGGCGTGGTGCTGCTCAAGGAAGGCTGGGAAAAGAACTACTTCGAGTCCCCCGCCATCTACCAGGTGGCCTGCCTGTGCAAGCTCGAGCGCGTGGAGCGCCTGCCCGACGGTCGCTTCAACATCCGTCTGCAGGGGCTATCCCGCGTGCGCCTGGGACGCGAGATCAAGAGCACCCCCTATCGGGTGTGCGAGGTGACCCTGCTCGAGGACAGCCTCAGCCCGGTCAACGCGGGCGCCCTGCGCGAGCACCTGGGCGAGACGCTGCGCATCTTCGACAAGCTGCTGCGCGAGATGGCCGAGTTTCCTGGCGAGGTGCTGCTGAGCCGCAAGCACTCCAATCCGGGCCAGTTGCTCGACCTGCTGGCGGCGCACCTGCCGCTGCTGGCTCCGACCCAGAAGCAGGGTCTGTTGGAGCGCGTCGACGTGGCCGAGCGGGCCCGCGAGCTGGTCAACCTGCTGAGAGACGTGCAGACGGATGCGCGCGCGCAGCAGAAGATGAAGCTGCGGTTGTTTCCCAAGCCGAGCCAGAACTGAGGCTCCGGGGCCCGCTGGGGTCAACAGTCGACAGTTGACAGTCGACAGGGGAGGAGGCCGAGCGAGCGAACATCCGGCGAACTCGTGAAAGGCTTCTTCCGATGCGACTGACTGTAGCCCAGGCGACGGTATTGTTTTTGAGCCGGCAGTATTCCGAGCAGGATGGTGTCGAGCGGCGGCTGATTCCCGGGTGCTTCGGGATTTTCGGGCATGGCAACGTGGCCGGGATCGGGCAGGCGTTGCAGCAGTTTCCCGACGTGCGCTACTACCAGAGCCGCAACGAGCAGGCGATGGTGCACGCGGCGGCGGCGTTCGCCAAACACCAGCGGCGCACCCAAACACTGGCCTGCACGACCTCGGTGGGCCCGGGGGCGACCAACATGATCACCGGGGCGGCCGGGGCCACCATCAACTGCGTCCCCGTGCTGCTGCTGCCCTCCGACACGTTCGCGCGCCGCAACGTCAATCCGGTGCTGCAACAGCTCGAGCTGCCCAGCAGCATCGACACCACCGTCAACGATTGCTTCCGCCCGGTGTCGCGCTACTGGGATCGCGTCCAGCGACCCGACCAGCTGACCAGCGCGCTGCTCGAAGGAATGCGCGTGCTGACCTCCCCCGCCGACACGGGCGCCGTCACGCTCTGCCTGCCGCAGGACGTGCAGACCGAAAGCTGGGACTACCCCAAGGAGCTGTTCGAGAAGCGCGTCTGGACCATCGCCCGCGCGCGCTGCGACCGGCGCGTGCTCAAGCAGGCGGCCCAGTGGATTCGCGAAGCCAGGAAGCCCCTGATCGTGGCGGGCGGCGGCGTGCTCTACTCCGGCGCCGAGGGGCTGCTGAAAGACCTGTGCGAGCGCACGGGCATTCCCGTCGGCGAAACCCAGGCGGGTAAGGGCTCTTTGCCTTACGACCACGCCTGCGCGCTGGGCGCCATCGGCACCACGGGCACGTCGGCGGCCAACCGGATCGCCGCCGAGGCAGACCTCGTCATCGGTCTCGGCACCCGCTGGAGCGACTTCACCACCGCCTCCAAATCGGCGTTCCAGCACCCCGACGTGCGGTTCATCAACGTCAACGTGGCCGAGATCGACGCATTCAAGCACGCCGCGCTGCCGGTCGTGGGCGATGCCCGGGCCACGCTCGAGGAGCTGCTTCCCGCCCTGGAAGGCTACCGCGTGCCCGACGACTACCGCAGCGAGTGCCGCCGACTGGCCCAGGAGTGGGATCAGACGGTGACCGAGCTCTACAACGCTCAGGCTCCCAACGGTCTCTTTGCTCAGAGCGCGGTGGTGGGGGCCGTGAATCACTTCTCCGAGCCCCGCGACGTGGTGCTGTGCGCCGCCGGCAGCCTGCCGGGCGATCTCCACAAGCTCTGGCGCACCCGCGATCCGCGCGGCTACCACATGGAATACGGCTACTCGTGCATGGGCTACGAGATCGCCGGCGCGCTGGGCGTCAAGATGGCCGAGCCCGAGCGCGAGGTCTACTGCCTGGTCGGCGACGGGTCCTACTTGATGATGGCTCAGGAGATCGTCACCGCGGTGCAGGAGGGCGTCAAGCTCACCATCGTGCTCCTGGACAACCAGGGCTACGCCAGCATCGGCGGACTCTCGAACTCGGTCGGGTCGGAAGGCTTTGGAACCTACTACCACTACGCCGTGCCCGTCGACTTCGAGCAAAACGCCCGCAGTATGGGCGCTCTGACCATCGCCCCGACCAACATGAACCAGCTGCTCAAAGCGCTCGAGACGGCGCGCAAGAGCGCCAAGACGACGGTCATCGTGGTCAAGACCCACCGCGACACGCGGGTGGGCGGCTACGACTCGTGGTGGGACGTCCCGGTGGCCGAGGTCAGCCAGATGGAATCCGTGCAGCACGCCCGCGTGGAGTACGAGGGCAAGCGCAAGCGCCAGCGGAACTATCTCGCTCCCGACAAAGCTCGATGCACGACTTAGACGACAACGCCACCCTCGAGAAGCTGGGCTACGCCCAGGAGCTCCGCCGCCGAATGAGCGGCTTCTCCAACTTTGCCATCGCTTTCTCGGTCATCTGCATCCTGGCGGGAGGCATTACCAGCCTGCAACTCGGCCTTTGCAGCGTGGGTGGAGCCAGCGTGGGCATCGGCTGGCCGGTCTCGTGCCTGTTCTCGGTGTGCGTGGCGCTCTCGATGGGACAGGTCGCCTCCGCCTTCCCCACCGCCGGCGGGCTCTACCACTGGGCCTCCATCCTGGGCGGACGCGGCGCCGGCTGGGTCACCGCCTGGTTCAACCTGGTGGGGCTGGTCACGGTGATCTCGGCCATCAACGTGGGCGCCTACAAGTTCGCGGCGGGCGCGTTCGGCTGGCCGGACACGATGGGGCTCCAGGTCCTCGTGGTCACCGCCATCACGGGCGCCCAGTGCCTGATGAACCACCTGGGCATCCGTCTGACCACCATCCTGACCGACTGCAGCGGCTACCTCATCTTCTTCGTATCGGCGGCGCTCACCGTGGCCCTGCTGCACTACGCGCACTCGCTCGACTTCGCGCGGCTGTGGACGTTCCAGAACTTCAGCGGCCCCGCGGGGGGCGACGTCTGGCCCGCCACCACCAGCATGGGCTATCTCTTTCTGCTCGGCCTCTTGCTGCCGGCCTACACCGTGACGGGCTTCGACGCCAGCGCGCACACCGCCGAGGAAACCGTCAACGCAGCCCGGGCCGTGCCCCGCGGGATGCTGAGCGCGGTGCTCATCTCCTCGGTGTTCGGCTACATCATGCTCTGCGCCATCGTGCTGGCCATCCCGGCGCTTCCGCTGGCGGCCAGCCAGGGCGGGAACATCTTCTACTACCTCATGCAAGAGGTCATCCCCGATGGGCTGCGCCTCGCGCTCTACGTCGGCATCGCCGTCTCGCAGTTCCTGTGCGGGCTGGCCACGGTCACCTCGGCCAGCCGCATGGTCTATGCCTTCGCGCGCGACGGCGGCCTGCCGCGCTCGGAGTCCCTGCGGCAGGTCAACCCGACCTACCTCACCCCCGTGAACGCGATCTGGACCATCTTCTTTCTGAGCGTCGCCTTCACGATCTACACCCCGGTCTACTCGACCATCACCGTGGTCTGCACGATCTTCCTCTACATCAGCTACGTGCTGCCGATCTCGATGGGTCTGGTCGCATTCCGCCGCTCCTGGACCACGATGGGTCCCTGGGACCTGGGAAGCTGGTACCGACTGGTGGCGGTGGTCTCGGTGCTCGGTTGCGGAATGCTCCTGTTCATCGGATTTCAGCCCCCCAACGACAAAGCGCTCTGGATCACGCTGGGTGCTCTGCTGCTGACCGGCGTCATCTGGTTCGGCTGGGAGCGCAAGAATTTCCGCGGCCCACCCGAGGCGCTGGTAAGAAAATAGGCCCCCCTCGCGGGAGGCCTGACAGCGGACTCTACCATGGAGAGCGTGAGTTAGATTTCCTTGACCGGGAAGTCTTTTTCGTCGAGCGCGGTCTCGTTCTCGAACAGCTCCGCCTCGCTGATGGCACCGGGGCGCACGTCGCCGTTGACCTTCACGAACTGCATCTCTTGCACGGCCCAGCGCTGACCGTTACCGGTCAGGCGATACTCGACGGACACGGGCACGTAGGCGGTGTTGGGGCCGGTCTGGCCATAGAAGCTGCAACGCACGGCCACTTTGTCAGCGGCGAGCTGCTTGGTCACGGGAGGGGCGGCGTGCTGGAGGCGGTAGGTGACGCCCGTGGCAGGGTCCTTCTGGATGAGCAGGGCGCCCACGGAGTTGTCCGCCAGGTGCTGGTGGAGAGCGGAGCGCACGCCGGCAATATTGCCCACGGGAGCCACGGCCGCAGGTTTGCTGCTGGAGCGGAAGGGCATGTAGACCACCCAGCCCTTCTGGCCCAGACGGCCGCGGACGGGGTTCTGGTGGAGAAGAATACCCTTTTCGCCGAGCCTGGACTGGGGCGGGCGAGCGGCGAAGAAAACTTGCTGGCGCAGAAGGCTGGTGTTGGAGCGGTTGATCAGACGGGAGACCTCGCCGCGGTTCCGGGTGTCGCGGAAGAGCAGCCCGTTGCCCCCTTTGTCCATCTGGACGCGGCGCAGCTGCCTGGTCTGGGAGATTTTTCCGTTGGCGCCCTTCTCGTTGGCGATCCGATTGCTCCAAAGGCTCGGCTTCAGCCGCTGCTTGATCCCGTCGCGCTCGTTTTGTCGCGTTCGGCGATTGGGCTCGGCCGCCGCCGGCCCGAGCAGGGCGAGCAAGAGACAGGCGGTCACTGCCAGGACGAGGTTGCGGCTATGCATGGTTAGAATCCCTCCAGGTCTATCAGATGCTCCCAGCTTACCCTTCCTGCCTGAGAGCCCGATGAGGGCCCCATGAGGGTCGGATGAAGCGCTTTCATCGAATCTTCATCTGGTCGCTGAAGGACGGTCGCGGGGGAATGAGAACTTCCAGGTATGCCCGAGCGCGAGTTGATCCTGCTGGTGGAGGACGATCCGGCCGTGCTCTCGTCTGTGCGCCGCCGCCTCGTCTTCGAGGGATACCGCGTGGAGACGGCCCGCGACGGTCTGGAAGGGTGCCGCCAGATGGAGGCCCTGCAGCCCGATCTCGTCATCCTCGACGTCGGCCTGCCCGGCATGAGCGGGCTGAAAGTCGCCGAGTGGATCCGCGAGCGCTCCCAGGTGCCGTTGCTGATGCTGACGGCGCGCGACCGGGTCGAGGATCGCGTGCTGGGCCTGCAGAGTGGGGCTGACGACTACCTGATCAAGCCGTTCGCCATCGAGGAGCTCCAGGCGCGGATGCGGGCTCTGCTGCGCCGGGCCAACTGGGCCCCGCCGCAGGACACCGAGAGCGTGCTGCGCTTCGAGGACCTCTCCCTCAACCAGACCACCATGGAGGTCCTGCGCGGCGATCAACCCGTGTCCCTCACGCCGCGCGAGTATCAGTTGCTGGAGCACTTCATGCGCCATCCCCGCCAGGTGCTGAGCCGCGAGGCGTTGTTCGAGGCGGTCTGGGGGCTCGACCACATGGGCGAGTCCAACATCGTGGACGTGAACGTCAAGAAGATCCGCGAGAAGACCGAGGCTCACGGTGCCCCGCGCCTGCTCCACACCGTGCGCGGCTTCGGCTACGCCCTGCGCGAGATGTCTTGAGCCTGTCGGTCCGGCTGACCCTGGTCCTGAGCGTGGTCCTCACGGTGGCCTTCGCGCTGCTGACGCTGGCCCACTACCGGGCCCTGCACCAGGCGGTGCTGACCGAGATCGACGAGACGCTCCAACTGCGCGCGCGCGAGCTGACCCAGGGACTGCACGCCCACGACCCCGAGGTGTTCTACCAGGTGGTGGACGCGCGGGGCAAGGTGGTGACAGCCTCGTCGGAGTGGGAGAACGAAGTCATGCCCGCGGGCCCGGTGGACGAGCCGTTCTCGGCCCAGATTCAGGGATTGCCCATGCGGGTTCTGATCGTACCTTACAAGACAGGCCGCCTGAAGGTCGCCGAGTCGCTGCACCTGGCGCACGAGGGCTTGAGCCGCTCGGTGGGAGGCCTGCTGCTGACCTCGCTGGCCTGCCTGGCCCTGGTGCTGGCTTCCACCTGGCTGGTGCTCAACCAGGGGCTGCAGCCCCTGCGCCGCGTCAACCAGGTCGCGCGGGACATCCTGGACACGAATGACTTCAGCCGGCGCCTGCAGGTGCAGGTCCCCGCTCGGGACGTGGTCAGCTCGGTGGCGCGCCAGGTCAACCGCCTGCTGGCTCGCGTGGATGGTCTCTTGGAGAGTCAGAAGAGGTTGCTGGCGGATACCTCGCACGAGCTGCGCAATCCCCTGATGGTGGTGCGCACCGACGTGGAGCTGTTGGCGCGCGACCTCGCCCCGGACATGCGCGCCGAGGTGGCCGCCGAGATCCTGGCCGAGGTGGACCGGATGACGCGCCTGGTGGAGAATTTGCTGGCGTTGTCGTGGGCCGACCAGAACCTGTCCCTGCGGCGTGAGCCGGTGCGCCTGGATGTGCTGGCGCAAGAGCTGGTCGACCGCTCCCGTCGCGCGCATCCCGACCGCGTGCTGGAGTTCGTGGGCGAGCGCGTGTGCGTGGTGGGCGACCGCGAGCGGCTGTTGCAGATGGCCGCCAACCTGGTCGACAACGCGCTGATCTACACGGACGGGCGCGTCTGGGTGCGGGTTCGGCAAGAGGAGGGCATGGCCGTGCTGGAGGTCCGCGACGAAGGCCCGGGCATCCCCCCTGAGGACCACGTGCGCGTCTTCGAGCGCTTCGTCCGCCTGGATGTCACCAGGTCTCGCGCGCTCGGCGGCTCGGGTCTGGGGCTGCCCATCGTGAAGGTCATGGCCGAGGCCCACGGAGGCCGCGTGGAGTTGGAGAGCGACGGCCCGGGCGCGCTGTTCCGGTTCCGGGTGCCGCTGACGAAAGTGGCCGAGCCGGCGGTCTGAAGCCGGCTACCAGCTGCCGCCCGTCGAGCCGCTGCCTCCGCTGCCGCTGTCCGAGCCCCCCGTCGAGCCGCTGCCGCCGGAGTCGCCGCCCCAGAAGCCACCGCCGCTGCTGGGCGGGTCCGGATCGGGGGAGCTCGAGCCTCCGCCGCCCCAACTGGGGGCGGGGTCGGGCTCACGGGCCGGGGTGCTCCACCAGCTCGAGCTCGGCTGCTCCACGGGAGCCGGGTCGGGCTCGCGCGAGGGCGTGCTGTAGCCGTAATCCTCGCGCGCGGGCGGAGTGTAGACCGGCGGATGGTCGATCTCGTACTGCCGGCGGGCGGCTTCCTGGGCCTCCCAGGCGCGTTGCTGGCGGTCGTACTCCTCGCGTCGCAGGCGCTCCTGCTCGGCCCGACGGGCCTCCTCGACGAGCTTGTCCAGCTTGCGCTCGGCGTCGGCGGACAGCGCGGCCGCCTGGGAACGAACTTCCCCGGCCCCGGCCGAAGCTCTTCGACCGGCCTTGAAGGCCTGTTGGAAGTCGCCCTTCTTCAGGGCCAGCTCGGCTTCGTGCAGGTCGGCCTCGACCTTCTCGAGGGCCAGGTTCACCGTGTTCAGAGCGAACGACGGAGTCTTATAGCTCTGTCCTGCCCGCGAACGCACACGGCCCGCCTCGTGCACATCGGTCCGGGCGTCGACGGTAGCCGTCTGGGCTCCGGCAAACGCCTTGCCCGCCTCGCCCGGCGGATCCTGGACGAAGACCAGCAGGTCCTTCGCCTCGGTCTGGCGAGCCTCGATCAGCCCCAGCACGCCCTCGAGCGACTCCTCGAAAGCTTGCGAGTTGCCCCGCGCCAGGATCTGCTCGCGCCAGGTCTCCGCCCGACTGCCCTTTTGCAGCGTGCCATAGGCCGCGTCCGTGGGCGTGAAACGCAGCTTGCGATCCGACGACAGGATCTCCGAGGCCTCGCGATAGCGCCCGGTCGTAAAGGCGCCCACGAGGCCGCCGTCCTCCACCAGCCCGCGCGCCTCGGCCACGAACTTCTCGGCCCCGCCGACCAGCGTCAGGGCGTCGGTCAAATCCTGGACCAGCTCGTCCACGCCCGGTGCCTTCTCCACCTTGTGGAAGTCGGCCGTGTTCAAGAGCTCGAGCAGCTCCTTCGACTTCTCCTGCAGGCGACCGGTGACCGAGTCGAGCTTCTCCTGCGCCTCGCGCTTCTTCTCGCGAGCCCGCATGTTGGCGACCACGCCGGTGGCCACCACCAGCAGGGCGCCCGCGGCCAGCAGGCCGTTGCGGATCAGCGCCTCACGCCGGCTGGCATCGCGCGACGCCTCCACCTCTCGGGAGGCCGTCGCGGAGGACTGCTGGACCTGTCCCAGCTTCTCGCCGTAGGAGGGGTCCTTGGCCCGATACGCCTGCTCGAACGCCTGCAGTCGCGCCTCTCCCTGGCGAATCGCGTCGCGGGCGGCGGTGGTGTGCTCGTTGGCGTCCAGGCCGGGTAGCGCCTGGGCGGCTCGGGCCAGATCGGCACGCGCCGTTTCCGCCTGCGGACCCGCGGCTTCGTAATTCGTAAGGCTCTTGGAGGCCGTGCCGGTGAACAGCTGCACCTGGTTCGCCAGGGCCCTCGCCGAGCTGAAGTCCTTGCGCTCCATCGCCTGCTGCGCCTGATCGAGCTGCCGGGCCCAGCTGTCCACGGGCGGGGTGGCCAGTTCGCCGTCCGGGCCGTGCGCCTGCTGGAACCGTCCCAGTTGCTCCTGAAAATTCTGCAGGCCCTGCCGGGCATTGGCGATGGACGTCTGCGTCGAGGTCACCACGTTGGTGGCCTCGGCAGCGATCGCGCGATCCACGCGGGTGAAGACCGCCCCCAGGCCCCGGGCCGGGCTCCCGGTCGCCTTATACTCGTTGATGAACTGTTGCAGCAGCTCGCGCGGCGCGCCCGTGTTGGGATCGGCGAAGTTCTGCTCGCCCACGCCCAGGCGGTCGGGCAGTGCCTCCGTGCGCATGAAGATCTTGCGGGCCGAAGCGTCGCCGTTGACGTTGAAATACATCATCACGACCACGGCGTCTTTCTCGCCCAGGGCCGGATTCGTCAGGCTGCGAAACGCCTCGCTGTTGCCGATGCCGCGGCTCAGCGTCAGGTCGTCGCCCTTGAGGTCGACCGTCTTGTCGACCAGCACGATGAAGGCGTGCGGGTGCTCCGCCAGCACGGCCTGCATACGTCCCATCTCGGAGGAGCTCAGCGACGCCCCGTTCATGGCCGGGTGGCCCACGACGTAGAGTTGCTTGTCGGCCCGGAACTGGCGCACGACGTCGGCCACACTGCTGGCCTGCACGGGCGAGTTGTCGTTCACCGTGGCAGCCAGCGCCGGCACGGCCTGGGTCAGCATACCGCCCACGGCCATGGTGCCGAACGCCAGCGAGAGGGCCACCTTCGAGGCCAGCGAGCGCTGCTGCTCGGCCTCCTGGGCCGGCTCGACGCCGGTCGGGAGCTCGGCCCGGCTTACCGAAACGGAGCGCGTCCCCGGAGGGCCGAGGCTGGAGAGGGCTGAGAAGTCGAACCGATCTCCCCCGGCCTCGGAGCGGGAAATCCGGGGAGGATCGGTGGTAGCGCTGACGGTCGGCAGGCTGCTGATTCGCATATCCCGACCACAGTAATGACCCGGGCTTAAACAGCCCTGAACGACGTTCTCGCGCGCACCTCCAGCTCCGGCCACTCGACCGAAAGGTTGCCGCCCAGCGTCCGCTGGCGGTCGTCCCAGGCCCGCATCAGCTCGAGGCAGGCGTGGTCCACCGTCACCAGCTTGTCCAGGTAGGCGTGCACCGTGGCGCCGTCGGGGATGCGCTCGAACACCTCCGCCAGGCGCGGCAGCGTCATGAACGTGGCCGACCCGACCAGGTGCAGCTCGTAGCTGGCCGGCCCGATCTCGCGCAACGAGGCCTCCAGGAAGCTCATCCGGTAGACCAGCTTGGCCAGCGAGCAGGCCATGCCGATCAGCACGCCGTGCAGCAGGTCGGTGCCGACGATGGCGACCAGCGTCACGAAGTAAATCGCCACCTCACTCTTGCCGAAGCGGGCCAGCGAGCGGATTTTGGCCGGGTTTACCAGCTTGTAGCCGGTGTAGACCAGGATGGCGGCCAGCGCCGCGGTGGGAATCAGGCGCAGCACGCCGGGGAAGAGCGCCACCAGCACCAGCATCCAGAGACCGTGCAGGATGGCCGACCACTTCGTCTTGGCGCCCATCTGCACGTTGGCCGAGCTGCGCACGATGACGCCCGTCATCGGCAGTCCGCCCACCAGGCCGCACAGCGTGTTGCCCACGCCCTGGGCCATCAGCTCCTGGTCATACTTCGTGCGCGGGCCATTGTGCATATGGTCCACGGCCGAAGCGCACAACAAGGTCTCGGCGCTGGCGATGAAGGCCACTGCCAGGGCCTGCAGCCAGATCTCGGTGCTGGCGAGCTGGCTCCACTGGGGGAAGACGAAACCCTGCAAGAGGCTGGCGGGAATGTCCACCGTCTTGATGCCGAACTGCGCCACTTGGGCCACGACCGTGGCCAGCACGACCGCGACCAGCGGGGCGGGCACCACGCGGGCCACGGGTTTCATCTTGTTCCACAGCACCAGCGTGATCAGCGTCACGATGCCGATGAGAGCGGCCAGGTGATGGGTGGTCCCGTCCATCGGAAAAAGGCCTTTCATGAAGGCCTGGGGGATCGAGGCCAGGTTCTCCCAGCCACTGCCTTTCGGTTTGTCGTCCAGCATCACATGGAACTGGCTGCCGACGATCAAGACGCCGATGCCGCCGAGCATGCCGCCGATGACGGAGGGAGAGACGGCCTGGAACCAGCGGCCCAAGCGCAAAATACCGGCCAGAATCTGGATGAGTCCGGCCAGAAAGACGATCAGCGCCAGCGTGCCGAGGCCGAACCGGGAGACGAGCTCGTAAACGATCACCGCCAGGCCGGCGGCGGGGCCGCTGACCTGCAGCGGAGAGCCGGCCAGGAAGCCGACCACGAGGCCGCCGATGATGCCGGTAATCAGTCCGGCCGCAGGGGGAACGCCGCTGGCGATCGCGATGCCGAGACACAGCGGCAGCGCGATCAGGAAGACGACGAGAGAAGCGAGATAATCCTTGTTGTGTGGCATGGACTTATAGTGCGCCCTGCGCATGAAGACGAGGTGATCCGAAGATGAAGATTCGATGAGAGCTTCACTTCTTTTTGATGGGGACGCCGCCTACGATCACCCGCTCGTCCTGCTCGTCGATCGCGCTTGGAGCGGGCTTCTGGGCCAGGAGCATGACCTCCACGGCGGCCGTGCCCATGCTGCGGACCCGCTCGCGATCCTGCCGGAAGCCGTCGTGGCGCAGGCGGCTCATGCGGGCGTCCAGCGCCGCCATGAAGGCTTCCACGTCTTCCTTCTTGGAGAGTTGCCGGTGCTCGAGCGCCGTCAGGCAGATCGCGTGCCGGGCTTCGTCAGCCTTGACCAGTTGCATGGCATCGCGGGCCAGACGGGCGGCCATCTTGCTTTCGGGCTGGCTCTCCAACTCGGCGAGCAGGGCGTCCTGCAACCTGCGATCCGACACACCCACGGCGCGCATCCCCAGCTCCAGCTCGCTCTTCACCGTGGGAGTCTCGAGCAGCGCGCGCGTCGCGGTCACCGGGTCGGCCGGCGCCCACTTCAAAACGAGCCCCGCCCCGACCGCGGTGTCGGGTTGAGATTTCAGGGTCTCCAGGGCATGGCGGCAGACGAGCTGGCGCTCCTTGGTCTTCTCCTGGTAGTCCAGGTTGCGGTCCTTGTCGACGCCCTGCAGGACGTCGCGATAGAACCCCGCGAGCTTCTCTCCGCTGGTCAGGTCGGGCTCCCGCAGGGCCAGGTTGAAGATGTGGGTGCGCACCGATTCATTGCGCACCTTCCCGCGCAACGTCAGGGGCACCGGGCTGCCGGCGGGCAGCTCGGCCAGCAGGCGGTCTTGCAGTGCGCTGTCGGAGCCGCACGGAAGTAAGCGTCCCAGGGTCTTGAGGTCTTTCGTGCCGGGGTCGCTCAGCAGCACGCGCAGGGCGCCCGGCCGATCCCTGGGCTTGAGGTCCTCGATGCGGCGCACGGCGGCGCTCGTGTCCGGCTGGCGCGCCAGCGTGGCGAAGGCGTGCTCCACCAGCTTGTTGCGCTCTTTGTTCTTCTCTTGCCAGTCGAGGTTGCGATCCTTGTCGACGCGCGCCAGAACCTGCTGGTAGAAGGCCGCGAGCTCCACCCCGGTGGCGAGCGGCGGCCTGGCCATCGTGAGCTCGTAGACCGCATCCTTGAGCGAGGAGGCCGAGAGCTGGCGGCGCAGCTCCAGGGGCAGCTTCGTTTGCTTGGAGGGAAGCCGGGCCAACAACTTGTCCTGCAACGCATGATCGCCGGCCGTGGGCAGGCTCGAAGCCAGGCTTGCCGCGTCCGGGTTCTGCAGCAGGATGCGGGTCGCCGCCACCCGATCGCGCGGGTCCAGGCGCAGCAGCTCCTCGACCGCGGCCTGCGTGTCCGGCTGCTGGCGCAGGTATTTCAGCGCATGCTCGCAGATCTCCGTGCGCTCTTTGTTCTTGGACTGCCAGTCCAGGTTGCGGTTGCGGTCGATCGCCTGGACGACCTCGAGATAGAACCGGGCCGCCTGCGAGCCCGTCTGAAGCGGGCGTTGCTGCATCGTCAGCTCGTAGATCGAGCGCTGGACCGAGTCTTCTTTGGCCACCCCGCGCAGCTGGTTGGGCAGGTCGGTGAGGTCGCCGGGCAGCTCGTTCATCAGCCTGGCCTGCAGGGCGGGATCATTACCGTTGGGCAGGGCCCTCGCCAGGTCCGTAAGCTGCTGCGGGGTGCTGGCGGTGGGGTTGCCCAGCAGCACGCGGATCGCCCCCACGCGATCCACCGGCTTGAGCTCTCTCACCTTACGAGCCGCCGCCTGGCTGTCCGGCATGGTCTCCAGGGTCTTCAGGGCGTGCTCGCAGAGGGCGGTCCGCTCTCTGTTCTTGGTCTGCCAGTCCAGGCTGCGATTGGCGTCCACGCGGGCCAGGACCTGCGCATAGAACAGTGCCGTGTCGCCTCCCGTGGCGAAGGATTGACCAGCCCGCGAGAGCTCGAACAGGAGGTCCTTCACCGCCGGCTCCTTCGTGAGCTGGCGCAGCTCGCCCGGAATGCGGGTTTGCTGCGCGGGGAGCTCGGCCAGCAGCTTCTCTTGCAGCTTGAAGTCACCCTGGCAGGGGACGGCCCGCGTCAGAACCTCGAGGGAGGCCGTGCCGTTGCCCAGCAGCGCGCGCACCGCGCCCACGCGATCCTTCGGGTCGAGCTGCACGATCCGCTCGGCCCCCGGCTGCGTGTCCGGCAGCGTGCGCAGCGTGGCCAGCGCGTGCTCGCAGATGGTCGCCCGCTCCCTGCTCTTGGCCTGCCAGTCGAGATTGCGGTTGGCATCCAGCTTGCTCAGCACCTGCGAGTAGAACTGCGCCGCCTCGACCCCGGTCGTCACCGGCTGGCGCAGGGCGAAGACGATATCCTTCACGGCCTGCTCGCCGACCGCCGCCCGCAGCTTCATGGGCAGCGACTCGGTGCCCCCGATGCGCTCTTGCAGCGCCGGATCGCCGTTGGCAGGCAGACTGTCGGTCAACAGGTCGAGGTCGGTCGTGGTGGGCATGCCGAGCAGTACGCGCACGGCTCCCACGTTGTCTTTCGGCTTCAGCGCGGCCACGCGATCGGCCGCTTTCTGGGTATCGGGGCATTCTTGCAGCGCCTGGAGGATGTGGGCGCTGAGGCTGGTGCGGATGCCGGCCTTCGTCTGATAATCGAGGCGGCGATTGCCCTCGATCCCTGCCAGGACCTGGGTGAAGTAGCCGGCTTTGCTCACGCCGGAGTCCAGAGGCGTGGGCGGCAGAGCCGCAATCAGCGCGTTGCCCGCCTGGGGACAGACCCAGAGGGCTTTCAACGCGGTCCGCCCCTGGTGAGAGGTGTCCGGCCGGCTCACGAGCCCTTCCAGGAAAGCCTTTTGCGAGGGCCCTTCGAGCGCGGCTCCGAGGCTCAGGATCTCGTGCGTGGACGCCCTTTCGCAGGCGCGCATCAGGCCGGGCACCATGCCAGGATCCTTCATGTGCGCTCTGGCCGCGGCCACGTCGTGGACGCTCTGAATCACGCGCGCCTGGTCTGGGCTGCCCGTCTCCTGAACGAGCTGCGCGAAATCGTCCAGCTCATCGGTGGCGCTGACGTCCAGCCAGGGCTTGCCCCCTTTGCCCACCCGGGCCGGCGGGAGATCCCCCCAGCTGGGACGAGGCTTGCCCTGCGAGTCGAAGAACTCGTAACCTTTGCGCTCGAGCTGGGCCAGAGGATCTTCCTGATAGAACTTCGCCATGGGGGCGACCTGCTCTCGGGGTAGAGGCACCAGGAAGTTGCCCTGGCGCACCTGCAGCGGCTTGCCTTGCTCGGTCAGCACGTTATAGGCGCCGTAGGCGTCCAGATCCGCCAGGTTCCAACCCGCCTGCTGCAGCTGTTGCAACCCCGTCACCAGCTCGGGATGCGGCAGCGTCTCGGGTGGCAACACGCCCTGGAAGACGGCCACCTCGGTCAGATCCTCGGCGCTGTGCACGGGCAGGCGCGGCGCGCCCTCGCGGCTCTTGACGTCCAGCTTGCCCTCTTGCAGCTTGTCGGGAACCTCTTCCGGATCCAGCTTGCGATGGCCGAAAAGCCACGAGCAGAAGCGGGGCGTGGTGAGGGAGGCGCCGCTCTCGACCACGTCGCGGGCCAGCTCCACCAGCTCCTCGCGCTTCTTCGCAAGAGGCGCCTGGGTCCGGTTGGGATCGATTTTCACGCTTTCGACGTTACCGCAACGGGGCTGAAAAAAGCATGTTTTTTTCAGGTGGTGGACCTAAGCTGGGAAGGATGGAAATGGATTTTTCTTATCGGCGCCGGTTCCGCTGGCCGTGGCAGGAGCCTCTCAAGCGGATCGAGCGCAGCGAGGTCGAGCACTACCTGGGCAAGGGCAACGGGGACCGCGTCACCGTCGGCGACCAGCACGTGCGCCTGCCGGTGCGCTCGAAGGCCGATCTGGCCGAATACGATGCGCTGGCAGCCGGGAAGCCGCCCGAGGAGAAACCGGAGCTGGGCCAGGCTCTGCTGGACCTGGCTGCCGGCGGCTGGAGCTTCCACGGCGCCGCGGGGCAGATCGGCCTGTATGGGGCCTACAACGCCTTCACCGATGCGAACTTCGACAAGACTGCGGTGGCCCGCAACGGCGCCAGGGAGGTGCCGCTCGACCCCGAGCGCACCGTGCGCATGGCCGGCTTCTACAATGGCAACAGCTTGAACGCGCGGCTGGAGAAGGAGGGCTACGAATTCTACAGCCAGGGCGAGGCGGTGGCCGCCTTCGTGGCCGGCCCGCAGTCGGGGCTGGGGCGCGCGGGAGAGACCTGGCTGGACAGCGTGCCGTCGGACGAGACCGTGCTGCGCGGGGCCCTGACGCGCTTCGAGGAGCTGCTGTCCCGCACCGACGACGTGGGCGACACCCGCCAGGCGATCGCCATCCTGGACGGCGGGTCCGCCCCGGATCAGAAGGCGCGCGAGCTCGTCGCGCTGCGCAACGCGGGCGTGGATGAGGACGCGCTGAATTTGCTGGGGCAGGTGTATCCGCACGCGGCGGACGCGACCCGCATCGCCATGGAGATTTCGGCTTCCCGCGAGTACCTGGATACGGCGGTGGAGGACCCCTCCGCGGTCGGGATCGGGCAGAAGTTTGCCCGCGAGGACGGCGAGGTGGGCCGGGCCCTGCTGGAAGCGCAGGCTTCGCGTGCGCCCGACCTGGTCAAGCTGGGCCGGAAGTTGCTCGACAGCGAGTCCACCGAGCCCGGCCCAACTTCGGCAGCGCTGTTGGAAGAGATCGACGGCGGTCGCTCCAGCGCCCCGGCCGACCTGGCGCGCAAGCTGATCGCCGCGCAGGCCGATCCGCTCATCGCCATGCGCACTCTGCGGGGCACGCCCGGTTGGGAGAGCACGGTGACGTTCTTCGACCGGGTGTATCCCAAGCTGTCCTACACCGAGACCGGCGCCACGCTGGCGCAGGCCTTGCTGGCCGGGGCCGCCCCGGCGGACAAAGCCGCGATGCTGGCCCGGGTCTACCAGGGTCTGGGCGAAGACGATCGCGACGTGATCGTGGCGATGGCCTTGAAGCACCTCGAGCCCGGGCCCGGGACGAAGGAGGCCGCTGCGCTGGCCCGGGCGCTGGAGAGGTCCGAGCTGGCCCTGAGCACGCCAGCGCTGGTGACTGGCCAGGACGTGGTCGCCATGGGTCGGGCGGCACTGGACACGGAAGAGTCGATGTCGGAAGAGGCCGGGACCGCGCTGTGCGACGCGCTCGTGGGATTCAAGGATACCCGCGACCTGGGCAAGGCGATGCGCGCTTTGACCGCCGAGATGACGCTCGAGGGCACGCATTACGCGTTCGAGCAGCTGCTGAGCTCTTCGGGCGATCTGCTGACCACCGGGATGGCCATCGCCGCTTACTTCCGCGACCCGGAGCAGGGCGATTCGACGCAAGACGCCGTGGCCATGAGCAAAGCCCTGCTCAAGCTGATGGGCAAGCAGCACGTGGTGGCCGAGAAGGCCTATTCGCTGGTCGGCAAGCAAGAGGATGACGACGACGGCGAGATCTCGCGCATCGCGTTGGAGGCCATTGCGGCCGGACGTGGCTCCGACCTGGACAGCTTCCGGGGCGACTGCGTGGGATTGGGCGTGGACGAGGCGTTGGAGCGCTCTTTGCGCGGCACTCCCGTGCAGCCGATTTACAAGGAGCTGGCCGGCCAGGTAGAGAGCAACCCGATGCGCGAGGCTTTGCTGGAGGCGGCTTTGCGTCGCCCCACCACGGCCTCGAAGGCGGAGACGCGCGAGTTGCTGGGCGTGGCTCTGAAGGCCGTGGAGCGCTACGACGTGGACGACGAGGAGCTGTTGGATTCGGACCGCGCGACGCTGGCGCCGGTGGCCCGCGACATGCTGGACGGGGCCTCGCGCAAGCTGGCCGACAAGCTGAACGAGGCGGTGGAGCCGCCCGATCAGTGGGCGGTGATGCAGCCGTTGCTGGTAGCCGGAAAGCCGCCTGCGTCGCTGGACGAGCTGGCTGCTCTGGGAGGCGAGGCGGCGCGCGTGAGCGATTCCGGCGAACTGGCCACCAACGTGCTGAACGAGCTGGCTTCGTATCCGGAGACGGAGCCGGGGCGACTGTTCGTGCATTCCATGATGGACGGGACGGAGGGTCACGTCGGGCCCTCGCTGGTATCGGCTTTGTGCTTGAATCCGCGGGCGGCGACCTCGCCCCAGCTGGCGGCCGTGGGGGCCCTGGCGCTGGACAACTGCGTCGGTTACGACGAGGGCCCGGCGCTGGCCGAGACCTTGCTGGAGCACTTTGGCGAGGATCCGGCCTACAAGGCCAGCGTGGCTCTGGCGCGGGGCGCGTCGGAGAGCGACCTGACCAAGGTCGCCGCGTCGGCTCTGCGGCATCCGGGTTGTGACACCGGGGTGAAGCTGGGCGCGCTCGGGTTGGATCTGTATCGTCAGACGGAGAATCTCGAGGGCGTGGGCCTGGCGCTGGACGCGATGGCTTCTTGCGAAGACACCGCGGACGGAGCGTCGGTGGCCCGCGAGGTGTATGAAGGGGCTTCCTACGAGTCCGTGGCGCTCTTGGCCGACACGCTGTGCACGTGGTCGCAAGACCTGAACACGTTGGCGGTGCAGTTGAAGGCGGCCGCTGATCGGGGCGAGACGGCGGGCGACGAGGAGCCCGAGGCGGCCTTCGCGGGCGACGCCGAGCTACTGCGGGCGAGCGCGATGAAGCTGGAGGCTCTGGCGCTGACGAAGCAGCAGGGCAACTCGCAGATCGAAGAGCGAGGCCACGCCGTGGTGGTGGGCGGCATCGCCGTGCCGGTGCGGCCCCGGGGGGCTTAGGCAGGTTCGATTCGCTTGGCATGAGAAATCACTTCCATGCAGTTGTCCTCAGAAGTGATGCAACGATGCGGGGTGCGGGTTGCCTACCTGTTCGGGTCGCGGGCCCGCGGCCAGGAGTGCGAGGGCAGCGACCTCGACCTGGCTTTCTGGTTCGCGGAATCGACCACCGCTCTCGAGCGACTGGACCAGATCACAGCTCTCGAGTCTGCTCTGCGTGTGCAAAGTGAGGTTCCGCTCGACCTGATCAGCTTGAACGACGCGAGTCCCGCGTTAGCCTACGAGGCGGTGATTCGCGGCCAAAACCTCTACCGCGAGAGCTTCGAGGCGATGTTCGAATTGGAGCAGCGAGTGCGGGGCCGCTACGAGGACCTGGTCGCCTCGCAAAGGTTCTTCACGAGTGCTCGCCGCGAACGGATGGGACTGACGGGTTGACCCTTGCACGCGAGCTCTTGGGGGAAATGGAGAACAACCTGACTCTGTTGGAGGAGCTTCGGAAGCTATCCAAGGAAGAATTCGTGGCTCAGCCAAAGCATTATTTGTTAGCCGAACGCTGTTTCCAACTGGCCATTCAATGCGTCGTAGACATCGGCTACTATCTGTCAGCCCAGAAGGGTTGGCAGCGACCCGAGGATAGCCGCGACTCAATACTCGCAATGGGGCGTCAGTGTGCCATTCCGCGGGAGTTTGCGGAGAGAATTCAGGGCATGGCCAACTTTCGGAACGTGCTCGTTCACGCCTACCTCGGAATCAACCGCCAGCTCGTTTACGAGTATCTCGGCCGCCTGGACGATTTCCGAGAGTTTGCACGGCACATGGAAAGCTACCTCGGGGCCTGAGCTCGAACCAGCGCCCGGCTTTGTGCTAGCCCCACCACCCCTGACACCAGGCTGTAGATCGCCACGCCCGTGGACATGCGCGACATCACCGCCAGAGTGATCACCGCGAAGAGTACGCCCTTGCGCAGGTCGGGTGGGGTGAGCGCGGTCACGGCGGCGCAGGCGAGCGTCAGGGCGATGTCCGGCGACGCCTGATAGGCTTTGGCTCCCAGCAGCTTCATCGCTCCCGTCAGACCCACCACGAATGGCAGCTGGGTGAGCATCAGCAGAGACGTCCAGTCGAAGAGCTTCAAGCCGTTCTCGCTGTAAAGCTGCTGCGTGGCCTGCATGAGGCGCTCGGGGCTCTGGGCGTGACGCTTCTTGAGCGCCGCCAGCTCGGGCGCCAGCCGCTCCATCACCTGCTGCCGCCGCGCCGCCCGCAGCGTGGCGGGCAGCAGGGCGAGGCGGAGGGCCAGCGAGAGGAAGGCGATGGCGAGACCCATGTTCCCGCCGAACGTGGCGGTCAACCCGCCCAGGATGTATGCGAAAAGCTCGGTCATCCCGGAAAATTCCCGATCCCTCTGCGTAAACCTGTGTAGAAGGCGTCGCGGTCGGCGTCATCGGGAAGGCCGGCTACCTGGCCGTCGCCCAGCTCGACGATGATCCAGTCGTCGCCCACCGGCGCGATGTCCATCGAGAAGAAGCGGCTCGGGATGGTGCGCGCCAGCGACAGGAAGGGTTCGCGGCCTTCCCCCCAGAGCAGCTCGCCGTCGAGGAAGAACAGCCGTCTTTCGCGGGCGCGGTCCAGCGGAACAAACTCCCGAAAGACCAGGCCGCCCTGGAAGTCTGGCCCCTGCCCTGCCAGGAATCGTGCCACCACGCGCTGGATGTCGGACTCGGTGGGGATGTAGCACGCCTCCTCCCATTCGTGCTTGCGCGATTTGACGTAGTCTTTGAGCACGAGCGGAGCGGGCGGAAGCTCGTGGGGAATGGCGGTGCCGATCCCCCAGACCGAGCGGGGTGTGTGGCGCTCGATGAGCGGGTAGCTCGAGGGGAGCTCGTGGCAGAGCTTGTAGGCGGCCGCGTCATTGATCAGCTTCACGCTGGAGCAGAGCTCGGCATAGCGCTCGCTGGGCAGCATCCAGCCCCGGTAGATCAGCGTCGCGTCGGCCGGGGCGCGCCGCACGCGCAGGGTGTCGAAGTCGAGCAGCGCCCACGACAGTCCGGCCTTCTCGGCCGCCGCCACCTCGTCAAGCCAGAACGAATCCGGCTCGCGCGGCGCGAGCGGATCGGCGCAGAACAGGATGGTAGGAAGAGCCACGGCGGCCTTTTCGAACCCGGTTGCCGGGGGGCCTGCGGCGCGAATTTATCTTTACGACCCGCCCGGCTACGCGGGCACCGCCGTCGTTCGACATCCACAGCCCACGTTACGCACTTCCAACTGCGTACGCACTCTAGCAGGGGTAAACCGACTGCCTGACTGCGTACGCACTTCCCCGCGCGTAACCATTCCCCAGCGCGAACGCATTTCCAACTGCGTACGCATGGCCAACTGCGTACGCACTCCTGCAGGGGGTAAACCGACTGCCTGACTGCGTACGCACTTCCCCGCGCGTACGCACCTCTCCGCGCGTACGCACTTCCCCGCGCGTACGCACCTCTCCGCGCGTAACCATCCCCAGCGCGAACGCATTTCCAACTGCGTACGCGTGGCCAACTGCGTACGCACTCCTGCAGGGGGTAAACCGACTGCCTGACTGCGTACGCACTTCCCCGCGCGTACGCACTTCCCCGCGCGTACGCACCTCTCCGCGCGTAACCATTCCCCAGCGCGAACGCATTTCCAACTGCGTACGCATGGCCAACTGCGTACGCACTCCTGCAGGGGGTAAACCGACTGCCTGACTGCGTACGCACTTCCCCGCGCGTACGCATTCGCCAGCACCAAGCCGATGATCAGGACAATTCCCTGACGCTTACGCCGCATTGCTAACGCCTCGCTCAAAGCCTGGTTTAGCAAAGAACTGCGCCAATCGTTCAAGTCTTGCGCAAAATCATTGAGGACTTTTAGCGCATTGATTCCCCGCCATCGAGCACGAACATCTGTCCTGTGACGAAATCGCACCCCGTGGCCAGCACGGCCACCATCTCGGCCACGTCGTCCGGACGGCACAGGCGCTTCAACGGAATGTCCGACGTCAGCATCTCCCGCAGCTCCGGGCCGCCCTCGTCGATCCAGGGCTCGTCCACCAGCCCGCAGGCGATCGTGTTGACCCGAACGTTCGGAGCCAGCTCCCGCGCCAGCGAGCGGGTCATCGAGTGGATCCCCGCGCAACTCGCGGCGAACTGGAGGTGGGCGCCCGAGAGCGCCGAGGTGCTGGTGACGTGGATGATCTTGCCGTACTTCTGGGCCAGCATGTAAGGCATCACGGCCCGGTCGCAGTAGAAGCTACCCTTGAGGTTGTGGTTCATGACCTCGGACCACATCTCCTCGGTGATCTCGTGCAGCTTGGCGTCGTTCCACACGAACGGATTGTTGACCAGCACGTCCACGCGCCCCAGCATGTCGATGCCCATCGCCAGCACCTCGCGCACCGAGCTCTCATCGGTGAGGTCGAAGGGCGTGGCCAGGATCTTACCGCCCTCGTCGATCGCCTGGAGGGGCATGATCTCGTCCTCGGGGCCGTTGATCAGCAGGGAGAATCCGCTGCGGGCCAGCGCCACGCAGATGGACTGGCCGGCGGTGCCGCGCCAGTCGCTGACGACCGCGACGGGGATCTCCATCTCAGTCGAACCTCAGGTTGTCGATGAGACGCACGCCCCCCACGTAGGCCGCCACGGCCAGCACTCCCGGGGGTTTGCTCACGGGCTCGAGGGTCTCCGGGTCCACGAACTCGAGGTATTGCGGCTCGATGCCGGCTTGTTGCAGCACGTCCGCAGCTTTGCTCGGACCTGCCTTCAACGCCCGGTAAATGCTAGCCGCCTGGGCGCGCGCCTCGGGGCCGAGCTTCGTGTTGCGGCTCGACATCGCCAGACCGTCCGCTTCACGCACGGTCGGCACTCCCACGATCTCGATCGGGAAGTCCAGATCGCGCACCATCGTGCGGATGACCTGGAGCTGCTGGTAGTCCTTCTCTCCGAAATACGCACGCTGCGGCTGCACCCGCAGGAAGAGCTTGGCCACCACCGTGGCCACTCCCCGAAAATGGCCGGGGCGATACTGCCCGCAGAGCGGCTCGGCGACGGCGCCCACGTCCACCCAGGTGGTGCCGCCCTGGCGATACATGTCCTCGGGCGTGGGCGCGTAGACGGCCGCGGCGCCGTTCTGCTGGCACACGGCCAGATCGTGCTCGAGCGTGCGCGGATAGGTGCTCAGGTCCTCGTTGGGCCCGAACTGGGTCGGGTTGACGAAGATGCTGACCAGCACGGGCTTCCCGTCCTCCCGCGCGCGGCGCACCAGCGCCATGTGGCCCTCGTGCAGCGCGCCCATGGTCGGCACGAAGCCGACCTCCCCCTGCTCGGCGCGCCAGGCGCGCAGGCTCGCGACGTCGGCCAGCAGTTTCATTTCGTGTCTCCGTAACTGTGCTCTTGGCCCGGGAAGACGCCGGTGCGAACCTCCTCGGCGTAGCGCCCCACCGCCGCGCTGATGCTCTCGCCCAGCTCGGCGTAGCGCTTGACGAATACGGGTTGCAGGTCGGAGAACATCCCCAGCAGGTCGTGCAGCACCAGCACCTGGCCGTCGCAGTCCACGCCCGCCCCGATGCCGATGGTGGGGATGTGCAGCGCCTCGGTCACCCTCCTGGCCAGGCTGGTCGGGATGCACTCCAGCACGATCGCGAAGGCCCCCGCCTCCTGCAGCGCATGGGCGTCCTCCAGCAGGCGCTCGGCGGCGTCCTGACCGCGTCCCTGCACGCGATAGCCACCGAACGCGTGAATGGACTGAGGGGTGAGGCCGAGGTGGCCCATCACGGGCACTCCAGCCTGCACCAGCGCTCGTACCTGGGGGAGAATCCCCTCGCCGCCCTCGAGCTTGACGGCCTGCGCTCCCCCCTCTTTGAGCAGCCGGCCGGCGCTCTCGAGAGCGGCCTGGACGCCCTGCTGGTAGGTCATGAAAGGCAGGTCGGCCACCACCAGCGCGTGGCGCGCGCCCCGCACCACGCTGGCGGTGTGCCAGACCATGTGGTCGAGCGTGACGGGCACGGTCGTCTCGAGGCCGAGCATCACCATGCCCAGCGAATCGCCGACCAGGATGACGTCGACCCTGGCGGCATCCACCAGGCGGGCCATCGTGTAGTCGTAAGCGGTCACCATGACGATCTTCTGCCCATCCTTCTTGGAACGCGCCAGGGCGGGCGCGGTGACGCGACGGCTCACCGGGTGACCTCCTTGAGCCTGAGGGCGGCCTGGGTGATTTGCTTGTAGAGCTCCCGGTGGTCTGGCGGCATGGCAGCGTAATGAGCGTCGATGGTGGGCCAGTCGCCACGGGCCGCGGGCCCGGTGAGGGCGTCCCTGGGGGCGTGGGTTTTGAGGTTGTCCAGGGTTCCCTGAGCCAGCGGCAGGAGCGCTTGCTGGTTGCCCGGCCACAGCTCCTCGGCCAGCGCGAAACTGACGACCAGTGAGGTGGAGATGAGAGTAGCCGCGGCGTGGTAGAGCCGGCGGTCGAGGCTTTCCACGGCCAGCGGACGTCCGCCCAGGGCTTGCACCAGGCGGGTTCCGCGTTCGATGGCGGCTTCGGGGCCCTGCAGGGTGAACGTCGCGCCCGGGAGGCGCTGGACGCCCGCCTCGGGGTTGGGCACGCTCTGGAGCGGGTGCATGGCGAGCGGCAGCTCTGCTTCCTGCAGGACGTCGGGACCCAGGGCGCCCGACGTGTGCACGACCAGGGTGCCGGGCTTCAGGGCGGGGCGGATCTGTTGAAAGACTTCCTGCACGGCTTTATCGCTGACGGTCAGCAGGACGAGGCTGGACTGGCTCACGGGCTCCTCGGGCCGGGGAAACGCGTTGCAGCCCAGACGCAGGGAGGCGGTCAGGGCGTGATCGTGGTTGCGGCTCCAGATACCGGCCAGGGGCCAGTTGGCGCGTGTGAGCAAGATTCCGAGCGCGGTTCCGAGCGCCCCGGTGCCCAGGATGGTGGTCGTTTCCACGAGGGCGCGTTCGTGGGGGGGGGATCATCCCCTCCCAACCCCCAGGAACTCCGCCGCGTCGGGCGGCCGCAAGCCTTTGGAGGGGTGCGAAACAAGCTTCTTACCCCCACGGTATGCCGCCCCCCGACGCCTCGGAGTTGAGAGGAAAGGATTTCGTGGAATCGAGAGGAACATCGTAGGGTCTGGTCCGCTTGGGGCCTGATTGCGTATAGGACGGAGGACCTCGAGACCCCATGGGAATGAGAAGGATGAAAGTGGATAAGCTGGGCATCGACCTTCTCACCCATGATCCGGTCGTGATCCTGAAAGACCTCGAAGGCAAGCGCTACCTGCCCATCCTGATCGGCCCCTTCGAGGCCACCGCCATCGCGCTCGCGCTGGAGGGCACCCAGGTGCCCCGTCCGCTCTCGCATGACCTGATGAAGTCGATCATCGAGTCGCTGCGCGCCAAGGTGGAGAAGATCATCATCCACGACATCCAGGAGAACACGTTCTACGCCAAGGTCGTGTTGGAGACGAACGGCAGCTCGCTCGAGATCGACGCCCGTCCCTCCGACAGCATCGCCCTGGCCCTGCGCACCAACTCCCCCATCTTCGTGAGCGAGCGCATCATCCTCGAGGAGACCGTCGAGGACAAGTCCCAGACCGAGCAGCAAGACTATCAGGATTTCAAGAAGTACATCGAGGGCTTGAAGCCCAGCGACTTCCTCAAGCGCCCCGAAGCCGACAAGTAAGCGCGCAGTCTTTTCGTCCGCCGGGTCTACCCGGATTCGGGAGAGTCTACCCTTTCCGGGTAGAACGCTACCCGGAATCTACGCTTTCCAGGTAGAGTTAGCGGTGGCAAAGGGTGGACAGCTCGGTCAGGAAGACGGCGTTGAAGTCCGCCCGCAGAATCTGCTTTTCCGTAAAGCGCAACACGGGCATCTGGATTTCGCGCTGGCGCCTTACGTCGGGGGCGGAGTGATGTCCGGAGCCGTCGATCTCGAGATCGATCGTCCGCGATCTTACGGCGAGTTTGCCAGAATTTTAACCGAGAGCTTTGAGCGCGACCTCGGCGGCGGCGTTGCCGGCTTTCTCGCCATCCGGACTGGACAGGCGATCGATCACCATCCCGTCGGGACCGACCACGGCGATATGGACGTTCTTCGCCTTGGGGTCGAAGCCGTAGCGCTCCACCAGAGTTCCGCCCCAGTCGCCCAGGATGTAGATGCGCTGGTCCAGATCGGCCGGAGCCTCGGTGCCCTCTTTATCGAAGCGCTTCTTGGCGGACTCGATGGCTTTGTTCTGGGTTTCCTTGAGCATCGGCGCGGCCATCATCTTGAACATCTTGGGAACGGACACGATGGTCCACATGTCGACTTTGGGGTTCTGCAAAAGCTGCATCCCGAGTGTCCGGGTGGCGTTCTTGGAGGCTTCCTGAGTGGCCTGTGAGGCGAAGACCAGCACCACCACGCGATCGCGCTTGGTGGAGAGGGTGATCGCGTTGCCGCGGGTGTCTTCCAAAGTGAAGTCGGGGGCCATCTGAGTCTGGGTCATCGCATTCTCCTCGCAGGTGTTTCGCTCGCGCGTTCTTGCCAGCGGCGGTAAACCCTGCCGTTCTTTACTCTGAAGAGGGGGGCGTGATAGCATGTCGGGAAGGGGTGTCGATGGACAACATCTCGGCGGTCCGCTATACGTCTCCCTACGAGTCATCGAAGGAAACCTCGTCGGCGGACCAGGTCGAAAAGCAGAAGAAGCTCGAGGAAGAAGCTCAGGCTACTGCTTTGGAGCTCGAGTCCCAGGCCGAGGTCGATCGCCAGCAGGCGATCGTGACGAAGCTCAAAGACCTGGCCACCAAGTGGGAGAGCATCGTCAAGGACGGCAAGGAGGGCGGCGCCCAACTCGACCGCGACGCCCAGCAGTTGATGGAAGAGATGGGGGGCCAGCCTCCGGCCGACTCCTTCACCCCCGAAAACCTGCAGGTCTTGCGCCGCCTCAGCCAGGCCACCGCCAAGCTGGTGGACGCCGAGGAGCATCCCGCTTCAGAGCAGCAGAAGGCACAGGAAAAGCACGAATCCGAAGGCGGAAAATCCCCCGAGCCGGGCTCGCTGAACTTCGAGCTCCAGGCGCGGCGCGCGATGGCGCAGCTCCGCGAGCACCTCAAGCGCCTGAGCCCGAAGGAGGAGGAGGGCTCCGCTCCGCCTGCCCGCGAGGAGGCCACGGCCAAAGATCCCGGTGCGAATGAGCTGCCCGGCCGTTCGAGCGCTGCCGGCACCGAGCAGGCCGCCAGGTCGCCGGAGCCTCCGCCCGCTCCGCGCGCCGACAAGCTGGCCGCCGAGGAGAAGCCGGATGCCCCCGCACCCGAGCAAGCAGGGGCACCCGAGGAGCCTCAGCCGAGCGCGACGCCCGTGGCCGAGCAGAAGACGCCGGTCGAATCTGGTCGGACCTCCGAGGCGGCCGAGGACGGGCCTCGCGAGGAGCCTCAGGCAGGACACGAGGAGCACCACGCGGCCGGTAAGGGCGCTTCGGAGCCTCCGGCGGGCCTGGTATCGGGCATGCTGCGTCCGGCGACGAAGGAAGACACGAAGAGACCGGCCGATAGCTCGGGACTGCCCGAGGAAGAGCACGAGTCGCTACTGGGCGGTAAGCCCGAGTCCAGGTCCGGCGGCCAGGGCCAGGAAGCCGGGAAGGCCGGTCCGCAGGGCCAGGAAGCCGGGAAGGCCGGTCCGCAGGGCCAGGAGCCCGGGAAGGCCGGTCCGCAGGGCCAGGAAGCCGGGAAGGCCGGTCCGCAGGGCCAGGAGCCCGGGAAGGCCGGTCCGCAGGGCCAGGAAGCCGGGAAGGCCGGTCCGCAGGGCCAGGAGACCGCGAAGGCCGGTCCGCAGGGCCAGGAGACCGCGAAGGCCGGTCCGCAGGGCCAGGAGA
>JBDHVW010000008.1:0-150668 GCA_039809865.1 Vulcanimicrobiota bacterium
TGCTGGTGATGGTCTACGACGGCGACGTCAGCCCCTTCAAAGCGCCCATTCCCAGCCTGCTGCTGACCAGCGCGCTGCACCACCACCTGCTCAAGACCGGGCTGCGCCTGAACGCCTCGCTGATCGTGGCCAGCGGCGAGCCGCGCGAGGTGCACCACTTCGCCTGCCTGCTGGGCTATGGGGCCGACGCGGTCTATCCCTACCTGGCGTTCGAGAGCATCGGCGAGCTGGTGGAGGCGGGCGGAAAAGGCATTCCGCCTCTGGCCGAGGCCCAGCAGAACTTCATCGAGTCGGTCGAGCGCGGGCTCTACAAAGTGATGGCCAAGATGGGGATCGCGCTGCTCTCGAGCTACCGCGGCGCCCAGGTCTTCGAGGCGCTGGGCCTCAACCACGAGGTCATCAAGCGTTACTTCCCCCACACCGACAGCATCCTGGGCGGCGTAGGCCTGCCCGAGCTGGCCGCCTCGCAGGCACGCTGGCACCAGCTGGCCTACCGGAGCGAGGTGACCTCCAACTCGCCCCGCGAGGCCTCCTACGGCTTCTACAAGTTCAAGCGCGACGGCGAGGCGCACCGCTTCTCGCCCGAGCTGGTCAAGGCGCTGCACAAGTCGGTGCAGGCCGGCGAGAAGCTTCTGGCGGAGCGGCCCCTGGAGAGCCCGTTCGAAATTCTGCCCGCCGGGCCGCCTCACTTCGACGAGTACCTGGCGCTGGCCGAGGCGCTTCCGGCCGTGGGCGTGCGCGATCTGCTCGACTTCGTGCGGCACCGTCCGGCCGTGGACATCGCCACGGTGGAGCCCATGGAGAGCATCGTGGCCCGCTTTTCGACCGGGGCCATGAGCCACGGCTCTTTGAGCTCGGAGGCGCATCGCACGCTGGCGGAGGCCATGAACCTGATCGGGGCCGCCTCCAACTCGGGCGAGGGCGGCGAGGAGGAGGACCGCTACCCGACCGACGCCAACTCGCGCATCAAGCAGATCGCCTCGGGCCGGTTCGGGGTGACGCCCGCCTACCTGCTCTCGGCTGACGAGCTGCAGATCAAGATGGCGCAGGGCTCCAAGCCGGGCGAAGGCGGACAGATCCCCGGCCACAAGGTCACCGACGAGATCGCCCGCATCCGCCACACCACGCCGGGCGTGGCGCTGATCTCGCCGCCCCCGCACCACGACATCTACAGCATCGAGGATCTGGCCCAGCTCATCTACGACCTGAAGCGCTTCTCGCCCAGGGCGGCGGTCAGCGTCAAGCTGGTGAGCGAGAGCGGCGTCGGAACCGTGGCAGCCGGCGTGGCCAAAGGATTTGCGGACGTCATCCACATCTCGGGCGCCGAGGGCGGCACGGGCGCGTCGCCGCTGTCGAGCATCAAGTTCGCCGGCATGCCCTGGGAGGTCGGACTGGCGCTGGCCCAGCAGACGCTGCTGGAGAACCGCCTGCGCGAGCGCATCATCTTGCGCGTGGACGGAGGTTTTCAGACCGGCCGGGACGTCCTGATCGCCGCCATCCTGGGCGCCGATCAGTTCAGCTTCGGGACCAGCGCGCTGGTGGCCGAGGGCTGCCTGATGGCGCGCAGCTGCCACACCAACACCTGTCCGGTCGGCATCGCCTCGCAGCGCCCCGACCTGCGCGCCAAGTATCCCGGCACGCCCGAGGCCGTGGTGAGCTTCATGCTGGGCGTGGCGCACCAGGTGCGCGTGTTGCTGGCCTCGCTGGGTTGCCGCTCGCTGGACGAGGTGATCGGCCGCACCGAGCTGCTGGGCCAGGTCGTCTATGGCCCCGAGGCGGGCCATCTGGACCTGGCACCGCTGCTGGGCCGCCCCACCGACGAGGCACCCCGGCGCTACGGCGGGCAGCGCAACCGCGAGGACATGCGCGGGCGCGACCTGGAGGCCCAGGTCTTCGCGATGGTCGAGGATGCGTTCCGCGACGGCCAGGCGATGCGCGCCTGGCTGGGACCGTTCACGATCACCAACGTCGACCGCACGGTGCCGGCGCGCCTGGCGGGCTGGTTGCAGGGGAATCACCCCGGGCTCGAGCCCGGCACGCTGACCGTCAAGTTCGAGGGCAGCGCCGGCCAGAGCTTCGGCGCCTTCGGCGTGGAAGGATTGACGGTCGAGCTGACCGGCGAGGCCAACGATTACGTCGGCAAAGGGCTGGGAGGCGGCGAGATCGTGATCCGTCCTCCGGTCGCGTTGAAACACCTGGACACGCACCGCAACTGGATCGTGGGCAACACGGTGCTGTATGGCGCCACGGGAGGCACGCTGCTGGCGGCGGGTCGAGCCGGGCAGCGCCTCTGCGTGCGCAACAGCGGCGCCACGGCCGTGGTCGAGGGGGCCGGTGAGCACGCCTGCGAGTATATGACGGGCGGCACGGTGGTGGTGCTGGGCACCATCGGGCGCAACTTTGGGGCCGCCATGACGGGCGGAGAGGCTTTCCTGTTCGACCCGAGCGGGGCCTCGCTGGCCAAGATCAACGGCGAGTTGGTCGAGGCCGTGCGTCTGTCCGCCGATGCGGAGGAGCGGCTCAAGGCCCTGATCGTGCTGCATGAGGAGCGCACGGGCAGCGTGCGGGCCGCCGATCTGCTGCGGCGCTGGAGCGTGACCCGCGAGGAGTTCTGGCACGTCCGCCCGCGCGCGGCCGCCGCCCGCATCGAGGCGCACAACGAAGGGCACGATCAGGTCGAGAAAGGCCTTCTGGTCAAGGCCTAGAACCTTCGTCGTTCAATTACGCTTTGAGGAGGGTTGGCCATGCTGAAGTGCAGCTGTGGTGGTTCGCTGGAGGAAGGTTTCATTCCCGATTTCGGAATGTTCGCCACCTGGGTCTCCGTCTGGTTTCCGGGTGAGCCGAGCACGCTAAAAGGCGTGCTGGACCGCATCAAGACCGGCGCCGGGATCGCCACCGAATCGAAGGACGCCAAGATGGTGGAAGCCCTGCGCTGCCAGACCTGCGGCAAGCTCGACCTCTACGCCCGCATGCCGCCCCCGTTCGGCGCCGCCGTCGGCTAGAGAATCCTGGTCAGGTCGAGCTGTAGCCCGGGGAACTCGGGTTCTCCGCTCAGGTGCGTCGGTTGTTCGAGCACTTCGACCTCGCAACCCGGACGATAAACCTCGACCCGGCGTTCGTGAGTAATCGTCATCAACACCAGTATTCTTCGAAAAGACCGAATCGCCCTCGCGGCGAAACCCAGGAGATGACCACGCTCATCCTCTCGCCCCGGCACACCGAGGACAGCCAGAAGCTCTGGCGTGCAGCTCTGGAGCTGGGCTGGGAAGTCGTGCGCGTGCAGGGTTGGCGGGTCGAGGACCTGCCGCCAATCAGCGAGCCGGTCGTCTACGCGGAGACGATGCTGGCGATGCGGCTCTCCGAGCGGTTGGGCATCCAGTTGGACGAGCCGCCGGTCGACTGGCTCCCAACCCTACCAGATGAATACCGCGGCCGCGCGGTCAAGCTCAGCACTCTCGGCGCGGAGCTCACCCGCACCGAGCCCGCCTTCATCAAGCCGCCCAACGACAAGAGCTTCGCGGCCCGCGTCTACCTGGGCAGCGACCTTCCGGCCGACTTCGACCCGGACATGCCGGTGCTGGTGCAAGAGGTTGTGCATTTTCTGTCCGAGTTCCGCTGCTTCGTGCTGGACCGCCGTGTGGCGGCCCGATCGCACTACTCGGGCGAGCACGACGACGAGGGCCTGGAGGGATTCGTGCAGACTCTGCTCGCCGACCCTCGCGTGGCCCTTCCGAAGGCCACCGTGGTGGACGTGGGTCGCATCGAGAACCGCGGCTGGGCCGTCATCGAGCAGAACGCGGCCTGGGGCGCGGGGATCTACGAGTGCGACGCTCTCGATGTGCTGCCCGTGCTGCGGGCGGCCAGCGGGCTTCCAGGAGGTTGAGCCCTACCGTTGCCCGTCAGCGCGCTTCGATCAGAATCAGGTCCTTCACCCAGTTGTCGGGTGCCAGACTGGGAATGACCACCCGGAACTCTCCGAACGGACCGACCTGAAGGACGGCCTTCCGGTCCTTTTGCAGCGCCGCCCAGGAAATGGTCTTGCGGTCGTTGTCCGCGCCCACCAGGACCAGGTGCTTGACGCCCGGCCGCACTCCCGACCTTTGCAGAAGCGCCACCAGGCCAACCGGCCTGGGATACCTGTCCGCATACAGGACCGTCGCTTTCAATTTGCCGCTCAGCGCTAACGGCAACCCACGCCCGGGGAGAAAGCCGTTATCCACCAGCGCCTTCTGGGCCGGCGGCGAGCGCACGTACTGCACGAACTCGCTGGCCAGCGCGGCCCGGGCCGGGTGCGCCGTAGCGGCGATGGGATACACGGCCACCGGGTTGTACGGGTCCGGGATCTTGACGCTGAGCACTTTCTGGGCGCGCGCATCGGTGACGTAGACGATGCCCGCATCGGCCTCGCCCAGCGCCACCTTGGTCAGCACCGCGCGCACGTTTTGCTCGTAAGAGACCACGTTGGCCAGAACTTTGCCCGAGAAGCCCCCTCCCACTCGCTCGAGCATCTGCAAGGTGTAGCCGCCCACCGGCACGTTCTTATCGGCCAGGATCAGCTTCAGACCGGGCCTGGCCAGGTCCTCGAGCTTCCTCACCCCGGCCGGATTGTCCGGAGGCGTCACCACGATCAGCCGGTTGCGCGCGAAGATCCGGTCGGTGCCGCGCAACACCACGCCCTCTCTGACAGCGGCCGCCATCTGCGAGGAGTCCGCCGTGGCCAGCACGTCCGCCTGAGCGCCCTGCGCGAGCTGCTGGATGAGCTGCTGCGAGCCGGCAAAGTTCAGCACCACCCGGACTCCCGGATGCGTCGCCTCGAATTGCTTGCCCAGCGTCCCGAAGGCGTCCGTCAGGGACGCCGCCGCGAAGACCTGGAGAGTGCTGGGGGCTTCGGCCCGGGCGACCAGGCCCAAAACCAGCAAGAGAATCAGAAGGCGCTTCACGAGCAGCGCGTTCGCGCAGGCCCCGGCCGGTTCATTCAGGCCTAGCGGGTAAACACCCCGGTGCCCCAATCGTCATACTGCACCAGCGTAACCTTGCTGCCCTCGAAGCGAACCAGCGTGGGGCTGTCGCTGTCGTTCAACTTGAACATCGCAAAGAACGTGTCGCCATCCCAGGGCTGCAGCGGGGCCTTGATGGCGTATCCGGGCCCCCAGGAAACCTGCATGTTCTCCACCTTCAAAGGCCCAAAGTAAGCATTCTGATAAACCCCGTCATAGCGTGAAGCCGGCCCCGGGGGCATGGGCTGCGAAGGGCGGGACGCGTAGCTGATCTGAGCGCCCAGCATCCCGGCCATCGCCTGACGGAATCCCTGGTCGATCTCCAGCACGCCCTGCAGGTCGGCTTGCTCGCCTTCCACCAGGTTGAGCAGCTGCTGGCTCAGCCCCTCGGGTAAACCCGTGGGGAAGGCGTTACACAGGATGACGATGCCCAGGTCCAGCTCGGGAACGAGCACCAGCTGCGTGCGCGAGCCGGTCGAGAAGGCGCCCGAGTGCTTGACGATGGTGTAGCCGTGGCGGTCATACGATACGGCCCAGCCCAGCCCGTAGAAGCCCGAGCTGAACGTGGCGGGGTTGTACCCGGTCAGCATGAAGGGCTTGTGCGTCTCGAGCAGGGCTTCGCGAGCGACGAGCTGCTTGCCGTCCAGCGAGCCCTCTCCCAGTTGCAGCAGCAGGTAGCGCGTCAGGTCGCGGGCCGTGCTGAAGACGCCCCCGGCGGGCGCCTGGGCATCGGGCGCGCGGTCATAACGCCTCACCGCTTTGCCGTTCTCGAGAATGTGCTCGTAAGCCGGATTCGTGACCTTCAAGAAATCCGCATAACGAGCGGACGAAGAGGTCATTCCGGCCGGCCCGAACAGCTGCTCCTGCATCATCTCGGGATACTTGCCCCGCGCGGCCGCCTCGCAGCCCGCGGTGTAGCCGTAGTTGGAGTAGTCGTAGGTGGAGCGAAAACGGTTGTCCAGGTCGAGCTGGCGCAGGGCGCGCAAGATGAAGGCCTGATCGTAGCCCAGCTCCTCCAGCTCGTTGCCCGCCTGGCCCGGCAGCCCGGTGCGGTGACTGAGGCAGTCGGCCACGGTCAGATGGGCCGTCACCCACGGATCGCGCAGCGCGAAGTCTGGCATCAGATCGTGGACGGGCGTGCTCCAGGTCAGCTTGCCTTCGCCCACCAGCGCGGCCACGGCCGTGCTGGACAGGGGCTTGGAGCACGAGGCCAGGCGAAACACGGTGTCCGGCGTGACCGGGGAAGGCTGGTCCACGTTCGTGATCCCGTAGGCCTCGAGCAGCACGACCTTCCCTTTGTAAACGACGCCCACGGAGCAGCCGGGCACGCCGGTCTCCTTCATCGCCTCCCCGATGAGCTGGCGCCAACGGGGCAAGGCAGCTTCCACGTTGGGCTCGGCCACGGCCGGCAAGATCAGCGCGAGGAGCAAACAAAGCTTGAGCATGCGCCGGGGGTTGTCTGGCCCGGCGAAGGAATCCTGCTAGCGCGTGCCGCTGTAGCGCTGCACCCAGGGACCGAGCGTATTGCGGTCGCCCGACTTGAGCTTGAAGCCGACGCCCAGCATGTGGGTCTTCTGATCCGGGGCAGAGTCACGCCAGAGGACGCGCGCCAGGGCCCGCACCTCGCTCTCCTCCTCGAGGTGGATGGTGACCTCGAACTCCTCGTCGGGCTCGAAGCCGACCTCCGTCACCAGGCAGGCTCCCTCGGTGCCGAGGTCCAGGGCGCAACCGCGCCTTTCCTGGCCTTCATGGCGATACCAGAGGGGCACGATCTTGTGGGCCCGCGTGAAGACCCGGCGATCTGCCTGGCTATCCGTCCGTCGTTCCCCACTCCGACGGTCTTTGCTCCGCACGACTGGCATGCAACACACCCCGCTCTCCCACCCCCATACGCCATGCTAACTCAAGAGCCTGAAAGAAGTCTGTAGGAACTTCCTCCGCAAAAGCCAATCTTCCGCATGGATGATTCGTCCCACCGGCTTCCAACCGATCAGCGTCCCGGTCGTTTCCAGCGGGTTCAAAACCTCGGAAACAGGGCCCTTGGATACTGCACAGCTGGGTGGAGTCTTGCCCCAGAAGGCGTCCGTCGAGGTTGCCCCCTCTCAGACAGCGGAGCACGCCGCGCTGGCAGCGCTTCCCGCGCTCGCCAGCCTGCCGCTGAGCCAGCGCCTGGGACAGCTGCCGGTCGAGTTCATGGTGCGGCGCCGCTTCCGGCTCTGGTTCATGGACCAGCACAAGGTCGTCAGCGCCGAGAAAGCGGCCGGGATGGTGGGGCAGAATCCGCGCCTGCGCGTGCGGGCCACCCCCGAGGCCGAGCCCCAGCCGGTCAACACACAACAGGACGTGGAGAAGCTCGAGGCGCTGCACGGTCGGGGCGCGCCCGACGACCTGGGAGCCGAATTGAAGAGGCTGGCGGCGCGCAGGGATATCACCTTCAGCGTCAACGGTTTTCCGGTCGACGCTTACGGCGCCTACAACTACCTGACCACGGGTTTCCCCGCCCAGGACGAGAAACCGTCCAGCGTCACCGTCCGCTGCGGACAGATTCCCGTGCGCGCCTTACAGCCCGGCGCCCCCCAAATGGACCGGCTGGACGAGGCCGTGGCCGCGGTGCAGGCCAAAGCCGGCGACCCGGTCGCCGTTTTGGAGCACCTGCTTTCCTTCCACGGCGGCACCCGCGGGGTGGGCGCGGACCTGGCCCGGCTGGAGCGCGGACCCGAGGGCGCGGCCTACGGCACCCTCCGGCGGGGCCTCGAGAATATGCGCGACTTCCCCCGCCAGATCACCTCCGCTGTCGGGGCTTTCAAGAAGGGCACCGTGCCCGAGCGTATCGGCCTGCTCGAGGCGGCTGGTTTCCTGACGCGCAGCGAGTACTACGGCTACGACTACGGGAAGCTGGCGAAGGCGCACGACGCGCTTCTGGCGGGCGGGAGCAGCGTGGAGTTGACCCACAAGGTCTGCAGCTCGTTCGAAACGCTCGAGGCCAGCCAGTGGAACGGCGCCATGGACGAGCTGGCGAGCCTCGGCTCGGCCAGTCGCGAGCAGCTCGAGCTGTTCGTCAAGCTGGCCCAGAGGAACGATTCGGGCCACTCCGGGCAGGCTGCGCGCGTGCTGGCGGGTGCCGCGGGCAACCTGAGCGAGACCGAGCGCATCAAGATGTTCGAAGGGCTCAAGGGCGACGCCGGCCGCCGAAGCGAGGCCTGGTCGCTGGTCCAGGCCGACCTGGGCGCCGGCAAGACGCCTTCCGAGGCCACGGCTCGCGCCAACAAGCTGATTGAAGCTCACAGCAACTCGCGAGGCTCGGCCATGGCGTTCGCGGCCGAGCAACCCGAGCGACTCGAGCACGTGCTCCTGGCACTCAAAGCCGGGATTCAGCCCGATCACGTGCGGGCCATCCTTGAGATCGCCAGCGGGGAAACCCTCCCCATCGTGCTTCCGTTCGGTAACCGGGCGCTGGAGGCGGGTAAGCCGTTTCTCCAAAAACTCGACCATTCCGATCGGCACCCGAGCTGTGCCCAGGAGCTGGCAGGACTGGCGCAGTCATGCGCACGCCTCAAGCTCCAGGACCTCGAGCCGATCGCGGCCGATTGGCGCCCGGATGCCAACCGTACCAAAGCCCTCAGCCGGCTGGTCGACCTGGGGATGGCTGCCCAGGCGGTGCCGGTGCTTCACCAACTCGAGTCGTGGCCCGGCAACTCGACCCTGGCCGAGCGAATCGACGCCATGGAAGCGGTCGGCGCGGGGAAGTATGAGTACTACCACCTCTCCAACCAGGAGGGCGGCCGCCAGGCCGCCGGGGAGGCCTTCAAGGCCCTGCTGCACGCCGGGCACACCCTGCCGCAAGCCCGGGCGCGACTCGAGAAACTGACCGCGCAGGTCTATCAGGGTTACGAGTCCCAGCAGGCCGTCGACGGGATGCGCGCCATCGTGACGCACGCCCAGAATACCGGGGCCCTGGAAGTTTTTGCCCGGCTGGCCGAGTCCGGCCAGGGCGTGCCCAACGCCAGCCAGTGCACCGATCTGCTGACCCAATCGACGGGAAAATCCTCCCAATCCGATCGCATCGGCGCAAGTCTCGACCTGGGACTGGTCGAACTCGGGGAGCTCGGTTCCCGCCAGGCCCTGATCGGTGTCGTTGCCGCCGAGCTGGCGGCCGGCGCCAGTCGCGAGCAGGCCGTCGCCGGCCTGAAAAAGCTGGTCGCCGCCGCGCGCCAGCAAAGATCGATTCCCACGGCCCTGGCCTATGTCCAGGCCAACCTGGGCGAGCGGGACCGGATGACCACGCTGCTCGAGGCCGGCTTCCCCGCCAGCGTGGCCGCATCCACCCTCACGAAGGCCGCGGGCGGCTCGCTCACGCCCCTTTTGCCGTTGGGCAACCTGAAGAACTACCTGAGCGCGGAGACCGTGAAGGCGTTTCTGGACATTCCCGAATCCGACCCGTCCACTCTGACCCGGCTCTGCCAGGGGTTTGCCTCGCGCTCCGGCCTCCAGGCCGGTCCCTGGACCGAGCTTTACAGCAAGAGCCTGAAAGGCAATCGCGAGGCCACCGAGGTCGCTTCCCGCCTGCTCGAGCAGTGCCGCTTCTCGACCTCCGAAGCCGCCACGCTCTTCGCGATCCTCGAGCCGCCGGCCGGGTCCACGACGCTGACCCAGCGGTTGGATGCGCTGATCGATTCGGGTGGCCTGCTCGACGACTACTACCGGGCCGGATACTCCAGCGTCCGAGCCAATGCCCACGCCGAGGCGCTGGTCTCCCAGGTGCGTGGTGGGCACTCGCTGCAAGATGCCTCGTCTGTCCTGAAGCGGGTATGGAACCAGTGCCAGTATGAGACCCAGGATGCCGAGACCATCCTGGGCCGCCTCAGCGAGCTGGGAGGAGCGACGGACCGGCGCGACTTTCTGATGGCCAGCTTCGAAGGTGGAAACAATGCGGCCTGGTCGATCAGCGCCGAGAAGCTGGTCGAGCCGGCCGCGGGCAAGACGACTTACGGCCAGCGTGTGGCCGCTTTCAACGCGCTCAAGCTGAGCCGGACCGAGGCCGGGTACCGCGACAGCGTCTTTGCCGCTTACCGGGCCGAGCTCGAAGGGGGGGCCGGACAGGACTTTACCCTGCAGCGGCTTGGCGGGCTCCAGAAGGCGTCCGAAAAATGGGATGTCCACGAGCGCAAAGCGCTGTTCGACTATGTGGCCAGGAGCCATCCCGGCGCGCCCGAGGTGGCGGCTTTGCACGATCAGTTGCTGGCCGGAGTCAAGCCCAGCGTGGCTGTGGCCGCTCTGGCGCGCACTTCGGATCTGAGCCGCCTGAAGGGCCTGAAGGGTCTGGGCCAGGCAGGACGGGGCCTGGACGACAGCGTGGCGGCCGAGTTCCAGAAACACCAGGAGGCCGCCCTGGACCGGGGCGTCGCGGAAGGCACCGTCACGGCCACCCTCGAGCGGGCCACCCGGGCCGTGGGCGGGCAAAGGCTCGCTTCGGAGGCCCGCTTGAAGGCGGCCCAGTATTGGGGCGACAAGCTCACCGACCGGCCCGAGTCCAACGAGGTCTTCGCCCGGTTGCTCGAAAGCGGCCAGCCCGTCGAAACCTGCATCGCCCTGCTCGAGCAGATGGAGCAGCCCGCCGGCAGAACCACTCTGTCCGGTCGCTTCGAGCTCAACAAGGAGCTGGGCGGTCTGGACAGGGACTATTATCAGCCCGGTTACACGCAACAGCGCGCCGAGATGTTCTACGCCGCCGTGGGAGGCGCGTTGAGCAACGGCGTGGGCGCCGACGAGCTCAAGAAGCAGATCCCCGTGCTCTGGGCCGCGGCCGACTACGACAAGGACGAGCTGCGGCCTCTTCTCGAGCGCTACGTGGAGGTCTCGGGCTCGAGCGGGGAGCGCTCCAACCTGATCGGCCTCCTCCAGGGGGGTTGGCCTCGCGACCAGGTCGTGACGCTCTGCGGGTGGCTGCACGCGAACCTGGGCTCGACCGACTTCGCGGACCGCAAGCGAGCCTTCGACCTGTTCGGGCTCGCTCCGGGCCAGAGCGCGGGACTCAAGCGTCAGGTCCAGCTCTCGCTGCAGGCCGAAGTCGAGGCCGGGAGGGGGCTGGGGGCGGCCGCCTCCGACATGAAGAGTCTCGTGGCCGGCATGAAGGACGACCTGGCGCGCCGCACGCTGTCGGTGTATACGGGCGCCCTGGTGGAGGCGCCTCGGCTGCGCGGCCCCTTCCGTGAGCTGGTAACGGCCGGTGTGCCGCCCGAGGTCGCCGGCAGCATCCTGACCGACGCGGCTGCGGACAAGGTGGGCCAGCATACCGAGCTGGTGGCCTGTCTGGGCGGGTATGGCGAGAAGCTCTCCCTGAATGTCGCCCAGAGCTTCATTCAGGCCAAAGGCGATCAGAAAGAGCTGCGGCAACTGGCCACGACGCTGGCGGCGGGCAAGCTCGACACGGCCGAGCCGCTGGAGTATTACACCCAGAAGCTGGTCGGGAGCGGAGCGCCCTTCCAGCTCTACCTGCATTTGCTGACCGAATTTCCCAGGTTCGCCAGCCAGGCCCACAGCGCTCTGGAGCTGACGGGGCACGAGCCTTCCGAGCGCTTCCAGACCCTCAAAGCGGCCGGCTGCTACAAAACGGCGGCCGAGTACGACATCCCCTGGCTGGTGGATAGCCAGCAACAGCTGTTGGAGTCCGCCCGGGTGGCGGGCGTGTCGAGGGCTGACGCGCTGAGCGTTGTCAAATCCAATTTTGGTTACCGCGGTTGGGAGGTCCGCGAGGTCCAGTCCGCCTACGCGTGCCTGCTGGAGAAACCGGCCGACATGATGCGCTGGAACACGATCATCACCGAATTGGGCCAGGTACCAAGGGCCTATGCGACTCTTAAAGAGTTGCCGTCAGACGTGCTCGACCTGTACGCGAGCATCCGCCAGGCCGGCATGTCTCCTCAGGACTCGCTCAGCGTGCTGGGAGGCATCGCGTCCGACCAGGCGGGCAGCTCTCTGGAAGACCGGCGTCAGGCCTACGAGAAGCTGGCCCAGGTCAGCAGCGTGGACGGGCGCAGCCTGGGCCGCCGGGCCTGGAGCACCATCGTCAACCTGTCCGACGTGACCACCGGGACGATGCCGGTGCTGGTCGAGATCTACAACAAGGTCGTCAACCTGGGGCAACCCTCGGCGCGAGCCGCCGAGCTGGTATGCAGTATCTACGCCCAGGAGCAGGCCAAGGGCGTGTCGCCCGGGGAGCTCGCCAAGAGTCTGGACCGCATCGCCGACGTGGCCAAACTGGACATTCGCCCCGACACGGGCGTGGCGGTGCTGCGCGACGAGGCCGACCGCGTGGTCTTCAGCGGCGTCACCGTCAAGAAGCGTAAAGCGCCCACGCAATGAGGCGGATCCTGCTCCTCGTCTGCCTGCTGGCAGCGGTGGCCCTGGCGCATCCTTTCGGCGAGCTGGCGGTCGACGTCACCTATCACCTCACGATCCACGAGGACAAAGTGGAGGCCGAGGCGTTCCTCTACCTGCCCGAGGTGTCGGCCCTGGCCCAGATCCAGCGCCTCGATGCCGATAAGGACGGCCTGTTCAGTGAGGCCGAGAAGAACGCCTACCTTCCCGAAGCCAGCCGCAAATACGAGAGCGAGCTCTCCTTCCGGCTCAATGGCCACATTCTGCCCGTCCATGCGGTGCAATCCGAGCTGGAGGTGAGGGACGGCCCGTCCGGCGAGTTGCACGTGCTGCTCCTCCATTACCGCTTCGAGGCGCCCATCCCGGCGGGGTTGCTGAAAGACGGGGGCAACGTGCTCGACTTCTCCGACCCCAACTTCACCGGCACGCCCGGCTGGAAAGAGGTCATGGTGCGCGGGCAGGGTTTCACCGTCACGGACGGGCCGGTGCCCCCGAGAAGCCAGGCCGAAGCTCTTCAGGACCGAGCTCACGTCGTCTTTGACCGGGGTGGGTACGCGGCTCCCTTCCCTGATTCTCACCGCCCCTCACCGGGAGTCGGCAACAGCTCCAACTCCATGGTCTCGTCGCTGACAGGAGATCTCACGCTGCAGACCATCCTGTTCGCGCTGGGCCTGGCGTTCGTGCTGGGCGCGCTGCACGCGCTCAGTCCCGGGCACGGCAAGACCGTCGTGGGCGCCTACCTCATCGGCTCGCGCGGCACCATCGGTCAGGCCGTTCTGCTGGGACTGGTGGTCACGATCACCCACACCTCGAGCGTCATCCTGCTGGGGCTGGTCACGCTGTTCGCCACCCGCTACGTGCTGCCCGAGACGCTGTTGCCCTGGATCGGCTTCGTGTCGGGCCTCCTGGTGGCCGCGATGGGCGTCTACCTTTTTCGCCTGCGCCGGCGGGAGCAGGCCTCGGTGGCGATGCCCGACCATCACCACGAGCATTCGTCCTACCTCGCTCCCGTGCAGGTCATCGCCGACGGCCAGATGCTCGCCCAGCCAGGCTGGAAGGTTCAGGCCGTGGGCGACGAGACGGCCCTGGGCCACTCGCATGGCGGCAGGTATCACACCCATCACGTGCCCGAGAAGGTGACCCTGTACAGTCTCATCGCGCTAGGCGTCAGCGGAGGCATGGTCCCCTGCCCGGACGCTCTGGTCGTCTTGCTGACCGCCATCGCCATCAACAAGCTGGCCCTCGGATTGCTCATCCTGCTGGCCTTCTCGGGCGGCCTCGCGAGCGTGCTGATCGCGATCGGAATCGTGCTGGTGACGGCCGGCAAGCTGGTAGAGCGCTATTATCCCGGACAGAAGCTGCTCGACCGGGTCACGCTGGCGTCTTACTGCGTGATCGTGGTGCTGGGGCTGGGAATCGCCTATCAGTCACTGGCGGCGGTGGGCCTCTTGCGCACCCCCTGGTAGCAGGCGCAAAGCGGCTCCAGGCCGTGCTTCTCGAGTAGGGCATCGTCCCCCAAGAGCGCGGGGGTGGCCCGATCGGCGATGATGCAGCCCTTCTCCAGCAGGATGCTGCGCGGAAACAGCTCGCTGACCATCCGCAGGTCGTGAGTCGAGACCAGCATCGCCAGATCGAGCGTTTGCAGAAGGTTGATGAGCTCTCTGCGCGCGCGCGGATCGAGGCCGGCCGTGGGCTCGTCCAGCGCCAGCAACTGCGGCCGCATCGCCAGCACCGTGGCCAGAGCGATGCGCTTCTTCTCGCCGTGGCTCAGATGCGGGGAGCTGCGGTCGATGTAATCCAGCATCCCCACCGATTGGAGGGACTGCGTGACGCGCCGGTCCACCTCGTCCCTGGGAAGCTTCTGGCAACGCGGGCCAAAAGCCACGTCCTCGCGCACGGTGGGGCAGAAGAGCTGGTCGTCGGGGTCCTGGAAGACGAGCCCCACGGTCTGGCGAGGCTCGCCGTCCAGCTTGACCCGGCCGCTGCGAGCCTGGAGGACGCCATTGAGGTGCAGGATGAGCGTGGACTTGCCGGCGCCGTTGGGGCCGACCAGGGCGACCTTCTCGCCTCGGGCCATCTGGAAGGTGACCCCCTGCAGCGCCTCGCGCCCGTCCGGGTAGCGGAAGCAAAGGTCCTGGACGTCAAGCAAGCCAGAGCACTCCGGCCAGGGCGGCGCACCACACGACCAGGGTGAGCGCGTGCGGCGCTCGCAGAGGAGCGGGGCGGTTGGCGCAGGGGAACGCGCCCTGGTAGCCGCGGCTCTGCATAGCGGCGTAGAGGCGCTCGGAGCGCTCCAGCGAGCGCAGGAAGAGGTTGCCCACCATCGAGCCCGCCACGTGAGCCTGGAACAGAACGCCGGGCGAGCCCACGGCGCGCGCCTTCCGGGCCAGCAAAAGACGGCCGGCCTCGTCCTGAATGACGAAGAGATAGCGGTAGACGAGCCCCATCAAGCCCGTTAGAGCCTGCGGACAGCCCAGGCGCCGCAAACTATCGAGCAGCTCGTTGAAGGGCGTATCGGCCGTGAGCCAGATCAGGGCGGTCAGAGAGAGCAGTCCCCGGGCCGCCAGCAAGCCGAACCGATCCAGGCCGGGCGTGGTGATGTGCAGGGCCCACACCGGGCCAGGGGTCAGGAACAGCCAGGGGAGGGCCACCAGGAGGAAGGGGACGGCCAGCAGGAGCTTGCGAGGTCGCAACCGCGTGGCGAAGGGGAGGGCCAGGAGAGCCAGGAGACCGATCTCCTGCCATTCGTGGGCCAGGGCCACGGCCAGGAGGTAGGTCAGGACCAGCAGCGGTCTCAGCACTCAGGATACCGTCGTGGACTTTCTCGCCAGGGCGCGGCCCACCAGCAGCCCCAGGGCACCGACCACGAGCGTTCCCAGCCCGACCGCCAGGATCGTGGTGGCCACCGGGCTCTGCACGCCGGGAATGGTGTAGTCGGGCAGCAGGCTGTAGGGCGCCTCGCGGGCCGTCGGGAGGAATCCCTGTCTCTCGGCCACGGCTTCCAGGCCGTCGGGGCTGCTGGAGGCCAGCGGAGAGCAGAGCGCCACCAGGAGCGCGACCACCAGCAGCGCCGGGATGGGGCCTCTCTGGTCGCGGATGGCTCCGGGACGCACCTTCATCACGTAGGCCAGGAAGGCGACGGTGATGAATGCTTCGCCCAGCCCGATGACAACGTGCACGCCCGCCATCGCGGGGAGAGCGAGCTGCAGCGGGCTGGTGCCGGAGGCCGCAAGCTCGACCGAGCAGGCCATCGAGCTCACGACCACGCTGAGCCAGGCGGCCAGAAACGCAGCTGCCAGTTTGAGGGCGGGCCTGTCAGGGGCCAGGCGGTAGACGGCCGAGCCGACCAGCGCGGTCAGCACGCCCATATTGACGATGTTCCAGCCCATGACCAGCAGCCCGCCATCCTGGAACAGCAGCGCCTGCAAGGCGATCACGCAGGTCATCACCAGCACGGCGGCGGCCGGCCCGGCCACAATGGCCGCCAGGGCGCCCCCCAGCAGGTGGCCCGAGGTGCCGGCCGCCACGGGGAAGTTGATCGACTGGGCCGCGAAGATGAACGCCGCCAGGATGCCCAACCAGGGCGCCTGCTTCTCGCCCAGCTCGTGCCGGGTCAGGCGCAGCGCCACGCCGATCGCCACGATCGCCAGCACCCAACCGATTGCGTCGACGGGAACGGTCAGGAACCCGTCCGGTATGTGCATGGCGAGCAACATTTGCAGGTGAGAACTTTTGCAGGTGCTGGCTCTTCCTCCTGCCTGGCGAGGGGGTGGAGGAGATTGGGGATTCTTCAGGACCCTGTCGGCGGTGAAGGTCACGCCCTCTCTGTCAAGAACGCAGCCGCTATGCCCTACGTTCTTGGTACCCACGACGCCGAGCTCGAGCGGCTCGGCTTTCAGGCCATGGTCTGGCGCCCGCGCGCCCTCGCGCTCTACGAGAAAGCCGGGTTCGGCCCCGGGCAGACGCTGCTCGACGTCGGCTGCGGCCCCGGCTACGCCACGCTGGATCTGGCCCGCATGGCCGGCCCGCGCGGCAAGGTGCTGGCGGTCGACGCCTCCGACAAGTATCTCGAGCACCTCAAAGCCCAGCCGCGCTGGGCCGACTGGGCCCCCATCGAGGCCTGGAAGGCCGACGTGCAAGAGTTGCAGCTCGAGGAGCACTCGCTGGACGGCGCCTACGAGCGTTGGGTCGCCTGTTTCGTGCCCCAGCCCGATAAGGTTTACGGCGCCATCGCGCGCGCGCTCAAACCGGGCGGGGCGCTGGTGATCCAGGAGTATGCCAACTACGAGGCCATGCGCCTGGCTCCCCGCAGTGCCGCCTTCGAGCGAGTGGTGGAAGTGGTGGCAGAAAGCTTCCGGTCGCAGGGGGGCGATCCGGATATCGCCTGTCGCCTGCCCAGGATGCTGACCGGATTCGGACTGACCATCGAGCATCTCGAGCCCGTGGTGCGCGTGGGCGGCCCCGATTCGCAATTCTGGCAGTGGCCCGAGGGGTTCTTTCACAACTACGTGCCCACGCTGGTCCAGCGGGGCCTGCTGACGGCCCACGAGCAGGAGGCGTTCGAGGCCGACTGGCGCGAGCGCTCCAACGACCCGCGCGCGTTGTTCTATTCGCCCGTGCTGACCGAGCTGGTGGCGCGCAAGCGGCGGTGACCCCGGATCAGGCGAATCACGGCCGGCAGCAAGATCAGCGAGCACAGCAGGTTGGCCGCCACGGCGGCGGTGACGATGAAGCCCAGGCTGCGCACGCCCACGTGATTCGAGAACAGCAGGCTGCCAAAGCCTGACATCGCCATCAGGGCCGAGAAAATGACCGCGGGTCCGGTCGAGAAGCTGAGCATCGTCTCGGCCCCCTCCTCCCAGGCCCGGGCCACGACCTGCATCCCGAAGCTCGCCCCGATGCCGACCAGCATCGGCAACGCGATGAAGTTGGCCGGGTTGAACGAGATCTGACAGTAGCGCATCAGCGCCAGCATCCAGAGCAGCGACAGGCTGATCGGCAGCAGCGTCAGGATGGCCGCCCCCGGCCGCCGGAAGTAGAGCAGCAGCAGCGTGAACACGGCCAGGTAGGTGTACCAGCCGACATGTCGGTACGTGTCGCTGATGACGTAGTTGAAGTGCCACATCAGCACCGGATCACCGGTGATATTGGGATCGGCCTTCTGCAGATCGCTCACGAACGCTTCCAGGGCCGGTCGGTCCCAGGTGTTGTGCTTGGGCACCACCCGCAGCATCAGTTTGCCGGTGGTCCCGACGGCCCGCACCTTGAGCTGGGGTGGGATCAGGTCCAGGGTCGGGGGCTGCTCGGTCTGCTCGCGCAGCAGTCCGAGCGTGCGCTCGAGGTCTTTCTGGGTGGCCTTCTGGAAGATCTCCAGCGACTCTTCGATCTCGCCCGGTCCCATGCTCTCGGCCCGGCGCCCGAGCGTCTTCCAAACCTCCCGAAACTTTGCCGTCAAGGGTTTGAGCTCTCGGTCTCGAGCCAGTTGCGGCAACAGGGTCTGCAGGTGGGTATCGACCTGGGAGATGGTCGATTGCAGGTCGGTCAGGCCCTTCTCGCCCTGAATGGGCGCAAAGTCGAGACGGGGAAGCCGCCGGGCCTCCCGCACCAGTTTGTGGACGTAAGGCTGGCGCTGGCTCAGATTGGGCGGCACCAGCGGCAGCACCGACTCGACGCGCCCCACGGTCGGCAAGCGGGAGAGCTTTTCGCTCATCGCGCGCGCCTGCTCGAGGTTGTCCACCACCGACACGGCGCACATCACCACCGAGTTGCCGCTGTTGGCCAGGCCAACCTCCATCTTGATCGAGGAGAGCTTGGGATCTTGCATATGCAGCAAGTTGTAGTCGAACCCGACCTGGTTGCCGTAGAGCGCGGCTCCAACCGTGAGCAGGCTGAACAGCGTGACGAACGGCAGGGGCCGTCCCAGCACCTTACACTCGAGCGCGATGAGGGCCACGGCGCCGGGCGGACGAAAGCGGTGGGTGTGGCAACGGTGCTCGAGCAGCGCCATCCAGGACCAGAGCACGGTGGAGAGCGCCAGGAAGCAGAGCAGCACACCGCCGCCCGCGATGACTCCCAGCTCGGCAACGGCCTGAAAGTCGGAGAGACGCAAGGTCCAGAAGCCCGCGCTGGTGACGATGGCGCCCACCCAGGTGACCGCGCCCGTCCGGCGCATGGTCTTCTCCACGGCCTCCAGAGCCGGCACCCCGTTCTCGCGCTCCTCGGCGTAGCGAGCCAGGATGTGGATGCCGAAGTCGGCGCCCAGGCCCGTCAGCATGCTCAGGAACGTGATCGTGAGAAAGTTGAGGTGGCCGACCGTCAGCGTCGTGTAGCCGGCCGTCCAGGCCATGCCCACGCCCAGCGAGACCAGCACCATCGCCGGGCGGCCAAGCTCGCGGAAACCGAACACGAAAAGCAGCATGACCAGTCCCAGCGAGATGAGCGCGCCGTGCATGGCGTCCTCGTTGCAGGTGCGGCGCTCGTCGGTGGCCAGCACGGGGGCGCCCGTCATCGAGATGCGCAGGCCGCGGTGCTGGGGCTCGAGCTCCTCCATGATGGCGCGCAGGCGGTCCACGGTGGGCGCGGCCGGGCCGTAATTGGCCACCGTGTTGGGCGGCAGCACCACCAGGTAATGCGCGTCGCCCAGCGTGTTGTAGAGGTAGCGCGAGTCGCTCTTGAGCAGTTGCTCGTAGCGCGGGTCGGCCGGTTTGGGAATGAGCGTCTGGAACGGGGAGCGGTAGACGAACTGGGCCCGGTCCTTGAAGCAGGCCAGGAGCTGCTCCAGAGTGCCGGTCGCGAGTTGCAGCACCACCTTCACCCGCGATTTGGAGAGCTGCCCCAGGCCGGCGGGGATCGAGCTCAGGACGCCCTCGAGGCCCTGCTTGCGGCTCAACCCTTCGAGCAGCGGATTGAAGGCAGCCATCGCGTCCAGCACCGACTTCAGCTCGGGCACGTCCAGATACCAGAGCGCGTGCTTGCGGAACGGCTTGAGGTCGATGGCGATGAAAACTTGCTGGAACAACTCGGGCTCGGCCCGGAGCCGTTCGGCCAGCGCATCCAGGTAGGCCTCGCGGTCGGCGGGCTGGCCCCCCTTGACGAGCACCATGATGTCGTTGGGGTGGGGAAACTCCTTGTGCAGCGCCTCGATCTTCTGACGGTAGGGGTCGTTCTTGGGGAAAAGCGAGATCCAGTCGGTTTCGAAATAGAGTCGCGAGTAGGCCAGGTAGAGGGAGGCGGCCCCCAGACCCAGAGTCAGGATCAGGCTCAATCCGGGTCGCAGGAAACAGAACCGGGCCAGCGCCACGATGAGGCGGACAGGATTCAAAAGGCTATGCGCTGCTTTCCCCGGGCATTCTGTGAAAACTATTCCTGCCGGGTGCAGGGAACGCCTCTTCCGCTTAGGAACATCGCTGCACGATGTACAAGAATATTCTGCTTCCGTTGGACGGCTCGCCGCTCTCCGAGAAGGCGATCCCTTACGCGGCCGAGATGGCTCGCAAGTTTGGCGCACGCCTGCACCTGCTGCGCTGCATGATGCTGCCCGAGGCCGCGATGGTCGGCATGGACGTCACGCTGCCCCAGCACTACGCCGACTTTCAGACCGAAGAGAAGAAGCACATCGAGCAGTACCTCGAGCGGCAGTCCCAGACCCCCGAGCTCAAAGGGCTGGTGGAGCACGTCCGGGTCCCCTTCGGAGCCCCCGGCGAGGCCATTCTGGAGTATGCCGACGTGGAGCAGGTCGACCTGATCGTGATGTCGAGCCACGGCCGCAGCGGCTTCTCCCGCTTCGTCTACGGCAGCGTGGCCGAGAAAGTCATGCACCACGCGCAATGCCCGATTCTGGTGGTGAAGACCCCGCAGGATAGTTAGGAGTTGGGAGTTGAGAGTTTAGAGTAAGGAGACCTACCGTCTCCCATCTCCCATCTCCCATCTCCCTACAGCAACTCGATATCGTTCTCGCTCGGGGGGCGGTGGTCGTCGAGCTCGATCTGATGGCGATGCTGGTATTCCCACAGCAGGGTGGCGAAATGCTCGTCCGGGGTGCGCGGGTCGTCGTAGCGCAGGGGGCGATCGCGACCCTCGCCGGACAGGCGATAGACGTTGACGAAGATGCCGCGCCGCCGCACCGCCAGCAGCTCGCCCGAGGCGCTCAAGGCGACCCCGTCGGGGTGCCCACCCAGCGCCACCGGGCGCCCGGCGCGCGGCAGCTCCAAGCGCCCCCGGCCCCGATCGACGAAGGGCGACTCCGGAGTGGCCTTGCGCATCGCCAGCTCGAACCGGAGCGGACCGGTCCGATGGGGATTCAGCCCGTACAGAGTCAGGCCATGCGGGTCCCGCACGTAGATTCCGTCGGGCTGGATAAACCCGAATTGAAACGTGCAGCTCTGGGTTCTCGTTACCGAGCCATTCTCGGCCTCCACCACCTCGAACCCGCGGCCGATGGCGCCCACCAGCACCTGACGACCGTCCAGCGTGGCCCGCAGGCGGTGGTCGAAGCCGCGCAGGGCCCGTTGCTCCCAGCTCAGCGTCCCTCCCGGCAGCTCCCAACGGCGCAGCATGCCGTCGCGGTGCAGGGCGATCAGGGCGTGCGGAACCAGCGCGTGGCAATCGCGCCTGACGGGATGCTCGCCGCCGAGCTTGCGCGGGTCTCGGCCTGGCTCCCAGAGCCAGAGCTGGCCGGGGCGCTCCCAGACCACCAGGCGCTCGCCCGCGAAGGCGCACCAGCGCACCTGCTGGCGCCAGCGATGACGAAACGCGCGCTGCGGGCGCGGGTAGTCCAGACGCAAGGGCCGCCCGGGCGCGGCCGCGCGCAACCGGTCCAGCCACGGGTCGCTCTCTTCGAGGCGCTCGAGCAGCTCCCGGGCCCACCCCGGCGGACAACTCTGCAGGGCCTGCAGGGGCGTCTCCCTTTCCCAGTCGTGACGGCCCGTCAGGAGGTGGGCCAGCCCGAGCGCGCGCATGCGGGCCAGAATGCGGGTCCGCGCGGCCACCCCGACCCGCCGGTAATGGGGCTCGACCCACTCGGCCTCGAATTCCTGGCCGGTCAGCAGGCGATACACGGCCACCTCGCCGGGCTCGCTCGAGAGCAGCATGGGCGCAGCGAGCCCGTCACGCCAGGCTCCGTACAGGAACTCTCGCTCCAGCGATTCCCGCCACAGGGGCGCGTCCAAAAGGTCGGGGATCAGCTCCGGCCAATCGCGCAAGACCTGGGGCTGAATGCTGCCGGTTCCGCCGCGCAACCACCCCACCGCCTGGTCGCGCACAGAGCGGTCGGTTCGATGGAGAGCGAGGCGACAGAGGCGGTCGACCGACTGGGGATCGCAACGTTGGACCAGGCGCCGAACCTCATACAGATCGCGATAGCGGCTGACAAAAGCGCGGAGACTCTTCAGTCCTCGAGCATCCTCTCGAGCCCCAGGATGCAGAGCATCTTACGCACCTGCCCCCGGGCCCCCAGCACCACCATGCGCCGCCCCTCTTTGGTGAGGCGAGCCGCGGCCGTCAGCACGTGGCGGGCGGCCGTGGAGTCGATGTAGTCCACGCGCGACATGTCCATGGTGATCTGGAGGTGCTCCTCGTCGCAGAGGCGCTCCAGGTGCTGACCCAGGGGTTGGTGCGTGAAATAATCCAGCTGGCCCTCGATGTCGAGCACCGAGCCCTGGGCCTGGATGCGCAGCTGCCGCTGGGACGGGTTCAACCTAGCGGGCGGCCTTTTCGCGCAGCAGGTTGGGCACCAGGCGAAGGATATCCGAGGTGGTCACGATGCCGGTGACCTTGCCCTGGTCGGTCACGATGGCGCGGCGAATGCGGGCTCCCAGCATGAGCTCCACCAGCTCGAGCACGCTGGTCTGCTCTTTGACCTGGTAGACCGTGGGGGACATGATGTCGCGCACGGTCACCGTGGAGCCGATCTTGTCCAGCTTGAACTCGTCGCCCAGCTCATCCATCCAGGGAGCGCTGAAGAAGGGAGGCCGCTGATCGGCTTCCTCGCCGTAGGCGTGGGCCGCCAGGTCTTCGAGCGAGACCACCCCGGCCAGCTTGCCGTCGTCCTCCACCACGGGCGCTCCCGAGATCTGGTGCTCGAGCAGCAGCGTAGCCAGCTCGCCCACCAGCATGAGGGGCGAGGCGGTGATCACCAACCTCTTCATGATGTCGGCCACCGTCATATGGCTAAAACCTCCTCCGGATCGCGGTTCTTGGTTTCGATTACCCAGGGCAGGCAGCAAGCACCGAGCAGCGGGACGATGCTGACCCACATGAGCACCCTCATTTGCTGCCCCGGCCAATAAAGTCCTACCAGGCCGATCAGGAAGGGCCCCCCCGCAGTGATGACACGTCCTATATTGTAACAGAAACCCGAGCCCGTCGCCCGGTAGCGCGTGGGAAAAAGCTCCGGGAGATAATACGTGAACATGCCAAAAACCCCGAACACGGTCAATCCGAGCAGGAAGAACGTATCCACCCGCGTGGCCTCATCCAGTGGGAGCCCGAAGGCTGTGAAGATCGAGGCGGACGAGAGGACGAAATACAGCCCGAACGTGAACTTGCGCCCGGTGAACTTGGCGAAGGGGATCGTCAGCAGTGTGCCGATCAGCCCCCCGATGTTGAACACCAGCGTGGCCCGCGACTTCCACTTCTCCTTGGTCACCTGGGCCACTTTTTTCTGCTCCGGAGTGGCACTCGAGGAGACCACCTGGGGACTCGTGCGCGTCAGGTAGTCCTGCGCCAGGTTGGTCGCGATGACCGGCAGAAACGCGTTGCAGGTCCACCAGCACAGCAGGGCGGTGAGAGCCATCGAAAAGCCACTGAACGTAAGCGGGCGCATCTTCTTGGTGAAGAGATCCGAGATGGTGACCGGCTTGGCGACCTTCTGGCTTTCCGTGACCCACACTTCAGGCTCTTTGACGAAGTGACGCACGACCATCGCTACCATGGCCGGGATCAACCCGCACAGGAACACGATGCGCCAGCTCGTCCGGGGGTCACCGGCCAGCCAGTGGCCGGCGATCTGCACGTTGACGAAGTCGGCCAGAAAGAGGCCCATCGGAGCGCTGGTGTAGAGCAGGGCACCACACTCCACGCGCCGCTCCTTGGGCACGACCTCGTTGACCAGCGCAGCTCCGGCGGCCCACTCGCCCCCGATGCCGAGACTGGCGATCAGGCGACAGAAGGCCAGCACGAAGATGTTGGGCGCGAAGGCGCACAGCGCCGTGCCCACCGAGTAGGTGAGCATCGTCAGGGAAAGGCATTTGGTGCGGCCGATGCGATCGGCCAACCGTCCGAAGATGATCCCGCCCATGGCCCAGCCGACCAGCAGCAGAGCTGTGAAGAGACCCGTGAAATAGGTGGTCTGGGCACGCGCCTCATCGGTGCCGATCTGAAGCCCGAGCAGCGTCGGAATGCAGTTGGGGGCTACGAAAGTGAAGAGCAGACCGTCGAAGATGTCGAACCCCCAGCCGAGCCAGGCGGCGAACATCACGGTCCACTGATAACGATTCAGCCCCAGCATCGTGCGCTCACCAGATCTCCGTCGGCTTCTCGCGGTGCATCGGGGAGCCCGGCGGGCACTTGAACGCCTCGAAGAACTCGGGCATGTTCGAGAGCGGGCCGTTCACGCGATACCGGGCGTTGGGATGCGGGTCGGTCTTGACCTGCAGCCGCTGGTATTCGGGGCGCGCGTTCATGGCCCAGATGCGCGCGTAGCTCAGGAAGAAGAGCTGATCGGGCGTGAAGCCGTCCACTTTGGCCCCGGGCTTGCCCTGCATCTCCTTCTGGAGAGCGCGGTAGGAGAGCTTGAGCCCCCCCATGTCGGCCATCGCCTCGCCGACGACCAGCTGCCCGTTGATGAACAGCTTGTCCTCGACCTCGTAGCCGGAATACTCGTCGATGACCGCCTTGGAGCGGGCCTTGAAGTTGACCAGGTCCTCGGGCGTCCACCAGTTGGACAGGTTGCCCTGGCCGTCGAACTGCGCCCCCTGGTCGTCGAAGCCGTGGGTGATCTCGTGGCCCATCACGGTGCCGATTCCGCCGTAGTTCATGGCGTCGGGATAGTCCTCGCTGAAGAACGGGGGCTGCAGGATGCCGGCCGGAAACACGATCTCGTTGTTGGACGGGTCATAGTAGGCGTTCACGGTGGGCGGGGTCATGTACCACTGGTTCGGGTCCACGGGCTTGCCGATCTTGTCCAGGTCGCGCCAGACCAGGAACTGCCGCGCGCTCAGCATGTTGCTCGCAAACGGTCCGCGCGTGATCGTGAGCCGCGAGTAATCGATCCACTTGTCGGGATAGCCGATCTTGTATTTGAAGGCGGCCAGCTTGGTCTGGGCCGCCTTCCGGGTGGCGGGGCTCATCCAGGCCAGCGTCTCGAGATCCTCGCGCAGGGCCGAGCGGAGGTTCTCCACCAGTCGCTGGACCTTGGCTTTGGCCGCGGGTGAGAACGCCTTCTCCACGTATTTCTGGCCCAGGGCCTCGCCCAGCATCTTGTCGGTGAACGAGACGATGCGCTTCCAGCGGGGCAGCTGCGCTTTCGTGCCGCTCAGGATCTCGCTGGAGAAATGGTAGTCTTCCTTCTCGATCGGATCGCTCAGGGCGGGCGCCAGATCGTGCAACAACTGCCAGCGCAGGTACGCCTTCTGGGTCTCGAGCGGAGAAGTGGCCAGGACCTCGTCGAAGCGCTGGAAGAACTCCGGCACCTCCACGTTGACCGAGGTGATCTCCGGGTGGCCCATCCGCTGGAAGTACGCCTTCCAGTCGAAGTGCGGGGTCAGCTTGGCGAGCCCGGCCAGGTCGGTCGGGTGGTAGACGTTCTCGGGCTCGCGCATCTTGACCTTGGGATAGGACGCCTCGGCCAGGCTCTTCTCGAGGTCGTAGATGGGGGCGGATTGCGCGGCGTCCCAGTGGGCCAGGGTCAGCATCTGGCTCAGGTGGGCCCGATACTCGGTGCGCACCTTCTCGTCATCCTCGCGGAAATAGTAATCGCGGTCGGGCATCCCCAGACCGTCCTGCGTGACGCCCCCGATGACCAGGCGGCTGTTCTTCAGGTCTTGCTGCGAGTAGAAATTGAAGTAGGCGTTGACGCCGTTGCGATGCAGCTCGGCGATGACCGCCTGGGCCTCCTCGGGCGTCTTGATCGCGTCAATCTTGTCCAGCAGGGGCTTCAGCGGCGTGAGGCCGGCCTGGTCGATGGCGGCGGTGTCCATGCCGGAGGCATAGAAATCCCCGATCTTCTGCTCGATCGAACCGGGCGCGCCGGGGTTCTGGGCGGCCTTCTCGAGGATGTCCTTGAGAATGGCCTGATTGCGATCGAGCAGCTCGTTGAACGTGCCCCAGCGAGCGCGATCGGCCGGGATAGGGTTGGCCTTCATCCAGCCGCCCACGGCATATTGGTAGAAATTCTGGCACGGCGTGACGCTGGTATCCAGGTTCTTGGTGATGTCGCCTGGCGCGGGCTGAGCCGAGAGAGTGGCCGTCAGGGCAAGGCCGATCAGGAGGTGGCGCATGGAAAACATAGGCAGGATCCTTCATGCCGCGGGAGCGGGATCCTCCAGGTTGGGCCCGAATGCGCGGCCCATGCGCAAAATTCTGTTAATTCTGATGCTGGGCATGGTGGCGGTCGCGGCCGAGGCCCCCAAGACGCCCGCCCAGCAGCTCCTGGAGAAAGTGATGCAGGCCTACGTCGACCTCAAGAGCGGCGTGGTCACCGCCAGCATCAAGATCCACGACGACAAGATGCAGGCCACCGAGCAGTCCGAGCTGCGCCTGATGCGTCCCAAGAAGATGTATTTCCACACCCACTTCACGCCCTCCGACAAGCCGGCCGTGGACGACTACGTGGTGACCGACGGCAAGGAGATCTTCCTCTACGACACCAACCTGCCCAAGCAATACCTGGCGGGCAAGCTGCCCGACCCGATCCGCGTGATCGACCTGCCCAACCAGGGCTTTTACCTCGGACCGGGCAACTTCTTCCTCAACCTGATGACGGGTGAGGCCGACAAGGTGCTGCAGGGGCGCAAGCTCGAGCTCAAGGACGGCAACATCCTTCGTCTCATCGCCGACGAGTCGGTGGACGAGTGGACCATCGACCCGGCCACCAACCGCGCCGTGCAGGTCACCAACTACGTCGACGGCAAGCCCATCGCCGAAGGCACGATCACCTACGCGCGCGTCAACGAGGAGATCCCTGACAGCGAGTTCCAGTTCACGCCGCCCGAGGGTGCCGAGCGGAAGGACATTGAGCGACAGGAGTAGCCTCTTCGCCGAGGTCCTGCGCGTCTGGCCCGAGGCCGCGGTGGTCGGGGGCACGTTGCGCGACCTGCGCTGGGGCCTTTCTCCCAAGGACCTCGATCTGGCCATGCCGCGCCCCGTCCTGGCGCCCGCGCGCTCGCTGTGCGACCGCCTGGGAGGCTCCTACGTCGAGCTGGACGCCGAGTGGGAGATCGCCCGCATCATCCTGGCCGACGGCTACCAGCTCGACCTGGCGGCCTGGGCCGGGGACAGCCTGGAAGAGGACCTGCGCCGCCGGGACTTCAGCCTGAATGCGCTGGGCGAGCGGCTCTCGGACGGCGTCCTGGTGGACCCGTGCGGCGGCCTGGCCGACCTGGAGGCGCGGGTGCTGCGGCCCACCTCGCCCGCGGTCTTTCCCGAGGATCCGCTGCGCCTGCTGCGCGCCGTGCGCTTCCTGGCCTGCAAAGGCCTGACCGCTCATCCCACGCTGGACCCGCTGCTGCGCGAGCACGCCCCTCTGCTGGCCCGGGTCAGCGCCGAGCGCGTCCGCGACGAGCTGGCTTTGATCCTGGAGAGCGGCCTCTCGCCACAGGTGTCGCGGCTGCGCCGGACGGGGCTCTGGAAGATGCTCTTTCCTCACGACCCGGAACCCGCCACGCTCGTGAGTTTGGAGCGAGACGACCTCGCCTGGGCTCCCCCGGGCACGCGCGCGTGGCTCGAGCAGCCCCTGGGCGGTCCGCGCCCGCGCAGACTCTCGCTGGCGCTGGCTGCCCTGGGCGCGGTCTTTCCCCAGCCCGCCCGCGCCGAAGAGCGCTTCTTCGAGAGGGTCTCCCAGGCTCGCCCCCTGGAGGTCGGGCCGGACCGCGGCGAGCGCTATCGCTGGCTCAAGCACATGGGCCCCGAAGCCGTGGACGCTTGCGTGCTGGCGCACCAGGCCCGTCCCTCCGCCCACCTCGCCGAGCTGATCCGCTCGGTCCTCACGCAAGACGAAGTGGCCGCCCCCCGGCTGGCGGTGGACGGCCACGATCTGGTGCGTGAGCTGGAGCTTCCGCCGGGCCCGGCGATCGGTCGCCTGCTCGAGGAGCTGGCGGCGCACACGGCGGCCCACGGGCCGCTTACGCGCGCGCAGTCGTTAGAGCTGGTCCAACAGCTGCTCTAGCTTCTGACTGCCCGCCTTCCGCAGGCGCTCGAGATAGCTCTCGCGGTCGGCCCCTTTGGAGCGCGCGAAGTAGAGGTCGTCGTCGACGTATTCCCCCTGTTGTTGGGCGACGAGGAGCGCTTTCTCGGCCTCGTCCCAGCGCTCGAGCTGGTTGCAGAGGCGGCCGAAGGGCAGGGCGCAGGTGGGGTCGAGCCGATAGGCTTCGGCGCTGCAATCGTAGGCGGTGGGGTCGTGGAACTCTTGCAAGACGATCTCGGTGGCCACGAACCGGGGGCTCGCTTTCGCGTCCAGAGCCCTCCGATAATCGGCCAGGGAGCGCTTCTCCCATCCCAGAGCGCGGTTGGTACGGGCGCGTCCGATCAGGGCATCTTGATTGCGGGGAAAATGATCGAGCACCCAGTTGTAGTGGTCGAGGGACTCGGTGTAGTAGCCCCAGTTGTAGCGGGCGATTCCCTCCGCGAGATGGTTGTACATCTCCTCTTTGGGGGTGGGGGGGCGGCTCCACCAGACCAGCAGTGCGACCCCCACCAGGACCAGGCTGAGCTCAACCTCGCGACGGCGCATGCATGAAGAATTCCGGGCGCTCTTTCAGGCTCCTTTCCTGGAGGCCATGCTAGTCTGGCTCATGCTCACCAGAACGGCGCTCCAGCAGCACGTAAGCGCTTACCGGCGCGGACTCTCCGGTCCGCCGGAGGTCGAGCTGCCGCCGGATGCCCAGGCCGTCGTCCTGGGCGCCACCCGGGTGGCCAAGCGGAGAATTTAACTACTTCTTGACGGTCTCGATCAGGTCGTAGTGCCCCTCGCGCACTTCCACCACGTATGCGTTGCGCAACTCGAGCTGCTGTCCCAGGCCAAAGGGACCGGTCACCCCGTGATAGGGCGGCTGGTGCGTCAGAAAGTCGTGCACGGTCTCGCGTGAGGTGACGGGTGTGCCGCGATGGCCGTTGGGGCCTTCGGGGCCGTCCCGGGCCAGGGCCAGGGCGGCCACCTGCAGGGCGTCATAGCCCGAGGAGGGGACGTGGCTGGGCAGGTTGAGGCCGAACGACTGGCGGTACTCGCCTACGAACTGACGCACCGCCGGGTCCTCGGCCTCGGGGTGGAAGTAGCTGGCCGTGTAGATGTCCTGGTAGGCCGCCAGGCCCGGCGCGAACAGCGCCAGCTGCGTGGCCACCGGGACGTGCCAGTGCTGCTCCTCCATGGCCTTCTCGAAGAGAGCCACGCGCGAGGCGCGGTAGTCGGAGAAGAAGACGCAGTCCACGCCTCGCCGTTGCAGCGTGGCCACCTCGTCGGTAAAGCTGACTGGCATGCCCACGAAATCCCGTCGCGCGCCGATCTCTCCTCCCACTTTCTGGAACGCCTTCTGGAAGATCTCCGAGCACGAGCCGGAGAACTTCAGGCTCTCGTCCACCAGCATGCCGGCTTTCCGGTAGCCTTTCTGGTAGAGATAGCGGGCCAGGGCCTCGATGCGGAACTGGTTGGTATCGGCCACCGTGAGCACGTAAGGGCTGACGGTCCACATGGCCGGGTCCGAGGCCGTGGGCGCCAGCAAGGTCATCCTGGCCTCGTCGAAGATCGGCGCCATGTTCAGCGAGCGCTGCGAGGAGAAGGCGCCGATCGCCAGCAGATACTGGGGATTCTTGACGACTTCGTTGGCGATCTCCAGGGCGCGATCGCCGTCCGAGGCGTCGTCGAACACGTCCAGCCAGACCGGGCGCTGGTTGATGCCGCCTTGCTTGTTGATCTCGCGCTGCGCCAGGGCAAGCCCGTAGAGCATGGGGTAGCCCTCGAGCCCGTCCGCCCCGCTCAGGGAGCAGATGATCGGCACTTTCACCACCTCACGCCCGCTCATCTGGGCGTAGAGGTTGTTCTTCATGATATGCGCCTCGGCGTCGTCAGGATGCCGGGTGAGCTGATCGTCGAGCAAGGCCACCGCCTGGTTGGTGCGACCCTGACCCAGCAGAGTCAGCGCCTCGGCACAGGCCTGCGAGCGGGGGCGCTGGCTCTGGTGGCGCGCCGGAGCCTTCCAGGCCACCGCGGCCAGAATGAACGCCACCGTGGCCACGGCCAGCAAGAAGATCGGCCAGCGCGGCACCGGGCGCCGCCGGGGTGGGTGGCGCATGACCTTGGGCTTACTCGGATCGCCTTCCTTCCGCGGCATCAAGCGCGTCACCGGGGCCGGCATCCCCAGATCGCCCGAGGGCAAGCGGCGCGAGAGCAACAAAAAGAGCTCGTGCACCAGCCGCGCGGCGGACCCGTAGCGCTTGTCGGCATCCACCTCGAGGCAACGCTGCACCAGCTGCTCGAACTCCGGATCGAGGTCGTCGCGGTATTTCGAGAGCTGGTTCGTGCCATAGACCGGCGAGGGTGGATGGCCCGTCAGGATGTAGTAGAGCGTGGCCCCCAGCGCGTAGACGTCCGAACGGGCGTCGGTCTGGCCGGCCTCGTCCCACTGCTCGGGGGGCGCGTAGCCGATGGAGCCCGAGGCATGGGTGTCGCGCGGCTTGCCCTCGATGAAATGGCGCGCCAGGCCGAAGTCGATCAGCTTGAGGTTGCGGTTCTCCTGGACGATGATGTTCTCGGGCTTGAGGTCGCGGAAGATGACCGGAGGCTCGCGGGTGTGCAGATAGTCGAGCAGGCGGGCGATCTCGAGCCCCCACCGCAGGGCCTGGATCTCGTCCACCTGCCCGCGCGAGGTGACCTCGTCGAGCAGGGTGCGCCCCTCCACATACTCCATCACGAGGTACTCGTTGCCGTCCTCGCTGAAGTAGTCCACGATCATCGGCAGGTTGCGGTGGCGCAGCCCCGACAGGATGCGCACCTCGCGCTCGAAGCTCTCGCGCGCCCCGTAAGGCAAGGTCTCGGGGCAGAGCATCTCCTTGACGGCCCACTGCTTGCCCGGCAGGCGCAGGTCCTCACACAGGAAGACCGAGCCCATCCCGCCGTGGCCGAGCGTCTTCATCACCTGGTAGCGTCTCTGGAGATTCTTCAACGCCAGTCCCCGATCAGCACGAAAGGCGCCCAGTAGAAGGGATGGCTGGTCGCAGGCTGGCGCAGCAGCTGGAGCTGCGCTGCCTGCATGGCACGGGCCAGGTCCTGGTCGTGGTCCAGGCCATCATAGAGCGAGACCATCAGCTCGCGGGTGGCGGCGTCGTCCACCTTCCAGAGGCTGGCGACCAGCGTGCGCGACCCCGCAAAACTGAAGGCCTCGGCCAGGGTCGTCAACTCGGAGCCCGGCTGGCGGTCGGCCAGCGCCGTCTGGCAGGCCGAGAGGGTCACCATCCGGACGCCGTCGAGCTTCATTCCGGCGATATCGCCGATTCCCAACCGCTCGTTTCCGGCCATCACGAGATAGCTCGAGCTGGGGTTGTTGGAGTTCAGCATTCCGTGCGTGGCCAGGTGCAGATAGCCCATGCCTTTGGCGGACTCGAGGAAGCGCTTGTTGGTCGCCTCGGGCCCCAGCAGCAGGCCGCCCGGATGTTTCCGGGCCAGCTCTTCGGCCTCCTGGGCGGCCGCAGGCAACGAGCCGTCCGGATTGCCGACCGCCAGCAGGCCCCGGGGACGCGTCACGGGGGGGCGGCCCAGCAGCTCGAGGTCGCTCGACTTGGTCAACACGACCACGGCTTTGCGCTCCACCAGGTAGTGGTCGCCGGCCTTCAGCGCGTGGAATGGGAGGTAATGCAGGAAGCCGGTGGGGATGACGGCCAGCACGGGGCGCTCGCCCAGGTCGGCTTCCACCGGGGCGATCAAGAGCCGGTAGAGCTCGGACGCCGGCCCGGAAAGGTCTTCCTGGCGTACGCAGCCGTTGCGGACCGAGCGCACCAGCTCCTCGAGCTCGGCCCGGGTCGTGGGCGATTGGCGAATCGACAGCTGCTCGCGCGTCAGGACGAACATGTAGAGCGCCTTTTCGGCCGGAAAATACTGCACCACCGTCACGTCGGGCGGCAGCTCGGCCTGCACCCGGCTGAAGTTGACCGGGCGCACCGCCAACAGGCGCTCGTAGTCGGGGTTTTGGGCCCGGATCTCCTGAAGCTGCAGGTAGAAGCCGGCGCGGTCGTCCAGCCCGGCCGACTGCAGGCTGCGAAGCTCGGAGGCGGCCGGTTGCAGGTCGGGCAGTCCGCGACTCAGCTCCTCGAGCTCCAGACCTGCCTGGGCCTCGACCTGAGCCAGGCGGCCCTGCACGGCCAGCGCCTCCTCGACGCGCCCGGCCGCGAGCAGCAGCTCGCTCAAACGGTCGTAAGCCTGGCGATATTGCTGGCGCAACGCGTGGGAGGCCTCGGGACCGCCGCCCGACTCGGCCAATTGCCGCTCGATCAACCCGATGGCCTCCTGCAGCTCGGGCATGCCGCCCAGCGCGATCAGCGCCCGGATGCGCCCGGGTCGGAAGGTGCGATATTCCTCCGCCAGACGCCGGGCCAAAGCCGGGTCGTGTTTTTCCTCCAGCTCGACCCAGCGCGGATCGTCCAACCCCAGGAAGCCCTGATGGCGAGCCAGATAACGTTTCGCGCGGGCCAGGTCAGCCTCGAAGTCGACGTGGGTCCGAGCCCGCTCCAGGTGGTAGATACCCAGGAGCCGGGCCAGGGCGCCCTCGTTCCAGACGAACAGGAATGGGCTCGGGGGCGCGTCCGGTGGCGGCGGAACGGGGGCCATGGCGTACTGCGCCAGTTGAAAAGCCAGCGTGGCCTCGTCGAAGCGCTTCTCCAGCTCGACCCGCGGCGCTGCCAGCAACTCCAGGCGCTCGCGCGCCAGCTCGGTCTGGCCCAGGCTCTCGAGGCGCCGGACCGTGTCCAGCTCGAGCCGGAAGAGGCCCAGCGCCAGCTCCGGATTCCACAGCTCCAGGAACTGGTGCGGCTGGCTCGGCTGGAGCGAGAACGATTCGTCGAAGGCCTGGCGATTCAGCTTCTGCAGGCGGCCCAGGTCGCGCCGCACCAGGTAGTCGAGCTGGGCGCGCACCGGAAACTCTTCCGTCTCGGCCAGTTGCCGCCGCAGCCCCTCGGCCACCCAGATCTGGGCGGCCCCACAGAGCCAGCGCCCTTCCCCTGTCTGAAGGTGGCGCACGGGAAGGCCCTCCAGGCGGCGCCAGGCCTGCTCGTGGCGCTGGAGAAAGGTCGGGAAGTCGAGGCGCGCGCCCTTTTCGAGCTCGCGCTCCAGCGTCACACTGTCGAGCACGAAGCCGGCCACGGCATTGTCCCCAACGAGTTGCCGGAGTTGCGCAAGATGCCGGTCGACCTCCGCGGGACGCGCCAGCTGACGAGCCGCCGAGAGCCGGCAGAGCTCACTGCTGAGCGTGGGTGGAGTCGTCAGGGCCAGGGCTTGCTCGGCCTGCCCGGCGCTCTCCAGGGCCAGGATCTCCAGCTCGGGATGCGGCCCCAGCGCCTTCAGCATGCGGCTGGCTGCCGTCGCGTCGCCCACGCGGATGGCCAGGTGCAGGCAGGCCAGCTGCTCGTCCCGGGGCGCCTCGGCGGCCACCCGGGTGGGAATGGCCCTGCGCGTCAGCAGGTCGGGGTCGTCGGCCAGCGCCGTCCCGTCCCATGTCGTGGGCACCAGCAGCAGACCGCGGGCCTTCAGCTGCTCCGTCGGCCCGGGATCTCCCGCCAGCAGCAGCGCGCGTGCCAGGGCGTTGGCCAGATAGCTCTCCTCGGGCCGGCCGAGCAGCCGGGCGAAGAGCGCCCGCGCCTCGTCGGCGTTCAGGAACGCGCCCTGGCCCAGGCTCGCGTAGTCCCGCGCGGCCACCCAGGCGCGCGCATTGGCCTCGAAATCGGCGCGCGCCGGCAGGGCCAGCAGGAACAGAGCCAGGAGGAGCACGAGCGCGCGCATGGTGCTGTAGGGTTCTCGCTAGATCAGAATCAATCCCTTGCGCAGACCCGCCGTCACCGCCTCGGTGCGGCTGTTGGCAGCGAGCTTCGTGAAGATGGAGCTGAGGTGGAACTTGACCGTATTGTCCGAGATGCCCAGGCGGCTCGAGATCTGTTTGTTGGCCAGCCCCTCGGCCATCAAGCGGAGCACGTCCAGCTCGCGGGCGGTCAGCGGCGACTCGGCGGGCTCGGGGGGAGCCTGCAGGCCGGGAACCTGCACCACCAGGCCGCGACAGACCGCCTCCAGAGCGATCAGGATATCCTCGTCGTCCAGGTCGCGCGGCAACCAGCCCCGCGCCAGCGCCAGCTCGCCGGGGTCGGGGACGCGCCCGCTCAGCACCAGCGTCCAGCCCTCGACGGCCCCCAGGGGCTCCCCGTTGTCGAGCTCCCGCAGCACCACGTCGGGCTCCTCGGAGACCAGCTCGAAGGAGGGGCTCGAGCGCACCAGCGCCGCCAGCCCCCGGCGCACTGAAGGATTGGCGGCGCTGACGGCGATCCGCGCCGGCGGACTCAGCATCCAGGCTTTTCGCGGTAGATTTCCTTGACGACCTCGGTGGGGCCGGTTCGCTCGCCCGTCTCGAGCGTCACATCCTCGATCCGGTCGCCCCCGCGCACCACGCCCAGCACGACCTTGTCGCCCGGGGAGCGGTCGACGAGCTGCACCAGCAAGTCCTCGACGCCGGTGACGCTCTGGCCGTCGAAAGCGATCAGGATGTCTCCCTGCACCAGGCCTGCCCGATCGCCCGGACCCTCGGGCTCGACGTGCAGAACGATCACTCCCCCGGGGGCCTGGAGTTTTGGGGGTAGCTCCACGCTGTGCATGGCGAGTCCGAGATAGGCCCGGCCAATCCGCGCTCCTTTCTGCCAGCGCTCCACCAGGCCACTGATGGTGCTGACCGCTATCGTCAGGGCTCCCGAGCGCGTCAGCGCATCGGTGTTGAGCCCGATGACCCTTCCCTCGACGTCGACCAGCGGTCCGCCCGAGTAACCCGGGTAGAGTCGCAAGTCGGGTTGCAGATGCTCTTCCAGCTCGGCGCCGTTCCAGAGGCGCCAGGGGCCGCCTTTCTCGCTCAGGACGCCCAGCGAGGTGCCCAGTCCGTCTACCGGCGAGCGCGCCACGGCCAGCACCAACTGGCCGACCTCGACGGACGGCGCGGTCACGATCGGGGGGGCAGCCAGCCCCTCGACCTTCAGCAGAGCGAGGTCGCGCGAGTCCCGCGCCGCCAGGCGGGCCGGCAGCTCGCGGCCGTCGGCGGTGTGCACGGTGATGTCCTCGCGCTTGAGGGTGTGGGCCGCGGTGACCACCAGATCGCCGCCCCAGGCGATGCCGCTCGAGGCCAGGCGACGGCGACCGTTGACGGCCACGGTAAACGCCCCGGCCTGGCGCACCAGGGAGATCAGCTCTTGGGAGAATTCGTTTAGCTTGCTCATAGCGCCATCATGCCACAACCGGGGCGGGCGCGCTTCGGGCAAATGGACCTGCCCATCAGGGTGGTTACCTGGACTTACCCGGTTTCTTGGGAGGCTTGGCGGCCCCATCCAGCTCCTTGAGCCGCTTCTGGTAACGTTTCTCTTTGGGGAAGTCGTTCTTGAGGCCCACCAGGCACTCGCGTGCGTCGTCCTTGTGCCCGGCCTTGACGTAGGCCTCCACCAGGAACTCGCGCACCGGCCTGGTGTCCTTCTTGCTGGCTTTGCTCTTCTGCAGCATCTCCAGGGCCAGCTCCGCCTGCGCGACCGCGCCCTCGAAGTCGGAGTTCTTCATGGCCGACTTGGCCTGGCTCAGTGCCATACCCGGGTCGATGCTCTTGCCAAAGAACCCGCCCATCTTCACGCCCACGTAGACCATGCCCATCACCATCAGCAGGGCCACGGCCCACAGGGCCATCTGGCCTTTGGCGGCCTTTTGCTTCTTCTCCCGGCTGATCTTGGTGGTGTTGGACTCGGTAGCGGCCCACAGGGCGGCTTTAATCGAGGTCGACTCTTTCAGGCTCTGGGCCTGCCAGTCTTCCGCCTCGAGCTCTTTGGCCAGGGGACGCACCACGTACTCGAAAAGGATGCCGACCAGGATATCCTCGGCCTTGGGCACCTCATCGCCCTTTTGAAAGCGCGGGACCTCCATCGCGGCGATGCGCGGCACGAAGAACTCGGACGCCGTGATGTCGGGCCCTTCCTCGGTGGCATAGGCCTTCAGTTTGGAGCGCAGGCGCTGGTAGCCGTTGTGGTCCTGGCTCTCGAGCGCGGAGAGAACCTCGCCCAACTGGGTCTGGACCTCCTCCTCGGTCAGCCTCTTGCTGCCCGTCGCGCTCATCAGCAGCCACAGGCGAAAAGCCTGCATGGAAAGATACAGCTGAGCCTCGTGCTTCTCTTGCACGTCCAGGCGCAGCCGACGGTATTCTTCCAGAAGACCCGAGTATCCGTCCGGAGGCAGGCTCAGGAGGTCTCGCATGGTCCGGATCTGGGCGGGGTTTGTTGACGCCTTGCGAGCCACGATCTGGGAGGGCTCATTCCCCTTGCAGTAGGGCTCGCCCTTCCGAGGGCGAAAATCACTGCGATGGGTGGGAGAACCCGAGAGAAGCGCCGCAACGGCTGCCTGACGTTTCTGATGCGCATGTGCCTGTTCCTGTTCCTGTTGGGACTGGCGGGCTCGCTCATCGGCTTTGCCGTGGCCTACCGGATGATCGGGGAGCTGTCCCAGGGCCTGCCGGACGTGCGCAAGCTGGACCACTACGAGCCCGCCGAGACCACCCGCATCTACGCCGCGGACGGCACGCTGATCGCGACGCTCTTTCAGGAGAATCGCACCTGGGCGCCGCTGAAGAAGATCTCCCCCTACGTGGTCAAGGCCCTGCTGGCCACCGAGGACTCGCGCTTCTACGAGCACAGCGGGGTCGACTGGGTGGGCGTGGGCCGCGCGGTCTACGTCGACGTGACCCACAAGGGCCGGCGCGAGGGCGCCTCCACCATCACGATGCAGCTGGCCCGCAACCTCTTTCTCTCCAACGAGCCCAACATGCGGCGCAAGATCCAGGAGGCCGTGCTGGCTCAGCGGATCGAAAAGGAATACAGCAAGGACAAGATCCTCGAGCTTTACCTGAACCAGGTCTATTTCGGCTCCGGCGCCTACGGCATCGCGGCCGCCTCCAGCCTCTACCGGCAAAAGGCCTCGGACAAACTCACGCCGGCCGAGGCGGCCCTGATCGTGGGGTTGCTGCAGGCACCCTCGGCCTATTCGCCCCTGGTCAACCCCGAGGCGGGCAAGCGCCGGGCCAAGGTGGTGCTGGCCCGCATGGCCGAGATGGGCTTCCTGACGCCCGACGAAAAGGTGAAGGCCGGGGCCGAGGTGGACGCGATGACGTTCCCCGACGCCAAGCAAGACAAGAGCGCCACGCTGCTCAAATACCCCTACTTCACGACCTACGTCATCCAGGAGCTGGCCAGCCGCTATCCCGAGGAGGTCCTGTACCGCAGCGGCCTCAAGATCCAGACCACGCTCGACATCAAGCTGCAGCAAGACGCGGAGCGCGCCGTGCGCGAGCAGGTGAACGCGGCTTCCTACGAGCTGAACGTCGACAGCGGCGCGGCGGTGCTGGTCGAGAACCAGTCCGGCTTCATTCGCGCCATGGTGGGCGGCACGGGCTACACCAAGACCAACCAGTTCAACCGGGCCTGGCAGGCCCTGCGGCAGCCCGGCTCGTCCTTCAAAGTCATCGTCTACGCCTGCGCCCTCGAGAATGGCTTTACCCCCGAGAGCATCGTGTCCGACTCGCCCACCAGCTACAACGTGGGCGGCCAGACCTGGACCCCGAAGAACTCCGACGGCGGCTATCTGGGCGATATTCCGCTCAAGACCGCGCTGCAGCAATCGCGCAACGTGGTGGCGGTCAAGCTCCTGTCCCAGCTCGGCATGGACCCGGTCATCTCGCTGGCCTACAAGATGGGGATCAAGCAGGAGTTGCCCGGAAATCTCTCCATCGCGCTGGGCTCGCAAGAGGTGACCCCCCTGGAGATGGTGGAGGTCTTCTCGGTGGTCGCCAACGGGGGCATTCGCCGTCGTCCCACCGCGATCAAGCTGATCACCGACGCCCACAACCAGGTCGTGGAGGACCACCGGCGTCCTGAGGACTTCCCGGTGCTGCGCCCCGAGACGGCCAGCATGCTGACCGACATGCTGGTGGGCGTGGTCACGGGCGGTACGGGCACGCGCGCCCAGGTGCCCGGTCGTCCGATCGCCGGCAAGACCGGCACCACCGACAGCTTCAAGGATGCCTGGTTCTGCGGCTTCTCGCCCCAGTACACGCTGGCCGTCTGGGTGGGCAACAACGACAACTCCCCGATGTGGCGGTCGTTCGGCGGCGATCTGCCGGCCAGCATCTTCCGCGAGATCATGGGCATCGCGCTGGCCGACAAGCCCGTGGGCGCTTTCCCTCGGCCCACCGGCCGCAGCTCCACCGTGGCCACCAGCGAGGTCAAGCCGGGCGGCATGCCCGACCGCGAGATCACCGTGCGTATCTGCACGGAGACCCACCTGATGGCCACCGAGGATTGTCCCGACGTCGAGGACATGCTGATGAAGCCCTCGGCGGCTCCCAAGGACATCTGCAAGGTGCATCTCAAGTCGGCCGACGGCGTCTCTCCCCCGCCGCTCGAGAACCCGCTGCCCCAGCGGGCGCCCGACGAGCCGATGAGCGAGGAGACCCCGTCGGACGACTGGGTGGACAATTCCGAGCCGGCCGCACCGGCCACCCCGCTGGAGATTCTGCCCGCTCCCGAGCCCACGACACCCGCCCCTCCAGCCGCTCCCCCGGCGACCCCGGCCGAGGACGGCGACTTCTAGAAGGATCGGACCTTCGGCCCGACAAAGTTTTTCGCCGCCCACGCGTAGCGCGCGGCATCCGAAGGAGGACTTTTTCCATGCCAGCTTCCATGCAACAGCGCACCAAGAACGCCAAGCTGGTCCAGTGGGTGCAGGAGATGGCCGCCCTTTGCCAGCCCGACTCCATTCACTGGTGTGACGGCTCTCAGGCCGAATACGACGACCTCTGCGAGCAGATGGTGGCCGCCGGAACGCTGATCAAGCTCAACCAGGAGAAGCGTCCAGGCTGCTTCCTGGCTCGCTCCGACGCCGCCGACGTGGCCCGCGTCGAGGACCGCACGTTTATTTGCTCGCTGGGCCGCGGCGACGCCGGTCCCACCAACAACTGGGTCAACCCCAAGGAGATGAAGGCCACCCTCAATACGCTGTTCGACGGCTGTATGAAGGGCCGCAAGATGTACGTCATCCCCTTCAGCATGGGTCCGCTGGGCTCGCACATCTCGCACATCGGCGTGCAATTGACCGATTCTCCCTACGTGGTCTGCAGCATGCGGATCATGACCCGGATGGGCCAGAAGGTGCTCGACGTGCTGGGCGAGGAGGATTTCGTGCCCTGCATGCACACGGTAGGGGCGCCGCTGGCCCCCGGCCAGGCCGATGTGCCCTGGCCCTGCAACCGTGAGACCAAGTATATCGTGCACTTTCCCGAAGAACGGTCGATCTGGAGCTACGGCTCGGGTTACGGCGGCAACGCGCTGCTGGGCAAGAAATGCTTCGCCCTGCGCATCGCTTCGGTGATGGCCCGCGACGAGGGCTGGCTGGCCGAGCATATGCTCATTCTGGGCGTGGAGAATCCCAAGGGCGAAAAGACCTACGTGGCGGCCGCCTTCCCCTCGGCGTGCGGCAAGACCAACCTGGCCATGCTCATCCCGCCGCCTTCGCTCAGCGAGTGGAAGATCTGGACCGTGGGCGACGATATCGCCTGGATCAAGCCGGGACGGGACGGGCGCCTCTACGCCATCAATCCCGAGGCCGGCTACTTCGGGGTGGCTCCGGGCACGTCCGAGAGCTCCAACCCGAACGCGATGAAGACCATCGAGAAGAACACGCTCTTCACGAACGTGGCCCTGACCGACGACGGCGACGTCTGGTGGGAGGGGATGACCAAGACGCCCCCGGCCCACCTCATCGACTGGACGGGCCAGGACTGGACGCCCGATTGCGGTCGCAAAGCGGCTCACCCCAACGCGCGTTTCACGGCTCCGGCCTCGCAGAACCCGGTGATCGATCCGGCCTGGGAGGACCCGGCCGGAGTGCCGATCTCGGCCTTCATGTTCGGCGCCCGGGCCTCCGAGACGATGCCGCTGGTCTTCCAGGCCTTTAACTGGCACCACGGCGTTTACCTGGCCGCCACCATGGGCTCGGAGATGACGGCCGCCGCCGCCGGCAAGCTGGGTGAGGTGCGCCGCGACCCGTTCGCGATGCTGCCCTTCTGCGGCTATCACATGTCGGACTACTTCAACCACTGGCTCAACGTCGGCCGCTGGGTCCACGATCCGCCCCGCATCTTCCGCGTCAACTGGTTCCGCAAAGATGCCCAGGGCAACTTCCTCTGGCCGGGCTTCGGCGAGAACATGCGCGTGCTCAAGTGGGTGGTGGATCGCGTGCGCGGGCGTGGCTACGGCATCGAGTCCCCCATCGGCTGGATGCCCCAGCACCACGACCTCGACTGGACCGGGGCCGATATGCCCGAGGAGACCTTCAACCAGCTCATGAAGGTCGACCGCGAGGCCTGGAAGCGCGAGGCGCTGGCCCACGAAGAGCTCTTCATCCGCCTGTACGACCGGCTCCCCAAAGAGCTGATCTTCGAGCGCGAGCTCTTGATCTCGCGCTTGTGGCGCTCGCCGGAGTACTGGGAGATGTCGCATCCCTAGGGATCTGGTTGGCGGTTGGCAGTTGGCAGTTGGCAGTCAAAAGAGCTGGCTCGGGCTGGCGCCGTTGGCATTGTGCTTTCTGACGAGCTGGGCGCAAGCGGAGGAGACCATGCAATACACGGTTAGCTTTCCCGAGCCGGCGGCTCATTACGCCGAGGTCCAGATGGCCGTTCCGGCCGACACCTCCGAGCTGATGGCCGCGGTCTGGACGCCCGGGTCCTATCTGGTGCGCGAGTACGCCCGCAACTTTGACGAGCTGAAGGCTTTCGACGCCTCCGGCAAACCGGTGACCATCGAGAAGTCCAGCAAGAACCGCTGGAAGCTCGGGGCGGGGGCAGCCAGCGTCAAGTATCGCGTGTATGGCCGCGAGATGGCCGTGCGCACCAACTGGGTGGAGCCGCAGTTCGCCTTTCTGAACGGCGCGGCCACGTTCCTGACGGTGCCGGGCAAGCTCGAGGAGGCCTGCGAGGTGAGCGTGCAGATGCCGGCCGGCTGGACCAGCGTGGTGACCTCGCTGGACAAGGCCGGTGACAACAAGTTCCGCGCCCACGACTACGACGAGCTGGTGGACAGCCCGTTTCTGTGCGGCTCGCCCGAGATCTCCCGTTTCCAGGTGGACGGCAAAGAGCACATGCTGGTCACGCTCAACGCCGACGGCCAGTGGGACTTACCGAAGGCGGCTCAGGACGTGGAGAAGATCGTCCGGGTCAACCAGGCGTTCTGGGGCGGACTGCCCTATCCGCGTTATGTCTTCATGAATCTGCTGGTGGAGTCCCGCGGGGGGCTGGAGCACAAGAACTCGACCGCGCTGATGGCCAGCCGCTTCGATGGCCGCACGCGCGAGCAGTACCTCAAGTGGCTCATCCTGGCCAGCCACGAGTATTTCCACGTGTGGAACGTCAAGAGGCTGAGGCCCGTGGAGCTGGGGCCGTTCAACTACGAGACCGAGAACTACACGCCCAGCCTGTGGATCGCCGAGGGCTTCACGGCCTACTACGAGTCGGTCATGGTGCGCCGGGCCGGTTTGATGAACGACAAGGAATTCCTCAAGGAGATGGCGGCCACGTTGGAGTCGGTCGAGACCACGCCGGGGCGCGACGTGCAGAGCGTGCGCGACTCGTCCTACGACGCCTGGATCAAGTTCTACCGGCCCAACGAGAACTCGGTCAACAGCGTGATCAGCTATTACGACAAGGGAGCCGCCATCGCGTTCATCCTGGACGCGAAGATTCGCCAGGAGACCGGCGGCGAGAAGAGCCTGGACGACGTGTTGCGCCTGGCCAACCAGCGTTACGGCGAGGGTAAGCCGGGCTACACCGAGGCGCAATTCATCGCGCTGATCAACGAGGTGGCGGGCGCCGACCTGACCCCGCTCATTCACCGGATGACCGCCACGACCGAGCCGCTGGACTACGCTCCGGCCCTGAAGTATTACGGACTGAAGCTGGCGCCGCCGGACGCCCCGGCCGAGGGCGAGTCCGAGCCCGCCTGGCTGGGCGCCAAGACCAAGGTGGAGAACGGCCGCCTGCTGGTCACCGCGGTTCCCCGCGGCACGCCCGCCTTTGCGGCCGGCCTGGACGCGGAAGACGAGATCGTCGGCCTGGGCGGCTTCCGGGTGATGCCCGACAAGCTCGAGGAGCGTTTGAAGCAGCTCCGCGTGGGCGAGAAGGTCGAGCTGCTGGTGGCCCGTCGCGGCAAGCTCGTGCCGCTGAGCGTGACGTTCACGAGCAAGCCGGGAGCGTGGAAGCTCGAGGTGGACCCGAAGCTACCCGGCGAGGCCCGGAAGCAGTGGCTGGAGGCGGCCGTCCCGGTGCATTAGGTGGGCTCGCTCTTCGATCGCAAGAAAAAAGTCGCGAAGCGACCGCTACAACCGCGAGGTGGCCCTTCGTGGCCGAGTCGTCACCCGAGCCCGGGATACTCCATCGTGCGCGCGACGCGGCGCGCCGCCTCCGGACCATATTCGAGCGCGATCGCCGCGAGGGCGTCGTCCAGGGCCAGAGCCACCCGCTGGGTGCGCAGGCCGGGCAGCGTTCGCGCCAAATCGCCGTAAGGCTCGACCAGCACGCGCACGCCGTGCGCCAGGCGCGCATCCGACAGCACGTAGGGCTTGCTCCGCCCCGTAAAGGTGTAGGGCTCGGCTGTCAGGGCCAGGGCGATCTCGTCGTCGCCGTCCCGCACCGGGATGCCGATGGCGTCGTGCTCGGCGGGCGGGTCGATGGACACCGCCGGTCCCTCGCGAAACGTATCGCTGTCGTGACGCGGGCTCCAATCTTCCACGCCGAGCTCCCGCGCCACCTCCAGAGCGCGCGCGCGGCCGGACATCGCCTCCGCCAGCGCCAGCGAGAGCGGGAGGGACGCGCTGATCCCGGCGCTGGAGATGCACCGCCCGTCGGCCACGTAGCGGGTGTTGCTCTGCCACTGGACGTCCGGATAAGCCGACTTGAGTTGCGCCTCACGGCCGAAGTAGGAGGTTGCCCGGCGACCGCTCAGCAGGCCGGTATTGGCCAGCACCATCGCTCCCAGGCAAATGCTGACGAGCGTCCCGCCCTTGTCGGCCTGCAAGCGTACCCATTCCAGCAAAGGCTGGTAAGCCGGGTCCTTCAGGGCCGGGATGACCACGTAGTCAGCCCCTTCCGGGTAGCGCTGGTCGAACTCCGCCAGGGTGGGGCCGAGCTCGTAGCGCAGCGCCGTCAACCGGGCCGGGCCGGGGCCCGTGGTGACCGGCTGAACGTCGGCCACGCGCGACAGCACCCCAAAGGGGATCAGAAAGTCGGTCTGCTCGGTCCAGGCATTGTGAGCCACCACCGCCACCACCGGGCGGGCGCGCCCGAACCTGTCCTGGTAAGGCTCCAGGCTCACTCTTCGGCGGTAACTTCCGGTCCGTTGCTCAGGCGCTCACCCTTCTGCAGGCGCAGGATGTCCTGGTAGGCCGGGGTCTGGCGCAGCTCGGCCAGCAGCTTCTCGGCGCCGAGCTTGTCGCGCAGCGCCGCCTGCAGCGAATAGCCGAGCGGAACGCCGTCCTGGTGTAGCTTCTCGGCCGCCTCCCGCACGCCCGGGGTCGCGTCGGCGAGCTCCGCCAGCACCCCGGTCGAGGCCATCTCGTAGGCGCCGATCGCGGCCAGGATATCGCGGGTCACGCCGTAGCGCGCCTCCTCGATGCGCACGTTCAGATCTTTGGCTTTCAGACCCTCGAGACGCGCGGAGGCGATGGCGCGCGAGTCCAGGTCGATGGCCTCCTCTTCGAACGTGCGCTGGAAGTCGCTCACCAGCGTGTCACGGTTGGCGTCCTGCTCTGCAGAGAACTGCAACAGGCCGCTCAGCTCCCAGTTCTCGACCAGGCCCTTGCGGGACATGTTGGTCGAGCCGATCAGGGCCATTTTCTCGGTGATGATGGCCTTCTGGTGCAGCTTACGGTCCTGGCCCGGCACCGGGGCCATCAGCATCGACCAGCGGGTCTGCACGCCCAGATCCTCGAGAGCCCGCATGCCCTGGTCGTTCGGGGTGTGGCCGTCCGGATAGACGCCCGCGTCGGCGATCACGCGCACATCCAGGTCGGGCTTCTCGGCCACGCGCTGAGCCACGGCCTGGGCCACGGCCCGAGTCATCACGAAGTTCGGCATGTAGAGGAACTTCTCGGCCGTCTTGATGGCGTGCAGCACGATCGCCTCGCGGTCGGCCGGCAGATCGCCCAGCGCCAGGCTGCTGTTGCCTTTTACCTCGCCGCTGGCGTCCGAAACCTGCCGGGCGCGCTTGACGTTGTCGGCGTCCTGGGCTTTGCTGACGCCCGCGCCCAGCATCTTGAGCAACTTGTCGGCGCCCTCCGGAGTCACGTGCAGGAAGTTGCCGCGCTGGATGCCGCGCTCGAGGAACGTCTGCAGGTCGGCCATGTCCGTCTTGCCGTCCTCGTTGAGGTCTTGCAACTGCACCAGGCGAGCCATGTCCTGGCCGTGCTGGGCTACGTGCTCGGCCGGGGTGGCCGCCAGCTGAGGAAACTTACCCTGGTCCAGGAAGCGCGAGTTCTCCCACAGCGCCATCAGGCCCGCCGGGCCCAGCACCGCGTTGCCCGCCTGCAGCGTGGCCAGTTGGCGCGAGCCATAAACATCCTGCAGCTCGGCGCCGGCCGAGGCAGCCATGTCGCGTCGGTAGAGCTCCACCAGCTTTTTGGAGGCCGGGCCCTGGATGACCATCGCCGAGTCGACGTTGTCGCCCGAGGACGCGCTGGCGTTGATGCCGCCCAGCAGCACGGTGTCGCCCACGCGGAAGAGCTTGCGGTGCATCAGGTTCTCGGTGTTTCCGAGCTGTTTGGCCACCGGGAAGAGCGTCACGCTCGCATCCGTGCCGGCGGTGTCACTCAGCAGCTGAAAGAGCGTGCGCATCTTGCGGGGCAGCTCGTTGGCGTTGAACGAGCGGCTCTCGGGCTCTTTCTCGAGCCGTCCGGGGTCCATGTTGACCCGCACCGGACAGCCCGCTTTGGCCGCCTGGGCCACCTTTTCGAGCAGCGGCTGGCTGCTCAGCTCGTAATACTGCAGGTCGATCTCGAGCGGCTTGCCCGCTTTGGCGCTGGCGATGGCCTCGTCCAACAGGTGCAGCTTCTTCTGCCAGATCGAGCCGCGCACCAGGACCTCGACCTGGTTGCCCGCGATCAGGATCGACTTGTTGCCTTTGGCCAGGCCGCTCAGGCGCTCCCCGGTCGCCTTGATCCCTTCGTTGGTCTCGTCCAGCCCGTGGAAAAGAGCGGCGGCCACGTTGTCGCTGGTGCCCATCTGCTCGCCGACGGCCTGCTGGTAGATGCGAAACTCGCCCGTATCCTGGGAGCGCTGGTAGTTCTCGAGAAAGATGTGCAGGTCGGCCAGGGAGGCGCCGACCGATTTATCGCCCTCCCGCAGCTTCTGGTGCAGGGAGCGGTGCTGGGTGCGCGCCTGGCGCGCGAGGCCCGCGAGCTTGTCCTGATCGGCGGCGGTCAGCTTACCCGACGCGGCCATCCGGTTGAGGTCCTCGTCCGGGATGGGATTTTCCACCAGGAGCCCGTGCCCGCTGTCGGCCAGATCCGCCACCTCTTCAGGCAGAAGCTGCCCCAGAGGGTTCGGGCGCCCTGCCGGTTGCAGCACAGCCAGCGCGGCCTGCGGGCGGATCGTGAGGTTGCTCGGGAGAGTGGTTACCAAGGAGCCTCCGGGTTTTGAGTCCGTCGCATTGACCGCGCCCCGTAACGTGCGGCTCGAGACTTGTATCGAGCCGCTCCCAAAGTGATGGGGCGCGGGCGATGCGACGGACGTTCCTATTTCTGGCTTATCCCCAGGAGACAGGATAGCCTGATCGGGGCGTCCGGGTTTTGAAGATCTTGTTAACGGGTAGGGGATCTGCCTGAGAAGGACCAACGCCTCGGGCATGGACGTGATGGCGGGAGCTGCGATGGCGATTCTGGCCCTTCCCACCGCCTGGCTGCTCTCCCTGGACGAAGAGGGTCCCGGCCCGTGGTTGATGGCGTTTCTCTGGATCGCGCTCACCGCCTGGAATCTGGCCCTGGGAATGTTCAGCCTGCCCGTCACGATGGTGATCTGGCTCCTCTGGCGCCGGCGCCGGATCCAGCGCGAGGTTGTCCAATTTGTGAACCGGCACGGTTGGAAGGAGGTCTCGGCGCCGGCTGGTTTCCACACCGCCTACGACGCCCTGATCGGCGGCCGTCCCGCTCTGGTGCTGCTGGGCTTCACGCGCACGCAGGGCGCCCAGGGCCGGACCTATCTCAACCCGATCGTGGGATTCCAGCTGCAAGAGGGTGACTGGCCCTCGGGCTGGGAGGATGCGCGCAAGCGCCGCGGCGGCCTCTTTCCCGCCCGGGACCTCCCCTACCGGGTCGAGGGCAAGCTGCTGGTCTTCGAAGGCGTCCACCGTGTGCCCGTGCTGCAGGCCCGCCTGCGCGACCTGGAGGGCTCGCTCGCTCCCGACTTCGACTGGAGCCGCGTCGGACGGCGCAAGAAGATGCATCCGGTGGTCTTCTGGGGGCTCATTCTGGGGATTTTCCTGGTGGCTCTGAGCCAGTGGATCGCCTGGCAGAAGCTGCGCGTCTTCCCCGCCGACCCCTCGCTGTTGATGCGTTCGGCCAGCAGCCTGCCGAGGTTGCAGGCGGTGATCGTGTGTTCCTCCGACCCTGGCGTGGCCGCCGCCGGGGATCGTCTGGCCGTGTCCGGCCGCTACCAGTCGATCCAGCTGTACGAGTTGAGCGGCCGGGCCGTGAGCGAGCTGCCCGACTCGCAGTCCTGGTCACCGGTGGCCTTCTCGGGCACGGACGTGGCGGCCGTCAACCAGGAGGGGGCCGTGCGGCTCTGGCCGGCCACCGAGGTGGGCACGGTGACCGGCCCCGAGTCGCTGGCCTGCGCGGGCGACTTCATCGCCTGCGGCGACAAGGCCGGCGAAGTCGTGGTCTTCGCGCGCACGGGCGGGGTGGTGGCGCGCATGACACGCTCGCTGGCCGCGGTCACCGCGCTCGCCTGTGCGGGAGACCAGGCCTTGTGCGGCTGCGAGGACGGATCGGTCTACCTCTTCGAGCTGGCCACGGGAAAATTGCTGGCCGAGCACGCGGGCGACGGGTCTCCCGTGCTGGGGGTCGGCTTCTGCGAGGGCGGCGTGGTGACGATGCAGCGCAACGGCTGCCGTACCTGGACTCCCGAGCTGCAACCGCTGAAGACGCTGAGCGCGGCCGAGTCGGTGGCCGGCGCTTCAGACGCCAGACAGATCTGCACGGGCTTCCTCGATGGCAGCATCGAGGTTTACCGGGGCGGCACCACCCTGCGCCTGGTGGGCCATCAGGCGCCGATCACCACCCTGGCGCTGTCGCCGGACGGAAAGAGGCTCTACTCGGGCGCCAACGACTACACGGTCAAGGTCTGGAAGCTCGATTAGAGTCGAGGAAAGGCGCGCCCCAAGTGGCGCGGTCATACCAGGACGCGCTGCCCAACTTGCCGCGCACGTGCTCGACCAGGTCGCGCACCTGCATCTTGAGCCGCCCGATGAGCTCACGATACTTCTCGTCCTCGAGCAGGTCGAAACCCGAGAGGTCGGTCTTCAGTCCGTGGGCACTCAAGATGCAGACCACACCCGGGAAGCCCAGGTCGGCCTGCTTGAGCTTGAGCGTCACGCCGTCCTGCACGAACAGCAGCGCCGCCTTGCGCGTGGGGGCGTCGGCCAGGAACAGGATCAAGCCGTGGGCCAGGGCCAGCTTCCCTTCGCTCTCGTGCACCGGAATGGCTCGGGGCTGCTCGGCCAGCTTGAGCGAGGGCGCCGGCAAACTGTAGAGCGAGGGGGCCCAGATCTGCTCGGGCAGGCGAGCCTTTCGCTTGAGCGGGATGCCGATCAACTGGGCGGCGGAGCCGCTCCGGGCAATAATCTCGAGCTGCAAGATGTGGCGCTTGGGCGGGAACAGCGATTCCAGCGAGGGCGTGTTGAGGAGCACACGGTTGAGCGTGATCGGGATGGGGGCGAAGACCGTGCGCAAGGAGACCTCGTCGAGATCGGCCTGGCCCGCCCGCCGCAAGTAGTGGCTGACCTGAGAGAGCGGCACCGCCAGGGCTTCGCCGAACCGGGACCAGTTGAAGCGCGAGCTCTGGCTCCGAACGTAGTCGAGCTGCAGCTCGCTGGGCTCGCCGGCCACTTCGGACCACTCTTTTCCGGGCGTCCAGAGAAGGTTGCCGTAGCGCAGGGTGAGCTTTTTGGGTCGCGCGGCCACCAGGGCATTGATCCCCACCGCCAGGTGGTGGAGACTGCGCGGGCCCTCCACGTGGGCGTGCAGGAGATACTGCGAGAGCCTGCGCAGCTCCTCGGGGTCGAAGCGAGCGTTGGCCCTGAGGGTGACCCGTGAGAGGCGGCTGCTGAGCGTGATCTTGGCCGCCGCCCCCGCCACGCAGGCCTGGATGACCTTCAGCAGGCCCTCTCCGGGCCGGGCCAGCTGGTACTGACCGAGCTTGCGCTGAGCCTCCAGGAAATCGACCGCGAACGTGCCCGTCGAGTCGAGCTCGCCCTCGCCGCGAAGATCCTTGAGAAGGGTGTCGAGCTCAGGCTCTCTGTCCACTGTAAGCAAAACTTTAACCTCACGAGGACGCGTCCCCTGCAGGGGAATGGTGCTCGGGAGCGCGAAGAACACAAGCCTCCCAATCTCATTCATTGAAGGTGAAGCGCAATGATCAAAGGACGCATCTGGCCCAGCTCTCTCCTGATTCTCGGACTGGGCGCGTGGAGCTCCCTGGCGACGCTCCCTCCCACCTCCGGAGCCTGCCCGTTCCAGGGGCCCTCCAGCGTGGCCGCCTCGGAAGGCCAGCAACTCTTCCACCAGACGCAAGAGCTCTTGACGAGCCGTTACGCGGGCAAGCTCGACCAGCGGGCCATGGCCCAGGGCGTGGCCGATTCGGTGCGCGCCGAGCTCGAGCGCAACGGCAAGAGCACCTCCGCCGTGGGATTCCTCGGATTCATGTATCTGCCCAACTCGCCCGAGCAGTTTGTGACCGCCTGCTCCACCCAGATGCCGGCCGATCAGCTGTGGGAAGCCGCCTCGCGTGGCCTGCTGCGAGGTGTGCGCGATGACCGCGCCAGCCTCGTCGGGCCCGAGGAGATGATCGCCTTCGACAACATGCGCGCGTTGCCGATGAATGGTATCGGCGCCGTGCTTGCCCCCGAGGCGGGCAACGGCCTCATCATCCAGCGGCCCCTGCCGGGTCACCCCGCCGAGCGGGCGGGCATCCAGGCGGGCGACAAGATCGTGGCCATCGACGGCGAGTCGACCCTGGGCATGGGCCTCTACACCGGCATGTCCCGCCTGCGCGGCCTGGCCGGCACCGAGGTTCAGCTGTCCGTCGAGCACGAAGGCCGGGTCACCGAGCTCACCGTGATGCGCGAGCCGATCCATGCCGGCGCCGCCGTCACCACCAGCTTCGCTGGCGAACAGACCAGCATTCAGCTCAACTACATCGACTACACGGCCGCCGATCAGGTCAGCGAGGCACTGATGAACAGCTCCGGCGACGTGGTGCTCGACCTGCGCAATCTGGGCGGCTACGACATCATGTCGGCCCAGCGCATCGCCAGCTGCTTTGTGCCGGCCAACACGCTGGTGGCCCACATGGATTCAGCCACCGGTCAGGACAACGACCTGCGCACCCTGACCCCGCCGCAGTTCAGCGGAACTCTGACCGTGCTGGTCAACGGCCAGACCGCGGGCTCGGCCGAGCTGCTGGCTTCCTGCCTGCATGAGAACGGCGCTCGCCTGGTCGGCGAGAAGACCTCGGGCCACGCGGGCGGCCTGACGATGGTGCCGATGCCCGACGGCTCGGCCCTCCAGCTTCCCGTGGAAACCTGGTCCAACGCGGCCGGCGACCCCATCGACGGGGTCGGCGTCGAGCCCGACGCCAGTCGCTAGGAACCAACGAGGGCCCACCGGGGCCCTTTTTTCATGCTTCTTTGAGGCTCGAGCCCTAGCGTAGGTCTACCATGACCTTACGACCCGTGGCTGCCTCAGGCGCCCAGACGACCTCGACCGTCAAGCGGCAGCGGACCGCTCTCGAGAAGCACGTCGACTTCTTCGACCGGAATGGCGACGGGGAGACGAAGTTCTACGAGACCTACCAGGGCTGCCGCGCCATCGGGATGGGACGGCTGCTGTCGGCCGGCGCCGCCGTGGCCATCAACGCGGCGCTCGGCATCAAGAGCGGCTCGCCGTGGTACAAATTTCTCACCATCCAGAACGACGGCATCCACCTGGGCAAGCACGACGGCGACACGGGCTGTTACGACGCGGACGGCAATTTCGTCGAGTCCAAGTTCGACGAGCTCTGGACCAGGCACGACGTGGACGGAGACAACGCTCTCAACGAAACGGAGATCGAGTCGATGATGCGCAAGAACGGCAACGGGAAGCCGTCCTTCGGCTCCAAGCTGGAGTTCGGCCTGCTGCTGAAGCTGGCCGGCGAGGAAACTCCCAACGGCCGCGTGCTGACCCGCGATACGATGAAGTCTTTCTACGACGGCAACCTGTTCTACAACATCGCCGGGGAGAAAGCGCCCTGAGCCTGCAGCCCCTCCCCACCGCGCTGATCGTCGCCGCCGTCATGCTGACGGCCGCTCTCGGAGCCTTGCTGACCAACCCCCGCAGCCACTGGTACCTCGACCTGGTCAAGCCCTCGTGGCAACCTCCCAACTGGCTCTTCGGGCCGGTCTGGTCGTTGCTCTACGGGCTCATCGCGGCCAGCGCGATCCTGGTCTGGCATAGCTCGGACGGCCCGGAGCGGGTGCTGGTCATGCAGCTCTTCGCGGTCAACCTGGTGCTCAATGTCGCCTGGAGCGCCCTCTTCTTTCGCGCCCACTCTCCGCTCGGCGGGGGACTGGAGATTCTGATGCTGTTGACCAGCATCGCCCACCTGGCGCTGCATTGCCGAGAGATCAACCCGATTGCGGCCTGGCTCCTGGCCCCCTATTTCGCCTGGGTCTGCTTTGCCACGGCGCTCAACTGGACGATCGCCGTGCTGAACTGGGAGCGTTAGGACTTTCCGTTCTGCATGAGCCGGTCGGGCGGATTGTGCCCGGCTTCGAGGAAGGCATCGGCGGTTTCGAGCCAGGCCCGGGTATCCGGGTCGAGCTGGGGACAGGCCAGCGAGTCCACGGCATGCACGGCCGCCTCATCCTTCTCGCCCGAGGCCGTCAAGAGGCGCACGCGCTCGCGGTGCGCGAAGCCGTAGGACGGGTCGGCCGCAATGGCGCTGTTGATGGCCTCGAGGGCCATGCGAATCTTATTCATCCGCCCGTAAGTCCGGGCCAACTCGGCAAAAGCCTTGGGATTGGAGTCTTTCTTCAGAATCTTCTGCAATTGCAGCACGGCCAGCGAATCCTTGCCACCCTGGGCGTAGGCGCGCGACAGGCGGATGGTGAGATCAGGGTCGTCCACCTTGTCCTTGAGGAGATCGCGGTAAAACTCGATGAGCTCGAGATTCTGACTGGGCTCGTGGTAGATCTCGAAGACCAGGTCGTGGGCCGGGTCGTAGCCCACGTTTTCGCGAAGCAGGGCGGAAAGTTGGCCCAACGCGTCCTTGGCGCGCCCTTCGTCGGCCGCGCTCTTTGCTTCAGTGAATGTCCCCTCGATGTCCATGGCGAGAATCGGGCGTTATTCCGCCCGCCAAGCACGGAACCCTTTTCAAGACGATGGTCCGGCAAGGTGGCCGGACCATCGTCCTGATCTACTGCAGCATCTTGTCGATGGCGGTGGACAACGTCTTGGCGCCGCTTCCCGCGGCGTCCAGATTGACGAAGTTCTGAACCACGGTGCGATCTTTGTAGAGCATCACCGTGCTTTTGACCTTGGGATCGGACGAGATCTTGTAGAGCTTGAGGCCGTCGGCCCCTTCACCCTCCAAGACGGCCACCCCGACGTTGGGAGCATTCAGCTTCACCAGCTCGGTCTGGGCGGGGTCGCCCGGCTTGAGCAGGATGAACGCCTTCAGGTTCTCCTTGGAGTGAGCCTGGGTCGCGGCCTGGAGCGTCTTCGCAAAAGCGACCGCGTTGGCCGTGGAGTCACCGGACAGATAGACCTGCACCGCAGGTCTGGCGCCATACTTTCAAACCGGGCAGGTCGTGGTGCCTTTGTCGGGCCCGGCCACGTGGACCGGGTGGAATGCGGGCGTTCTTTCCCCGGGGGCCAATCCGGACGATTGAGCCAGGGCGGGCAGCAACAGGACCGCCGTTCCCAGCAAGGCCGTGGTTAGTTTCCTCATGGCTTACGCTTCGGCCGGCACCGGCTCGGGCCCTGTATAGCGTGCCTCGGGACGAATCAAACGCCCGCCGTGACGCTGCTCGTGATAGTGGGCCGACCAGCCCGCCACCCGCCCGACCGCGAAGACCCCCGTGAACGCTTCGCGCGGCAATCCTACGGCCTCGAGCAGCACCGCGGTATAGAACTCGACGTTGGTGTCCAGCACCCGGTCGGGCTTGTGGCGCCGCAGCTCGGCCAGAGCGACCTTCTCGATCTGCTCGGCCCGGTTGAGCCGCGGACTTCTCAACCGGCTCACGGCCTGCTTGAGAACCTCGGCGCGCGGGTCGCGAACCCGGTAGACGCGGTGTCCGAACCCCATGAGGCGGCGGCCCGCCCGAAGCTCGGCGCGAATCCAGCCCTCCGGATCGCCCTCGCAGGCGTCCAGCATGTCGAGGACGGGGCCCGGGGCCCCTCCGTGGAGCGGCCCCTCCAGGGCACTCAGCGCGCCCACCAGGGTGGGAAACAGCTCGGCCGCGGTCGAGGCGATGACCCGGGCGGTGAACGTGGAGGGGTTGAGGCCGTGCTCGGACACCGTGCAAAGATAGGCCTCCAGCGCCAGCCAGCGAGCCTCGTCGACCTCTTCGCCCGCGAGCAAGACCAGCAGGCTTCGGGCGTGCCGGCCCGGCGGGGGAGCCACGGGCTTTTGTCCGCGGCGGTGGCGGATCACGTTGGCCAGTCCCACCGCCATGGCGCCGGTGGCCAGGTGGTGCTGCGCCACGCCGTCCTCGGGTTGAAGCACGTTGAGCAACAGCCGCAGGGCGGCCGGATAGGTGAGCCCATCCGTGCGCGAGAACCAGGGCTCGAGCTGAGCGAAGGCGCGGCTCCTGGCCTCGGAGAAGTCGACCCCGCTCTCTTGCCAGAGCAGCTCGCAGACGCTTTCGTAAGATACCTTTCCAGCCAGCTCTTCGAGCCGCTTGCCGCGCAACACGAGCTCGCCCTTGATGCCGTCCACCCGGCTGAGCGTGGTCTCGGTGACCACCACGCCCTCCAATCCTGTCGCCATTCCCGTAAAGCCTCCTTGCCTGAATCGACCCTATCATGGTATATCTTGATCAAGTTCGTCAATCTTGATCCACTAATCAACATGAAAAAAGCTTCCACCGCTCGGCTCACGGCCGAAGAGGCTGCCGAACAACTGGGCATCAGTGTTGCCAGTCTGTATAGCTATGTCAGCCGGGGGCTGCTGGCTTCCGAGTCGCAGCCGGGCTCGCGGCGCAGCCTGTATCGGGCTGACGAGGTCGAGCGCCTGGCCAGCCAGCGGCGCCATCGGCACCATCCCGAGGAGGCGGCGGCGGAAGCCTTGCAGTGGGGCTCGCCCGTGCTCGAGTCGGCCCTGACCTCGATTCACGACGGCCAGCTTTTCTACCGCGGGCGCTCCGCCACCGAGCTGGCCGCCAGCGCCTCCTTCGAGGAGGTCGTGGAGCTGCTCTGGGAGGGACAGCTGGTGCGCCTGCCGCTGCCCGACGGCAGCTGGCGGGAAGTCTTTCAACTGGCCGACAAGCTGGCGCCGGTGGAATCCTTTCGGCTGGCTCTGGTGGCGGCCGCCACGGCCGATCCGGCCGCCTGCGATCTGCAACCCGCCGCCGTGCGGCGCACCGGAGCACGGATCCTGCAGCTGCTGACGCGGTGCGCCACCCGATCCACCCCGCGCCGCTCCCTGGCCGGCTCCCTGCAGCACGCCTGGTGCCCGGACCAAAAACCGGCGCGGCGCGCCCTGGACGCGGCCCTCATCCTGTGCGCCGATCACGAGCTGAACACCAGCGCCTTCACCGCCCGCTGCGTGGCCTCGGCCGAGGCCAACCCCTATGCCGTAGTCACGGCCGGGCTGGCCGCGCTGGAGGGCACCCGACACGGGGGCCACACTCGGCGCGTGGAGGCGCTCTTCGACGAGGCCGAGCACCGCGGTGCCGGGCGCGCCCTGGAGGACCGTTTGCGCCGGGGCGAGTCGATCCCGGGCTTTGGCCACCAGCTCTATCCTGACGGGGATCCGCGCGCCATCTTTCTGCTGCGCTACGCCCATTCCGCGCTGGCCGAGGACCTGCTCGTCAGCGCCCGTCGCCTGCTCGAGCGTCCCCCCTCGCTGGACTTCGCCCTGGTGGCGCTGGCTCGCGCCCTGCAGCTGCCTTCCGGCAGCCCGCTCACGCTCTTTGCCCTGGGCCGCACGGCAGGATGGATCGCCCACGCCCTCGAGCAATATCGCCAGGGGTGGATGATCCGCCCCCGGGCACGCTATGTCGGAGTCGCGAGCAGGGAGTAGGGATGCTAGAAGTCGAGCAAGAGTTGTTTGGTCTGGACCTTCCCGACGGGTGGAGGTGGCATCCCGAGCCGGGGGGCGGCGCCGCCGTGCCTCCGGGCGATCCCGGTGCGCTTCACGTCAGCGCGCATCCGGTCGACAATCCCGCCGAGCTGCCGCACGTCGCGCGCATGCTGGCCAGTTTCCTCACCTTGCGCGGGCGTCCGGTGGCTACCGACGAGCTGGCGCGCATCGAGGTGCAGGGCGGTGGTGAGGGCGTCTGGCGCGAGTATGAGGATGGGGAGCACTACTGGCGGCTCTGGGTGGTCGGCAACGAGGCCGCCTGGGCCCTGCTTTCCTATAACTGCCCCGTCCGCTTCCAGGCCAGTCACCGGGCCGAGCTCGAGGAGATTGTGGCGAGCTTGCGTCTGGCCGTCAGCATGTGATCCGGCTCACAGCGTCACCGCGCCGGTTTGGGCTAGAGTGAAATCGCGAGAACAGTTCGCAAGCTTTCCTCTCCGAGGTGATGATAATGATGACAGGATTCTTCGGCCGCAAAGCCCAGCAGGCGATGGACCTCATCCACAGCCTGAAGAATCTGGCCGGAACCCCCCGCGCTGCCAGCGCTCCTGCCAAAGCGAAGCAGCTCCCGACGGGCGACGAGTTCGTCCCGATGATCAAAGTCGACCGCATCTTCATCATGATGGGCAAACGCCCGTGGGATCGCGAGCCCCTGCGCATGATGACCAACCTTCTCTCGCCCGTGCGCGTCAGCTTCCGCAGCGACACGCGCTTCTCGGTGGGCGAGGAGATGCAGCTCCAGATCTTGCTCGGCAGCATGACGCTCGAGATGCAAGCACGCGTCACCTCCGCCCTGATGGTGGAGGGCGAGTGCCGCGGCGAGCTGGCTCTGGACAACGGCTTCTTCGAGCGCGAGAAGATCCGCGAGTTCACCAAGCGCTACCGCTCGCTGGAGATCTAGACCTCTACTTTCACTCCGGAAGGAGGGATGTCGAAACCCTTCGTTGTTGCCCACAGAATCACATAGCACACCGAATCGCCCAGTGGGAGCCGCACCGCGGCTCTCACTGTTTTAGCTCGATGCGCCCCCTGGGCTGGAATGCCGAGCTGCTGGGCGAGTCGGGGTGGCACTTCCTGGAGCGCCACGTGGCCGGCCACGCCGACCGTTTCGTCGGCGGAGAGGCCGCGCTGGCCGGATTCTGGTTCCATCATCGCGAGGTTGCGAGGGTCGAAGTCATCCTGCCCGATCAGGCCTCCCTGGACGCGATGGTCGCCGAGGTGGGGCCCCCGCAACAGACGCTGCCTGGCTTCGCCCGTTACGAGCGGGTCGACCTGGTCACCGACCACCTGCTCATCCTCGACGAGGACAAGCCCCTGGAGCAAGACATCCGCGCCGATACCCTGCGCGATCTCGCCGCCGACCGCCTGTTGCGCCTGGCCGGCGGAGCCGACCCGGCCTTGCTCGTGGATCTCTACTTCCTGCAACGGGCCCGCGTCGACCTGTCCCGGGCAGCCAAAGACGCCGCCTCGAAAGATCTGGGTCTGACCTCGGGGGCCCTGGCCGTAGTGCTGGCCCGGGCGCGCCCGACCGAGCTTCCCCCGGGCCTGGTCCGTCCCGTCGACCTCACCTCCCTGCAGGACTTCGTCCAGGAGCTCATCGAGAAGCTCGGGATGGAGATTCGCGGCTAATCTCGTCGGCCGGCATGAAAAAAGGCGGGCCTGACGGGCCCGCCTTCTTCCGGGTGCGTTCCTTAGCCGAGAAGGCCGCCGATCGAGGCGCCCAGGTTGAGCGACGGGCCGCCGAAGGGCAGCTTGAGGCTCACGGCGTGGGAAGCCCCGCCCTTGCCGATAGAGTCGGCCACGGAGATGCCGCCACCGAACGGATCCTTGATCGACAGGGCGTTCGAGATCCCGTCCGAACCGGCGTGGTGGGCCGCGGCGATGCCGCCACCGAACGGGTCGCGGGCCGCCAGGCCGGCGTTCAGGCCGCCACCGGTGCCGCCCGCCATCGCGAACGGGCCGCCGGGGCCCTGGCCGGCAGCAGCAAAGTTGCCCTGGCCGAAATTCGGGTTGCCCTGGTTGAAGCCGTGATGATGGTGGTGATGATGGCAGCCGGGGCCCTGCGGGCCACCAAATCCGCCCAGCGCGCTCAGGATGGTGCGGATCATCTCCGCCATCGGATTCGGCTGTCCACAGCCGCACTGCTGCCCAGCGTACCTCGGATCCTGAACGTTCCCGGTCCCTGCGATTGCGAAAGCGCCAACCATCATTTTAGGGTTCCTCCCACGATATCTTTATTGCCTATCGTATCACGAGGCCCCGGGTGTTGGTAAAGGGTAACGGATGTTAACTCTGTGTTAAAATGTTCGACCGATCGCATGCGAAACTCGCTGGCAGGACGCCATGAGGTCGGCAAAAGCTTGTAAACTCAGGGCCTGAGCCGCGTCCGACACGGACCGGTCGGGGTCGGGATGGCACTCCACAATCAACCCATCGGCTCCCGCGGCGACCGCCGCCAGAGCCAGCGAGGGGACGAGGGCCCGGTCCCCGGCGGCGTGCGACGGGTCCACGATCACCGGCAGATGGGTCAGGCGCTTCAACACAGGCACCGCGCTGATGTCGAGCGTGTTGCGAGTGGCCTGCTCGAACGTGCGGATACCGCGCTCGCACAGCATGACCTGAGAGTTTCCCTTGCTCAGGATGTACTCGGCCGACATCAAGAGCTCCTCCAGCGAGCTCATCATGCCCCGCTTGAGCAACACCGGGACCCGGCAGCGCCCCAGCTCCTGGAGCAAGGCGAAGTTCTGCATGTTGCGGGCCCCCACCTGAATGACGTCGGCGTACCGGGCCACCAGCTCGACGTCGCCCGTGTTCAGGCATTCGGTCACGATGCGCAGGCCGGTGCGACTCTTGACCTCGGCCATCAACTCGAGGCCCTTGGGTCCAAGACCCTGGAAGCTGTAAGGCGAGCTGCGCGGTTTGTAAGCGCCCCCGCGCAGAAACGGCACTCCGTTGGCGATCAGCACCTCGGCCACGGCCATCAGCTGGGCGTGGCTCTCGACCGCGCAGGGGCCCGCCATCATGACCATCCGATTGCCGCCGACCGGGATGCCACCGATGTGGAACTGGCTGTCCTCCTGGCGAAACTCGCGGCTGGCCAGGCGGTACGGGCGGGTGGCCGGGAAGACCCGCTCCACGCCCTCCATCGTGCCCAGGCGCGTCTTGACCGGCTCGGTCTCGCTGCCCCCCACCATGCAGCCGATGACGGTCTGCTGCTCGCCCCGCGAGAGGTGAGGCTGCAGCCCGAGACCCTCGATCTCTTTGAGCACGGCCCCGATCTGCTTGACGGGGGCGTCCTTCTCCATCACGACAATCAGCATGTCAGACCTCGCAAGAATTGCTCCCCATCCTCACCGCGCTCGATGCGCTCGAGCAGAGCGCTGCCGACGATCACCCCGCGAGCCCGCGCCGTCACCTGACGCACCTGCTCGGGAGTCGAGATCCCGAACCCCACGCACACGGGCACCTTCGAGCAGGCCACCGCCTGCGCGATCAGCCCGTCGAGCTCGGCCGGCAACTCGCTGCGTCCGCCCGTGACGCCCCGCACCGAGACCAGGTAGAGAAAGCCACGGCTGCGCTCGGCCAACAGCGCTACGCGCTCGGGCGGGGTGGTGGGCGTGACCAGGTAGATGAGGTCGATGCCCTCGGCCTGACTGGCGCGGTCCAGCTCCTCGGCTTCCTCCAGAGGCAGGTCGGGCACGATCAGGCCGACCCCGCCGGCCGCTTTGAGATCGCGGCAGAAACGCGCGTAGCCGCGCCGGTAGACCAGGTTGGCGTAGGTCATCGCCACGGCCCCCAGGCCGCTCTCGCGCGTGGCCCGGGCGGTGAGCTCCAGGGCTTTGTCCACCGTGACGCCGGCCTCCAGCGCCTGCTGCGAGCTGCGCTGGATCATCGGACCGTCGGCCACCGGGTCGGTGAAAGGGATGCCCACCTCGAACAGGGGACAGCCCGCCCGGGCGGCGGCCACGGCAGCGGCCACGAAGGCGTCGTCGCTGGGCCACCCGGCCGTGAGGTAAGGGATGACCGATCTCTCGGGCAAAGCGATCATGAGAGGAGCCTCCTGACCTCGGCCACGTCCTTGTCGCCCCGGCCGGACAGGCAGACGATCACGTCGCCCTTCAGGCGGGGTGCCTCGCGGGCGCACCAGGCCAGCGCGTGCGCCGATTCCAGCGCCGGCAGGATGCCCTCCTGGCGGCTCAGCAAGAGAAAGGCGTCCAGCGCCTCCTGATCGGACACGCTCACGTACTCCACGCGGCCGGTATCTTTCCACCAGCTGTGCTGCGGGCCCACACCGGGATAGTCGAGCCCGGCCGAGACCGAGTGGGTCTCCAGCACCTGCCCGTCCCGATCTTGCAGCAGGTAGGTCAGCGCTCCGTGCAAGATGCCCGGCTCGCCCGCGCTGAGCGAGGCGGCGTGGCGGCCGGGCTCGAGGCTGCTGCCACCGGCCTCGACGCCGACGAGACGCACGCCCTCTTGCTCGGCGAAGTGCGCGAAGATCCCCGCCGCGTTGGAGCCGCCTCCCACGCAGGCCACCACCACCGACGGCTGAGCCCCCAACTGCTGAGAGGCCTCGCGCCCGATCACGGCCTGGAAGTCGCGGACCAGCGTGGGGTAGGGATGCGGTCCGACCACCGAGCCCAGGATGTAATGCGTCTCTCCCACCGTGGCCACCCAGTCGCGCATGGCCTCGTTGGTCGCGTCCTTGAGGGTGCGCGAGCCGGACTCGACGGGCACCACTCGGGCTCCCAGCAGGTGCATGCGGTAGACGTTGAGCTCCTGGCGACGCACGTCCTCGGCGCCCATGTAGACCACGCACTCGAGACCAAAACGTGCGCAGACCGTGGCGGTCGCCACGCCGTGTTGACCGGCACCGGTCTCGGCCACGATGCGGCGCTTGCCCATCCGCCGCGCCAGCAGGGCCTGACCCAGGCAATTGTTGAGCTTGTGGGAGCCTGTGTGATTGAGGTCCTCACGCTTGAGCCAGAGGCGGGCCCCGCCCCCCCAGAGCGCGCTCAGGCGCTCGGCCCGGTAGAGCGGGGTCGGGCGGCCCGCGAAGTGCGTCAGGTGCCCGCTCAGCTCTTCCCAAAAGGCCGGGTCGTCCTGGGCCTGGCGGTAGCCCTGCTCGAGCTCCTCGAGGGCGGCCACCAGCGTCTCGGGCACGAAGCGCCCCCCGAACGCACCGAAGCGGCCCCGCTCGTCGGCCAATCCTGTCGTCATCGGTCCCACTGGCAGTTGCATTGACGCGGCTTCGCGTTGCGTGGAAAGGCCCCCTACCGTGTGCTACACTTTTTAGGAATGAACCGGCGGCGTGGTTATAATTTCATCGAGGTGATGGTCACGTCCCTCGTCTTCTCGACGATGGTCTTGAGTCTCATGAGCGTCTGGATCAACCACGCTCACGCCGTGGCCAAGGCCCGCACCCGCATGACCGGCACCTATCTGGCCGAGCGCCAGATGGAAGAGTGCCTGTCGCGCGGGTTCTTTGGCGTCGACGGCATGGACAACAGCGCCGATGCGGCGGGCGAGGAGTTTCTGGTCAAGACGACCCTGCGCGGGAGCGTGTCCGAGTTCAGCTACCACTATCACGTCAAGGTTACCAAGATCGGCAGTGACCGAAAGACGATCGAGGTGCGGGTGACGTGGACGGAGTCCAACATCGACCAGGAGGTGCGGCTTGAGTCCCTGGTCTCGAAAGCGAGCTAAAGCTCGGGGCACCAGCCTCATCGAGCTGCTCATCGCCAGCGCTTTGGTCGGTCTCATCATGACGACCATCTACACCATCTTGTTCTACGGTATCCAGTATTTCCAGACCCAGACGGCCACCGTCGACGTGCAGCAGAACGCGCTGACCGCCATGTCCGCCCTGACCAACGAGTTGGTGGAGAGCAACGGTGGAAGCCTGAAGACCGACCAGGATCCGCCCACGGTCGGGCTCGTCTTTGGCTCGCCGCGCGACGTCAACGGAAATATCGCCTACAGCAACACCAAGCTCAAGTGGTCCAAATTCGTGTGCTACTATTTAGATGTGATCAACGACGTTCCGTGCCTCTGCCGCAAGGAGAAGCCCCTGAGTGAGTTCAGCTTCCCCGGGGGTACCAACTTCAACTATCCTCCCCCGGTCAATCCCAACTGGGACGCGGAGTTTTTCAAGAGCGACCCGCGCGGATACAAGATTGTCGCCCGTCACATCACCGGCTTCGAAACCACCCAGAGCTTTCCGTTGCCCTTGAAAATCATTGCGTCGACCCGGTTGCGTTACGACTTCCAGGTCGAGATCGAAACCAAAGTGACCCTCAAGAATTGAGGTACGGCCTATGAAGAACAGAACCGATATGACGCGGCGAGGCTCCTTGCTGGCAGTCGCCATCCTGGTCACCTCGATCCTGGTGCTGCTGGCCGCTATCGTCGGCTCGAGCACGGTGCTGCACATGCAGAACACCACCCAGGTCGGTGGCAAGAAGGAGGCTCGTTACGTCGCCTACTCCGGGTTGCAAGAAGCGATGGCCCAACTCTTGGAGGACGAGGCCAAGTGCGATCAGTGGCCCTATGAGATCCAGGGCTTCATGCCCGGCGACTCGTCCCTGAAGTACGAGGTGAAGGTTTGGGCCAACATCTCCGGCTCGCGGGGAACTCCCACGGTTCCCGGGACCGACGTCACGGTTCCCTCGGGCGCCGCTTACATCGATTCGATGGGCTACCGGCTGGGCGTCAGCGGCCCCCGCACCAAGCTGATCGGCGGAATGGCCGGTCTGGCCTTCAAGAACAAGCCGGTCTTCGACCAGGCGGCCTTCGGCGATCTCTTCGTCGGTCTCTCCAGCGGCGCCTGGACCGATAGCTACGACTCCTGGGGAACGTACGGCGGTCCGCCCGCGGGCGCCCCCGGCGGTCTGTTCAGCCCACCCGGCCCGCCCGGCGGCAGCAACGGTGGGGGCAACAATGGCGGCGGGAACAATGGCGGGGGGAACAACGGCGGCAGTAACCCCACGGTCGGTGAGGGGACCATCGCCGGCTCCGGCTACATCGAAGTGTCGGGTGGCTCGTGGGTGGACGGCAACGCCGAACTCTCCCCCATCGCCAAGCTCAACTCGCTTTTCTCGGGCAATCCGCGCACGACCGGCACAGCGGCCGGCGGCTCCTCGACCAGTTTCACGACGGGCAGCTCCTCCACGGGTGCGGCCACCGGCAGCACCACGGGCTCGGGCAGCGCGGCGGGGCTGAGCACCACGGGCGGCTCCACCTCCGGAGGGAGCAACGACCGGGTGCGCCTCCTGGGCGGCATCCTGGCCGGCACCACCAAGACAGCGGCCGAGCCGACCGTGGTGCCCGCCTTCCGGGCTCCCTATCAGAAGACGCCTCAAGATCCGGATATCGATACCTCGACCCTGCCTCACAACTCCCCCGGCGGGGGCGGCGGTGGTGGCGGGAACGGGCGTGGCAACGGCAATCAGGGACCGCCCCCGCCGCCTCCTCCCCCGCCTCCGCCTCCCCAGGCCGAGCTCACCCCCAACATGACCTACAAGAGCGTCAAGGTGCCTCCGGGAGACCGCGTCAAGCTCAAGTCCGGCACCTACTACGTGTCCGACACGTTCACGGCTGACGGCGCCGAGATCGAGATCGACGCCGGAGCGGGGCCGGTCATCCTCTACGTGGGCTACACGATGGACCTCAACAACGTCAACATCATCACCGACAAGCCGCGCGACCTGCAGATCTATTTCACCGACGAGGTCCCCGAAGGCGCCCGGACCACCGCCGCGGGAACGGCCGTGGGCACCGCCCACGGCGTGGCCGACGGGACCGGCTCAGCGGCCAGCGAAGCGGCCATCAAGCCGGGCTCCCTCTTCAAGATCAAGGGCGGCAGCGGCACCTTCGTGGCGGCCGGACGCGACACCACCATCGCGATGGACGGCACCGAGGTCTTCGGCTCGGTCGTCGGACAGGTCGTCACCGCCAACAACACCGCCATCCATTACGACAAGACTCTGAAAGGGATGCCGCTCGGCGGCGTCTCGGACTGGGTGCTCGAAGGGGTGCACGAGACTACGCGCTGAGCGCCTCCCGGCAGAAAGCGCGAACGAGCTCCGGGTCCTTGCGCCCGGGGCTTTTTTCTACCCCGCTGGAGACGTCCACCCCGTAGGGTCGGAGCCGACGGATCGCCAGGGCCACGTTGCCCGGGTGCAGACCGCCCGCCAGCCAGAGCGGTCCCGGACAGGTCCACCCGCTCAGGATGGTCCAGTCGAAGGGCTCGCCGCCACCTGGAGTGGAGCCGTCCAGCAGGTAGGCCGCCGCCGAATAGTCGGTCAGACTGCGAAATCGGGCTCCCGGCAGCGCTTTCCAAACCCGGGCGGCGTAACGCGCGCACAACTCGGGGGGCTCTTGCCCGTGCAACTGCACCAGCGAGCACACCTGCAACGCTTGCTCGATCGCGTGCTCGGTTGGATCGACCAGCACGGCCACGGTGAGAAGCTCCCGCGCTAGCGCTGCCAGCTCGCGCGCCCGCTCCAGCGAGATCTGGCGCTTGCTGGGGGCCAGCACGAAACCCAGGGCGCTCGCCCCCGCCTCGATCGCCACGCGTACGTCGTCTTCGTGGGTGAGGCCGCAGATCTTGATCTTCAGTTCAGATCGACCTCGCGCGCCGGAGTGGTGAGGTGCTCGCGAATGCGGCTCACCTCTTCTTGCTCCATGTCCTCGAAATAGCGCCGCAGGTTCCGCACGCCGTCGAGCACGTCCCAGACAGCCAGGATCATGGCCACCACCACCAGCCCCATGACCCAGAGCCAGTGATTGAGCAGAGCCCGGGCCTCCTCGGGAGATTGCACCGGGCCGGGCGCGATCTTGCCAACGTGCACGAGCACGGCGATCACGATCATGATCAGGGCCCCGGTCAGACGTCGCAGCAGCCGCATCAGGGAGGCGCGCCGGCGGCGACGCTCCCGGGCATAGTGAGCCAGCTCGAGATGGATCAGAATGCAGCCCACCAGGCTCAATCCCAGAGGGAACAGGTAAAGACGAACCAGCTCCATACCCTTACAGGTTAACGCCCGCGACAGGGACTGTCAAATTCTAAGCGGAGCGAACGCGATAGACCTGAATGGGCTCCTGACGGCCGCGCACGAAGAGAGAGCGGAGAGGCTCGGCCACGACCTCCTGATTGAGGCTGTCAGCGCTGATCAGGATTTCGTCCTGCAAATCGCGGGAGAGTTTTTCGAGGCGGGAGGCGCCGTGCATGAGCTCCTGACGGGCCACGTCCTCCCACGAGTCGTTGGGACCGCGGTCGGGCAGGCGGCCGCCGAAGATGCCGGCCGAGAAGCTGGGGAGCCGCGACTCCAGGCTGTAACGTTGCAGCACGGCCTGAATGCGCGTCTTCATAGTGCGGGCGGAGCGCACCGCGCGCACGCCGTGGTCGTCACCGCAGAAAGCGGCCAGCACCTTGGTGCCGTAACGCTCCAGCAGACGACCGGAATTGCTGCGCACACTGGTCTCGAGCTCCTCGACCAGCACGGCTTCGAGCTCGGTCGTCTCGAGCGGTCCTTTGTCGCGCGTCAGGCGCCCAAAATTGGGGATGTCGGCCGCCAGCAAGCTGACCTGATCGCCCGGGACGGGCTCGGGACCCTGCACCAGCGGGGTCTGGACCACGACGTCGAGCTCGGCCGTATCTTCCGCCGGGGGCTCCTCGCCTCGCAGCAGACGACGGACGCGATCGAGCTCATGATAGAGCACGCGCGCGCTGGCCGGACGCTCGGCCGCATCCTTGGCCATCAGGCTCAAGATGAGCCGCTCGAGCTCGGGGTGAAGGTCGGGGTTGAGCACGCGCGGGGGTTCCGGCTCTTCGTGCACGTGCATGTAGAGGATGGAGGCGGGGTCGTCGGCCGAGAACGGGGTGGAGCCGCACAGGAACTCGTACATCATTACGCCCATGGCGTAAAGGTCGCTGCGCTCGTCGGCATCCTTGCCGGCCGCCTGCTCGGGCGACATGTAGGAGCAGGTGCCCAGCGCCGAGCCCGAGCGGGTGAGCTGAGAGAGGTCGGGCGTCATCACGCGAGCCAGGCCGAAATCGAGCACTTTGATGCGTCCCTCGCGGGTGACCACGACGTTGTCGGGCTTCATGTCGCGATGGACCACGCCGCGATGGTGGGCGTGGCCGAGCGCCTCACAGACGAACTGCAGCAACTCCAGCGTGCGGTCGACCGGGGGCTTCTCGCGGCGAATGTGCCGTCGCAGCGAGACGCCGTCGATCAGCTCCATGACGATGAAAGGGCGGACATCGTCGACATAGTCGAAGACGCGCACCACGCCCGGATGGTTGAGCATAGCGGAGGCCCGCGCCTCGCGCGCAAAGCGCCGACGGGCATGCTTGGACTCGCACAGGTCGCGCCGAAGAATCTTGACCGCGACTGTCTTGCGAGTCGTCAGGTCGAGGGCACGGTAAACCGAACCCATGCCCCCTTCTCCGAGCTTGGCCTCGAGCTGATAACGACCGACCAGAACCCTGTTGGTAACCATTGCGGAACCTCCATCGCGTCTTTCTGGGTTGATGAAGAATTTCCTTCAAGCCCTCGCCGGGAGCAAAGATGTTACAAAACCGCGGTTGCTCGGCTTCGCGCCCAACCGTTATAATGACGCCATGGGGAAGAACTTTTTGGAGTTGGTTGCAGTGAAGAAACGCTGGCTCATTGGTCTTGTTCTCCTGGTGACGCTGCCCGTGCTGGCGGCGGCACCCAGGGCCCTCTCGGTGGTCATCAATGGCTATCCGGTCAAAGGCAAAGCGCTCTGGTACAAGGGCAAAGTTTACGTTCCCCTGGAAGAGGTGGCCGCGGCCACCGGCGGCTCTTACCGCTACAACCCCGCCACCGGCCTGGCCGAGGTGACCGTCGGCCTGGCGGCCGCCCCCGCCCGTCGCGAGGTGGTGCGCCCCTACATCAAGGTGCGCTGGGAAAAGAAATACCTGACCGGCAACAACGCCAAGGTCCTGGCCACGATCTCCAACACGGGCGATACCGTCGCCGAGAACGTGGAAGCGATCTGCATTTTCAAGGACGGCAACCTGCGTGAGGTCACCGCGGTCACCCGCGACGTGGGCCGCCTGATGCCCGGCGAGAACCGCACCCTGGAGTTCAACCTCTTCGACGGCTACGTCGTCAACTCGTATGGCGCCCCGATCGTGGCGGACGGCATGATCCACGACAAGATCCTGCTCAACGGCGAGTGGACTCGCGTCTCTTACGAGCTGAAGTTCAACTATCAGTAAACCGGACTTCGCGCCTTTCGAGGCGCGCATGCGGGCGGACGGGCTGGGGGACGCCCACATCGCCTTCTTTCATCACCGCTACGACGAGCTCGTGAGCGGGGCTACCGGTTTGTTGCCGGAGTCGGCCCTCGACCCGGTGGTCGAGCTACCCTCGCTGGCGGGCCTGAAGGAAACGGCCGCGCCCGAGCTCCTGCGCCAGACCGTCTGCCTCAAGCTCAACGGCGGGCTGGGCACCAGCATGGGTCTGCACGGCCCCAAGTCGTTGCTGCCCGTGCGCGAGGGGCTGACGTTCCTCGACTTCGCTGCGCGCCAGGTGCAGGCTCTGGACGGTCCGGCGTTCCTGGTCATGAACAGCTTTCACACCCAGGCCGAGACGCTGCAGGCCCTGCAGGCCTACCCGGGATTGTCTCGCGACCTTCCGGTGGAGCTGCTGCAGTCCAAGGTGCCCAAGATTCGGCGGCGCGATCTCGCACCCGCCGAGCATCCCGATCCGGAGCTCACCTGGTGCCCGCCCGGCCACGGGGACCTCTATCCCACCCTGTGGAGCAGCGGGCTGCTCGACCTCATGCTGGAGCGAGGCTACCGTTATCTCTTCAGCTCCAATGTCGACAACGTAGGCGCGCGCCTCGACGGACGCATCCTGGCCCACTTCGCGGCCAGCGGGGCGCCCCTGCTCATGGAGGTCGCGCGCCGCACTCATGACGACCGCAAGGGCGGCCACCTGGCGCGGCTGCGCGGGACCGACCAGCTGGTGCTGCGCGAGGTCGCCCAGTGCCCACCGGACGACGTGGGGCAGTTCCAGGACATCGAGCGGCATCACTTCTTCAACACCAACAACGTGTGGCTCCGGCTCGAGAGCCTGCACCAGGCCCTGGCCGCCTCGCGGGGCTTCCTGGAGCTGCCCATGATCGTGAACAAGAAGACCGTGGATCCGTCCGACCCCGACTCGGAGCCGGTCTATCAGCTCGAGAGCGCCATGGGCTCGGCCATCGGGGTGCTCCCGGGCTCGCGCGCGCTGCTGGTCGACCGCTCGCGCTTCCTGCCGGTCAAGAACACCACCGACCTTTTGCTGGTCCGCTCCGACCTCTACCGGATGGCCCCCGGTCCCTCGCTCGAGCATGCGATCCCGGGGACCAATCCGCCCATCGAGCTCGATCCCCGCTACTTTGCGATGTACGACGACTTCGAGCGGCGCATCCCGGTGGCTCCCTCGCTGGTGGGTCTGCGCAGCTTGAAGGTTCGGGGCGACTACACTTTCGCGCCCGGCACCCGGCTCGAGGGCGACGTGGTGCTGGAGCAGGTGCCCTAGGGAGAGGATCGAATATTTTGCAAGCGCAGCGCGCAGGGAGCCGCAGCGACCGCAGTAAATAAGGCTTTAGTTATATGCGCAGAGCAGTGTATCCAGGCAGTTTCGACCCCGTCACCAACGGCCACCTCGACATCATTACCCGAGGGGCGGCGCTGGTCGACGAGCTGATCGTGGCGGTCGTGCTGAACCCCTCCAAGACGCCGCTGTTCACGCTGGAAGAGCGTCAGGAGATCCTGACCAAGACCGTGAGCGGCCTGCCCAACGTCAAGATCGACGCGTTCTCCGGGCTGCTGGTCGACTTCGTCCGGCAGCGCCACGCGACGATCATCCTCAAGGGCCTGCGGGCCGTCTCCGACTTCGAGTTCGAGTTCCAGATGGCGCTCCTGAACCGCAATCTGGCCCCCGAGGTCGACACCATCTTCCTGATGACGGCTGACCAGCACGCCTTCCTCAGCTCCAGCTCCATCAAGGAGATCGCCAAGCTAGGCGGCACCGTGGCGCGCATGGTGCCCTCTTTCGTCGAGCTGAAGCTCAAGGAGAAGTTTGCCACCCCCGAGGCCGTGGGCCAGAAAGTGGAGCGCGAGTGAAAATCATCTCTTATCTGGACAACCTTCAAGAGCTGGCCGAGAAAGGCCAGAGCCTGCCCTGGCCGATGAGCGACCGGGTGGTGCTCTACCGTGAGCAGCTGCTCGAGCTGGTCGAGAAGGCCCGCGCCACACTGCCCGACGAGGTCAAGAAGGCCCACTGGGTGCTGCAGGAGCGCGACCGCATCGCCAAGGAGTCGACCTCCGAGGCCACGCTGGTGGTGCGCCAGGCCGGCACCGACGCCGACAAGATGGTGCGCGACGCCGAGGAGAAGGCGCGCGAGATCTTGCGTGCGGCCCAGGAAGAGTCGCGCCGGCTGGTCCAGGAGAACGAGGTGACCCTGCGCGCCCAGGCCGAGGCCAGGCGACTGCTCGAAGACGCGCGCCAGCAGATCCAGCGGATGCAGGGCGAGTCTCAGGCCTCGGCCCGCGAGATGCGCGAGGCCTCCGAGAAATTTGCCGCCGGCGTACTCAATGGCATGGAAGGCGAGTTGACGCGGATTCTGAGCATCATCAAGCGCCATCAGGAGACTCTCGCCTCGCAGCAAGAGGATCAGGACGGAACCCCCCCGGCTGCCTCGGGCGGGGGCGGCTCCTCGGCCGCCCGCCCGGCCGCTCCTCCCGAGAAGAGCGGGCGCAGCGAGATGCGGGCCGTGCGCCCCGCCCTCGCCTTCGGCTCGGCTGACGGTCGGTGAGCTCGCCCGGGCGGAAGCTCACGCCCCGCAAGGCGGCGCTGACCTTCTTGCGGGCACTGGTGGTGGCCCTCATCGCCTCGGCAGCGCTCTCCTACATCCCCACGCCCTATATCTTGCGGGCTCCCGGGCGCACGACTCCGGCCGGTCCGATGGTCCACATCCTGGACCACAAGACCTATCCCGGCACCGGCAAGTTGCTCATCACCACGGTGTTCATCGAGCGGGCCAGCGCGCTGGCCTGCCTCTACAGCTTCATGGAGCCGGCCTCCGAGCTGGTCCCGCTGGGGGATGTCTCCAGAGTTCAGGAGCGCTCCGACGACGGGGCCGATATCGGGATGGCCATCAGCCACTATACCTCGCAGATCGCGGCTCTTCGTTACCTGGACTACAAGCTCGAGCTCGTGCCCTTCGCGGTGCGGGTGACCGATGTGCTCGCCGGCAGCCCCGCCGAGGGAAAAATCCGGCCCGGCGACCTGATCCGGGCCGTGAACGGCCGCCCTGTCAAAACCGTCGAAGAGCTGCAGAAGTCGGTGCGAGGCAGCTCGGGCGAGATCTCGGTGCGCTTCGACCGCGGCTTCCAGAAGCTCGAGCTGAAACTGACGCCGCGCAACCACCTCATCGGCGTGGGCGGCCAGACCGAAATGGCGCCCGGGCCTTTGCCGGTCAAGATCGAGATCGACTCGGGAGGTATCGCGGGCTCCTCGGCCGGGCTGATCTTCAGCCTGCAGATCGTGGACCAGCTGACACCCGACGACATGCTGAAGGGTCGGCTCGTGGCCGGCACCGGGACCATCGACGCAAACGGTAAGGTGCTCTCCATCACCGGAGCCCGCTTCAAGGCCGTCGCGGCCCATCGGGCCGGCGCCACTCTCTTTCTCTGTCCCAAGGATGACGCGGAGGAAGCGCGTTCAGCAGGCACCGGGATGACGGTCGTCCCGGTCGAAAACCTGGCCGAAGCGGTCCGGGCCCTGACTGGCGCTGCTCCCTGAACTTGCCCCCACGATTTTCCGTGCTACAATGTTGATTGGGAAGCGCTACCCGGACCCCCACGATACAGAGAGAGGCCGGGAGCCAGGCTTACCTGGAGGATTATGGCGCGTCAAGCGCGGGACCACACGACCGACCCTGGCTGCCAGGTGACGGATTCTTCCGTTTGCGCTCTCCCCATGCCCGCGTGGCAGGGAATCCCCTCTCCAAAATGGAACGGGAAACCAAGCCCAGTCAAAGTTCGAGTGGATAGGGCTATTTGAGCGTGGACAATGGCTAAAGGCAGCGTTCTGGTTGGGGTCTGCGGGCTCTTGGGGCTCGGCTTTGTCGTTTTGTCCGTTTTCTTCTCCCTCCCGTATCTGAGCGCCCTGGCGGCCTCCCTGGGAATCCTTGTCGTGGTCGCCATCCTGCTCGAGCTGTGGTCCTCCCCGCTGGCTCCTTATGGCTATGTCAGCCTGGCCAGTTTCGTTTATTTCCTGGCCACGGCCCGTCCCCAGGCCGACCCCGCCATCTCCGCCGGCGCGATGGGCGCCCAGGGCGTGCTGGTGGCCGCGGTGGCTCTGCTGGTGCGCTCCGTCCTGGCCCGCCGCCCCGGCGACACCGACAACCCCAGCGGCTCCGAGACGGGCTCCCAGCGCCTGGCCTATCTGGGACTGAACCTGACGCGCGTGGGCGCCACCGGCTTCGCCTTCGCCTTCATTCGGGGCAACGCCGACGTCGTGTCGGTGCGCTCGCTGCTGGGCCTGGTGGTGGCCGTCCTGATTTACTGGCTGCTCGACGTGCTGCTGGCCGGCGCGCTGGTCGAGGGCGTCGAGGGCGAGGAAACGTCGAAAGTCTACCGCTTGAGCTCCAAGGAGTCCTGGTACCTGCCGCTGGTGGCCGCGCCCGTGGGCCTGATGGCCGCCACCCTGGCCCAGGTTTCGGCACCAGCGCTCGGCCCGCTGGGCTCCCTGGGCGTGGCCGCCGTGCTGGGCGCTCTGCTGATGGCCGCCCCGCGCTACGCGCTGCAGAAGTCGTCGGAAGAGATTCAGGTGCAAGACCAGGACAAGCTGATCAACGAGCTCAAGCGCGTCGAGTTTCTGCACAAGACGGTGCAGGCCGAGAACAAAAACCTGACTCAGGACCTCGAGACCAAGAAGGAAGAGAACAACCTGGTGTACGAGATGGCCCAGGCGCTCGGCGCCTCGACCGATCTCGCCGAGACGCTGGACGTGGTGCAGACGATGATCAAGCGGCTGCACATCCCCTATCAGTCCTGCGTAATCTTCCAGGTGATGACCGACGGCAAGGAGAGCCTCAAGCCGGCCAAAACCGACACGCCTTACGAGAACGTGCTCCAGATGTCGTCTTTGCTGCAGCTCGAGGAGACGCTCATCAAGAAGGCCGTGCAGACGCGCAAGCCCCAGCACGAGTTCGAGCTGGCGGCCCAGACCGAGCAGCGTATCTTCAAGGACGAGCGCTCGGCCATCGCCGTACCGCTGGTGGTGAGCAAAGAGACGATCGGCGTCATCTACGTGGGCTCGCTCAAGCCGGGCACCCACAACCAGGACCACGTGGCCAAACTCAAGATGCTTTCAGCCTATGCCGCGCCGTCGCTCAAGACCGCCCTGCTCTTCGAGGACAAAGAGAAAGAGGTGGCCAACGAGAAGGGCCGCCGCGAAGCCGAGGAAGCCAAGAACCGTCAGCTTTCCGGAATCCAGAAGATCGGTCAAGAGATGACCCGCTCCTCGCTCAAGCTCGACCACACGATGAAGGTCGTGGCCGAGGGCCTGCAGGAGATGATCCCCCGCGCCCAGAGCGTGATCTTCTTCACCAACGGCAAGGACGACGTCAACCAGCTCGAGGCCGAGTTTGCCATGAGCCCCTATGCGCAGTATGTCGAGACGCTGCCGGTCCGCAAGGACGACCAGCTCTTCCGCATGGCCCTCGAAAAGAAAGACACCGTGTTGATGACCGACACGCAGATGTACAACATTCCCAACATCATCAACTACGAACGCTCGGTCATCCTGGCGCCGCTCATCAGCGAGAGCGACCTGATGGGTTGCATCTACGTGGGCGCCAAGGACGAGAACACGTTCACCGAAGAGCACAAGAACCTGGTCCAGACCGTCAGCTATCAGGCCGCGATGGCCATCAAGAACGGCCGCCTCTTCAAGCAGAACGAGATGCAGTCGCTCACCGACGGTCTCACGGGCCTGTATACCCACCGTTACTTCCAGACACGCCTGCAGGACGAGATCGATTGGGCCGAGCGGCACAACCGCCCGATGTGCCTGGTGATGGTCGACACCGACCACTTCAAGACTTACAACGACACGCTGGGCCACCCCGCGGGCGACGCGCTGCTCAAGGAGATTGCATCGCTGCTCAAGGAGAAGGTGCGCACCACCGACATCGTGTGCCGCTACGGCGGCGACGAGTTCGCGCTGATCCTGAAAGAGACCACCAAGGAAGATGCGCTGCGTACCTGCGAGCGCGTCCGCGAAGCCTTCCAGCTGCGCTTCTCGTCGCACAAGGTGCGCATCACGTCCTCCATCGGAATGGCGTGCTTCCCCACGGACGCCCGCAACAAGAAGGAGCTGGCCGAAGCCGCCGACGAGACGCTCTACGTCTCAAAGCGTGGCGGTCGTAACCGGGTCAGCGCTTCTCCCACCTTGGAGGAGCGAGCAACCAGAGAAAAGATCGTCCAGGAGACACTCCCGCGTAGCTAATTCCCCGCGAAGAGGCATCCGCAGCGCTCACAGCTGCTCTCACCTTCGGCGGGTTTCAGGCAATTCGGGCACATCGCCGGACCCTCGTTCTGTTTCCCGCAGCCGCTGCAGTACGGCCCTTCGGCCCGGCTCAAGATGCCGCAATTCGGGCATTCCCGCACCCGGTGCACCCGGTGGGTCCGATAAGGTGACAGGCGGGCCGTCTCCTCGATCCGCTGGCTGAAGAGCCACCACAAGAAGCCCAGCGTGGCCACGCCCAGCAAGGTGTAGCCCTGCATCAGGAACCAGTCGAAGAATCCGTGGCCGAGGGCTGCGCCGAACAGACCGATCAGCCACAGCGGCCCCTGCTTCTTGCCGCGCGCCTTGCGCATCCCCAGCGCGTAACCCCAGACGCCCGACATCAGCACGTGGCCGAAGGTGCTCAACAGGGCGCGACCTACCAGCACCAGCTCGCCGTGTGCCAGGATATACTTGACGTTCTCGGCCGTGGCGAAGCCGAGCGCGGAGCAACCCGCGTAGAGCAGCCCGTCCACCGGCTCGTCGAAGTCCTTCAGGAAATAGACCGAGAGCCAGCAAGAGAGCATCTTCCAACCCTCCTCCATCAAGCCCACGGCCACGATGAAGTAGAAGAGCTGCTTCCAGGGGTCGTAGGGGAGGTCCATGAAACCGGGAGCCACCCGGTCCAGGGCGTCGCTGCTCAGCAAGACGCCCTCGGCGCTGGCCGCGCCCGCCAGGCAGGCCAGCGCCATCATCCAGATCGGCTCGCGCCGGGTGCGCCCCAAACCCTGGATGTACCACAACCAGAAAAGACCTGGAATCAGGCTGAGCAGCAACGCACGCAGCGTGATCCAGGTCACGGCGTGCGAAAGACCTGCACTTTCAGATAGCGGTCCAGCGGGGTGCGGCGCTCCTTATCGCGCAGGGCCAGCAGGGGCGGGACGACGAGCGCCCAGGAGAGAGCCCCCAGGAGAGCCCGCTGGCAGCTCTGCAGAAGCTTGAGGGGCAGGCGATCCTCGGTCAGCACCGTCAGTCGCAGCACATACTGGCCCAGAGTCTGGCGGCCACGCGCCTGGAAAAGACCGTAGTAGAGAAGGGCGCTGCCCGCCAGCGAGAGCACCTCGTTGCCGAAGACGAACTGCATCACCTCGGCCAGCAGCATGATGAAGACCGCGTCCACCACGGTAGCCGCAAAGCGCCGCGGCAGGTTGGCGGGCCGGAGGTTGGCGCTGCTGACCGCCAGCGAGCGCAGGCGCTGCCCGCACTCCACGCAATACATTTCTTTGGGAAAGACCTCCCGGCCGCAGTCCGAGCAGTGGCGCTCGGCATAGAAGACACGGCACTGGGGGCAGCGGGCTTCTCCGCCGTCGGGCTCCTGGTTGCACGCAGGGCAGTAAGGCATGGCATCCAAACCATTCCGTCTGCGACATTTTTGCCCTCTAGCGTGGGAAAAAGCTCAATTTTCCGGAGGATTGGGCCGCTTCGAAGAGAAGACACCGGCGCCTTTATTTACCTACGAAGCAACACTCAGCGACGACAGGAGCGGTAGACCCTATCATGATCGACACCAAGCCCCAGGAGCTGGCCTTCGAAGAGCTCGATTCCGTTATCATCCGGTTTTCGGGCGACTCGGGCGACGGCATGCAGCTCACCGGAACCCAGTTCACCAACACTTCGGCGGTGCTGGGCAACGACATCAGCACCTTCCCCGACTTCCCCGCGGAAATCCGCGCCCCGGCAGGCACCCTGGCCGGCGTGTCCGGCTTCCAGGTCAACCTGGCCAATGCTGACGTCTTCACTCCGGGCGACGCGCCCAACGTGCTGGTGGCGATGAATCCCGCCGCTCTGGCCGCCAACATCGGCGACCTCGAAGCGGGCGGCATCCTGATCTTGAACTCCGACGCCTTCAAAGCCTCGAACCTCAAGAAAGCTCACTTCGAGACCAATCCGCTCGAGGACGGCTCGCTCTCGAAGTACGTGGTCCTGAGCGTGCCCATCAGCACCCTGAACAAGACCGCGCTCGCCGACCTGACCGAGCTGAACAGCAAAGAGGTCGACCGCACCAAGAACTTCTTCGCGCTGGGCCTGACGTACTACATGTACGACCGCCCGCTGGACACGACTCTCCAGTGGATCACCGCCAAGTTCAAGAACCCCGTGGTGGCCGAGGCCAACACCCGCGCCCTGAAGGCCGGCTGGAACTACGGCGACACCACCGAGGCGTTCCATCACCGGTATCGTATCCGGCCCGCCCAGCTGCCGCCGGGAACCTACCGCAAGATCACCGGGAACGAAGCCCTCAGCCTGGCGCTGGTAACGGCCGCCAAGTTGGCGGGCAAGCCGCTGTTCTACGGCAGCTATCCCATCACGCCGGCCTCGGACATCCTGCACGGCCTGGCGCCGCTCAAGAACTACGACGTGCGCACCTTCCAGGCCGAGGACGAGATCGCCGCCATGGGCTCCACCATCGGCGCCGCGTTCGGCGGGGCGCTGGCCGCCACCGCCTCCAGCGGCCCGGGCATCGAGCTCAAGATGGAAGCCATCAACCTGGCCCTGGTGCTGGAGCTGCCCGTGGTCATCATCGACGTGCAGCGCGGCGGCCCGAGCACCGGGCTGCCCACCAAGACCGAGCAGTCCGACCTCCTGATGGCGCTGTTCGGGCGCAACGGCGAGAGCCCGATCCCGATTGTGGCTCCGTGCACCCCGGCCGACTGCTTCGGGATGGGCCTGGAGGCTTGCCGCTTCGCGGTGCGCGCCATGACCCCGGTGTTCTTGTTGTCCGACGGCTACCTGGCCAACAGCTCCGAGCCGTGGGCCATCCCGGATGCGGCCTCGCTGGCCCCCCTGGTGGTCAAGCACCCGACCGACCCCGAGGGTTTCCAGCCCTACAAGCGCGAGGAAGGGACGATGGCGCGGCCCTGGGCCATCCCGGGCACGCCGGGCCTGGAGCACCGTATCGGCGGTCTGGGCAAGGCGCCCATCACCGGCAACGTCTCCTACAAACCGGAGCATCATCTCCAAATGGTGACCGAGCGGGCCCAGAAGGTAGCCAAACTGGCCGACGTCATCCCCGACCAGGAGGTCTTCGGACCGTCCAGCGGCGACCTGCTGGTGGTCGGTTGGGGCAGCACGTTCGGAGCCATCCGGACGGCCGTTCAGCAGGCGCAGAACGCCGGCCTGAGCGTGGCCTCGACGCACATCCGCTACATTCACCCGTTCGCCAAGAACCTCGAGAGCGTGCTCAAGAGCTACAAAAAAATTCTCCTGCCCGAGATGAATATGGGCCAGATGGCCTTCTATCTGCGAGGCATGTTCGGGGTGGAGATCATCTCCTACCCCAAGGTGCTCGGCAAGCCGTTCACGATCGGCGAGATCCGCAGCCGCATCCACCAGATCATCGCGGAAGGAAAGTAGAGCCATGTCCGAGGCGACCCTCAAGCTCACCAAGAAAGATTTCGAAACCGACCAGGAAGTTCGCTGGTGCCCGGGATGCGGTGACTACAGCATCCTGGCCCAGATGCAGAAGGTGCTGCCCGAGTTGGGCATCGCCCGCGAGAAGACCGTGTTCGTGTCGGGCATCGGCTGCTCCAGCCGCTTCCCCTACTACATGAACACCTATGGGATGCACAGCATCCACGGGCGCGCCCCGACGTTCGCCACCGGCCTCAAGCTGGCCAACCCCGAGCTGTCGGTCTGGGTCATCACCGGTGACGGCGACGGCCTCTCCATCGGCGGCAACCACTTGCTGCACATCTTGCGCCGCAACATCGACGTCAACATCATCCTGTTCAACAACCAGATTTACGGCCTGACCAAGGGGCAGTTCTCGCCGACCTCCAAACTGGGCCACAAGACGAAGAGCTCGCCCATGGGCGTCATCGACCAGCCGCTCAACCCGTTGAGCGTGGCGCTGGCGGCCGAGGCCACCTTCGTGGCCCGGTCGATCGACGTGGACATCAAGCACCTGGGCGAAGTGCTGCTGCGCGCCGCCAAGCATCGCGGCACCTCGTTCGTGGAGGTCTTCCAGAACTGCAACATCTTCAATGACGGCGCCTGGCGCCACCTGACCGACGCCGAGGGCAAGAAGCACAACGTGCTGCGTCTCGAGAACGGCAAGCCACTGATCTTCGGCCCCGAGGACGCGCTGAAGGGCATCCGCCTGAACGGCCTCACGCCCGAGGTGGTGGACCTCTCCACGGTCAAGGAGTCCGAGCTGCTGGTGCACGACGAGGCCAAGCCGGACGCCAGCGCGGCCTATCTGCTGAGCCGCATGACGCACCCGGTCTACCCCGTGCCGATCGGCGTGTTCCGCTGCGTGGAGAACCCGACCTATGGGGACGCCATGATGGGCCAGATCGAGCAGTCCATTCAGGACCGCGGCGTGGGTGACCTCAACCGGCTCTTCCGCTCGGGCGGCGACATGTGGACCGTGCATCCGGAGGGTAACGGGAAGCACTAGTTCCTGGCTGTCTGGTTGGCAGTTGGCAGTTGGCGGCTTCGGGGAGGCCAATCGCTAGGGTCTGAGGTCGATCCACTCCTGGGTCGCCATCTTCTTGCGAGCCGACTCTGGGAAGTGATTGAGCTCATACCACTGGGCTGGGAAGTCCCTGGGATCCGGCGGCGGGCCGACGGTCGCGCCGAGGATTCCCTCGGAGGCCCAGCCCTTTTCATTGCGTCGCCAGAGCTCGGTTTGCTTCAGGCCGGGGGATTCGTCGGGCATGGTGAGGGTGGCGCCATAGAACTCCCCGCCCTCTTGCACGATCACGAACCCGATGACTTCGCCGTGCTTGCTTGCGGCAGCCTCGAGACCCGTGCTTTCGGTCGGAGAAGGCCGTTGCCGGGCGCCTGATGGTGAAGCCACCACGGGCTCGCTGGCCGGGCTGATGACAGCAGCGGGGCTGGGAACGGCCACGGGAGCCGTGCGGCCCCAGCTGTTGTACCCCAGCCACACGAGAGCGATAACACCCGCCAGGAGAAGAGGTTCCCACAGCCGCGTCTTCACCCCCAGGACTTCGCGGCAGCAGAGTGCCTTCTTCTTTCATTTTGGCGCTGGAGCGCCCAAAATGAAAAAAGGGAGCCAGCCGAATCGCCGCTCCCTCTCACTCCCCCGTGGAGGATTCTTACTTTACGCAGTCGCGCAGCTCTTTGCCGGGACGGAAAGCCGGAATCTTGCGGGCGTCGAACTTGATCTTCGCACCGGTGCGGGGGTTGCGGCCCGAGCGGGCAGCGCGGTCGCGGACCAGGAAGTTGCCGAACGGGATCAGGCGCACGGTGTGACCTTTGCTCAGGCTCTCGGTGATCGCCTCGGTCATGGCGTTGATGAACTTCTCCGCGTCCTTCTTGGTCATGTTGCTCATCTTGCCAGCAACCTGATCAACGATCTCTTTCTTTCCTACCACCTTGGTCTTGGTCTTCGCCTTGGTAACGGCCATTGTGTCCTCCTCTTGCCCCCTATGCCCCAGGCACCTCGGGGAACTCTTATCACACCGCGGTTTTTAGCCTCGTGTGATTGCCGCGCGCCCATTTCTCGGATACAAAGAAGAACTCCTCCCAGTTTTTTGGCTTCGGGTGGTATTTTTTACTCCAGAGGCTCCTCTCGATCACGGTTTCGATAGAAGTAGAGGCCTCCGAAGAGCGCGAGCAGGAGCAGCAGAATGCCTACGGCGATGAGTGGGTAGGGGTTTTCCATCGGGGCGGGGTCGTCCAGATGACGGGCCAGATCCTCGCTGGACAGCCCGGCCGGATTGCCGGTGCTGCCGGGCTTTCCGGTGCCCATCTGGGGGTCCTTGGCCCCCCCGGTGCTGGCCTGGCTGCCCGAACCGGTCGACGAGCCGGGCTTGCCATCCCCTTCGGCGGGGGTGCCCAGGGGCAACTGGCCGGGGGACTTGCTGGTCGTCACCACGGGCGCGGTGCTGCCCAGGGAATCGGGATCGCCCACCTGGACGGTTCCGTCGTCCTGGGCCACGTTCGCGTAGGCCGGCCAGGCCAGCAGCACCAGCAGCAAGAGCAGCCACCGTTTGACCATGGGACCTCCTAAAAGACGGACATCAGCCCGTAGATCGGCTTGAAGACGGCCACCAGCACGAAGCCGACCACCACCCCCAGGAACCCGATCAGGAAGGGCTCCAGGAGGGACGTAAAGGTGATCAGCGAGTACTCCACCTCGGTATCGTAAAAGTCAGCCAGCTTGTGCAGCATCGAGTGCAGGTTGCCGGTCTCCTCGCCGACTCGGCACATGTGCACCAGCATCGGTGGGAAAATCTTATGGTGCGCCAGCTGCCCGGACAGGTTCATGCCCGCCGACATCTCGGTCTGGATCTCGTCGAGCAGGTCCGAAAGAACCTCGTTGCCGACGGCATGGCTGGTGATCTGCAGCGCGTGCATCATCGGAATACCGCTCACCAGCAGGGTTCCCAGCGTGCGACAGAGGCGGGTGAGGGCGACCTTCTTGGTGACCGGGCCCACCAGGGGCAGCTCCAGCATCAACCAGCTCCACTGCCGGCGCCCGATCGGGGCGCGGAAGTAGTGCACCAGGCCCAGCACCAGCAGGATGAGACCGAGGGTGGCCGGCAGCATGATGGTCGGGTCGTTGAGCGTCTTGGTGATAAGGATGAGCGCCCGGGTCTCGACCGGCATTCCGACGTCGATGCCTTTGAAGAGGTCGACGAAGGTGGGGAACACGTAGGTCACCATGAAAAGGCAAAGACTGACGCAGGCGATCGAGACGATGATGGGATAGGTGAGGGCCGCCTGCACCTTCTTGCGCAGCTGGAACTCGCGCTCGAGCAGAGCGGCCAGGCGGTTGAGCAGCTCGTCCATGGCGCCGGACATCTCTCCGGCGCGGATCATGCTGATGTAGATGGGGTTGAAGACGTCCGGTTGTTTGGCCAGGGCTTTGGAGAGCGAGTAGCCGCCGCGCAGGTCTTCATGCACCTCGGAGATGGCGCGGGTCAGGCGGGGATTGAGCGATTGCTTGCGCAGCCCGTCGATGGCCCGCAGCAGCGGGATGCCGGCATGAAGCAAAACGGCAAGTTGCCGGGTAAAAACGGCCAGAGCGTAGATCGAAACCCACTCAAAGCGGCTGAGAACCGCCTTGACCTGAGCAATGGGCTCCCGAACCTCGCGTACGTTCGTAACCGTGTAGCGGATCTTGCGCAGATCCGCCACCACGGCGTCGACAGTGGGAGCCTCGACCTCGCCCTGGACGACCCGGCCCTTGTAGTCCAGCGCTTCGTAGACAAACCTCGCCATAATGCCCTTCTGGATAGCTTCCCCGGGCCATCGAACGGTTCCTGTGCGGTGCAGGAATGGCAACAAACTAAGCGACGACAGGAGCGGTCGACGGTCCTCGCAAAGCCGGGCCGATGTCTCTCTTTCATGAGCTTCAGGAGATCATTCCCGGGGGAGTCAACAGCCCGTTCCGATCCTTCACCCAGGTGGGCGGAACGCCGCCCGTGCTGGCCCGCGGCCAGGGCTCGCGGGTCTGGGACACGGACGGGCGCGAATACCTCGACCTCCTCTGCGCCTGGGGGCCGCTGGTACTGGGGCACAGCCATCCCCTCATCGTCAACGCCTTGCGTGAGGCTTTGGAAGATGGCACCATCTTCGGAGCGCCCACCGCCTGGGAGCTGGAGCTGGCCCGCCTGGTCCGGCGGTGCTATCCCTCCATGGAGAAGGTCCGCTTCGTCAACTCGGGCGCCGAGGCGGTGGCTTCCGCCCTGCGCGTGGCGCGCGCGGCCACCGGGCGCTCGCGCATCCTCAAGTTCGAGGGCAACTACCACGGCCACGTCGAGTGCCTGGACGCAGCCGGCGAGGAGGCGCGCGAGCTGGGTGGTCCGCTGGCGCTGGGCGCCTCGCCCGCTCTCGCCGCCGAGACCCTGGTGGCGCGCACCAACGACCTCGCCTCGGTCGAGGCCCTGCCCCTGAGTGAGGTCGCCGCCATCATCGTGGAGCCGGTCACCGGCAGCATGGGGGTGATCGAGCCCGCCCCCGGGTTCCTCGACGGACTCAAGCAGCTGGCCCGCAAGCACGGCTGCCTGCTCATCTTCGACGAGGTGCTGTGCGGCTTTCGGGTAGCCCTGGGAGGGGCCCAGGAGCGTTTCGGAGTGACTCCCGACCTGACGTGCCTGGGAAAAGCGCTGGCGGGCGGCCTGGCGGTGGGCGCATTCGGCGGCTCGCGCGCCTTGATGGACCTGCTCGCGCCCGTGGGCACGGTCTACCAGGCCGGAACTTTTTGCGGCAACCCGCTGACGGTGCGGGCCGGGATCGCTGCCCTGACCGCCTACTCCCAGCCCGGATTCTACGCCCACCTGGAGGCCCTGACCGACCGCCTGGCGGGCCTGCGCGGGCTGGGCGTCACCTACCAGAAGTCCGGCTCGATGTTCAGCCTCGGGTTCGGGGTCGAGGAGATCCGCGACGATCGCGACACGGCGCGCCTGGATAAGGAGCGCTACGCGCGCTTCTTCCACGCGATGCTGGACCAGGGTATCTACCTTCCCCCCTCGACCGGAGACGCCGCCTGCGTCTGCTCCGCCCACACCCTGGAGGAGATGGACCGGGTGGTGGCGGCCGCTAACGCAGCTCTAGCGGAGCCAGCAAAGGATTCGGGGTAACCACCCAGAAATCTGGAAACTATGGGATTTATCGAGTTTTTTGGCGAGTCGCTCAAGGGCGTGGGCAAAGGCGTTCAGAAGGGCAAGGAAGCCGCTGTTCGCAGCTCCGAGAAGATGTTGCGCGTGCAGCGCCTGCGCATGGACGTGGGGGAGCTGCGCGAGGAGAAAGAGCGCAAAATGCGCGAGGTGGCCCATAAGGTGTACGAGCTGTACACGCAGAACGCTCTGAAGAATCCGGAGCTGCTTGCGATCTGCCAGGACATCAAGACCATCCAGTGGCAGATCGACGAACGCTGGACCGAGATCAACCACCTCAACTCGAACAAGTAGGACCCATGCCGCTGCTTCTGGCCACCGGGAACTCCCATAAAGTGGGAGAGCTGACCGATATTCTCGCCGAGACTTCCGTGCCCCTGACTGACCTGGGCGAGTATCCCGGCATCGAGACTCCCGAAGAGACCGAGCCCACCTTCGAGGGCAACGCCCTGCTCAAGGCGCGTTATTATCACGAGAAGACCGGTCTGCCCGTGTTGGCGGACGACAGCGGCCTCGAGGTGGACGCGTTGGATGGCCGCCCGGGCGTCATTTCGGCCCGCTACGGCGGGGACGTCCCCCACTCGGAGAAGATCGCCCTGGTGCTCGAAGAGCTGGGCTCGCTCCCCGAGGAGCTCCGCACCGCGCGGTTTCGCTGCGTGGCCGTGCTGGTCGACAGCAAGGGGCGCGCCACCGTCTCGCACGGCGTGGTGGAAGGGCTCATCAACTACTCGCCGCGCGGGGACGGCGGATTTGGCTATGATCCGATCTTCTATCTTCCCGAGCACGGCTGCACGATGGCCGAGCTGTCCTCGGAGGTCAAGAATTCTCTGAGCCACCGGGGCCGCGCGGTGCGGGGCCTGTTTCCGCAGCTTCAGACCCTGATTGACTGAGGCCGCGTGGGCCGCTATACTAGGGGGCAAGTTCGGAGCGTAGCGCAGCCTGGCTAGCGCACTTGCTTTGGGAGCAAGGGGTCGCCGGTTCGAATCCGGCCGCTCCGACCAAGCAAGAAAAATGCGCCCATAGCTCAGAGGATAGAGCATCTGCCTTCTAAGCAGGTGGTCGGAGGTTCGAGTCCTCCTGGGCGTGCCAAACCGAACCCACGTGGTGAGTATAGCTCAATGGTTAGAGTACTGGTCTGTGGAACCAGGGGTTGCCGGTTCAAGTCCGGTTACTCACCCCAAATTGGTCGGGTTGGGGCCGGGTCGTTCGACGACCCGGCCTCTGTTCCGACTCCCCCAAGGGTCGCTAGCTCAGGGGTAGAGCACCTGACTTTTAATCAGGGTGTCGAAGGTTCGAGACCTTCGCGACCCACCAGAGAGGCCCGCTTCCCGGCGGGCTTTTCGTTTTCTGCACCGAATTCCGGGGCATGCGCGCCTTCCTGCTCCTCCTCTGTCTGCTGACGGGCCTCGCCCTGGCCCAGAGCTACACTTTCGACGGTCTCTACCTCGGACAGGACGTCACCACGATCCCGTGGCTGCCCAGGCAATACAAAGAGAACATCGACCGAAAAGCGACCGGTCCCACCGGATTGGCCTATCCCGGCAAGCCGTTCATCGAGATGACGGCGGGCAAACTGACCAAGATCGTCGGCCAGCAGGTGCGGGTGGGCAGCACCTTCCTCCGAGTCGGCGACGCCGAGTCGCGCGTGAGCCGGGTGATGGGCAGCCCTCTATCTCACATCGACCACACCGACGGAAAAGGACGTGCGCTGTTCTATGACGGCATCTACTTCAACATAACCGAGGGAAAAGTCTCTGATATCGCGGCCTCGACCGAGTATCTGCGCAAAAGGAGCCGATAGCGCGCGCTCGAAGCCAGCCCCACTCAACCCCTCGAAGGAGCTCGAACTCATGAAGAAGCTGTCCGTTGCCATTCTCATCGCTCTGTCCCTGGTGCTCGGATTCACCGCTGGCCGCGCCTCGGCCGATCAGCCCCATATGCAGGCCGCCAAGGAAGACATCAACGCGGCCATGGATGACTTGCGCCAGGCCGAGTCCAACAAAGGCGGTCACAAAGAGCGCGCGATGGGCTTGCTCAACCAGGCCTTGATCGAGGTCCAGCTGGGCATCGATTACGCCCGCGGCGACTGAGGTCTCTTTCTTCGCGCGCAGGCGCCCTCGACAGGGCGCCTTTTTTCATGGCAACAGCGCGTCGCGGTGGTTGCGGATCTCCTCGTTGTCGGGCTCCAGGCGGAGGGCCTCGGCGAACAACTCGCGCGCGCGATCGTGGTCGTCGAGGGAGGCGCAGATCACGGCCAGCGTGTCCAGCGCATAGGCTTCGCGGCGGGAGCGCACCGACTGCTCCGCCAACGGCCGGGCCTCCTCGTAGCGTCCGAGCTGCGCGAGGGACCAGGCCATGTTGTTGAGCACGGTCGGGTCCTGGCAACCCGCCTCGAGGGCCACGCGGAAGTCGGCGGCAGCAGCCTCGTAGTTGTCCCGCTCGAGCCACAGGTCGCCCCGGCGGATGTGGGCATACACATCCCCGGGATGGTGCTCGAGCCAGGCCGAGATGCGCTCGAGCTCGGCCTGACGGCTGCTCGCAAAGCCCAGGTCCGGCGTCCGGAATCCGTCCCAATGGACAGCCATGGCGCCCAGAACGCAGGTGAGCACGACCAGCCAGAACCAGCGAGCTTCGCGGGACATGTCCCGAGAATTTCTACTCCTCGGTAGGCGGCTCCTCGCCCTCGGGTTCCTCGACGGCCTCGATGATCTCGGCGGCCGAAACAGCGCCGTCCGCGATGGCCTGGGCGATCTCGCCCTCGGCGACCTCGCTGGCCTCTTCGTCGACTTCCTCTTCCTTCGGGATGCGGGCCAGAGCGGTCACCTCGTCACCCTCCTGAAGGCGAATCAAGGTCACTCCCTGGGCCACACGACCCACCTGGCGGATGCTGTCCATCTCCATCTTGATGAGCGTGCCCTGCGAGGTCGACAGCATCAAGACGTCGTCCGCGTTGACCATGCGGGCTCCCACCACGATGCCGGTCTTGTTGGTGATCTGCACGGTCTTCACGCCGTAGCCGCCGCGCGACTGCAAACGATAGTCCTCGAGCGAGGTGCGCTTGCCGAAGCCCTTCTGGGTCACGACCAGCACCTCGGTGCCCTCCGAGCAGGTGTCCATGGCCACCACGCGGTCCCCGTGGCGCAGGCTGATGCCCTTCACGCCCTGGGCCACGCGGCCGGCCGCGCGCACCTCGTCCTCCTTGAAGCGGATGGACATTCCGTGAGCCGTGACGATGCTCAGCTCCTCGTTGCCGGGAGTGAGGCGCGCGCTCACCAGCTCGTCGCCGTCCTTCAGGGTCAGGGCGATGATGCCGTTGGCGCGCACATTGGCGTAGCCGCTCAGCGCGGTGCGCTTGACGATGCCGTCACGCGAGCAGGTCACGATGTAACCCTCTTGCTCGAACGAGCGCACCGGGATGACGGCGGAGATCTTCTCACCCGCCTCGATGTTGAGCAGGTTGACCAGCGCCTGACCGCGAGCCGTGCGGCCGAACTCGCCGATCTCGTGCACCTTCAGCTTGAAGACGCGCGCCTTGGTGGTGATGAACAGCAGCGAATGGTGCGTGCTGGTCACGAAGATGTGCTCGAGGAAGTCCTCTTCTTTCAGGGCCGTGCCCGAGACGCCCTTGCCGCCGCGCCGTTGCGAGCGGTAGGTCTCGTAGGACACGCGCTTGATGTAATTGCCGTGGGAGATGGTGACGACCATCTCCTCCTGCTTGATCAGGTCTTCGATGTTGAGGTCGCCATCGAAGCCCTTGATGATCTCGGTGCGACGGGCGTCCCCGAAGCGGGTCCGGATGTCGACCAGCTCTTCGCCGATCACCGTGTCCAGCAGGCGCGGGTTGCTCAGCAGGCTGTTGTAGTAGGCGATGTCCTGTTGGAGACCGTTGTACTCTTCCTGCAGCTTGCTGCGCTCGAGTCCGGTCAGCCGCTGCAGCCGCATGTCCAGGATGGCCTGGGCCTGGGCTTCGCTGAAGCTGAATTTCTCTTGCAGTCCGGTGCGGGCTTCGTCGGCGGTCTGCGAGGCGCGGATCAGCGCGATGATGGCGTCGATGTGGTCGAGCGCCTTGAGCAGGCCCTCCAGGATGTGCGCGCGCCGCTCGGCTTTGTCGAGCAAGAAGCGGGTGCGCCGCGTGACCACCTCGCGACGGTGCTTGATGAACTCCACCAGCACGTCGCGCAGCGTGAGCAGCTTGGGCACGTTGTTGACCAACGCCAGGAGGTTGACTCCGAACGTGGTCTGGAGATCGGAGTGCTTGTAAAGGTTGTTCTTGACCACCTCGGGCACGGCCGAGGCCTGCAGCTCGATGACGATGCGCATGCCCTTGCGGTCGGACTCGTCGCGCAGGTCGGAGATGCCCTCCAGGCGCTTCTCGCGCACGGCCTCGGCGATGCGCTCGAGCAGGCGGGACTTGTTGACCTGGAACGGGATGGCCGTGACGATCAGCGCCACGCGGTCGCGCTTGCGCTGCTCTTCCTCGATGACGGCTCGCATCGTGATGCTGCCGCGACCGGTGGTGTAGGCCATGCGAATGCCGTGGGTGCCCAAGATGGTAGCGCCGGTCGGGAAGTCGGGACCGGTAATGTACTCCATCAACTCTTCGTTGGTGATCTCGGGGTTCTTGAGCATCGCCTCGAGGCCGTCGATCACCTCGGTGATGTTGTGCGGCGGAATCTTGGTGGCCATGCCGACCGCGATCCCGTCGGAGCCGTTGATGAGCAGGTTGGGCAGCTTGGTCGGCAGCACCGACGGCTCTTGCAGCGAGGCGTCGAAGTTGGGGCGCCAGTCGACCGTGTCCTTGTCCAGGTCTTCCAGCGCTTCCATCGCGATGCGCGAGAGGCGCGACTCGGTATATCGCATGGCGGCCGCGGAGTCACCGTCGACCGAGCCGAAGTTTCCGTGTCCCTGCACCAGCATGTAGCGCATGTTGAAGTCTTGCGCCATGCGCACCAGGGCGTCGTAGACCGCGCTGTCACCGTGGGGATGGTAACGGGCGATCACGTTGCCGACGGTGGCGGCCGACTTCTTGAAAGGCCGATCGGGCGTGATGTTCTCCTCGCGCATCGTGTAGAGGATGCGCCGATGCACCGGCTTGAGGCCGTCGCGCACGTCGGGCAGGGCGCGCGACACGATCACGCTCATGGCGTAATCCATGTAAGCGACGCGCATTTCGTCTTCGATAGCGATGGGGATCAGTTCACGATCGGATGCCATACCGGGAAACTCCTCATTTGTTGAACGTTCCGTGCTCCGGGTTTTGCCTCCACGAGGGACGCAAAGTCACGCAAAACCCTGCGCACTCGACTCAGATGTCCAGATTTTTTACGTCGCGGGCGTATTGCACGATGAACTCGCGCCGCGGGGCGACCTCGTCGCCCATGAGCTTGGAGCAAACCTCCTCCGCCTCCACGGCGTCTTCCAGAGTGACGATGCGCATCACGCGATTCTCGGGGTCCATGGTGGTATCCCAGAGCTGCTCGGCATCCATCTCACCCAGACCTTTGTAGCGCTGGATGGTGACGTTCTCACCCATTTCCTCGATCTTCTGGTCGCGCTCGGCGTCAGAGTAAGCGTACTGGACCTTCTTGCCCTTGGCCACTTTGAACAGCGGCGGCTGGGCGATGTACACGTAGCCCGCCTCGATCAGCTGCTTCATGTGCCGGAAGAAGAAGGTGAGCAGCAGGGTGCGGATATGCGCGCCGTCGACGTCGGCGTCGGTCATGATGACGACGCGGTGGTAGCGCAGCTTGTCGATGTCGAAATCCTCGGCGATGCCGCACCCGAGCGCCGCGATCAGCGCGCGGATCTCGGAGTGGCCCAGCATCTTGTCCAGACGGGCCTTCTCCACGTTCAAGATCTTCCCGCGCAGCGGCAGGATGGCCTGGAAGTGGCGGTCGCGTCCTTGCTTGGCCGAGCCACCGGCCGAGTCGCCCTCGACGATGTAGAGCTCGGATTCTTTGGGATCGCGATTGGAGCAGTCGGCCAGCTTGCCGGGGAGCGAGTTCGAATCGAGGGCGCCCTTGCGGCGCACCATTTCGCGGGCCTTCCGGGCGGCCTCGCGGGCCCGCATGGCGTTGACCGCTTTCTCCACCACGTTCTTGCCCACCGAGGGATTCTCTTCGAAGAACTGGTTGTAGTACTCGTCAAAGATCTGCGCCACGGCCCCCTGGGCCTCGGCGGTCCCGAGCTTGGTCTTGGTCTGGCCCTCGAATTGCGGGTCGGGGATCTTGACGGAGATGACCGCCGTCAGCCCTTCGCGCACGTCATCGCCCGAGAAGTTGGCTTCGTTGTCTTTGAGGAGCTTGCGATTGCGGGCGTAGTTGTTGGTCACGCGCGTCAGGGCGGTGCGGAAGCCCGTGATGTGCGTGCCGCCTTCGAGCGTGTTGATGTTGTTGGCGAAGCTGTAAACGTTCTCCTGATAGGAGTCGTTGTATTGCAGGGCCACTTCGATCACCATGGCTTTGCCGTTGGCCTCGACCTGCTTGCAGACGTAGAACGGCTCGTCATGGATCGGTTTCTTGGCCTCGTTGAGATGCTTGACGAACTCGACGATGCCGCCCTCGTAAAAGAACCTGTGGTGCTTGCCGCTGTGCTCCTCGGAGATCTCGATCGTGAGACCTTTGTTGAGGAACGCCAGCTCCCGCAACCGCCCGCTCAGGTAGTCGAAGTGGAACTCGACCTGGGGAAAAATCTGCGGGTCGGGCCAGAACCGTACCGTCGTGCCCTGCGGCACCTCGGGGGCCACGGGCCGGGAATCCATCTTGTCGGCCGTGACGCCACGCTCGAATCCGATGCGGTTACTCTCGCCGTCGCGCACGACGACGACCTCGAGCCTCTTCGAGAGCGCGTTCACGACCGAGACGCCGACGCCGTGGAGGCCACCGGACACTTTGTAGCCCTTCCCCTCGAACTTGCCCCCGGCGTGCAATTGAGTGAGCACGACCTCGACGGTAGGCAGCCCTTCGGTGGGATGGATCGCGGTCGGGATGCCGCGACCGTTGTCCTGGACGGACACCGAGCCATCGCGGTGCAGCATGATGCTGATCTTGTCGCAAAAGCCGGCCAGCGCCTCATCCACCGAGTTGTCGACCACCTCGTAGACGAGATGATGCAGGCCTCGGCTGGTCGTATCGCCGATATACATCCCGGGCCGCCTGCGCACGCCCTCCAGGCCTTTGAGGACCTGAATGTCCTCCGCGCCGTAGTGCTCTGGCCGCGCCGTCAGGTCGAGGTCGCCGCCTTCCGTCACGACCGTCTTCTCAGCGTTCTCCGCCGCGGCCGCTTTGACTTCGTCCAAGGTCTGTCCCATGTCCACCATGCCTCCGTACATCCCCCGTGGGATGAAGCCCGTAGCCGAAAAGACGGCGCCAACGGGCTCTTGGCTTTTGATTATCGTTCAAGTTCAGGGAGGGAGCGTCAGGCACGCCAATTTTTGTTGCTGTGCCGCCCTTTGCGAGGTTCGCTCACCGCCGAGTATAGATTATCGGATCAAGTTCTCGGAAACCACCGAAAACCCTTTTTCTTTCAAGCTTTTTAAGCCGATCTAACGAGCGAACAGAAGTTTGATTTTCTTCAAGCTGGAAGAGGCCGGGGTGGCGCCACGCTTTGATAGACGGCCACCATCTTGCGAGCCATGTTCTGGGCACTGAAATCTTCCGCCCAGGCGGACGCGTTCTTAGACATGCGCGCGTGCATCGCGTCATCGTGCGTCAGCTCGCGCCAGGCGGCCAGAAAGCCCGCCTTGTCCCCGGGGGCGAACATCTTGCCTGTCTCCCCGTCGTTGACCGCTTCCGTTACGCCCGGGCCCCGAATGGCCAGCACCGGACAACCCCCCGCCTGCGCCTCGAGGATCACCAGGCCCTGGGTCTCGGTCTGCGAGGCGAAGACCAGGCCGCGGGCGGCCGCCATGTAGTTCTTCAGCTCCTCGCGCTTGCGGTAGCCCAGGAACTTGACCTGCTCCTGCAGGCCCAGGCGGTCGCGGATCTTCTCCAGCTCGGCGCGGTAGGGCCCATCGCCGATCACAGCCAGCTTGATCTCGGGGAACGGCTCCATGGCGAGCGTCTCGAACAGAAAGTCCACCGATTTCTCCTTGCCCAGGCGCCCGATGTAGATCCAGAGCTTCTGGCCCTCCCCGATGCCGAGCTCCCGCAGCGGGCCGCTCGGGTCCCCGCCGTGGAAGACCTTCGGATCGATGCCCGTGGGCAGTACGTGGATCGGCCTGGTGATGCCCTGCTGGCGCAGCCGGTTCATGACCATCTCGCTGGGCGAGATGACCGCCGCCGAGCCCTGGCAGAACGTGCGGATGAGGCCCATGGCGATGGCGTGCGAGATCGGCCTGGGAAAGGGAAGGTAGTGGGTGTACTCGTCCCAGAGCGTGTGGTGCGTGAAGATGCGGGGGCGCCCCAGCCAGGCCGAGGTCAGGATTCCGTAGAGCCCGACCACGAAGGGCGTGTGGATGTGGACCACGTCGATGCGCTTGCGCGCCAGCATCCCGATCGGCTTGATGGGCCAGGGAAAGCTCATCCGGTTCTCGTGTTGGAACGGCGCCACGACCGACTTGAAGCGGAAGACGTTGGCCTCGGTCTCCTGATAACCCGGAAAGTCGTGGCAGAACAGGAACACCTCGTGACCTTCGGCCTCGAGCGCCTGCTTCTGAATGCCGATGGACGTGACCACGCCGTTGATAACCGGCTTGTAGCAATCGGTGAAAAGCGCTATCCGCATAGGCGAACCGCGTTCGACCCGGGGGGATGGCATCCTGTCCCGGAGAATGCGCCGCGATGCACTTCACCCGCCTGGAGCTGAGCAACTTCCGCCTCTACGGACAGCTTTCGCTCGCGCTTCCCGAGGGCCTGAACGTGCTCTGGGGCGCCAACGCCCAGGGGAAGACCGCTTTTCTGGAAGCTCTCTACCTCCTGGCCACTTCCCGCTCGTTCCGCACCTCGAGCGAGCTCGAGCTGATCCGCTGGGAGCAACCGGTGGCCCGCATCGGCTCGGTGCTGCAGCGCGACAGCGGGCGCGAGCGACGGCTCGACTTCGCCTGGCAACGGCAGGGGCAGCGGGCCCAGCGCGAGGTGCGGCTGATGGGACAGCCCGCCAAGAAGCTGAGCGAGTTTCTGGGCGAGGTCCTGCTGACGCTCTTCGTGCCGAGCGACCTCAGCCTGGTGCAGGGGGGCCCGCAAGAACGCCGGCGCTACCTCGACCTGACGCTCTGCAAGCTGTATCCCACCTACCTGGCCTCGCTCAGCGCCTACGGCAAAGTGATCAAGCAGCGCAACGAGCTGCTCAAGCGCGGCTGTCGGCCGGCCGAGCTCGAGCCCTGGGACCTGTTGCTGATCCAGCACGGGGAGCAGCTGATGGCGCGCCGGGCCGACCTGGTGGAGGATCTGGACCGGCGCTTCGCGCGCCTGTACCGCCAGCTCTCGGCCGAGGAGCTTCCCCTGGCGCTGCGCTACGCGCCCAACGTCGGGAGCTTCGCCCAGGACCTGGAACGACGCCGGCCCGAGGAGCTACGGCTGCGAACCAGCCTGACCGGACCTCACCGCGACGAGTTGCAGGCCCGGCTGGGCGACCGCTCGCTACGCCGCTTCGGCTCCCAGGGACAGCAACGCACGGCCGTCCTGGCGCTGCGCCTGGCCGAAGCGGAGGTGCTGACCGAGCGCTCCGGGGAGAGCGCCATGGTCCTGCTCGACGACTGCCTCTCGGAGCTCGACCCGGGCCGCCAGGAGAGGCTCCTGAGCAGCCTGAGCGCCTACCGGCAGGTCTTCCTGACCACCGCGGTGCCCGTCGGCGGACTGCCGGGGGCGCTCTGGCGGGTCGAAGCCGGGAGGATCGAGAACACTTCCTCATGCTGACTCCGCTGGGACCGCTCCTGGAGAAGACCGCCCGCTCGATGGCGGGCGAGTCGTTCCGCCTGGCGCAGATCCGCGAGCTCTGGGTGGAGGCCGTGGGCGAAGCCTTTGCCAGCCAGCTCGAGCCGAGCGGGCTCAAGGGCGACGTGCTGCTGCTCACCAGCACCGCCCCCATCTGGAGCACCGAGGCCCTGCTGCGCCAGCGGGTGATCCTGGAGCGGCTCAACGCCGGGCTCCGGGGCAAACCCGTCAGGAAGCTCTACTGCACGGTCGGGGCGATCGGCAAACGACTGCCCCCTCCGCGGCGCGAGGACGCCATCAATTGGGACGCCATCGAGCTCGATCGCAGTCTGGTCGAGAAACTCGAGCGCCAGGCCGGCGAGGTGAACGACGCAGACCTGCGCGCCTCCCTGTTACGCGTGCTGATCCAGTTGGAGAAGCGGCGTATCTGGGCGGTGCAACAGGGCATGTTGCCCTGTACGCTCTGTGGCACCCCCTGCAACGAGGGGATCTGCATGCCCTGCCGCCAGGAGGCGCGCCGCGAGCGGCGCTCGCGCATCCTGCGCGCGCTGGGCCGCTCTCCCTGGCTGACCCACCGCGACCTGAGCGGCGACTACCCCGACCTCTCCGGGGAGGAGTTTCTGTCGATGCGACGCCGATTGCGCACCATCTGGAACAAGAACATCTGGGACGGCCTGCGCGTGCTCCCGCCGGGAACGCCCTTACCGCCCGCGATCCGCTCGGCCATCGTCGACCTCTGCATGCTGCGCACGCACCTGCCGTCGCACCAGTTGCAGGACAAGCACGTGAAGTTCGCGCTGGGAAAGATGCTCGCCAAAGCCTACCTGGACGACAAGGTGCCGGACCTGAGCATCGAGGTTTCGGTCAAGCGCGGCCGAGCCTGAAAGCTCAGCCCTGAGCTTCCTCGTCAGCCGTCAGCCACTTCTTCAGCACGTTGGAAGCATCGGGCTTGGTCGCGCTCGGCTCCCAGGTCTTCCGGGTCTCGGTGCTGCGCGGCGTGGAGGGCAGTGGACGCAGGGGCGGGCCGGTGCGCACCGAGGAGGGCGGACGCAGCTCCGAGAGCGCCTGCGGCGGGGCGACGGCCTCGCGGGTCGGAACGGAGGCGACCGGAGCCGGAGTCACGGGCCGCGCCACGGGACCCAACGAAGAGACCTCGAGGTCGGAGGTGGTCAGACCCAGGTCGTCCATCGTGCGCTGCAGAGCCCCGTTACCCAGGAACGGCAGCCGGTAGAACTCGCCGGTGGACGCGCGATAGCCCAGGAAGAAAAACAGGAAGAACATGAACAGGAAGGCCACCCACAGAGCGGCAAAGGCGCCCAGCCCCATCAGACCCGAGGCAGAGCCCGACGGCATGACGGCCATGAAGGCCCAGACGAGAAACGCGCCGACGACCGTGGCGAGGATGGAGTTGATTCCCAGCCAGAGCGACTGGCGGGCGTGGAACTGGACGAATGGCTCCTCGCGGCGACTCGAGAACATCACGAAGGGGACCACGATGAACCAGAACGGGTAAGTAAGCCCCGCCAGCATCTTGTCGTCTTCCCGAACCGGGGGAAGGATCTTCACAGAGTGGCCCCTTCTACCCGTGGAGTACGCCCGCCTGAGCTTGCAGCGGCGCGCTCTCTAGTAGTTTGCCGCGTGGTCGAGCGGGTCCTGCCCATTGAGATAGCCGCTCGGGTCGACCTTCTCGCCGTTCACCATCACCTCGAAGTGACAGTGCGGACCGGTCGAGGCGCCGGTGCTGCCGACGTAGCCGATCAGCTGGCCCTTCTTGACGAACTGACCCGGGGAGACGACCAGCGAGCTGCAGTGGCCGTAGAGGCTGCTGAGGGTGTTGCCGTGGTCGATGATGACCGCGTTGCCATAGCCACCATAGTAGCCGGCCTGGATGACCCGGCCCGCGCCAGCGGCGCGAATCGGAGTGCCGTAACCGGCGGAGATGTCCATACCGGTGTGCATGCGGCCGTAGCCGTAAATCGGGTGGACGCGCCAGCCGAAACCGGAGCTGACGATGCCGTGGACCGGCCACAGGCTGGGCTTGGCGCTCAGAGCGGCCAGGCGGGCCTGACGCTCGAGCTCGGCGCGATACTTCTTGGCCTCGACTTTGAGGGAGGCGATGTCGGCCTCGCCGCCATCCACCTGGTCGCGCAGCTGGTGGTAACGAAGCTTGAGAGCAACCGGGCTGGCCTCTACGCCACGGGCGCCGGTCAGAGCGGTGCGGCGGTGAGCGGTGGGCTTCTTGCCGACCACCTTCCAGAGCTGGGCCATCTCGCGGTCGCGGCTCTCGAGCTCGGTCATCAGCTCGGAGGTCTTGGCCGCCGCCAGCGTGAGCATCTGCTGTTTCTCACGCTCTTTGAAGGCCAGCGAGGCTTTCATCCGCTTGTTCTGAAGCTCCAGCTCCTCGATGCGGACCTGGGCGGCGTGGCGGTCGGAGAGCTCGCGTGCTTGAATGCGGTTCCAGGCGAAGGCGAACAGGCACATGAGTAAGATCATGAGGACGGGGGAGAACCGGAGGGTGAGACCTTTGCTGCCGACGATCAACTTCATGACCAGGCCCTTCCGCACGGAACGGCTTGGTTGCTTGATATTCTGCAGCGGGTTGTCCATCGTCATTCAACCTTCACAGGGAATAAAATTCCCCCATCAGGGGAGGCCGTTTCTTCGCACCCCTTCTTTCTCCTCTCGAACATCGCACCAAAAATTGGCTTAACGAAGAGTAAAAAAATTCCACTCTCGCGTAAACACGAACTGTTGTGCGAGAATGGCGTATGAGTGCTTACGAGTCCACTATAACCCGGCGGACTGAAAGGGTCATTAAAGACCTGTTACAAAGGAACCGGGGCCTCTGCTCCGGCCCAGGTTGGTCCGCTTCACACCAAACTACCCACTTACGGCTGCTTGCTTCCGCACCTGACCGGGTTCACAGGGTTCAGTTGAGCGGGACCCGAGCTTTCACAAAGACCCCGGATGGCGGAGAGGGAGGGATTCGAACCCTCGAGGCACTTGCGCACCTACACGATTTCCAATCGTGCGCTTTCGACCACTCAGCCACCTCTCCAGATGGGTCGAACGTAAGCTTTGACTGGCGGAGAGGGAGGGATTCGAACCCCCGAGGAAGATGATTAGTCCCCCTGCTCGATTTCGAATCGAGTGCATTCAACCGGGCTCTGCCACCTCTCCAAGTACCGTTATGTCTGGCTTACGATTGCGGAGGAAGAATCGGTGGAGGAGCTCCGTTGCAGGTTCGGCCAGAAGGCCTCCCTGGATCTGACAGCGCTCCCGGAGCCCGGGATAGTCGAGCAAGTTGAGCCGGGAACCGGCAGCGCCCTGGTCGGGACTGTAGGCCCCGAAGACGACGCGCTGGATGCGTGCCTGCAGGATCGCTCCGGCGCACATCGGGCAGGGCTCGAGAGTCACGTAGAGCGTGGCTCCGTTCAGTCGCCAATCTCCCGTGGCCTGGCAGGCTTGCTCGATGGCCTGGATCTCGGCGTGTCCCAGAGGGCTCTGTATCGCCTCGCGGCGGTTGCGCCCCTGGCCCAGCAGCTCCTCGCCGCGCGCCACCACAGCTCCGACCGGGATCTCTCCCTGCTCCAGAGCCTGACGGGCCAGCTCGAGCGCTTGCTCCATCCACTTCCTATCTACTTCTTCTGTCTTCACCTCCGCATGGGGGGGATGTCTGGCACGCCCGAGAGGATTCGAACCTCCAACCTTCGGCTCCGGAGGCCGACACTCTATCCGATTGAGCTACGGGCGCAAGTGGCTCAGTCTAGCACGAACCCGAGGCGATTGACAATAGTCCCTCGGACCGCGACGTGAAGCGCTTTCTCTCACTCTCCTCGCGCTCCCAGTCGCGGGCGACCCGGACGATCGCCCCCGAACGGTAGGCGCGCACGAAGGCGTCCACCACCCGCGGGTCGTGCTGGCTGCCGCGCGAGCGCACCAGCCGCTCCACCGCTTCTTCGGTGCCCATCCCCTGGCGATAGGGACGGTCGCTCGTCATGGCGTCGTAGGCATCCACTACGGCCAGAATGCGCGCCAGCAGCGGAATCTGCTCGCCCTTCAGCCCGAAAACCGAGCCCAGGCCGTCGTAAGTCTCGTGGTGATAAGCAGCTTCGTAGAACGGCAGATCTTGCTTGAGCGCCACCAGCTTCTTGCCCAGCTCGGCGGCGCGGTCGGTGTGCGTGCGCATGATGGCGCGCTCGTCCTGAGTGAGGGCGCCGGGCTTACGCAGCACGGCGTCCGGGATGTCGATCTTGCCGATATCGTGGATGAGGCCGGCGCGGCGGACCCGATCCACCTCGCTCGAAGACAGCGAAAGCTCGCGCGCAACCTGGGCGGCGTAGCCGCTGACCCGCTGCGAGTGGCCGGCGGTGTAGTGATCGCGCTCGTCGAGGTACTGGGCCATCGCGCCGATCGTGTTCTGGGCCTCGCGCACCAGCTTGTAGCGGGCGTCCAGGGCCACGTGCATCATGTAGATGGGCACCACCAACAGGACCGCGGCCAGGGGCTCGTGGGTCACGAACAGGGCGAGCAGCGCTCCCAGCGGAGCCAGCATCAACACCTGCACCCGCACCTGCGCCAGGTTCTGGCGCAGCTCCGCCCAGAACTCGGTCAGAGTGCCCTGACGACGGGCGTTGAGCACGAAGCCGCTCAGGACGAAGGCGGTCAAGAAGAAAACCAGGGCGGCGGCCACCAGGGCCGCGGCGTTGCGCCCGTTCTCGAGCAGCCCGCTGCCGGCGTTGAGCCACTCGTAGACCGAGCCGGCGCAGAGCCACGAGAGGGCCAGGTTGGGCGCGTTCGTGAAGCGATAGAGCACCAGCAGCGGCGTGACCCGCTCGGGATGGCGGCGCAGGGCCGAGACCAGCTCCACCAGCTCGAACGCCAGCTTGCTGAGCAGGGCCACCACCACGGTCAGGGGCGGGCCGAACAGGAAGAGCAGCGCATAGAGCGGCACATCGTCCAGGCTGTAATAGGAGAAGTAGTCCTGGCTCGAGAGGCGGACCCTCTTGAAGAGCGCCACGAACACACCCAGCGCCAGCAGAACAGCCGGCCACGTCAGAGCTCCCACGGCCGGCCAGGCCGACGCGACGGCGGCCAGCCCGAGGGCCCACAGGGTGAGATAGACCAGGACTTCGCGCTTCAACGCTTGCTCCGGGCGGCCTCGGACAGAACGACCGAGTCGTTGGAGGGAGAGAAATAGCCGCCACCGGCTCCGGGGCCGCCCTTCTTGTTCCAGTCGGGATCCTCTTCGGGCTCGGGCTCAGTGCCCGGCTCGTCCACACGAATGGGGGGCTCGCTCTCTTCCACGAGCGGTTTCTTGGGAGCGGTGGCCGGGCCGCCGCCGCAGGCCGCGGTCAGGTATCCGGTGGTGATCAAGAGGGACATGGACTTTCTCCTTTACCGATTGGCCCCGACCAGGCGCAGGGCCGGCCGCGGCGAGCGGCGTCCCTTTTGCCAGGCGACGTAAAGCGCGTTGACGACGTTGGGGTCGAACTGCAAACCTTTGCCTGCCTCCAGGCGCACCCAGGCCTCGTCCTCGGTGTAGGCGGGACGGAACGAGCGCGGGGTAGTCATCGAGTCGAAGGCCTCGGCCACGGCCAGGATGCGTGCTCCCAGGGGGATCTCGGTGCCTTTGAGGCCGCTCGGATAGCCGTTGCCGTCGAACCACTCGTGATGGTAGCGGATGTACTCGGCTTCCTCGCGCGAGAGGGACAGCTGCGAGGCCACGTCGGCGCCCATCGAGGTGGAGCGCTTGATGGCTTCGTACTCCTCGCCCGTCAGCTGATCGATCTTGAGCAGGATGTCGTCGCCCACCGAGATCTTGCCCAGGTCGTGCAGGCGACCGGCGGTGGCCACACGGGACACCATCTTCTCGGAAAGTCCCATCTCGCGGGCGATATCCTCGGAATACTCGGCCACGCGCACGGAATGGCCGCTGGTGTGGGGGTCGCGCTTCTCGACCGCCTGGGCCAGGTTCTCGATCACCTCGCGCGCCTCGCGCAGCGTGTCGGTGTAGCGCTTGAGCGAATTGCAGGTGATGGCCAGGGGGCCGACCAGCAGCAGCACGGCCGCCGGCTTGAGGGCGAATCCGATGGCCAGGAGCAACCCCAGAGGAGCCTGGGCCATGAATGCGAGGCGCAGGCGCTGCCAGTTGATGCGGGTGGTCCAGCGCCCGATGCTGCGCTGGTAGAGCCACTGGTGGAGCGAGATCACCAGGGCCTGCACGCCAAACACGGTGAGCACGGCCAGCACCAGGCACAGCAAGTTGCGCAGGCTGCTGACGCCGGGGCCGCAGAGGCGGGCGTAGACCCAGGCGGCCAGCCCGAAGCTCAGCACCGACTGGGAGACGCTGTAGAGGATGAAGCCGAGGCGAACCGGACGCTCCAGGGCTTCGCGCACGAAGCGCACCAGCTTGCTGAGCAGCACCAGGGCCAGAGTGACCTGCGGGCTGTAGAGCACCATCGTGGCGTAGAGCATCGAGTCGGACAGCGTCACCGAGCCGTAGCGGGGCATCCGCAGCACCCAGATCTCGGCTCCCGCGGTCAGCACGGCCAGCACCAGAGCGCCCCAGTAGGGCACGTCGCTGGCGGGGGTGGCGAAGCTCGGATCGAGCCACTGCCAGATACAGAAAAGCACCGCCGCGAAGACGACGGCGGAGCGGAATCGGGTCAATCGTTTCCTGCTTGGGGCCACGTTTGCATTATGGGTGGGGGCGGGCCGGGAAACAAGCGGGAACGGGGTCGTATCGGGCTCGGTTGGGCCTTGGTTTACATTTTTGAAACAGGCAGCCCTCGTGAGGTTTCACGAGAGCTGCGGTTCAACGACGACCTGGGGCGATTCTGGACGATACGGCTGAAAAAACCCTTAAAGGGGTTGCCGCCGGCCAGCGCCGAACGCCGTTCGATGCAAGCCATTCCATTCGAAGCCTTCGGTACCGTGCCGACCGAGCCCGACATTTTCAACCACTGCCAGAGGTTCGCTGGCTTTCCCGTCGAGGACTACGATCCGACCCGCTCCGGGGTCGTCTTCCGTTTCTCCTCAGAATACGACGAGGACCACCTGGTGCCGGACCTGGAGGCTTTCATGCAGAGTCCCGCCGCCGCCACGGCACCCGCCGTCGTCATCGGCTGCTGGCAGCCCGACGATTCGAGCGAGCCCCCCGATAAGGTCATCGCCGCCCTGACCGCAGGCCGGAGCCACCTGCCCGCCCTGACGGCGATCTACCTGGGCGACGTGGTGCGCGAGGAGTGCGAGATGTCCTGGATCAACCAGAGCGACGTCAGTCCGCTGCTGGAAGCCTTTCCTCAATTGCAGTATCTGCGCACGCGGGGCGGCGAGGGCCTGGCGCTCGGCAGTCCCCGCCACCAGACCCTCCGCGCTCTCGCCTGCGAGGCCGGAGGGCTCGACGCCAGCTTCATCCGCTCGCTGGCCATTTCGGACTTTCCCAACCTCGAGTACCTCGAGCTCTGGCTGGGCACGGACGACTACGGGGGCACCGCCACCGTGGCCGATCTGCAGCCCCTGTTGAGCGGAAAGCTCTTTCCCAGGCTGCGCTATCTCGGGCTGCGCAACGCCCAGATCGCCGACGAGGTGGCGGCCGCGGTGGTCGACTGTCCCCTGCTCCAACGCCTGGAGATCCTGGACCTGTCGCTGGGAGTGCTGACGAACACGGGCGCCGAGGCGCTTTTGAAGCTGCAGAGCCCCAGCCTCAAGAGGCTCGACCTGCACTACAACTACATCAGTCAGGACCTCATCGGACGTCTCGAGGCTCTGCCGCTGAACGTGGATGCCTCGCGGCCCGTCACCATGGACCTCAGCGAGGAGTATCGGTTTGTCGCCGTGGGGGAATAACCTCACGCTCCTGGGCAATCCCGAGAACCGCCGGATAACCGAATTCGCGCGGGAGATGAGCGAGCGGGGCCTGGCGCCGCCGCGCTGCGTGAGCTACCTCGACTTTCTGCGCGATCCCAGTTGCCTGGCGGGCGACCTGGTGCGCATCGACTCGCCGGGCGAGAACGAGGAGGTCGCCAGCGAGTTGGCCGGCGCCCGCCTGCAGCCCGGGCAGATCGGCCGCCTGCGCGAATACCACGCCGGCTTTTGCGCGCTTTTGCAGCGGGTCGAAGCGCGTTGCCTGAATGCGCCTCGAGACATCGCCACGATGTTCGACAAGTGGGCCTGCCATGAACGGTTCGTGCAGGCCGGGCTGCCGCGTCCTCGCTCGGAGATCGCCCGTGATCCGTTCACCCGTCCGGCGGGACGGGTTTTCCTCAAGCCGCTGCACGGCTCGTCCGCCTCGGGCGTGTGCGCTTTGCGCTGGAACCATCGGCGAGTCGAGCTCACCGCGCCGATCGAGCTGGCCCCGGACGGGTTGTTCAACAGCCTCCGCGTGCGCAGCTACACGAAGCGCGCGGAGGTGGAGCGCATTCTAGGGGAGCTCTTGCCGCAGGGGATGATCGTTGAGCAGTGGATCCCCAAGCTGACGCTGCCCGGCGGCGCCGTTGATCTGCGCGTGCTCGTGATCGCGGGGCGGGCCCGCCACCGCGTGGTCCGGCAGAGCCGCCACCCGATGACCAACCTTCACCTGGGCAACCGGCGCGGCGACGAGGGAGAGCTGCGCTCGGCGCTGGGCGAGGAGCGCTTCGAGCGGGCCCTGGAGCTGGCCGAGCGCGCCGCCGCGTGTTTCCCCGACTCGCTCTACGCCGGGGTCGACATCCTCATCGACACGGCCGGCCGTTCGCTCATCGGGGAGATCAATGCCTTCGGGGATCTGCTTCCGGGCCTTGTCCACGAGGGAGAGACGCCTTACGGAGCCATTCTGGGAGCCTGCCTTGATCCGAGCCGTCCTGTTTGACCTGGATAACACCCTGATCGACCGCGACGGCGCCCTGCGCGCCTTCGCACCGCGCTCGGTCTGGGCTCTGGACGCCTCGGGACGGGGCGACCGGGCCGCCCTGTTCGCCGCCTGGCAGGGCATGACGCAGGAGCTTCTGGCCGCGCAACTGGCCGCCCATCTACGCCCCGACCCGCGGCTCCACCGGTTCTTGCGCGAGATTCCCAAACGGGCCCTGGTCACCAACGGCGGTGGCTCGACCCAGCGCGCCAAGCTGCGGGCCACCGGGCTGGACGCCATCTTCGGGACCCACATCTACATCTCGGGCGAGCTCGGCGTGGAAAAGCCCGATCCGGCGATTTTTCGGCTCGCCTGCGCCCGGCTGCAGGAGCGCCCCGAGGCGTGCCTTTACGTCGGCGATTACCCGCCCGAGGACGAGCGCGGCGCGCGGGCCGCCGGATTGCGGTTCGCGCTGGCGACCCGTCCACTGGCGTGAAGACCCTCGTCGGCCAGGCCGACTTCCTCCTCCTCACCCTCGACACGCTGCGCTTTGACGCCGCCCAGCAGGCCTGGCGCGACAACCGGCTGGCCACGCTGGGCCCCTACCTGGGGCCGGAGGGCTGGGAGCGCCGCCACACGCCGGGGAGCTTTACCTACGCCGCCCATCATGCTTTCCTGGCGGGCTTCCTCCCCACCCCGACGGGTCCCGGGCCCCACCCACGACTCTTCGCGGCCGAGTTCGCGGGCAGCCTGAGCGTCACTGGGGACACGTTCACCTTTCCCGAAGCCACCCTGCCGGAAGCGCTGCGCAGCCGCGGCTACCACACGGTTTGCGTCGGGGGGACCGGCTTCTTCAGCCGTCAGAACGCCCTGTCTTGCGTTCTCCCGGACCTGTTCGAGGAGAGCCACTGGAGCCCGGAGCTCGGTGTGACGTGTCCCGAGTCGCCCCGGAACCAGGTGGACCGGGCTCTTTCCGCCCTGCAGACCGAGCGACGGGTGCTGTTGCTGATCAACGTGGCCGCGATCCACCAGCCCAACTGGTTCTACGGCGCCGAGCGCGGTCCCGACACGCTGGCCACCCACACGGAAGCGCTGGTCGCCGTGGACGCCGCCCTGGCTCCCCTCTTCGCGGCCCTGAAGCGCCGGGGTCCGGCCTTCGCGATCGTCTGCTCCGACCACGGCACCGCCTACGGCGAGGAGGGCTACGTCGGCCACCGCCTCGGCCACGAGGTCGTGTGGAGCGTTCCCTACGCGGAGTTCAGGCTGTGACCCTGGCCGAGCGCATGCAGGACGAGGCCTACGCGGGCTACGCCTATTCCTACCCCCACAAGACCGCTTACCGCTCGCTGGAACCGGCCGTCCCCCTCGCCGATGCCTGGCGCGACGAGCGCAAGGACAGCCTGTTTCTCTACGTGCACATCCCCTTTTGCGAGATGCGGTGCGGGTTCTGCAACCTCTTTACCACGGTCGGCCCGCCCGCCGGGCTGGTGACCGCCACGCTGGCCGCCACCGAACGCCAGTCGCGGCAGGTCGCGGCCTGCGTCGAGCCGCGTCGCGTCGTGCAGGCAGCCCTGGGAGGGGGCACGCCGTCCCTGCTCTCCGAGGCGCAGCTCGAGGCTCTCTTTGCGATGCTGTCCCGGCACTGGCCCGTGCGCTGGGGCGCCATCCCTCTCAGCGTTGAGGTTTCCCCGGCTACGGCCACGCCCGCCAAACTGCGCCTGCTGCGCGAGCTGGGCGTGACCCGCCTGAGCCTGGGCGCCCAGAGCTTCGTGGAGGACGATCTGCGGGCCATGGGCCGGCCCGCGCATCCCCTCGGGCCCGCCTGCGAGGCGATCCGCGCTATCGGGTTCCCCGTCTTCAACCTGGACCTGATCTACGGAGCGCAATCTCCCGAGAGCTGGCTTCTCAGCCTGGAGCGCGCCCTGCGCTGGAGCCCGGAGGAGCTCTATCTCTACCCGCTCTACGTGGGCCCTCTCACCGGTCTCGAGCGCACGGGCCGGCGCCCCCGCGACGACCGACGGAGCCTCTACCGGCTGGGCCGCGAGCGACTGCTGCAGGCCGGCTACCACCAGGTGTCGATGCGCCTGTTCCGGCGAGGATTGACCGGCGACAGCGAGTTCTGCTGCCAGGAGGACGGGATGGTCGGGCTCGGGCCCGGGGCGCGCTCCTACACCCGCGCCCTGCATTACAGCAGCGAATATGCCGTGGGTCGCGGCGGAGTGCGCCGCATCATCGAGAGCTTCAACGAGCGGGCCGACTTCCGCCACGCCGACTACGGCGCGGTGCTCGACCTGCGCGAGCAGAAGCTGCGCCACTTGCTCAAATCGCTGCTGCGGCGCGAGGAGCTGACCGGCTACCGGGCGCGTTTCGGCACCGACCCTCTGGCCGACCACCCGCGGCTCGCCGAGCTGCGCGAGCTGGGGCTGGCGTCCGCCGGCCTTCGGCTCACCGAGGAGGCGCTGGAATGGAGCGACGCGATCGGCCCGTGGCTCTACAGCGACGAGGTGCTGGCCCGGATGGAGAGCTACCAGCTGACGTGACGACCTGGAACATCCTTTACCGCGGCTCCCTGTCCAGCTGCAACTATGCGTGCGCTTACTGCCCTTTCGCCAAGACCGCCAATACCCGGGCCGAGCTGCGCCAGGACGAGCGCGAGCTGACGCGGTTCGCCGACTGGATGACGACCCGGCGTGAGCGGCTGGGCCTCTTGATCACGCCCTGGGGCGAGGCGCTCACGCACCGCTACTACCGTCGGGAGCTGGTGCGGCTGAGCCACTTTCCCCACATCTACCGGGTGTCGATCCAGACCAACCTCAGCGCCCCGGTGGAGGATCTGGCCGAAGCCGACCGGGACACGCTGGCCCTCTGGACGACTTTCCATCCCAGCCAGACCTCGCTGGAGCGCTTTCTAGCCCGAGTCCACGGGCTGGAGAGCCTCGGTCTGCGCTTCAGCGTCGGCGTCGTGGGGCTGCCGGAGCAGTACGCTGCGATCGAAGAGCTGCGTCAGCGCCTGAGCGCGCGGGTCTACCTCTGGATCAACGCTTTCAAACGCCACGACTACAGCCCCGCCGAGATTGCCCGCCTGAAGGCCGTCGATCCCCATTTCGAGCTGAACCTTCGCAGCTATGCCAGTCTGGGCAAGCCATGTCGCGCCGGCGAGACCAGCTTCACGGTGGATGGACGTGGGGACGTGCGTCGCTGCCACTTCCTCCCCCAGGTGCTGGGCAACGTCTACGGGACGAATTTCCCGAGCTGCCTCCAGGCGCGCAACTGCACGGCCGAGCGCTGCGGCTGCCACATCGGCTACGTGCACCGCCCCGAGTTGCAGCTTGACCGCCTGTTCGGAGACGGTCTGCTGGAGCGGATCCCGGCCGCTTACCGGTCGTAGTTGCGCTGGATGGGCGGGCGCTCGTCGGGCGAAGCGATCCCCTTCGGGAACGCCTCCAGATGCACCACGACCTGGTCGAGCACCAGCGCCGACCCGCTGAGCTCGGACCCGCTCACGGTGAGCAGGCGGCCCTCGCCGGGGGTGCTTTTGGCGCTCCATTCGCCGCCCGCCACCTGGCGCAGAAAGTTGAGGGCGCGCCGGGGGTCGGCCGTGGCCGAGGCGCCGTCGGCATTGGCGGCCTCGAGGGCGTAGGAAGGCAGCAGCTTGGTGAATTTGAGCACGAACTCGGAGCGGTTGCCGAACAGGTCCACCGCCAGCAGGCGATCGCCCACCTGCACCACGACGCCGCGCGCCTCGGGATTCTCGCGCGCGAAGGTCCCCAGGGCGTCGCGGTAGCCCTCCAGGCGTGACTTCACCTTCGGGTCCTCGTAGGTGAGGCCCAGATTGGTGGAATCGCTATAGCCCGCCTTCGTCTGCGACTTCTCCACCGAGCTCCAGACGGCGCCCTGCGAGTTGGTCTCGCGCGCCGTGGCCCGCACCGCGATGTTGGCGGCGACGGGACGGCTCTTCTCGAAGTTGGTCGATTGGTAGTTCCAGCGACCGTGCTCCACGCAGTACACGGCCACCGACGTGCGCCCGGAGCGGGCCGGCAGCCAGAGGTCGTCCTGCAGGACGCGGTCCTGCTTGGCGCCCTGGAGAATCTCCCCGGCCATGATGAACACGGGCTGGCTGCCGCGGTTCTCGATGCGCAGCTCGTTGACGCTGCCGCTTTCGTTGGTTTCGCCGATCACCAGCGAGCCGAGCGCCAGCGCCTGATCCAGCGTGTTGTAATCGGGCAGCTTGCGAGCCGGAGCGACCACCGGGTAGAGGACCAGGTTGCGATAGCGGGCGGGAGTCCCGATTTTGGAGGCGATCAGCCAGTCTTCGAGGACGAGCTGCGAGCTCTTGTCCAACTCCCGAGCCGCCAGTGGCACGACCAGGAGCAACAGCAGAAGCAAGAATTTTCTCATGACATGGGGTCCGTCGAAGCTTATCAAGAACTTATTTCATGAAGGGACATGGAGCCCGCGAGGGGGAAGATACGGGCAAGAGTTCCAGGCGAACGTTTTTTCGCCCGTCGAACCAAGCTTTGAGGTGACTCGTCGTGCGCTACGCCCGTAATATATTGGATCTGATCGGCAATACACCGCTGGTACGCCTGAACAAAATGGCCGCCGGGGTGCGTCCCACCGTGCTCTGCAAGCTCGAATATCTCAACCCGGGCGGCAGCGTCAAGGACCGCATCGGCATCTCGATGATCGAGGCCGCCGAGCGCGAGGGCAAGCTCAAGCGGGGCGGGGTCATCATCGAGCCGACCTCGGGCAACACCGGGGTGGGCCTGGCCCAGGCGGCCGCCCTGAAGGGCTACCGTTGCGTCTTCGTGATGCCCGACAAGATGAGCCAGGAGAAAATCCGCCTGCTCAAGGCCTACGGCGCCGAGGTCGTCATCACGCCCACGGCCGTGCCCAAGGAATCGCCCGAGAGCTACTACTCGGTGGCCGACCGCCTCGAGCGCGAGATCCCCAACGCGTTCCAGCCCAACCAGTATTACAACCCGATCAATCCGCAAACCCACTACGAGAGCACCGGCCCCGAGATCTGGGAGCAGACCGAGGGCAAGATCGACGTCTTCGTGGCCGGAATGGGCACCGGCGGCACGATTACCGGCGTGGCGCGCTATCTCAAAGAGCAGAACCCCAACGTCAAGATCGTGGGCGTCGACCCGGTCGGCTCGCTCTACACCTCGAACTGCATCAAGCCTTACAAGATCGAGGGAATCGGCGAGGACTTCTTCCCCGGCACGATGGACCTGAACATGGTCGACGAGAAAATCATCGTCACCGATCGAGACGCTTTCGTGACAGCGCGCCATCTCTGCCGCGAGGAGGGCATCCTGACCGGCGGCGCGGCCGGCGCGGCCGTCTTCGGGGCGCTCAAATACGCCCGGCAGCTCGACGAGAGCAAGGTCATCGTGGTCCTGTTGCCCGACAGCGGCAAGAGCTACCTGTCCAAGTTCCACGCCGACGAGTACATGAAAGAGCACGGTTTCTGGGATCCCGGCTCCGAGTCGGTGTCCATCCGCGACCTGCTGCAGAGCAAGCCCGCTCCCAACGGCAAGATCGTTACCGTGGAGGCGGACGAGAAGGTGCCCAGCGCCATCCAGGTGATGCGGCGCTATTCGGTGTCGCAGCTCCCGGTGCTCGAGGGCGACCGGGTCGTGGGCTCGGTTCAGGAGTCCGACCTGATGAACCTGATCTTCGAAGACGGCTCGGTGCTCAACCAGAGCGTCCGCGAGGTCATGAGCGAGCCTCTCCCCATCCTCCCGGGCGACACGACCGTCAGCTCGGTCTACCAGATCCTGTTGCAGGGACGCCCGGCCGTGCTGGTCTCGGATGACGGGGAGAAACCTACCGGAATCGTGACCAAGATCGACCTGATCGACTTCATCTCGCGCTCCGCCGAAGCCCGAGCATGACGAGCTCGTCCCCGCTCGCCTGATGGAGCCCGCGGAGCTGCCTTTCGGCTACGGGCGCGATACTCTGGTTCTGATGCCGCGGGATGCGTCTCGCTGCTTTGCCTACTGGGAGCTGTCCGTGGGCACGCGCAAGAGCCTGCTGGCCCGCCACGGAGAGGCGACCATGAAGAAGGCGCGGCTCTTCCTGCGGGTGCACCGACCCGAGCCCGAGCGACTGGACATCGACGTGTCCGGGCCCGTGCGGTCGTGGTATTTCGACCCCGAGTGTCCCGGCAAGCGCGTCTCGGGTGAGCTGGTCATTCGCTTCGAGGAGAACGGCGAGGATTCGCTGATACGCTCGCGCGAGGTTTGCATGCCGGCCCGGGAGCCGGCCCAAGAGGATCCGGCCTGGCCGGTCAAGGGGGAAGTTTATGCGCGCGTCCGCCGCGCGCTGGGCCAGGAATGGCCCTCCGCCGAAGGATGACCGGCTATCTCGTCCTGCTCCTGGACGCCCACCTGCCCTGGGTCCGCCACAAAGGCGAGTCTCCCCGTCCGCTGGAGGAATTCTGGCTGTTCGACGTCATGACGGAGAGCTATCTCGTGCTGCTCGGCATGATGTACGGCCTCGTGGACGAGGGGATCCCGTTCCGCCTGACGATGAGCCTCTCGCCCACCCTGCTCGCGATGCTGGAGGACCCGTATCTCAAGCGCGCCTACCACGAGCATCTGCACCACCGGATGGAGCTGGCCGAGCGCGAGCTGAGCCGCACCAGCCACTACGAGCCCGATTCCTTTCCGGCCGCCGAGATGTATCACAACCGCCTGCGCTGGGTGCACGACCTCTACGTGGACGTTTTCGACCAGGACCTGATCGGCGCGTTCTCCCGCCTGCGCGAGACGGGGGCGCTGGAGATCATCACCACCGCGGCCACCCACGCTTACCTGCCGCTGGTCGCTGAGCGGCCGGAAGTGGCCAAGGCCCAGCTACGCGTGGCGCGGCGCGAGTTCCGGCGGCACTTCGGTATCGAGCCGCCGGGCTGGTGGCTGCCCGAATGCGCCTGGAACGCCGACGTGGACGCCGCCATGGAGGGACAGGGCTACTTCTTTCTCGACGCCCTTGGCGTGATGGGCGCCGAGCCCCGCCCCCAGGCCTGTCACTACGCCCCCATCGTGACCCCCTCGGGCTGGACCGTGCTGGGACGCGATCCCGAGTGCCATCGTCAGGTCTGGAGCGCGGACGGCTACCCTTCGGACCCGTTCTACCGGGAATTCTATCGCGACATCGGGTGGGATCTGCCCCTGGACACCATCGGCCCCTGGATTCACGGCTCGGGCGCCCGCATGAACACGGGCTTCAAATACTGGCGCATCACCGGACCGACCGACCACAAGGAGCCTTACCAGCCCTGGCTTGGACGTCAGCGCGCCTGGGAGCATGCGGGCTCTTTCCTCGAGAGCCGTCTGCGCCAGGCCCAATGGCTGGGCGAGCAGATGGGCCGCCCGCCCGTGGTGGTGGCTCCCTACAGTGCCGAGCTGCTCGGGCACCGCTGGTTCGAAGGACCGTTCTGGCTCGAGGGGCTGTTGCGCCAGCTGGCCCAGCAGGACGCGATCAAGCTCGAGCATCCGAGCCGCCTCCCCGGGCCGTTCCAGACCGCCACCCCGGCCGTCTCGAGCTGGAGTGACGGGGGTTGTCACCAGGCCTGGCTGGAGGAGTCCACCGACTGGGTCTACCGCCATCTGCACCACGCGGGCCAGCGCCTGTCCGAGCTGCTGGGCGCCGACCATCCCAGGGCCCTGCGGCAGGCCGCCCGCGAATTGCTGCTGGCTCAGTCCTCGGACTGGCTCAGCCTGCTGCACGCCGGCTCCCACGCCGATTATGCGCGTCGCCGGCTGTTCGAGCATCTGCGCAACGTGGCGTGGTTGTGCGATTCGATCGAGCGCGGCGAGGTGGAGGAGGGGACCCTGGCCCGCTTGGAGGAAAGAAACGCCCTGTTCCCGGATTTGGACCTGGCGGACTTCGCGAACGGAGAGAGTTGATGGCGGCCAAGAAAGAGCTGATGGAGGCGCTGCACGAGCTGCACCGCGTCTCGGTCGAAATGGACCAGTTGACGAGCCGCGCCGAGGGCGAGCGCACCTCCGAGATGGGTGCCGAGCTGGTGCGGGTGGTCGGCCGCTGGGTGGGTCTGGTGGAAGGATTCGTGCAGTATTGTCCCCCGGGCGAGAAGCTGGTCAACTACCAGCAAGCGACGCGCGGCCTGGAGGACATCCTGCAGGGACTCGACGGCCTGAATGATGTCGACGAAATCCGGGGTCAGGAGCGGCGCGTGCAGCCCGCCGTGGATCGCTGGAGCGAGGCGCTGACCGAGGTCATCAACGAAGTGCTGGGGGCCGCTTCCCGATGAGAGTCGCCTGCATCCAGCTCAGCTCCAATGCTGACTTCGACCGCAATTTGCGCGTCGCCGGAGAGCTCGTGGCCGAAGCTGCCTCTCGGGGCGCGCGCCTGGCGGTGTTGCCGGAGGTCTTCAACCGGCGCGGAAGCAAGGACTTGCAGCTCGCCAACCAGGAGGGGCTGGACGGGCCGACCGTGGCCTTCATGACCGAGACTGCCCGCAAGCACGGGCTGTGGCTGCTGGCGGGCAGCTTCATGGAGAAGCGGGCGGAGTTCGCCCCGCGCGGCTCCAACAGCTCTCTGTTGGTGCGCCCGGATGGCCAGCTGGTGGCCCACTACCGCAAGATCCACCTGTTCGACATCGAGGTCCAGGGCGTTTCCGCGCGCGAATCGGACGCGATGGTGCCTGGCGACGCCGCGGTTCTTACGGCCGTGGACGATGTTTCGCTGGGCCTGACGATCTGCTACGACCTGCGCTTCCCGGAGCTGTATCGCGCCCTGACCCTGGCCGGCGCCCGCATGATCGCCGTTCCGGCCGCCTTCACGGAGCGCACCGGCCGCGATCACTGGGAAGTTCTGCTGCGCGCCCGCGCCATCGAGAACCAGGTCTTCATCCTGGCCCCCAACCAGCTCGGTCCGGCCGAGGGCACCCAGACCTGCTACGGCCGCTCGCTGATCATCGACCCGTGGGGCGTCGTGCTGGCCCAGGCCCCGGACACAGAGTGCTGCATCGTGGCCGACCTGGACTTCGCCGCCCAGGACCGCATCCGCGCCGGCCTGCCGTGTTTGGAGCACCGACGGGAAGAAGCCTACGCCCTAGACGGGGGACGGTAGACGGACTACGGACTGCGTCGGGGTGCCGGGCTGGCGGCCTGGCTGGGTGACGCGGGAGCCGGGCTGGGCGAGGACGTGACCGCCGGAGAGGGCGAGGCGACCACGACCCTGGGACTCGGCGAAGCGACCACCGGGGACGGAGTCACCACGACCGGCGAAGGCGTCACCATGATGGGTGAGGCCACCACGCCCGGATTGGCGGCTCCCGGGCTCACGGGAGCCTCGGGCGAGCCGCCCGGAGAGGGAGACGCCGGCGCCATCAGCTCCTGCTTCATGAACATGATGCGGAACTGATCCTCCTGCGAGGTGGCGAACTTCTCTGCCATCTCGAGCTGCGCGATAGCCTTCTGGCGCTCGCCCAGCTTTTCGTAGAGCGCGGCGCGCATGAACAGAATGTCGATGCCGTTGGGGGGATTCATCTCGGCCAGCTTGTCCAGCGTGGCCAGAGCCTCGCGGTACTGGTCCTGGGAAGCCTGCATCTGGGCGATCAGGAACATGACCTCCGCCCGCTCGGTGTTGCGCGCTTCCGTGACGGAAGCCTTGGCCGACTCGTCCTCGGCCGGGGGCAAGGGGCGGTCGGCATACTTGAGAGCTTCGTCCAGCGAGACTTTGGCCGCGGCCCAGTCCTTCTTGACCATGTGAACCTTGGCCATTTCCTGCAACGCAAAAGCGCGGTTCGGATCGCTGGGGCTGGCGATGACCTTCTGCAGGTTCTGCTCGGCCTCGGCCAGCATCTTGTTCTTCTCGTCGCCGTCCGGCTTGGCGGCCGCCTCGACCAGCAGGAAGTGACCCACGTTGGCCGTGGCCTCCAGGTTGGTGGGGTCTTTGGCAGCCTGCTCTTTCCAGTAGGTGAGCTGGCTCTGCTTGGGCTGGTTCTGCTGCTGCTCCTCGTGCTTGGGCGCCTGCGTGCCCATGTTGACGCACATCACGCCCGACGTGAACAGGAACGCTACCAGCAAAATGCCAACGCCGACCTGAATAACCCGCTTACGCATCACCTCGCGGGGCGTAAGCGGTTTCGGAGCAAATCTTTCTTCTTCGATCTCCCTGCGCGACCTGGGGGGACGGCGGGCACGGGTGGCACGGCGCGGACCCGGCATAATCTATCGACTTCCTTTAACGATGCTGATGAAGCCGGCCCTTTCTTGCAGGGCCAAGAATCTCCTTCAGATCTGACCTTCGATCAGGAAGTCTTGCATGGCCTCAGAGCTGATGGTGTCGCCGCCCAGATACATCCGCAGCTTCTTGACGGCGGCACTGTGCATTTGCGAGATGCGCTGCTTGCTGACGCCCAGCTCGCGCGCGATCGCCTCGAACGTGACCCCGCGGAAATAGTGCTCGGTCACCAGGAACTGGTGCCGCTCATCCAACTGCTCGATAGCGCGGCGCATGGTGTCGCGCTGCTCGCGGAACTCGACTTCGGTGGCCGGGTCCTCGAACGGGGCCGCCTCCACCAGGTCCATCATCGTCGTGTCGCCGTCGGCGTCGCCGACCGGCTGATCCAGCGAAAGCAGGTAGATGCAACCCAGGCTGGAGATGAGCTCGTACACCTCTTCGGCGCTGATCTTCAGCTCTTCGGCCAGCTCGGCCTCGGACGGCTCGCGTCCGCTCATCTGCTGGAGCTTCTCGGTGGCCTTCTGGTAGTCGCGCACCTTCTGGCGCGTGCGCTCGGGCAGCCAATCCATGCGGCGCAGCCCGTTGTAGATGGCGCCGCGCACGACGGGGGTAGCGTAGGTCTCGAACTTGAAGCCACGCCCCGGATCGAAGCCGTCGATGGCGCGGACCAGACCAAAGTTGCCGTCGGCGATCAGGTCGTCAAGCTCGGTGCCGGAGCGCAATTTGCGCAAGACACCGAGGGCCAGATTGCGCACCAGGCCCTGGTAGTGCTCCGTGAGGTCGGAGCGCAGATCCGGACTTCCCGTCTCCTTGAATTTTCGCCAAACCTCGGCGAGGTCTTGCATCCAGTTCTCCCGTTAACAGCGCAGAAGCGGGCTCGGTGATCCCGGCCCGCTTCCGACTTTCCCTGTTTCGGGCTTGAAGCCCTTCCCAAGGGAGCTACATGGTGTCTTTCATCTGCTGGAAGAGCATGTTGGCCAGGCCCACGCCGCCGTCCTGAGACCACTGCTTGGCGCGCTCCTGATCCAGCATGCCGTTGAACTGCTCTTCTTGCTGCCCCCCGCCAAACATGCTGTTCGGGTCCTTGGGGATGGAGCTGCGCATCTGGCTGAGCATCTGCGTCAGAAAGAGCTGCTCGAAATCCTTGCAGGCCTCCTTGAGCTTGGCCTGCTCGCCCTCTTTCGAGGGAGTCTGCTCGGCGGCCGCCTTCTTGAGGGGGAGGGGGTTGAGTCCTTCGATATTCATCCTTTACCTCCTAACCGCGCTGGAGCTGGTTGGCCTGACGCATCATCTCGTCGGCGGCCTGCACGCCCTTCTGGTTCATATCGAAGGCGCGCTGGGCCTGGACGATGTTGATCATCTCTTCCACGATGTTGATGTTGGACTTCTCGAGGTGGCCCTGGGCGCACACGCCCAGTCCGTCTTCGCCCGGAATCGCTTCCGTCTTGGCGCCGCAGGTGGGACGCTCGAGGTAGAGGTTGCCGCCGATCGCTTCCAGCCCGGCCGGGTTGAGGAAGCGGGTCAGCTTGATCTGGCCGATCGTCTGCGGCTCGGTGCTGTCGCTGCCGATGCGCACTCCTTTGATCTCGCCCTTGGGGGTGATCTCGATGTTGGTCATGTCCTTCGGGATCTTGATGCCGAGGGACTGACCCGACTGCGTGACCAGCTCGCCCTTGTCGCCGTCATACTTGAAGGCGCCGTCGCGGGTGTAAGCCTGGGTGCCGTCGGGCAGCTGCACTTTGAAGAAGCCGTCGCCCTGAATGGCCACGTCGAACGGGTTGTTGGTCTTCTGCAGCGAGCCCTGGCTGAACATCCGCTGGGTGGAGGTGGCCTTGACGCCCATACCCACCTGGGTGCCGCCGGTGGCTTCCGCGTTGGGGTCGCGCATCGTGGCGTAGAGCAGGTCTTCGAACGTGACCCGGGACTTCTTGAAACCGACGCTCTGGTAGTTGGCCAGGTTGTTCGACACGTTGTCGATGTTCATCTGCTGGGCCATCATTCCCGAAGCCGCGGTGTAGAGCGCTCTCATCATAACGGTTACGTGTCCTCCTAAATTCTTTCTTTAATCTCTTAGCGAACTTTACCGAGCTCGTTGACGGCCTTCTGGAGGCGCTGGTCGTGCGACTGCAGCGCTTTCTGGTTGGCCTCGAAGTTCCGCATCACCATCAGGAGATCGACCATTTCCTGAACCGAGTTCAGGTTGCCCATCTCGACATAGCCCTGCTTGACGGAAAAGTGGTTGGTGGCTTTCACGCCGCCGTCGGGGGCGGCGAAGTTGGTGTCGCCCGCCTTCTTCATCATGTTGCCATCTTCGAACGTGCTGACCAGCAGCTTGTCGATCTCTTTGCCGTTGACCTGAATGGCGCCATCGTCGGTGACCTTGAAGTCGGTGCCGTTAACTTTGATCGGTCCCTTCTGGCCCAACAGGAACGAGCCGTCGGCGGTCACCAGGTGGCCGTCGGTGGAGAGGTGGAACGTGCCGGCCCGGGTGAACTTGATGCCTTCGGGGGTCTGGATGGTGAACATCCCCTTGCCGTTGTCGCTCAGCGCCAGGTCGAACGGGTTGCCCGTCTCTTTGAGCGCGCCCTGGGTGCAGTTCGTGAGGGTCTGGGAGTTGAGCCCGCCCGTCTTCTCGAGCCCGCCGTTGGTGACGACCTCGCCCGAGGTCTGGCGCATCCCGGTCATTCCGAGCTCGCGATTGAGCACGTCGGAGAACGACGAGACCACCATGCTTTCTTTGCGGAACCCTACGGTGCTCGCATTGGCCAGGTTGTTGGTGATGATGTCCTGTTTGATCGACATCTGCATCATCCCCTGGGTGGCCATTTTCATCCCATCAAGCATTCGAACCGGCACCTCCACCTGTGATACCCCTGAACTCTTTAAAATTCGGGGCTTGAAACGAACTAACCTCTAGTTAATTTTCTTCAACTCCGCCCTGAGCAACCCAGGCGTCATTGAGTTCCTGAGCAAAGTTGACGATGGTCGTCATCAGCTCGTAAATCCGCGAGTCGATGCGGGCTCCCTCGGTTTCGGCCTGCAGGAGCTCGTCCACCATCTCGGCGTCTTTACGGACCTCCACCCCGGACTGCTGGGCTTTGGCGATGATCGCCTCGGCCTCGGCCCCCTGACCCGCGGCCACCACCTTCGGACGCCCGTCGGCGCCCATCCGCATGGCCACGGCCCATTTGCCCATGTCGTCAGGCCTGGACACTGACCCGCTCCATCGAATCGAAATCCTGGCGGTCGACCACTTTGCGGCGGCCCTGGAAAGCCCGGAACGTGGCGCCGATCTGGGTCACGTCCCAGCCCAGCCACTCCACCCGCTCCTTGAGCGCCGGCAGGAAGCGCTCCACGAAGGTGCGCACCGGCTCGGACGGCGTGCCCACGTCGATGATGGCGCTGTCGCCGCACAGGTCCACCACGAAGCTCAGCTCGCCCAGGTGCTCGGTGCACACCAGGAACTCGAGCTTGCAATCCTCCGAGTCGACGGTGCGCGAGCCATCGTTCTCCTGGCGGTAGCGGATCCAGACCTCGGCGGTGTCGCCCATGTTGAGCGGCAGCGGCATCTGGAAGTAGAAGAACCCGAATTGCTCGGCGGTTTTCTGCTGGTTGATGAGCTGGTGGGCCTGGAGGTTGTCCTCGAGGTCCTTCATCATTCCCAACACGCCACCCAGGTTCTCGGCATCGGGGTCGCTCTCGAGCTGCTGGCGGATGAGCTGGAGCTCCCTGGCGAGGTTCCAATCTTCCTCGTCCGGACCGCCGCCCGGGCCCACGCGGGCCTCGATGCCCATATCGCGCGCCAGGTCCTTCAAGCGCTTGGAGCTCTTCTTCTGACTCAGCGCCTGGTTCGGCTCGATGACCACCTCGCCCAGCAGGCCCGGCACCTGCGACAGCAGCTCCATCGCCTTGGCGTTGGCGGTCGTGGGCGACTCGGCCATCTTGCGGAACTCGGTCTGCAACTGCATCATCTGCGTCCCGACCTGGGGGTTGTTGGTCAGGAAGTTGGCCAGCGTGGCAACGTTCTGCGGCGTCACCGGGATGTTGTTGCTCTGCAGGAAGAACGTGGCGCCCACTTTGTTGGGCGTGGAAGCCTGGTTGCCCGGCTGCTGCTGGCCCACCTCGGCCAGCACGCTCTTGAGGAACGTCAGGTTCTCTTTGGTAACCGGCACGCTGTGCTCCACCATGGAGTGGGCCAGCTGGATGTTCTCTTCGCTGGCCGGCATGTGGTCGTGCATCAGGGCCTCGGTCAGGTCGCCCTTGCTCATCGCCTCGCCCGGCTTGGGCATCACGGTGAGATGGAGCTGACCGCCCTTCTCGCCCTGGACCTGGACCAGCAGCTTTTGACCGACCTGAAGCGGGACCTCGGCCTGCGCCTGCAGGGTCTGATCGCCGAACTTGAGCGTGAACTGGCCGCGCTCCTTGCCGGTGACCTCGCCGCGCAGCAGTGTGCCGGGCGGGAACGAGAGCCCCTGGGGGAGGCGCGCCGTCAGCGTGGGGCCGTGGGGGGCCTGGGCCTGGGGAGGAGTGAGCAGGTTGCGGGTGCCGCCCGTGTTGAGACCGGGGTTGAAACCGCCGGGCACCCCGGGGCCTTGCATACCACCGCGGGTGGGGAAACCGCCGCCGAGCATGTTCATCCGTCGCTCCTCCTTCCGTTGGCAATAAGGCGCAGGAGTCCCTGGCCTCTCTCGCCATTATAGGAACGGTTTGTTAACCACATGTAACCACCGTGTGTCCGAGTTGTAAACTCGCTCGACCGAAAGTAGGCGTTTTTCCAGGTTTTTCGCCATTCCGGAATGGATCGGGCGGGCCGCCGTCGTAGTGCGTGGACGTGGCGGTTTGCGGATGGTGCGGCAAGTTCGACAAGCACGTCGAGGAGGTGACCAACGGGGCCACCGTCCTGCTGCTCTGCCCCTTCTGCTTCGCCCAATACGAAATCAAGCAGGGCAAGGAGCTGTCTCCCGCGGAGCTGACGCGACCGCCCGGCTTCATTGAACGGATCAAACGTTGGTTGTTTCGACGATAAACGCCCGTCCCCCCGCTCAGCGCTTGCTCGGATTAGCCCTGCGGCGATGCCGCGACGCCGAGATTTGCTGGGAAGAGCGGATCGACCTCGACCTGGCCGCTCCCGATACGCCCCGGCGGGTGGAGGGCTGGGGACTGCGCGTCAACTATGAGGGCGGACTGGGCTTTGCCTGGGGTGACCGGCAGGAAACGCCGGAAAACCTGCTCGAGCAAGCGGTAGCAGCCTCGCGCGAGCATCCTGGACAGGGCGTCCTGTTCAGCCACGGCCTCCCCTTCTCTCCGGCCAACCAGGTGCTCGAGCCGGTCGACCTGACGCCCGTCTCGGAGGAGCTGCAGCACCTGGTGGCGCGCATCCAGTTCTTGCTACCCTCGCTGCTGCCGTCCTGGACCACGCGCATCCGCGGCGGAGTGCGCTTCCAGCGGATGACGCTGACCACCCGCGCGGGCGAGCAGAGCGCCCACCGCACCCTGGTCTACCTGGCGGTGCACGCGGACGAGCCGGCGCCCATCCACGCCTCTTTCATCCTGCGCAAGGTGCCCCAGCTGCCGGGCGAGCTGCTCATCGAGCTGGCCTGGCGCGCCGCCCATTCCAAGCCGCCCAAGAAGGGCTTCGAGCTGATGCTGGGAGCGCGTCCGGCAGTCTTCAGCCCGGGCGCCACCGCTGCCCTGATACGCGACCTGGCCAACGACGTGCTGGACGGCTCGCGTCCGGGTGAGCTCAGCACTTCGGGCAGTTTGACCCTGACCGACGACGGTCTGCGTCCGGACGGCCCGGGCTCGACACCCTTCGACGGCGAGGGCCTGGCGCGCCGCCCGGTGGTGCTGATCGAGCGAGGTCAGCTGTTCAACTACCTGACCGACCGGTTGTATGCCCGCAAGCTGGGCGCGGAGCACGCCCCGCTGGCCGTGCGCGACTGGGGACGTCCCCCGCGTCCGGGCTTCTCGAACCTGATCGTCACGCCGGGCAACTCCTCGCTGCCCGAGCTGTGTCGCACCGAAAAAGACTCGGTCTTGTTGGATCACCTGGTCCCCTGCAACGCCCTGCGCGCCCCGGGCGAGTTCTGCCGCCTGGCTCAGCTGGCGTTCAAGCTGAAGAACGGTCGCCCGGCCGAGCGCCTGGCCCCGGTGCTGGTGCGCGGCACCTACAACGATCTGTTGTCGGACATCGAGCTGGCCCGCGAATCCAGCTGGCACGGCCGCTGCCTCACCCCCGCCCTGGCGGTGAGCTCGGTCTCGCTCGAGGTGGCGGACGGCGTCCAGGAGTCGAACGAAGACCCCGGGACGTGGTGGTAGGTTGACCGGGATCGGGCGAAGAAACACAGAGTTATGAGCCTGGTCCTGCCAGAACGTTTCGAGATCGTGCGAGGGGAGATTATCCCATTGAGCCCGACGGGGGGACGCCACGGCGAGGTCGAAAGCAATGCTATCCTGATCCTGGGTGGAGCCATCAAGGCTCGGCGAGTGGGCCGAGTCTACGCAGGGGAAGTCGGCGTCGTCATCGCGGCCGAGCCACAGACGGTGCGCGGAGCTGACATGGCCTGGATCCACGTCAGCCAGGAGCCAGTGCAGCTCAGCCCGGAGGGCTATCTGCTGACGCCACCCACACTCGTCGTCGAAGTGCTCTCCCCCAGTGACCGCGCCAGCGAGGTGGAGACAAAGACTCAGGAGTATCTCCAGATCGGGGTTCAATTGGTGCTTTTGCTAGACCCCAAGAATCGCTGCGCCACTCTGGCCCGACCCGACTCGACACGCGTCGTCCTGAGTGCTGAGCAGGCTCTCGAGCTGCCCGGTCTTCTGCCCGATTGGTCCGTTTCGGTCGCGTCCTTCTTCGAGGACTGAACTCAGGCTTTCTTAGCCAGCTCCAGCTCGTTCCACTGCTTGCCGAGGGGCACTTTGTCCCCCTCTTTGAAGCCGATGCGGGTCAGCAGCACGCGGCTGATGTGGGGGGTGTCGTTGTGGAAGGCGAGCACGTCGCCCGGCTCCACCTCGAACGTCTGGCCCGCCTGAGGACGGAACAACCGGCCCGCGATGAACAGCTGACAGCCGCCCGAGCGGACGAAGCAGACGAAGACGCGCTGCTCTTTGTGGCTGTGGGCGTCGATGATGGCGCCGGGGGCGATCTCCAGCATCTCCACGCGGGTGTTCGGGTCGCTGAAGAGGATGCAGGTTCCGTCCGCTTCAAACGTCAGGGTTTCGGGCACGATCGCTTTCATGCCGCTGGGCTTCGGGAAGGCCGGAGGGAGCCCTGCAGGCGGGGACGAAGCGCCCGGCCGCCATGAAAAAATTCTTTGCCCTTCTCGCTCTCACCACGCTCGTGCTGGTCAATTGCGGGGGCGACCCCGTCGAGCCGGTCGCTCCCACGATCCCGCCCGTTCCCGAAAGCTTCGTCGACCCCACCGCCAGCCTTGACGCCGGCGTGACCTACGGACGGCTGGTCTACATCGCGCCCTTCGCGCAGCTGCAGGGCCAGGTCTCCATCGGGGACGGCTCTAACGTGCAGGACAACGTGCTCGTCACGGGGCCCACCTCGATCGGCGACGAGGCCATCCTGGCGCACGGCTGTAGCGTCATCGCCTCCCGTATCGGAGCGCCCGGTGGGAAAGCCTGCTTCGTCGGCTTCAATGCCCTGGTCGACGGCGCCACCGTCGAGCCCGACGCGATGGTTGGCATCCTGTCTCGCGTGGGCCCTGGAGTGACGCTGCACAGCGGCTTCCGAGTGTTGCCTGGCAAGAACGTCGCTACCCAGGACGAGGCGGATGACCCGGCCCTCGGCAAAGTGGTGCCGGTGACCGATGCCGACCGCGCCTTCATGGCCGGCGTGCTGCATGTCAACGACGACCTGGCCCTGGGTTACGCCCAGCTCCAGGCGCAAGACCCGGACGCGGTCAAGGGCATCGGGGCGGACCCGGCCAGCGTCGAGGATCCCGACATCCACACGCCCACTCTGGCGGGCGTGCCCACGCTCGACCCGACCTTCCGCAATCGCATCGTGGGCGAGGTGTTTCTGGAGGACACTCTGGCTCAGCTGTCGCTGGCGATGGGTAACCGCGACAGCATCCGAGCCGATGAGGGTGGGCCTTTCCAGCACGGCCCCATCACGCAACTGGGCGACGAGGTGACCTACCACGCGCTCGAGGACAGTGAAATCACCGTGGGAAGCGGTATCCGCGTGGGCCTGCACGCGGTCATCCACGGCGGCGAGGACATCGACAACAACCCGCCGGCGGGAACGCACATTCAGAACAACGTCACGATCGGCCCGAGAGCGGTCGTGTTCCGTTCCGATGTCGCCGACGACTGCATCATCGGCGAGGGGGCCCTGATCGACGCTTCGCAGCTGACGGCGGGCACGGTGGTTCCGGACAAGACGATCCTGATCAAGAATCAGAACCTCGGAACGGTGGAGTGGTAGATGGATATTCGCGGCACAACGGTCCTGGTTCTGGGGGGCGGAGGCATGGTGGGGCGCGCGGTCTGCCGCGAGCTGCTCCCTCAGGCCCCCAAGCGTATCGTGCTGGCCTCGTTCAGCGAGGGTGAGACGAAGTCGGCCCTGGCCACGCTGGAGGCGGAGTTCGCCCACCTGCGCCGCTTCGACCCCGCGCTGCCCGAGGTGGAGCTGCACGGCGAGTGGGGCAACCTGTTCGTGCGCGAGGAGTACGCCGGCAAGACCTTCGCCGAGATCCTGAAGTCGTCCAAAGGGCGCAGTGACCTGATCGAGGACACGTTCGTGCCGCTTTCCAAGGAAACGCTGGCACGGATGACGCTCTACCAGATCATCACCCGCAACCGCCCGGACGTCATCGTGGACGCCGTCAACACGGCCACCGGCATCGCCTACAACGACGTGTTCACCCAGGCGCGCCGCGTCTGGAGCGAGCTGCAGGCCTCGGACGGGCCTCCCTCGCGCGAGTCGGTGGAGCAGCTGATGTGCAGCGAGTACATCCCGCAGCTCATTCGCCACGTCGAGATCCTCTATCGCTCGATGGTCAAGGTCGAGACCAAGGCTTACATCAAGGTCGGCACCTCGGGCACGGGCGGCATGGGCTGGAACATCCCCTACACCCACGGCGAGGAGCGCCCGTCGCTGCTGCTGCTGAGCAAGTCGGCGGTGGCCGGTGCCCAGACCCTGCTGCTGTTCTTGCTGGCGCGCACCCCCGCGGTGCCGACGTTCGACCCCGAGGATGCCGAGGAGTTGAGCCTCAAGCGCCCTCCGGCCACCAAGGAGATCAAGCCCACCGCGATGATCGGCTGGCGCGAGATCGGTTACGGTGAGATCCGCCGCAAGGGCAAGCCGATCGCGCTGGACGACGTGCGACTGGGTGAGGCCGTCTCTTTGCAGGACGGCCAGACGCTGGTCCTGGATGACCCGGCGATGGAGGTCAAGCAGCTCGGCAAGAACCTCAAGACGGTCTACGTGGACACGGGTGAGAACGGGATGTTCAGCGCCGAGGAGTTCGTGGCCATCACGTCGCCCGGCCAGATGGGCTTCGTGACCCCCGAGGAGATCGCGCGCAACATCGCCGACGAGATCCGCGGCATCAATACGGGTAAGGACGTGATCAACGCCCTGAACGTAACCAGCATGGGCCCCACCTACCGGGCTGGATTCCAGCGCGAGCGCGCCATTCGCAAGCTGCGCGAGCTGGAGAAGCAGCACGGCACCGACTCGGTGGCCTTCGAGATCCTGGGTCCGCCGCGTTTATCCAAGCTGCTCTTCGAGGCGCACCTGCTGCGCCGCCACTGCAAGACGCTGCAATGCGTGGCCGACAGCGACCCGGGGGAGCTTTCGAAAGCCTGCCTGGCCATTCTGGAGAGCGACCCGGAGCTTTTGTCGACCCCGGTGACCCTGGGCATTCCAATCCTGCTCGAGGGGATGAAGCTGGTGCGGGGCAAGTTCATCAAGACCCCCCCGGCCCACGGCGCCGCCTCGGTGGTGGCCGGCCCCGGCAGCTACGACGAATGGGCCGACGCCGGCTGGATCGACCTCCGCGTCCAGAACATGGACTGCTGGAAGAAGCGCGTCCAGAGCATCCTGACGGAGATCGCCAGCATCCCCTCGTCGGACACCTCGTCGCGCTACGTGCGCGACCGCCATTTCTGGCTGGAGGAAGGCGGCGGCGAGATCCACCCGGGCGAGTTGGTGGCCTGGATCTTCAACACCGAAGACCGCGGCGAACGCGGCCGGGAGTAGGTCTACTCGACCTCGGGGATGACGATCTCGTCGGGGGGGACGAGGACGACCTCACCGTCGCGCCAGATAGCGATGGGGACCCCCATCGCTTTATGCTTGATGAGAGCGTCACGAGCTCCCAGCGCGATGGCGCGAGTGACCCGAGCGCGGTCGTTGAAGCGGGCTTCTACGTCGTCTTCCACGCCTTAACAATACCCCTCCAGCGAGATTCGTCAATCACTGTCGTGCCATTTACGTTGGCCCGCTCCGCGATTAGCTCCGGATGGGATGAAGAGTTGTCAAAGAAGCTCCATGAGTCGGCCAACGGCTCGTAGAGCCTGAAGAAGTTCCTGAGCCCCGCGTCATAGCGTCGCCGAATGACAACCTCGGGAATGTTGTGACCTCCAAGCGCCACTCGGTTGCGCACCCGGGCAACAGCGATCGACGCCGACGGGAGCCATAAGAACAACAAGATGAACCGATAGCCGGCTGCCTGAGCGTCTCGTACAAACCGGACATACGTACGGCCCGAGAGAGTCGTCTCGACCGCAAAGGAACTCCGGTTAGCAACAAGCTGCTCCAGTCGTCCCAGAAGCAACCGACCAGCTTGAAACGCGACACCCTCGGGGTTGAAACCCGACAAGCCAGCCGCCAGCACATCGGCGTTGACGAACTCGACGATACCGAGCTCATCTCGAAGCAAGCGTGGCGCGGTGGTCGTCTTTCCAGCGCCATTCGGCCCGGCGACGAAAACCAGGGATGGAATTTTACGCCCCCGCGGCCGCCGCCACGTGGGCGGCCAGGAACTCCTCGGCTTCCATCGCGGCCATGCAGCCCATGCCCGCAGCGCTAATGGCCTGGCGGAAACGGCGGTCCACCACGTCCCCGCAGGCGAACAGCCCCGGAGTCTTGGTGGCCACGATCTGGGTCACGGTGTGGCCCGGGACGGTCTTGATGTAGCCGTCCTCGTCGCGGTCGACCAGGTCCATCAGGAAGTCGGAGTTCGGCACGTGGCCGATGCCCAGGAACAGGCCGTCCGTCTTGAACAGCACCGGGGCCTTGTCGTCGGTCGAGAGCATCACGCCCGTGACGCCCTCCTCGGGGGTGCCCTTCACTTCGGTGACCCGCGAGTTCCACGCCACCTCGATCTTGGGGTGATTCAGAGCGCGGTCCTGCATGATCTTCGAGGCGCGCAACACGTTGCGGCGCACGATCATCGTCACCTTCGAGGCGAAGCGGGTCAGGAAAATGGCCTCCTCGCAGGCGGAGTCGCCGCCGCCCACCACGACGATCTCGCGCTCGCGGTAGAACGCACCGTCACAGGTGGCGCAGGAGGAGACGCCCTGGCCGAACAGCTCGGCCTCGCCCGGAACCTCGAGCTTGCGGGCGCGTGCACCCGTAGCCACGATCAGCACCCGCGTGCGCTTGACCGCGCCGTCCTCCATGGACAGCACGAAGACCGAGCCCTCGCGAGCGACCGACTTGATGCGGCCGTACTCGTAGGCGGCGCCGAACTTCTGGGCCTGCTTCTTCATGCGCTCGATGAGCTCGAAACCGCCCACGCCCTCGGGAAATCCGGGGAAATTCTCCACGTCGGAGGTGAGGGAAAGCTGCCCGCCGGGCTCGTCGCCCTCGATGACCAGAGGGGCGAGGTCGGCTCGGGCGGCGTAGATGGCGGCGGTGTGGCCGGCGCAGCCAGAGCCGGCGATGATTACGTTGTGCTCGTTCATGGGAGGCTGTTTCCCGACCGACGAGAAAGGCCCTCCCATGCGCCTGTTCCTCGTTCTTTGCCTCCTGGCACTGCCCGCTCTCGCCGCCCCCAAAGGCGTGGTCGAGAAGAAGCTGGCTCCCATCGGCGGAGTGCCCGTCTACCAGTGGGTCTACCCCAGCGAAGGGCTGAAGGTCAAAGGCTTCCTGTTCCTGCCCGCGTCCAAGGACCCGCTTCCCCTGGTCGTCTTCAATCACGACGGCACCAGCGGGGTCAGCAAGGAGCACAAGCTTTCCAGCGCGCGCCTGGCCAAGCAGGGCTACGCGGTGTTCGCGCCCTCGTATCGGGGCGAGGACGGCTCGGACGGCGTGGTCGAGGTGGCCGGGGGCGAGGTGAAGGACGTGCTGAACGCCGTCCCCCTGCTGGCCCAGGTCAAAGGCATCGACGCGGAGCGCCTGGCGTTCGTGGGAGCCTCCCACGGAGCTCTCATCAGCGTGCTGGCCGCGGCCGACAACCCCAGGTGCGACGCGGTGGTGGAAGCCTACGGAGTCATGGATATCTACGCCTGGTACGACTACCTCAAAAAGGCGGGCAAGCTGGGCCACGACCCCATCACGCTGCGCGCCTACGGCAACGGGCCCCAGGACAAGCCGGAGAACTTCAAGGCCCGCTACGCTCTGAGTCGCGTGCCGCGCATCAACTGCCCGGTGCTCATCCTGCAGGGCGCCAAGGACGACTTCGTCCCTCCGGATCAGGCCCGCAAGCTCAAGGCCGAGATGGAGAAGTTCAACAAAAGCGTCAAGATGAAGATCTACCCCAATTGCCTGCACGGCTTCCTGGTCTACGTGCCTTACCTGAAAAAGGGCGTGGAGCCCGAGGAGCGCACCGAAACCGAGCTGGCCTGGCGCGACCTGACCGCGTTCCTCAGGGAGAACCTGAAGAAATAAGCGGCCTCAGTCCCGCTCGTTGGCTCCGGTCCAGTGGTCCACGGCATACTGCGTGCCCGAGCCGATCTGGTAGAGCAGGGTCTGCTGCAGCTCACGCCGCGTGCCCGGAGGCAGGAGCGTCTTGCTCTGGCTGGTCTTCAGGCTGACGATGTAGAGGTCGTCATCGTGGCCGCTGCGCGAGTGGTAGGCCGCCCAGTTGCCGCGCGAGGAGACCGCCAGGTTCTCCACCAGCCGGCCCGCCCGCACCCGGTCCAGAATGCGCTCGGCCGTCAGGCCGTGGGGTTGGAAAGCCAGCACCGTGTTGTCGCGCAGCAAGAGCAGCCGGTCCGAGCCCCGGGGCCAGAACGGAATGCAGGCTGACTGGGAAGGCGTGGACAGGCGGGTGAACTGACCGCTGTCCAGCTCTTCCACCATGAACAGGTCACAACGCCCGGGCACCTCGGCCGCGGCCGCGAAGCCCGCCGAATCGGAGGACCACACCGTGCGCAACGATTTGCCCTCGGTGGAGACAAAGGTATACTTGAGCGAGCGCGTATTACGGTCGTAGACCCACACCCCGCGCGACTCCTGACTGGCCACCACCACGGCCAGCTTGGACTTGTCCGGGGAGGGGGAGACCTCTTCCAGGGTGAGCTTCTCGCCGCCCCCGGCCGGAAAACGCGCCACCGGACGGAACATGCGCTCACCCGGCGACCAGGAGAGCAACATCACCGCGCCCGGCTCGCTGCGTTGAAAGAAGACTTCCCCCCCGCGCACGCCGATGAGCGCCAGATCCTTCTGCTCGAAGCGCACGGTGCGGCGATAACTGCCGTCAGCCGCCACCTGGATCAGCACCGGCGGCTCGCCCTCTTTCTGAGGCGGCTGCAGGAGGATGCTCTTGTCGTTCTCGATCCAGGCGATCATCGTGAGCTCGCCGGGGGGGAACTCGGCCACCAGGCGCTTCTCCTGGCCCACCCGCTCGGCCCACCAGAGTTGCCGGCAGGTGTAGGGGCCGCCTTCCGAAGGCAGCAAGAGGCGGAAATAGGCCACCCGGGACTCGTCCTCGGACCAGACCGGCTGTTCGTACTGCAAGATGGGAAGCGCGTCCGTGCGGGAGGCCTTATATTCCAGATAGGACAGGCTGGCGCCGCACGCGGCCACCATCAGAGCCAGAAAAAGGCCCCCGATCAGCAAGTCTCTCCCGGTTTTCCCAATCACAGAGCGGATAAATTGGCCGACCGGCCATGAGACTCCTTCGCCATCATGTTCACACGATGTTCACCTGATTAACAACCCGCATGGGTTTTAATGCACCCTGGGTGGTCCACCGACTAAAGGAGCAAACAAAACACAAATGATCAACACCACCAACACCAACTTCCCCGCTCCCCGCACTGGCAACGCCAACAACCCCGAATGGCCGTGGCCCTGGCCCAAGCCGGACCCGCCCGCTCCTCCCTCGCCCACCGGCGACGTCGAGTTCTCCTTCAACCCCCAGGACTCCAGCGTACTGGAGACGGGAACCACCGTGCTCAAAGGCGTCGGCGCCGGCCCGTCGGTCGAGAAAGCCAAGCTCAACGGCAATGACACCGTGGCCAAAGACAACAAGTTCGTCTTCTCCCCCTCCGACAAAGGCTACGTCGGCGCCCTGGCGCTGGCCAGCGTGGCCAACACCATCAAGATCTTCGAAGAGGCTCTGGGCGAGCCCATCAAGTGGGCCTTCAGCGGCACCCAGATCCGTATCAACGCCGATGCCGGCGAGGACCTCAACGCTTACTACACCCGGCAGGGCAAGAGCCTGAACTTCTTCCACGCCACCGACCCGGTCACGCACCAGGTGGTCAAGTCCGGCGCCAGCGGTGAGGTGGTGGCCCACGAGGCCGGCCACGCCATCCTCGATGGCCTGCGCCCCGGTTATCTCTCGAGCTGGTCGCCCGATCCGGGCGGCTTCCACGAGTCCTTCGGCGACGTGCTGGCGATGCTGTGCGTTCTGCAGGACGACCGCACGCTGGACAAAGTCGTGCAGCAGACCGGCGGCGACCTGTCCTTGCCCAACGTGGCCTCCAACCTGGGCGAAGAGCTCGGCTCGGCCATCAACCACACCGTCGGTAAGAACGTGACCGGCGGCGACTACACCCGCACCGCCATCAACAAGTTCACCTGGCAAGATCCCAGCACGCTGCCGGAAAAGGGCGGACCCGACCAGCTCGGCCGTGAGGTTCACAGCTACAGCCGCCTCTGGACCGGTGCCATGTATGACGTTCTCAAGGGCATCACCGATTCCAACCGCGCCGCGGGTATGGAGCCGAAGGCTGCCATCAAGGCCGCCGCCACCGAGGGCCTCAAGCTCTACGCCGGACTGATGAAGACCGCCCCCCGCGGCGACTTCGCCTACCGCGACATGGCCCGCGCCCTGGTGCAGGCCGACCGCCAGTCCAACGGCGGCGCTCGCTCGGAGCTGATCACGAAGGTGATGACGGACCGCAAGATCCTGACCGGCACCGAGGAAGCGGAAGCCCCGCCCACGATGAGCCTGGTCTCCGGACCGGCCTACATGGCCGAGTCGGAGAGCTCCCGCCCGCACCTGGTCAGCCTGGATGGACCCGAGTTCCGTCAGTTCGACGGCGCCAAGGTGGAGACGTCCGTGGAGCACGGCGCCTCGCTCTTCCAGGAGACCGAGACGTCCGACCGCGTGCGCAACAACCTGAAGAACCTGATCGCCGAGGGCAAGATCCTCTACACCGACCCGGGCAAGCCCGTGACCGAGAAGGACCTGTTCAACGCCAAGGGCGAGCCCTACATGGGCGTCGTCCGCTGGGACAGCGGCCAGATGGTCATCGAGCGCGTGAAGATCCTCTCCTAGTTAAGAGTCGAGAGTTCAGAGTCGAGAGACTCTCAACTCCAGACTCTCGACTCTTAACCGCGCGTTCATACCGCGGCAAACTTCCGAGCCAACGGAAAGCTTAGAATAAAACCATCGAGGTTGAGCCCGGAAGCAAACCGGCCACCCGAAGCCCGCGCGAGCAGCCTGGCGGGCGAGGATGGATCGGTGGGGAGGGTGGTACACCCAGGCTTCTAGAGGGGCCTTCCTGCCACCAGACCCTCGGGCAAAGCGCCCGAGGGTTTTATATTTTCAGTGCGAAGACGCGTGCTGTGTCCCACGAAGCCGCCCAGCGCGCGCATTATGAGGAGATCGGGGCGGCCTACGAGGTCCACTATTCCGATCCGACCAGCCGCGAATACCGCGACCGCTTCTTTCACGAGCCGATGTTCCGCGGTCTCGACCTGGCCGGCAAGACCGCGCTGGACGGGATGTGCGGCAGCGGCTCTCTGTCGGTTTACCTGAGCCAGCAGGGCGCCCAGGTCAGCGGGCTGGACATCTCCCCCACCCAGATGGCCATGTACGCGGACAAACTGCCCCATTGTCAGGCTGTGTGCGGCTCGATGATGGAGAGCGGCCTGCCCGATGCCAGTTTCGACCTGATCGCGGTGGTGGGGGGTCTGCACCACCTGCATCCCCAGCTGCCGCAGGCGATCGACGAGGTGCATCGCTTGCTCAAGCCAGGGGGCTGGTTCTGCTTCGTGGAGCCCCACACCGGGTCGCTTCCCGACATTCTCCGCGGGCTCTGGTATCGAGTCGACCCGCTCTTCGAAGAAAACGAGGCGGCAGTGGACGTGGCCCAGATCAAACGCCTGAACGAGCACCGTTTCGACTTCGAGATCGAGCGGTACATGGGAAACGTCGCCTACATCGTGGTTCTAAACTCCATGGTGCTGCGCATTCCCGTCCAGCTCAAGAAGTACTACGCGGGAGCGGCCATGCAGCTGGAAACGGTGATGAATGCAATGCTCCCCAAACTGCTGGCGTGTTACACGATCTGCCGCTGGCGCAAGCGATAGAATTAGTGTTCGCAAGCGTTCTAACACTTCTCTAACAGTTCGCAAACTCAGCTCATATGGCTCCGGCCGTAAGGTAGCAGATGGCCCTAAAGCTTTGATGAACACGAGGTGCGGATTGAATCCGGATGAAGTCCAGCTCGAGGAAATGCCCGAGCAGGAAACGATAGAAGACAACGTTTCGGGAGTCGCCGAGCTGTCGGCCCTTCTGCGCGAGCGCGACAAGGAGATCGTCGAGCTCAAGGAGCAGGTGCGCCGGGTTGCGGCCGACTTCGAGAACTTTCGCCGGCGCCAGGAAGAAGAGCAGAAGCGGCGCCTGCAACACTTGAAAGAGGATCTGTTCCGGCAGCTGCTGGGCATCCTCGACCACTTCGAGCGCACCCTGCAGGCCGCGCAGAGCAAACCCTCGGTGGAGAGCTTGATGCAGGGCATGGAGATGGTGACGCGCGAGTATCACAAGCTGCTCAACATGCACGGCATCGAGCCGATCCAGACCGAGGGCGTGCTGTTCAACCCCAATCTTCACGAGGCGATGATGGCCGAGGAGCGCGACGACGTGCCCGATCAGGCCATCGTGGCCGAGCTCCAGCGCGGCTACAAGATGGGGGACCGCGTGCTCCGTCCCAGCCTGGTCAAAGTGGCCAACAATACGAAATCTCAGGAGGCCTGATCCGAAATGCCTAAAGTAGTCGGAATCGATCTGGGCACCACCAACTCGGTGGTGGCCATCATGGAAGGTGGCAAGCCCACCGTCATCGCCAACGCCGAAGGCAGTCGGACCACGCCTTCGGTCGTGGGCTTCAGCAAAGGCGGCGAGCGCCTGGTGGGCGAGCTGGCCAAGCGCCAGGCGGTATCGAACCCCGATCGCACCATTCGCTCGATCAAGCGCGAGATGGGCACCGACCACCGCGTCGCCATCGACGACAAGAAGTATTCGCCCGAGGAGATCTCGGCGATGATTCTCCAGAAGCTCAAGCACGACGCCGAGCAATATCTGGGCGAGCAGATCAAGCAGGCCGTCATCACGGTTCCGGCCTACTTCAACGACTCGCAGCGCCAGGCCACCAAGAACGCCGGCACCATTGCCGGCCTGGACGTGCTCCGCATCATCAACGAGCCCACGGCCGCGGCGCTGGCCTACGGTCTGGACAAACAGGGCGAGACCCTGACCGTGGTCGTGTTCGACCTGGGCGGCGGCACGTTCGACGTGTCCGTGCTCGAGATCGATTCGGGCGTCTTCGAGGTCAAAGCCACGGCGGGTGACACCCACCTGGGCGGCGACGACTGGGACGAGCGGATCATGGAATACGTGGCCGAGCAGTTCAAAAAGGAGAACGGCATCGACCTTCTGGCTGACAAGATGGCCGCCCAGCGCCTGCGGGATGCCTCCGAGAAGGCCAAGATCGAGCTCAGCCAGGTCTCCCAGACCAATATCAACCTGCCGTTCATCACGGCCGACGCGACGGGTCCCAAGCACCTGGACGTCACCCTGAGCCGCTCCAAGTTCGAGGAGCTCACCCACGACCTGCTCGAGCGCTGCGCGGCCCCGTGCAAGCGCGCCCTGGATGACGCCAAGATCGAGATCGCGGCCATCGACCGCGTGTTGCTGGTGGGCGGCTCGACGCGTATGCCGATGATCACCGAGTTCGTGAAGCGCCGCTTTGGCAAGGAGCCGAGCAAGGACATCAACCCGGACGAGTGCGTCGCCCTGGGCGCCGCCGTGCAGGGGGCCGTCCTCTCGGGCGAGGTCAAGGACGTGGTGCTGGTCGACGTCACCCCGCTGACCCTCGGCATCGAGACGCTGGGCGGCGTGATGACCAAGCTGATCCCGCGCAACACCGCCATCCCGACCTCCAAGCAGGAGACCTTCACGACGGCTGCCGACATGCAGACCAGTGTCGAGGTCAACGTGCTGCAAGGCGAGCGCGAGCTGGCGCGGGACAACAAGTCGCTGGGGACCTTCAAGCTCACCGACATCCCGCCCGCCCCGCGCGGCGTGCCGCAGGTCGAGGTGACGTTCGACATCGACTCCAACGGCATCATGAACGTGACCGCGCGCGACAAAGCTACCGGCAAGTCGCAGAAGATCACCATCACGGCCAGTACCAACCTGAGCAAGGACGACGTGGAGCGCATGGTGCGCGAGGCCGACTCCAATGCCCAGGAAGACAAGAAGCGCCGCGAGGAGATCGAGCTCAAGAACCAGGCCGACTCGCTCCTCTACAGCTCCGAGAAGACCCTCAAGGACGCCGGCGAGAAAGTGTCGGGCGAGTTGCGCGCCAAGGTCGAGGGCGCTCGCGAGGACCTCAAGAAGGCCATCGAAGCGTCCAGCATGGACGCCGAGAAGGTCAAAGCCGGGCTCGAGGAGCTGACCAACGCGATCTACGAGGTCTCCAAGATGCTCTACGGCCAGAACGGCGAGGCTCCGGGTGGTCCCGGCCCCGAGGCGGGCCAGGGCGCGCGCACGCCGGGCGGCTCCAGCGAGGGAGATGTCGTGGACGCCGAGTACGAGGTGAAGGAGTAGCCCTTGGACTTCAAGGACTACTACAAGACTCTCGGCGTCGACAAAAAGGCCACCGAGAAAGAGATCAAGTCAGCTTACCGCAAGCTGGCCAAAGAGAACCATCCCGACGTCAAGAAGAACGACAAGGACGCCGAGAAAAAGTTCCGCGAGATCAACGAGGCCTACGAGGTTCTCTCCGATGCGGAGAAGCGTCAGAAGTATGACCAGCTCGGTCAGTACTGGAACCAGCCGCGCGGGGGACCGCGCGGCGGGGGCGGGGGCGGCGGCGTCCAGTTCGATTTTGGCGATCTGGGCGATCTCTTTGGCGGCGGCGGGGGCGGAGGCTCGGGCTTCTCGAGCTTCTTCGAGCACTTCTTCGGTGGCCAGATGGGCGGCCGCGGAGGTCGCCAACAGGCCCAGCAGCAACCCGACAGCGAGGCCGAGATCGAGGTCACGCTGGAGGAGGCGATCGCCGGTTCCTCCCGCACGCTCACGCTGGACCGACCGCAGGCGTGTCCCACCTGCCACGGCTCGGGTCTGATCCAGAACGGAATCTGCCCCACGTGCCGCGGCCAGGGGCAGATCAGCAACGCGCAGACGCTAACCGTCAAGATTCCCGCCGGGGTCAAGGAGGGCTCCAAGATCCGCCTGCGCGAGCATCACCTGGTGCTCATCATCAGGCTGGTCAAGGATCCGGTCTACGAGGTCAAAGGCCACGACCTTTACCGCGACGTTGGCGTGCCTGTCTACACCGCGGTGCTGGGGGGGAAAGTGCCGATCCGCACCCCCCGCGGACAGGAGATCGACCTCAAGATTCCGGCTCGCACCCAGTCCGGCAAACAATTCCGCCTGGGAGGCCAGGGTCTGCCCCGCATGAAGGGGGAGGCGCCCGGAGATCTGTACGCCAGGGTCAAGCTGGAAATCCCATCGGATCTCAGTTCCGAGGAGCTCGAGCTGATCGAGCAGTGGAAAAATCTCCGCAACGGGAACTAATTCCCCCCCTCACCTGTCAAACGACATGCCCCCGGGGACGGTTTCTCCAAGACCGTCCCGTCGAGAGTCAAGAGTTCCGAGTTGAGAGTTTCTCCGGGAGACTCTCGACCTCGATTCTCGACCGGTAGCACTTGAAAAGGAGGTGCGCGAGCTTTGTCTCCACACTACCCGAAGGCCCGCATGACAGCCTTCACACTCACCCTCAGCATGCTGATGGCGTTCATGTTGAGCGCCTTCCATCTTGCAGCGCGCTATGCCCAAGCGGATACCGGAGGCGACGCCCAGGTCAACCGCGAGCTGGGCACGTTCGCCAAACTCGCCAAACAGCTCAAACCCGCGGTGGTCAACATCGTGGTGGTCAAAGCCGGGCGCCAGGTCATCATTCGCAACTTCCAGGTCAGCCAGGTTCCCCAGGAAGGTCAGGGGAGCGGCGTCATCATCAGCCCCGACGGCTACGTGCTGACCAACAACCACGTGGTGCAGGGCGCCACCGACCTCAAGGTCACCTTGATGGACGACCGCGAGTTGCCCGCCAAGGTCATCGGGGCCGATTCCGGCACCGACCTGGCGCTGATCAAGCTCCAGTCCGACAAGCCCCTGCCCTACGCCCGCCTGGGCGACAGCTCCAAGCTCGAGGTGGGCGACTGGGTGATGGCCATCGGCAACCCGTTCGGCCTCGAGGCCACCGTGACGGTGGGCGTGCTGAGCGGCAGCGGCCGCACGCTGGGCAACAACCTGTATGACGAGTTCCTCCAGACCGACGCAGCCATCAACCCCGGCAACTCGGGCGGCCCCCTGTTCAATACGGCCGGCGAGGTGGTGGGCATCAACACCGCCATCTTGTCGTCAGGTCAGGGGATTGGCTTCGCCATCCCGATCAACCTCGCCAAGGACATCGTGGCCCAGCTGCAGGACCAGGGCAAAGTGGTGCGTGGCTTCGTGGGCATCGGCATCGCGCCGCTGACCGACGAGCTGCGCCAGCAGCTCCAGCTGGACGACAGCCTCCAGGGCGCGCTGGTCGCCAGCGTCGTGCCCGGCGGTCCGGCTGACCAGGCCGGAGCCCAGAAAGCCGACGTCGTGACCAGCATCAATGGCCACAAAGTCACCTCCGATCGTGACCTGCTCACCCAGATCGCGGCTGCCAAGGTCGGCTCCACGGCCAACCTGGAAGTGATGCGCTCGGGCAAGGAGCTTACCCTCAAGGTGAACGTGGCCGAGAGACCTCAAGACGTGCAGGCAAAGCAGCCGGCCCCGAGAATCCGCCTCAACCGGTGAGCGTCGGCGCTGCTCGGGTCGGGTAGCGGCCGTGGGCAGGTTCCGGTTCCGGAGGAGCTCGCGAGCGTGATTTCCTGCAGTCCCACAGGCCCTGGTGCGGCCCACCACCAGGGCCTTTGCGATCGATGAACGCGCTGGAAAGGGCGCTGCGGAGCCAGGCATGGTGGGGCGCGCCGCTCCGTCATCTGGCCCTGCATCGCCTGCGAGCCCGAGCCCTGGCCGGAAACCTGGACGCCTGGCTCTGCCTGATGCGCGCCGGCCTGGACCACCCGGACGCGGTGCTGCGTGCGCAAGCCGAGGAAACCGTACGCGCGCATCTGGGACCTCTCGTGAAGCGGTTTGGACAGCAAGATTTCCCGCAGCTGCCGGAGTTGGCGCACCGGTTGCGAGAATACGGGGTCCTGGGCGCCGGGGCCGAATTCCAGGTGGCCCTGCGACGAGGGGAAAACCCGCTGGTCGAGGGGCTCGCGTCGCTCGAAGCCCTGGTCGAGCTCCTGGAGGGGCCCTGGGAGGAGCCGGTTCGTCAGTTTCTTGGCGGCCTGCCGCGCGGGTCCGGAGCGGAAATCCAGGCGGCCTTGCATCTTCTGGGGCGCAAGCTCGACCCGTGGCGCGAGGCTGACCCTGACGGCCTCGAGCTGGCCCGCGTCTACCGTCTGGCTGGAGCGCGGCTTCGACAGGAGCTGGCTTCGGCACTGCGCGAGCTCGGGCTGGGTGGTCTCCTCCCCCGAGCCGATGCACCGCTCCTCTCCAGCGAGTGGACAGCGCGACTTCACGACCTCCTGGCGCGCGGAGAACTCGATCTCCTCGCGAGCGAGCTCGACCAGGCGCTGCCCCGGCAGGGCCATGCGATCGTGCAGGGGCTGGCCGGTCGGCCGGACTGCCCGCCCGATATCGCTGCGCTGGCCCAGTGCCGGTGCGAGCCCTGCACGCCCGGCTTTGTCACCCTCGACTTCGGTGGCCAGCTCCCGCTCTGGTCGAGTGACGAGCGCTGGCTCGTGGCGGCGCAGGACGGCGAGAGCACGGGCCCTCTGGCCTCCCTGCGCCTCTTCGATCAAACAGGCGAGCGGTGGACGCAGGCGATGCCAAGTCTTGTGCCCGGAAACCTTGCGTGGATGGAAGTCTTCAGTTACAGGAACTCGGCCCCTTTCGCCAGCTTTTCGCTCGACAGCCGTTTGCTCGGCTCCAGCCCCCGATGCCTGCACACCTGGGAAAGCTCGGACCACAACTGGGAGCTGGAGGAATGGCTGTCGACAGGCCGAGTGGACCTGTGGGACCCGGAAAGCGGACGCTCCCTGGGCCAGGTGCCTCTGCCCGGCAAGATCGCCCGCCTCTTCCCCGGGCGAAGCACAGTGCTCGCCCACCTGGAGAACGGCGAAATCCACGCCGTCGACCCGAGCGGAATCGTCTTCAGCGCTCTGACGCGCGGTCGGCTCGATTCGGTCCACCGAGGCGAGTGGGCTGTCATGAGCGACCCCGGAGAAGAGGGCCTCCACGTGCTCCGCCTCGGGGGAGCCCGGGGCTTTTCGCAATGGTGGGCGGGCCGAGGGCAGGTCATGCTGGTGGACGACCTGATCTTGACCGGCGACCGGTCCGGGTTCTGGCAGATCCTCGAGCTCGAGACCTGCCGCACGACCGGCTCTTTCGAGCCGCGCGGTGCGGTGAGAGAGATCCGCAGAGCGATGTCGTCGGGCCATCTCGTGGTGCTTACCGAGACGCACCTCGAGCTACGCGATGCTTTGCGAGGACAGCTCATTGCCACTCAGCCGCTGGCCATCCCCAGCCCGCTCCTGCATCCTTCGGGAGAGCTACTCCTGGCGAGAGAACACCCGTTCTTTCGGCTCTATTCGGTTTTCGAGGCCGAGCCATTTGCCACGTGGCGCGCCGACGAGGCTCGAGACACGGGCTTCTCGCCGCTCGGCTCCTGTCTCGCGCAGGTGGGGAACAGCTCCACTCGCCTGATCCGCCTGCCCCCTTACGGCCGCCTCGACACGCTCGACCTGGCCGGGGTCGAGCCGCTGGCAGCCGAGCCCCTCTATGCCTGGATCGCCACCCTCCTGCGGCGGCGTTACCGTTACGAGGTCGAGCTCGGGGACAGCGTGCGCCGAGGGGACGACATCGAGCTCGCCTGAGCTCGCGCTCCACCAGGGTTCGGCGAGGTCGGAGCAAAGAGCACCCGATGCCCCCCAAGCGTTCCTCCGACGAGCCCACGCTCTTCGCTCCTCCCACCGCGTTCGACCCGGCCGCGCCCCTGGCGGCCCGCATGCGGCCGCGCAACCTGGATGAGTATGTCGGCCAGTCCCACATTCTGGGGCCGGGCAAGCTGCTGCGCAGGGCCATCGAGAACGACAACCTGCACAGCTCGATGCTGCTCTGGGGGCCACCCGGCACGGGCAAGACCAGCCTGGCGCGAGTCATCAGCGAGCATACCCGAGCCGAGTTCATCACGCTGAGCGCCGTGTTGTCGGGGGTCGCCGACCTGCGCCGCGAAGTGGCCACGGCTGCCCAGCACAAGCGCATGGGGCGGCGCACGATCTTGCTGGTGGACGAGATCCATCGCTTCAACAAAGCCCAGCAGGACGCGCTCCTGCCCCACGTCGAGGACGGCACCATCACGCTGATCGGCGCCACCACCGAGAATCCGTTCTTCGAGGTCAACGGCGCCCTGGTCAGCCGCAGCCGCATCTTCCGGCTGCAATCGCTGACCGAGGACGAATTGGAGCACATGCTGCACCGCGCCATGCAGGACGAGCGCGGCTACGGCGGGCGAGGCGTGGAGGCCGACCAGGAGGCGCTGCGCTTCCTGGCCGAGATGGCCGGAGGGGATGCCCGCACGGTGCTCAACGCGCTGGAGCTGGCGGTGGAATCGTCGCCGGGCGAGCGGGTCACGCTGGAGCGGGCCCAGGAAGCCCTGCAGCGGAAGGCGCTGCGCTACGACCGGGACGGCGATCAGCATTATGACACGGTGTCGGCCTTCATCAAGTCGGTGCGCGGCTCGGATCCTGATGCGGCGCTCTTCTACCTGGCCCGCATGGTCGAGTCGGGCGAGGATCCGCGGTTCATCATGCGACGGCTGTTCATTCTGGCGGGCGAGGACATCGGCCTGGCCGACCCGCAAGGCGTGGTCATCGCCGCCTCTTGCGCCCGGGCCCTGGAGTGGTGCGGGTTGCCCGAGGCCAAGTATCACCTGGCGATGTGCACGGTCTACCTGGCCACCGCTCCCAAGTCGAACAGCATGCAGGCCTACTTCGAGGCCGAGGCAGCCGCGCTGGAGTCGCCCGACGCCCTGGTGCCGCCCCACCTGCGCGACGCCCACTACAAGGGCGCCGCGCGGTTGGGCCACGGCAAGGGCTACAAGTATCCCCACAGCTTCCCGGGCCACTGGGTCGCCCAGCAGTACCTGCCCGACAAGCTGGCGGGACGAGAGTTCTACCAGCCGGGCGACCTCGGCTACGAGCAGAGAATCGCCCAGCGAATGCAGGTCTACCGACCCCGAGACCAGGGTGCTGCCGACGGCCCTCCCTGACTCTCCGGTCTACCGTCTCCCGTCCCCCCTACCGGTAATACGGTGGGTTCGCCCAGCCCCAGCCGTGATTGACGCTGGTGAACTGGTGGCGCGGGTCCACGAAGTTCAGGCTGCCGCGGCCGAAGCCCGGGGTGGGGAAGTTGTGGGGGCTGTGGCTCTCCCAGGGCTGGAACTGGCCGTCGCGGTTGCGATCCACCAGCACGCGGCCACCGGCCTGGTCCAGCTCTGAAGCGGACAGGCGCCCGTCGCCATCCTGGTCCACCCCCTGCATCTGGCGCTGCAGGCCCTGGCCCTTCATGCGCTCGCAGAAGTCGACGTTGCCGTCGTTGTTGAAATCGTAGTTGCCGCCGAATGCCTTCAGACGGTCGCGTGAGGCCTCGATCTCCTCGGGGGTGATCCGGCCGTCGCGGTTGAGGTCGAAGGCCAGCACGCCGTCCTGGCCCGCGTCGTAGCGACCGTTGTTATTCAGATCGAGCCCGTAGCCCTTCGTCTCTCTCTGCCAGAAACAACCCGGCTCTCGTCCCACCGTGGCGTCGGGCAGAGTGCCGTGACCCGTGTTGATGGGATAAGGCTGAGGCCTGGGCGGGCATGGACAGCAGCATCCCATCTGCTGCTGGTGGTTGAAATACATCTGGGCCAGGGTTGCCGCGTTCGCTGCTCCACCGATCATCAACATTTTAGAGACCTCCTGCACGCCGAATTGGACCTTCCACCTGCTTGATCACGCTCGGGCCGACGGAAACAAGTCGAGTGAAGTTAACAGATCCTTGCATTCAGGTTTCTAGCTTGTAAAAACGTTCGGGTTACAGGAAAGATCGACGATGAATCGACAGTATCGACTGCCAGGGGAGGAAGGGGGGCCGCATGGGGTGGAAGTTCCCAGAAGACCGACCTACAAAGGAGCCGCTCCCCTGTATAACATCAACTCCCGGCTGAATCAGATCAAGCAGGCCATCGACGCGGTCGCCGCCGAGGAGATGAGCGTCGAGGAGTTCCGCAAATTCCTCAACACGACCAACGCTCAGCTCGAGGAAAAAGGGCGCGCCAATCGCGTCTGGCTCGAAGAGAGCGGGTATGCGGCTTCCTCCCCGGCCGAGGCCGAGCAGGCCATGGCGGGGATGGATCTCTACGAAGAGGGGCTGACCGAGATCCGCCGTTTCCTCGATGACGGCGACGTCGGCCACCTGGAAGCCGGTTTCAACCTCTGCAAAGAGGGCAACCAGAAAATGAACAAGGCCATGACGATCAACCGCGACGCCTACGAGGACCTGGAAATCAACTTCCAGATGTAGGCTCGTTCGCCGCTCCTGTCGTCGCTGACGTATGGATCTCACCCGTGAGCCCCTCCAGAGGGCCCTCTTTCGTCTGGCCGTGCCCATCATGGCCGGCATGCTGCTCGAGACGCTGTTCAATCTGCTCAACGCCTTCTGGGTCGGCAGGCTGGGCACGCTGGCGTTCGCGGCCGTCAACCTGGCCAGCTTCACCGTCTGGATGCTGTTCGCGCTGGCCGCCATCGTCACCACCGGCACCAACGCCGTGGTTTCCCAGCGCATCGGAGCGGGCGATACCGTGCAGGCCCGCCGCGCCGCCCACGTGGGCATCTTGACCGCCTTCTTGCTGGGCGTGCTGATCGCGTTTCCCGTGCTGCTCTTTTCGGGCGACCTGCTGGCCTGGATGGCCGGGCCCGGCAAAGAAGCCGCCGAGGCGGTCAAGATCGGCACGGGCTACCTGATGCTGATCTTCCTCTGGGCGCCGATCCACTGCCTGAACGACACGATGGCGGCCCTATTCCGCTCGGTGGGCGACACGCGCACCCCGCTCCGCATCTACAGCGTGGGGATCGCGCTGAACTTTCTCCTCGACCCGCTGTTGATCTTCGGCTTCGGACCCATCCCCCGCCTCGAGGTGCTGGGCGCCGCGCTGGCGACCAACATCTCGTTCACGCTGGTCACCGTGCTCTACTGCACCCGCTTGAAGGACCTTCCGTTCCAGATCGGGCGCCGCCCCGGCGAAGACTTGCGCCACATCTTCAGCCGCCACTGGCTTTTTCAGATCTTGCGCATCGGCGTTCCGCCCTCGGTCGGCTTCGTCACGTTCTGCCTGGTCTACATCTTCCTGGCTCCCATCGTGGGCTCGTTCGGCCCGCCTGCCCTGGCGGCGCTGGGCATCGGTCACCGGTGCGAGAGTCTGTCCTACCTGATCGGTCACGGCTTCGCGCTGGCCACGATCACGCTCGTCGGCCAGAATCTGGGCGCCGGCGAGGTCGAGCGGGCCCGGCAGGCGGCCTGGGTGGCGGTGCGAGCCGTCATGCTGACCGGTGCGGGCGTCACCGTGCTCTACTACGTGGGCGCCCCGGTCTGGGTGCATCTCTTCTCGCACGACCCCCAGGTGCTGCAGATCGGCATCCCCTACCTGCGCATCATGGCTTTCGCGCAACTGCCGATGGGCGTAGCGATGGTGCTCCAGGGAGCCTTCTCGGGCGCGGGCGTCACCGTCCCCCCCACCGTCGTCTCGGTCGCCAGCTCCACTCTCCGGGTTCCGCTGGCCCGCTTCTACGCGCTGGGACAGGGCCTGGGGCTCACCGCCATCTGGTGGGTGATCGTCGTGCTGACCTCTCTGCAGGGACTCACCATGTGCGGGTTGTTCCACCTGGGTTTGTGGAGGAGCAGACCCCCCAAGCTTGAAGCGCCCTCCCCATGAGAACGATGTATGGCCGCCACTTCCTCAGTTTCGACGAGCTGAGCTACGACGATATCGGACAACTTTTCAAAACCGCCGAGACGCTCAAGACCGAGACCCGCATGAAACGGTTCGCGCCCCTGCTGGCCAACCGCACGCTGGGGATGATCTTCGAGCAGACCTCCACGCGCACGCGCGTCTCCTTCGAGGTGGGGATGCGGCAACTGGGGGGCCACGCGCTGTTCCTCAGCGCCAACGACCTCAAGCTGGCCAAGGGCGAGCCCATCAAGGACACGGCCCGTGTGCTGTCGCGCATGTTGGACGCCATCATGGCCCGCATCTTCAGCCATGCCAATCTCGAGGAGATGGCGGCCTACTCGGCCGTGCCGGTCATCAACGCGATGACGGACATGTACCACCCCTGCCAGGCCCTGGCGGACATCTTTACCATTTACGAGCAGCGCGGCAAGCTCGAAGGCTTGAAGTTCGCCTACGTGGGCGACGGCAACAACGTGTGCCACACGGCGCTGATCAGCGCGGCCAAGGTGGGCATGCACGCTTACAGCGCCTCGCCGGAAGGCCACGATCCCGATCCGGCCGTGGTGAAACGCTGTCAGGACTACGCCGCGGAGTGGGGCTCGGAAGTCAAGCTGGTGCGCGATCCCAAGGAGGCCTTCCAGGACGCCGACGTGATCTACACCGACGTCTGGCTCAGCCCCGGACAGGCGGGCAGCGAAGAAGAGCGCAAAGAGAAGTTCATGCCCTACCAGGTCAACGAGGCCGCCATGAAGCTGGCCCACAAGAAGTGCCTGTTCATGCACTGCCTGCCCGCCAAACGGGGACTCGAGGTGACCGAAGAGGTCTTCGAGAGCGCCAATTCAGTGGTCTTCGAGGAGGCCGAGAACCGGCTGCACGCCCAGAAGGCGCTGCTGGTTCACCTCATCCCTTGACGGCGAGGGCGACTAAACTCAGGCCGATGGGCAAGCCCGGTCCCAGGACCAGCGGGACCTCCGCGTAGCTCAACTGGGTGAGCGCCCAGTTGGCCGGGCGCGAGGGCATGCTCATCTCCACGTGCGGCCGTTTGGGCAGCAGCTTGACCGCGGCGCGCACCCCGATCACCAGCGGCAGCACGAACATATTCACGTAGGAAGCGTGCATCACCGTGAAGCCGGCCTGCCGGATGCGCTCGGTGAGCTGGCTGCGATCATAGCGCCGGTAGTGCTGCACGATGCGGTCGTGCTCCCCGTAGAGCCACTGCAGCGCCGGCGTGTAGATCAGCAGCCGGGCACCGGGGGCCATCACGCGGTTCCACTCGCGCAGCGCCGCCACGTCGTCCTCGATGTGCTCGATCACGTCGAAGGCCGTCAGCAAGCCGAAATGACCATCGGGAAAGGGCAGCTTCTCGGCGCCGGCCTCCTGCACGTTGCGCGCCCCCCGCTGGCGGCAATACTCCAGCGCCTCGGGGAACGGATCCACCCCGTGCACCTCGCCGAACTCTTCGAGGAGGCTCAGGTTGTACCCCGTGCCGCAACCCACGTCCAGCACGCGCCCGCGAGGCGCGTGGCGCCGCAACAGCTCGAAGCACACCGCGCGGCGGCCGCGGTACCACCACATGTCCTGCTCGATGGCCCAGACGTTGTCGTAAGCTTGCGATTCCATGCTTATTCGAGCCACCGTTCGTGCCAGAGTTGGAACATGAGCAGCGTCCAGAGGGGCTTGCGATGGTCCACCTTGCCGGCCAGGTGCTGGGCGACCATCCCCTGGACGAAGGCCGGCTCGAAAAGGCCCTGACGCCGGAGGCGAGCCGGCTCGAGACAGCGGTCCATGATCGGCTTGAGCTCGCTCTTGAGCCACTGGGCCACCGGAATTCCGAAACCCTTCTTGGGTCGCTTGAGAATGCTGGGCGGCAGGGCGTCGTGCATGGCTCGCTTGAGCAGCCGCTTGCCGTCCATTCCCCGTAGCTTGAGGCGCAGAGGAAGGCGTGCCAGCAGCTCGGCCAGAGTATGGTCCAGGTAGGGCACGCGCCCCTCCAGCGAGACCGCCATCGTGGCCCGGTCGAGCTTCACCAGCAGGTCGTCCGGCAGGTAGAAGTTGAGGTCCAGGTGCTGGATGCGCTCGACCAGCTCCAACCCGGCGAGCTCGGCGCGGTGGGGCTGCAGCGGGCGCCAGGTGGCGTCGCGGGGCAGGCTGCCGGCGAAGGCGGGCGTGTAGAGACAGCGCTTGTCCTGGGGCGTGAACGAGCCCATCCAGAGGAAATGCCGCTGCACCGAATCCTCCGCCGCGTGGCGGAAAAAGCGCTTGAGCTTGAAGTCGAGGCTCAGGTAGCTGGTTTTCGTGGGGAGGCGGTCGACGGCCCAGGAGGCGAGCCGGGTCATCCTGGCGGGCAAAAGGGCGGCCGCCTGGTGGGCGGGATAGGTGGGGTAGCCCAGCATCAGCTCGTCCGCTCCCTCGCCGGTCAGCACCACGGTGACCGACTGGCGCGCGTAGCGGCTCAGCAGGTAGGTGGGAAGGATGGCGGCGTCGCCCAACGGCTCATCCAGCTGCGCGATGACGGGATCGAGCACCTCGAGGCTCGCACGGGGGTCGAGCACCTCCTCGTGGTGCTCGGTGCCGAGATGGCGGGCCACCAGGCGTGCGTGCGAGGATTCGTCGTAAGTGCGGTCCTGAAAGCCGATGGAGAAGGTCTTCACCTGCCCGGTGGCCTCGCGGGCCAGGGCGGCCACCGCGCTGGAATCGAGCCCGCCGCTCAGGAACACGCCCAGCGGGACGTCGCTGATCAGCATCCGCTTGACGCTGTCCTTGAGCGCATGGCGGAGCAGCCTCTCCCAGTCGTGGGCGGAAAGACCGTCCTCCATGGGCCGCAGCTTCAACTCCCAGTAGCGCTGCAACACGTTGGTGTCGGGGCCGCGCAGCAAGAAGTGGGCCGGCGGCAGCTTGGCGACGTCCTGGAAGATAGCTTCAGGGGCCGGGACGTACTCGAAGGTCAGATACTGGTCTACGGCCACGGGGTTGAGCCGTTTCGTGAAGCCGGGCAGCTCCAGCAGAGCCTTGAGCTCGCTCGCGAACGCCACTCCGCCGGGAATCTCGGCGTAATACATCGGCTTGATCCCCATCCGGTCGCGGGCGACGAAGAGCCGCTGCTTCCTCCGGTCCCAAAGGGCGATGGCGAACATGCCGTTGAGCGGCTCCAGGCATTCCACCCCGCGCTCCTCGTAGAGATGGACGATGATCTCGCCGTCAGCGTGGGTGCTGAAACGGTGCCCGCGCTCGATCAGCTCCTGGCGGACCTCCTGGAAGTTGTAGATCTCGCCGTTGAACACGCACACGATGTCCCCGGACTCGTTCGTGTAAGGCTGGTGTCCGCCCGCCACGTCGATGATGCTGAGCCGCTGGATGGCCAGGGCCACCGGTCCCTCGGTGAACAGGCCCTGCTCGTCGGGGCCCCGGTGGTGAATCCGGTTGGCCATCCTTCCCAGCAGCTCGGGCTCGGGGGGATGGGTGCTGTACCAGCCGCAGATGCCGCACATGGCTAGAGGCGCTCCAGCAGCTTGCGGGCCGGCTCGAAACCCAGCCGGGCAGCCTTCTCGGCTTCGCTGCGCGCTTGGTCAGGCTGGTTCTGGTTCAGGTAGAGCACCGCCAGGTTGAAGTGAGTCACCGCGGAGTCGGGCCACAGCGACACGGCTTGCTTCAAGTCGCTCTGAGCCCCTCCTGCATCCCCCAGGGCCGCCCGCGCCTGGGCGCGTCCCAGCCAGGCGTCGAGCTGGTGGGGCTCGAGCGCGATCGACCTGTCGAAGGCCTGTACGGCGGGGTTAAAGCGCTTCTCGCGCGCCTCGAGCTTGCCCAGCAGGCACCAGGCGAGGGCCGAATCGGGAGCTTGCCGGAGCTTGCGCTCGAGCTCGGGGCGGGCGGCCTGGGTCCCGCCGGGAAACGGATCGGGCAGGCTGGGATTGAGCGCGTGATAGGCGGGCTCGGTGCGAGGCACGTACAGAAAGGCCACGTCGTCGAAATCCACCAGGCTCCAGGCCGGATCCCTGGCCAGACGCTGCGCCAGCAGGGCGTGCGCCTCATCGGGCGAGGTGTAGTGCAGCAGAAATCCCCCGATGTGGTATTTGTCGATCAGCTCTTGCTGACGGGCCGGCTCGAGCAACATGGCCTGATAGTCATTGAGCAAGAGAGTGGGATAGGAGCTGGTCATGCCGTGGATCACGGCCGGCACGTTGCGGTAGACCAGGTATCCCCCCAGATGATAGCTGTTGAAGAGGGTGCCCTGAACCGGGTGTTGCGCGAGGTAGGCCAGGACGCCCTCGGGATAGGTGTTCCGGGGAAAGTCGGTGCGGTTCCAGTCTTTCTCGCCCGGACCGAGGAAGAGGACGGCGGTCAGCAGGACGGCGACCCCCAGGTCGGCGCGGCGGGAGGGCGGCAACACCACGCCCCAGGCGCGGGCCACGAACGCCAGGCTGGACGCGCCCAGCTCACCCAGGGCGCGGTTGTGACGGGAGGCAACCCACAACATGCCCAGACAGGCCAGCAGATGGCCGGGGGGGAGTTTCCGTTTCCAGGCAGCCAGGGCGAGTCCCAGCAAGAACAGGATCATGTAGGCCAGGGGGGCGCGCAGCCAGGCGTCCCAGGTCATCGGGAGCCACTCGAGGTTGTTGAGCATCGTGTCGGTGCGCCCCACGAAGAGGTGCGTGACGTAGGCGTAGATCTGCCAGGTGCCGGGGCGCAACATCCCTCCCACCAGGGCGGCCAGCAACGCCAGCGCGTAGACGCGACGGAAGCGAGAGCCGACCCAGATCGCGCCCAGCACGGCCAGTCCGGCGATGATGCCCCCGTGCATGTTGGTCCACAGGGCGTAGAGCAGGCCGATCGCCCAGGGCAGGAAGGGGCGCTCGGTCTTCTCCTGACGCAGGATCAAAAGCGACTGGATCGCCAGGAAAACGTCCGTGAAGAGCTGGGGACGAAACATGAATCGGCCCTGTACCATCCACAGCTCGGCACTGACCAGGATGACCATGGCCCAGCCGGGCAGCCCCGCCTGGCGGCATCCCAGGCAGAGCGCCAGCGCCAGCAGGGCCAGGACGAGCGATTTGGCCGCGGCCAGCCCGGGCAGGCCGAAGTGACGGTCGATCTGCCAGCTCAGGAGGGCAAATCCCCACTCGTCGTTGACCCAGTAGGGGGTCTCGAAGGTGCTGGCGCTGGCCAGAAACGTCTCGTGGTGGGGGACGGTGCCGGTTTCGGCGATCTCGCGGCCCATCCGGGCATCGAACCAGAGGTCGTAGTCGATCGAAGGTCCGAGGGTGCGGAGGAAAACGCAGGCCACCAGCAGTCCGACCAGGAGCGCGGGAAGCCTCATGCGGCTTGCGTTCTCCGCATTCTGAAGGCTTCCTGGTGGCTTGTTGACACGCCCGGGGTGCTTTGCTAGAATAGCCAGGCTTTTGCGACCATGCAAGCGGAAGCGCGCAGCGAGCCATCAGGCGAGCGAAGTCCGAGGCTTGCGGCTTTGGTCCTATTCCAGGAGGAACTCAATGGAAACCTACACCGTAAAGACAGAATCGGTGAAAAAAGAATGGTTTATCGTCGACGCCGCGGGCCAGACGGTCGGACGCCTCGCCACGCGCATCGCGGAAGTGCTCATCGGCAAGCACAAACCCGATTTCTCGACCCATCACGATGTGGGCGACTTCGTGGTCGTCATCAACGCTGAGCAGGTTCGTTTCACCGGCCGCAAGTGGAGCCAGAAGCTCTACCGCCGTCACACCAACGGTCGTCCCGGCAGCCTCTTCGAGGTTCAGGCCGACGAGATGCACCGCAAGTTCCCCACCCGCGTGCTCGAGTACGCGGTCAAAGGAATGCTGCCCAAGAACAAGCTGCGCACCCCGCGCATGAACAAATTGAAGATCTATGCCGGAGCCGAGCATCCCCATAAGTCCCAGCAGCCCAAGGCTCTCGAGTATTCGAAAGGTTAGGAAGTAGAACGTGGCTCAGACCAAATTCTCGCTCGGATCCATCGTCTATCCGGCCACCGGCCGGCGCAAACGCGCCGTGGCCCGCGTGCGCCTGGTTCCCGGAGACGGACGCATCATCATCAACGACCGTCAGGTGGAGGAGTACTTCCCCCGCGCGACCCAGTTGATGCTCATCCGTCAGCCTCTCGAGTCGACCCAGACTCTTTCCAAGTTCAACATCCACGCCCGCGTGCACGGCGGCGGCGTCTCCGGCCAGGCCGGCGCCCTGCGGCACGGCATCGCGCGCGCCCTCGTGGTGTTCGATGAGAACTTGAAGCCGAACCTTCGCCAGGGCGGCTTCCTCACCCGCGACCCGCGTGAGAAAGAGCGGAAGAAGTATGGTCGCAAGCGCGCCCGGCGCGGCTTCCAGTGGACCAAGCGCTAAGTCTTCGGACTTACGCCCGTAGTGCGGCCCCTTTGCCGGGGCCGTTTTCATTTCCGAGAGGGTGACTCCATGCGCGTTGTGACCGGACTCGAGATGGCGGAGATCGACCGCCGCACCATCCAGGAGCTGGGCGTTCCCGGCGCGGTCTTGATGGAGAACGCGGGACGAGCCGTGGTGGACGTGCTGCTGGCCGAGTGGCCCTCCTGTCGCCGGTTTGCCATCCTTTGCGGCCCGGGCAACAACGGCGGGGACGGCTTCGTCATCGCCCGCACCCTGCTTCAGCGCGGCTTCGTTCCCCGGGTCTACCTGGTGGGCGACGCCGAGCGCCTGAAGGGCGACGCGGCCCTGCACCACCAGGCTTTCCTCGCTTACGGCGGGGTGGTGGACAAGTTTTCCGGCTCGCTCGACGGCGATGTGGTGGTGGACGCGCTTTTTGGAACCGGATTGGCCCGGGCGGTGGAGGGCGCTGCCCTGGAGGCGGTCGGGGCCTGCCGGAACCGCCCGGTTCTGGCGGTGGACATCCCCTCGGGCATCAGCTCGGAGACCGGCCAGGTACTGGGGGCGGCCGTTTCGGCGCGCGTGACCGTAACGATGGGTTTGCCCAAGCGCGGTCTGCTCTTGGAGCCGGGGGCCTCTCACTGCGGTCGGCTGGAAGTGGCGGAGATCGGGTTCCCCCCGGCTCTGCTGGCCGAGGCCGGGACGGGAGCCTGGCTGACGGCCGCGCAGGTCGCCGCCTGGCTGCCCGTGCGCGGCGCCACCTCCCACAAAGGCACCTGCGGACACGCCCTCTTGCTGGCCGGCTCGGAGCGCTACCCGGGGGCCGCGTTCATGGCCACGGAGGGGGCCCTGCGCGTCGGCGCCGGCCTGGTGACGCTGGCGGCGCCTCCCAGCGTGCGCACCATGGTGGCGACGCGGTTGTCGGTGCCGCTGTCGGTGCCGCTCTCCGGCGCTCACCTGCGCCCGGCCGACCTCGACGTTCTGCTGGAGCGCTCCTCGCGCATGCAAAGTTTTCTGGTAGGCTGCGGTCTCGATCCGGACGAGGAGGAGGAAGCGATCCTGCGCAAGCTGATGGCCGCCTGGTCGCCCCTGGTGATCGACGCCTCGGCCATCCGCGTCGTGGCGGGCGGCGGCCCGCTGGGCCAGGGGCGCGTGCTGACGCCCCATCCGGGCGAGATGTCGGCCCTCCTGGAGCGTCCCGTGGCCGCGCTGGAGGCCGACCGGATCGAGGCGGCCCTGGAGTGCGCCCGCCGCTACGACTGCTGCGCGGTCTTCAAGGGAGCTCCCACCGTGGTGGCCGTGGACGGCCGCTTCTGGGTGAACCCGACGGGCACCAGCGTGCTGTCGCAGGGCGGCATGGGCGACGTGCTGGCCGGATGCATCGCCGGTCTGATGGCCCAGGGCCTCGAGCCGGAGAAAGCCGCCTGCTGCGGGGTCTACCTGCACGGTCTGGCGGGACAGCTGGCCGCGGAGTCCATCGGTCCCCGGGGCGTGTTTGCCGACGAGGTCTCCGAGCACCTGCCGAGGGCTCTGGGACGGTTGCTGGAGCTGGCTTAGAGCCAGTTCATCAGGGTCGAGTCGTCGTCCAGCGACAGGGTCGGCGTGGGCGGCGGCGGGGCCGTCGTCGGCTGCTCCTCCATGAAGACCAGCTCGGCCGGATCGTCCACCAGTTTGGCGGCTTCATCACGGCTGACCAGCCCCACGTCGACCATGCGGGAGAGGTGACGCGCGAGGGTCTGCATCCCTTCCTCGCGCATGATGTTGTGCAGGCCGCTGGCCTCGCCGCGCGCGAGGCACTCCGCGACCTCCCCGTTGTTCTCGAGAATCTCGAAGGCGGGCAGCTTGCCGCGACCGCCCGTGAGCGGGACGAGATGCTGACAGACCACCACTTTGAGGACGCGCGCGAACTGGCGCATCATCCGCTGGTCGTTGTTCTGGTAGAAAGCCTCGACGATCTGGTCCACGGCGCGCACGGACGACGGCGCGTCCAGCATGGCCAGCACCAGGCAGCCTCCGGCAGCGGCCTGGATGACCGTCTCGAGCGTCTCGGGGTCGGAGAGCTCTCCCACGGCCAGGATGTCCGGATCTTGCAGCACGGCCTGGCGCACCCCGTGCGCGAAGGTCTCGGTGTCGACGCCCACCTCGCGTTGAATGATGGTCGCCTTCTTGCTCTCATGCCAGAAGTGGAGCGGCGACTCCAGGGTCACGACCCGCACGCGCTGCTGCTGGTTGAGATGCGAGATCAGCGCCGCGAACGTGTTGATCTTTCCGCAACGGGGACGACCCGCCAGCAAGATGAGCCCCTGGCGCTGATCGAGCAGCTTTTCCACCACCGAGCCAGAGAGGCCCAGGAACTGGAGCGCCGGGATATCGGTGCGGATGCGGCGGATGGAAGCCCCGAGCTGGCCCCGCTCCTGATAGACGTTGAAGCGGAAGCCGGCCCCGTCCATGGCATAGCCGAAACCGACCTCCATCCCGCGTGCCAGGGCCAGCAGATGCTCCTGGTGGAGGACCTGCGAAAGCAACGCCTGGCATTCGCGGTTGGACAGCACCTGCTCGCCCACGGGAACCAGCTCGTGATTGATGCGCAGCATCGGGAACGAGCCACCGTTGAGGTGGAGGTAAGTACCGCGGTGCTTGACCATGACGGCCAACAGTTGATCCAGGCTGAAGTTCAGCTTGAGGTGCCCGGACTTCTCGGCCAGTCCCTCAACCGCCACGGTCAGGCGCTGCAGGGTCGTATTCAGCTGCTCGTCGAGTGACATCGGACTCAAGGCCGGACCCTAGTTGACGTCGGACTCGAGCTCTTCTTCCTCGGCGCCGGAATCGGCGTCGGCGCCCAGGGCCTTGCTCAAGCCCGCGCCACTGTTGTCAATCATGAGATGGGGCAGGAAATCGTCATCCTCGTTGGCCGCGCGGGTCACCGAGATCTTGCCTGCGGCGATCTCCCACAGGGCCTGGCTCACGGATTTGCGAGCGTTGGTCTCGGCCAGCACGGGACTGCCGTCGTTCAGCTGACGAGCGCGCTTGAGGGCCAGGGTGACGAGCGCGAATTTGTTGTCGAGGGCCTCGTTGCTCAAAAGCAAGTCGAGGTTGGGTTCTACCAGCATGGGGTTCCTCCGGGGCTTCTTTGTTTCTTCGAACTAGCGAGAATACTCCGCCCGCAAGCCTTTGTCCTTCAGGAAGGAAGGAATTCAAGCTTGATAGAAATTCTTTCGCTATGCCATCGCAGCCCCTCGGGAACTCGGCTGAGGAACAGCCTTCCCCGAAACGTCGCTCGAATCTGCAGGGGGCCGACAAAGCCAATCGTCGGGCCCGCCGCAAGAAGCCCGAGCTGCGTCCCAGCGTGCGTTCGGCCTCGGCCAACCCGGCTTCGGCCGCGGGCCACGTGGCCGGGGCGGCTCTGCTTCTGGCCGGCCTCCCCTTTCTCGGCATCTGCCTGGCCGCCCCCCACGTTACGGGCGCCGTGGGCCTGGCCATCTCGGATACGCTTTACGCCGCCTTTGGCCGCTCCGCCTGGCTCCTCCCCTTCCTGACGCTGGGCTGGACCATGCGCATGCTGACTCCCGGAATGCTGGGCTCGCTGCGCGTGGGCTGGCCCGCCCTGCTGCTCTGGCTCGACCTCACCCTGCTGGCCCAGCGCATGGGGGGGCAGGGCGGTCAGCTCGGGCTCGGGCTCGATCTGCTGCTGCAGCAGGCTCTGGGCCCCGCCGGTTGCTGGATCGTCGGTTTCGCGGGCCTGGCCGGGAGCCTCTTGCTGGTGTGCCAGATTCCCCTTTCCGAAGTGGGACGCGTGCTGGCCTCGCTGGCGCGCAAGGTGGGCCAGCGCATCTGGCGCGGCGTGAAGTCGCTCGGCAACGCTCTGGCCACGCTCAATCCGGGCCCCTGGAAGGAGGAGCCGTCGGCCGACGAGCTGCCCGCCGTGACCGCCGTTTCCGAGGAGCGGCCCCTCACGGCCTGGGAAACCAGCTCGGGCACGGCCACGGTGATGAGCGACGAGGGCTGGGAGACGGCCGTGGACCAGACCTTCGAGCCCCCCTTCAGCGACGAGGGCACGGTGGTGGACGAGTCCTTCGTGGAGGATTCCCTCTCGCACGAGGTCGCTTATTCTGACGAGTCGGTCCCGACCGTGGAGCCTCCGAGGCAGCCCACCGAGTCGCAGTGGACGCCGCCTTCCCAGCCCGCCGTGCCGACGGCCGAGGAGAAACCCCGTTCCGCCGCGCCTCCCAAGGTGGCACCGATCGCCAATGGCATCCTGGAGGACCCCGATGGGCAGCTGCGCCTGTTCCCCGGGCCGGCCAAAATTCCCAGCGCGACCTACAAGCTGCCTCCCCTGAGCCTGCTCGACTCGCCCCCGGCCCAGGCCCGCCGGCGTCCCGAGGAGGACAAGTCGCAGATCCTGATCGACACCCTGCAGAGCTTCGGGGTCGAGGCCAGGGTCAGCCACATCGTGCGCGGCCCGACCATCACCCGCTACGAGCTGCAGCCGGCGCGCGGGGTCAAGGTCAACCGTTTCACGGCGCTGACCAACGATATCGCGCTGGCGCTGGCGGCCACCTCGGTGCGAATCGAGGCGCCCATTCCGGGCAAGGCGGCCATCGGAATCGAGATTCCCAACCGCTCCACCGACCTGGTGGTGCTCCGGGACATCCTGCAGGCGCAGAGCTTCAGCAAGTCCAACGGTCTCTCGCTGGGACTGGGGCTCGATCTGACCGGCCAACCGGCTGTGACCGATCTGCAGAAGATGCCGCACCTGCTGGTAGCGGGCACGACGGGCTCGGGGAAATCGGTGTGCATCAACACGCTGATTCTCAGCCTGCTCTACCGTTTTACGCCCAGGCAGCTCCAGATGCTGATGATCGACCCCAAGCAGGTCGAGCTCTCCATCTACGAAGGGCTCCCTCACCTGGTCGGTTTCTCCAACCAGAAACCGGGCCAGATCGTGGTCGACCCCAAGAAGGCCGCCCTGACCCTGAACCAGATCGTGGAGCTGATGGAGCAGCGCTACGCCACCTTCGCCTCGTTGCGCGTGCGCAACCTGGCCGAATACAACTCCAAGGCGCCCGAGCCGTTGCCCTGGGTGGTGGTGATCATCGACGAGCTGGCCGACCTGATGATGGTGGCCTCCAAGTCGGTCGAGACGAGTATTTGCCGTCTGGCTCAGAAGGCTCGCGCCGCCGGAATCCACGTCGTGGTGGCTACTCAGCGCCCGTCCACCGACGTGATCACCGGCCTGATCAAGGTCAACATCCCCTCGCGCATCGCTTTCGCCGTCACCTCGCAGGTCGACTCGCGCGTCATCCTGGATACCGGGGGGGCGGAACAATTACTCGGAAAAGGCGACATGCTGTTCTTGCCGGTGGAAGCGTCCGACCCGCGCCGCCTGCAAGGGGCTTACGTCAGCAACGACGAGATTCAGCGCGTGGTGGAGTTCTGGAAGGCCCAGTCCCACCCCGAGAACCTCATCGAGCTGGCCATCAGCGAGAATGCCGGCCTGGAGGCCGAGGAAGAGCCGCAGGAAAACGAGGATGACGCCCTCTTACAGCAGGCGCTGGAGGTGGTCCTCCGCACCCAGCAGGCCTCGGCCTCGATGCTCCAGACCGAGCTCAAGGTGGGTTACGCCCGGGCCCGGCGCATCCTGACGCTCATGGAGCGCAAGGGGTGGGTCGGGCCGGCCGAAGGCAGCAAGCCCCGCAAAATCCTCTACAACGGGGGATAAGAGGATCTGGGCCCCGGGTAGGGGAACTCGCCTCTCCCCATCGCTGTAAGAACGTGAGGAGTCTCGAGATGAGAAACAATCCATTTCGTGCCGTTTTGGTCGCCGCGGCTCTCTGGGTTTCTTTGCAAACTCAGGCTTTCAGCCAGCAGCCCGTGGCCAAGGTGGTCGAAATCGACGGACCGAAGATGACCTATGAGCGCAAAGCCACCGTGGCCGCCGCGTTTCCCTTCATGGACACGATGATCAAGGACGAATACGTGACGGACGGCTCGACCGTGGCCGCCATCGAGTTCGTCACCGGCGGACGCGTCGGCATCAACAAGAACACCAAGATCGAGGTCGTGAGCGAGAGCGCCGTGACCGAGAACGGCAAGCCGCTGGTGAAGCGCCTCAAAGTCAAGAGCGGGCGCATCCTGGCCAAGATCTCCAAACGCAAGGACCCGCTCGAGATCGAAACGGCGGGCGGCGTCATGGGCATCAAGGGTACCGAGTTCGAGGTCTCGGTGGCCGATAGCGGCGCGACCTCTCTGCGCCTGGTGGAGGGGACGATCGAGATCACCCCCGCCTCGGGAGGCACGCCCTTCCTGATTGAAGGCCCTGCCGCCTGGCAGACGCTGGAAGACGGTAAGGCGCTGCCGGTCAAGAAGTATGAGAGCGAAGACCAGCTGCGCGACGAGATCATCGACTCGCCGGAGTGGGCCGACTTCCAGAAGGCGATCAACATCGTCAACACGATTTCCAACTACGCCTACATTCCGGGTCAGTTCGGACTGGGCACGGCCAGTCAGGCCTTCTACTACGTGGGCACGGCCAGCAACTTCGTGACCAATCCCGAGCAGGCGGCCATCGACCTGGCCGCCAGCTACGTGCCCGGCGGCGGTTTCATGAGCTACATCCCGCGTAACAACAAGCCGCCCGAGCCCGACTTCCCCACCAACCCGAGCCCGGCGCAGAACGCGGCCGTCTCCAGCCCGCCCACCTTTACCTGGACCGGCACCAAGGATGCCGAGGGCGGTTACCTGCTGATGGTCTCCAAGGACGAGAAAATGGAGGCCCTGGAATGGGCCGCCAAGGTCAAGCAGGGCACCAGCGTCACCTATCCGACCGATGCCACTCCGCTGGCTCCTGGTCTCTACTATTGGCGCGTCATGGGTCTGAACGACGAAGGGAAGCCGATCGGAAAGGCCACCCAGAGCACGTTCCAGCGCATCTATCTTCCGGTCGAGGGCACCGGCGTCACGGTCGTCGACGCGACCGAGCCGACCAGCTCGGCGACGGCGTCGACGATCTGCTCGCTCTTGTCG
>JBDHVW010000009.1:0-143021 GCA_039809865.1 Vulcanimicrobiota bacterium
GAAGGCCCTGGCCCTGGCGAAGGCCCTGGCCCTGGTGAAGGCCCTGGCCCGGGCGAAGGCCCCGGCCCCGGCCCCGGCCCGGGCGAAGGCCCTGGCCCTGGTGAAGGCCCCGGCCCCGGCCCCGGCCCGGGCGAAGGCCCTGGCCCTGGTGAAGGCCCCGGCCCTGGTGAAGGCCCTGGCCCTGGTGAAGGCCCCGGCCCTGGCGAAGGCCCTGGCCCGGGTGAAGGCCCTGGCCCTGGCGAAGGCCCTGGTCCTGGCGAAGGCCCTGGCCCGGGTGAAGGCCCTGGTCCTGGCGAAGGCCCTGGTCCTGGCGAAGGCCCTGGCCCGGGTGAAGGCCCTGGCGACGGGAATGCTGGCCCTGGCGAGGGAAGCGCCGGCCCTGGTGACGGAAGTGCTGGCAATGGTGACGGAGCCGGTGCGGGCGCCGGAGATGGTGACGGCGGTGCCGGAGCAGGCGCTGGTGACGGCGGTGCCGGAGCAGGCGCTGGTGATGGCGGTGCTGGCGCCGGTGGCGACGGCGGTGGCTCCGGTGGCGATGGTGGCGGCAGCGAATAGCCCCGACCCGACCGGACAGGAGCCCGGTAGCGAACGAGAGCGTGATAACCACGCCCTCCGGAGCTACCGGGCTCCTTTCTTTCGGTCTATCCCAGTCGGCCTAGGTCCATCGATTTGTCGCGTCCGCAAACGTTGGGTCCAGGGAAAAATCCAACGGGGACTTTCTCGAGGAGGCCGTTGGAGAAGTCCAACCCTGCTCCGTGTTTGAGTGCTGGAGGGCGCGTAGCCACGCTTGCAGCCTCAGCTTGCGAAGCTCCCCGATCCCAGGGAGACGAACCGGATTACTTCCGGGACGCCTCGTGAGCCGCAATGAACCCGTCCACCGTGACCTCTCGCAACGCCTGCCCGATCGCCTCCTCGGCCAGATCGTCCAGCTTCTTGAAACGCAAGCACCCCTTGCCCATGTCGAGCTTCTTGCCGGCCGCTTGGTAGTCGGCCTCCAGCTTCCCGCGGCGCCAATCCTCAACGTAGACCGCCACCAGGTGGAGCGTCATGTAGCTCTTCTTGTTACCCAGGCAGACCACGGTCAGAGGCTGCTTGTTGTAAGTCTTCGGATAGCGCTCCAGCGGGACGTACCAGCTGATCATGCCAAAAAGGATGCCTTCCTCGAAGCCGGGGGCGATGTTCTGGTTGACGAGCTTGCGCACGTGCTCCAGGGCGGCGCGACGGTCCGCGGGCTGCTCCGCCAGATAATCCTCAGGGGTCACGTGTGGCCTCCCTTCGCTCGCAGCCGCGTAAATGTCGGCTCTTCTGAGTTTTCTCGCGGACGCAGCGCTCGAACTCCGAGACGTGCTTGTTGACCGCCAGAGTCATCCGCCATTGATAGCTCGTTGAAAGTTTCCTCAAGAATCTGCTCCGCCCCACGTCAATCAATGGACGAGCACCTGGCTTGCCCAGTCGGACTTCGCCTAGAGTCCGGGAGGGACCTACTTGTGCAACTCTGCGATGGGGCGCCCGCGGGAAGTCTCTCGCCACCCATGGTATCGTTGGGCGTCAAGCCTTGGCCGCTTCCGGGACGAGGCGCAGCACCGAGCACCGCTTGCCATAACGGAACGAGAGCTCCGAAGCCAACCGCCCCTCCATCAGCAGCCGCCCGATCTGCTCGCGCACCTGCACGTAGTTGCACAGCGCCAGCGAGCCGTAGCCCGCCGCCGCCTGCAACGGCCGCAGCCGCGCCCACCTCTTGCCGCGCAGAAACGCCACCAGGGTGTCCGGGCCCAGCGCCACGGCCTGCACGGCCTCCAGGATGGACGAGCGAACCTGCGGCACGGACGGCGGCGAGGGTGGGGGAGGCTCGGGAAACTCCACCTCCCCGAACAACCGCAGCAGCAGGCGCAGCTCGCGCAGCACCGGCTCGGGCGGGTTCACCTCCAGCAAACGCAACGCCAGCTCCCGCAGCGAATGGACCTGCGACATCAACAAACGCCCCCGCTGGGCCAACGCCAGCAGGTCGGGATGCTTCTTCAGCCGCCACGGCACCCGCCGCAGCTCCCGCGCCACGATCTGGCGCACCCGCTCGCGAGTGATGCCCCCCTCGCGCAGGCCGATCGCCTCCAGGGTCAGACCGTCCACCAGGCGCGCCTCCAGAATCCGCGCGCTCCGACTATCCGACGAAACAAGCTCGAGCAGGCTCATGCCGACAGCCTCCTGCGCAGAGCGAGCGCACCCTGATGTCGGGGATGCGCGCGCAAGATCTGACGGGTGAAGTCCAGCGCGCACTCCACCAGGGACGGGTCGATGCGAGCCAGCTCGCAGACCACGGCACACCTCGCCACCGCGACATCCGGCAACCATGAGGGGTCGAGCGCCAGGATATACGCCCGCGAGAGAGCGTTCTGCACGTTCAGCGAGAGGGGCCGCCCCTCGCACGACCAGCGACGGCCGGACCAGAAATAGACGCGACCAGAATGACGGAACTCCATGGGAACCTCCAACGAAATGAAATTCAGGCGGAAAGCCTGTGGTAGAGCTCGCGGGCACCGCGATGGTCGGGGTAGGCGCGCACGATCTGGCGGGAGAAATCGAGCGCTTTCTCCCGCAACCTGTGGGAGAGAAGGCGGCACTCGTGGACAGCCTCGTCCGGCGGCAAGGTGTCGGCGTCCAGGCTGAAGAGGTAGGCCCGCAAGAGGGCGATCTGAAACCGCAAGCTCCACGGGTGAGAATTTTCCATGGCGACCTCCGAACTAAGGATGGTCCCATTCTGACGCCCTCACCGGGGAGAAATCAGACCGCGATGTTACCCCGAAGTTTCACCGTCTTTGCATCCGTTTTGCCATTTGATGAACACGCTCAGGTTCTTTTCAGGCAGCCGCAGCACAATCGAGCCGAGATGCAACTGCAGCCCGTCATCTTCCGCACGCTCCCTCAGGCAGAGGGGCTGCCCCAGACCGGCGTCCAGGAGACCCGGAGCCAGGTCGCCATCGGGGGCATCCGGGTGAAGAAGAAACCCGTTGCCTGAGAACCCCCTCGCACTGACCCCCGAGGAGATGCGGGCCCTCGGATACCGCGCCGTGGATATGCTGGTGGACCACTACACGCGCCTGCCCGACCTCCCCGTGTTCAGCAAGGCCACCCTCCCGGAGCTCCAGGAGCCGCTCCCCGAGCAACCCGCGCCCGATCCCCTGCTGCGATTGACCGAGGTCGTCAAGCACGCCATGCTGACGAACCATCCGGGGTTCCTCGCCTTCATCCCCAGTCCCAGCAACTTCGTCAGCGTCATCGGCGACCTGCTGACCTCGGGCTACAACCTCTTCGCGGGCACCTGGCTGGAGGCGTCCGGCGCGGCCCAGATCGAGCTGGTGACCATCGACTGGCTGCGCCAGCTCTGCGGCCTCCCGGACGGCACCCGCGGCCTCTTCGTCAGCGGGGGCTCCGTGGCCAACCTCACCGCCCTCGCGGTCGCGCGCGAGCGTCGGCTGGACGGCGCTCCTCACCCTGCCGCCAGAATCTACACCTCGGACCAGACCCACAGCTCCATCCTGCGCGCCGTGAAGCTGCTCGGGTTCCAGGAGCACCAGCTGGTCAAGCTTCCCAGCGACGACTCCTATCGCCTCAACGTCCACCAGCTGTCCAAGCGCATCCATCAGGACCGCGTGCAGGGTCTCAAGCCCTTCGCGGTCGTGGCCAACGCCGGCACGGTCAATACCGGCGCCGTGGACCCCCTCCTGCAGCTCTCCGCCCTCTGCCGCCGCGACCACCTCTGGCTGCACGTGGACGGCGCCTATGGGGCCGGGGGCGCCATCAGCCGCAAGGTGCGCTCCCAGCTGGCTGGCCTCGAGCTGGCCGACTCGCTCACTCTGGACGGCCACAAATGGCTTTTCCAGCCCTACGAGCTCGGTTGCGTCCTGGTGCGCGAAGGGGAGGCCCTGCGCCAGACGTTCGCCGTGCAGGCGGAGTATCTCACCGACCTCGACCCGGGGCCGGGCGAGGTCAACTTCTGTGACCTGGGCATCCAGCTGACGCGCAGTTTCCGCGCGCTCAAGCTCTGGCTCTCGCTGCAGACCTTCGGAAGGGAGGCCTTCGAGCAAGCCGTGGACCAGGGAGTGGCGATGTGCGAGTGGGCGCAGAGTCATCTGCAAGAGACAGGGTGGGAGATCGTCACGCCCGCGCAACTGGCCATCCTGACCTTTGCGCCCCGCGAGGGGGAGGTGAAGGCCCGGCCGGACCTGGGAGTCACCACCACCATGCTGCGCGGGAGGCGCGTGTATCGCCTGTGCACGATCCACCCGGGCTCCACGCGCGAGGATGTTGCGCGCCGGTTAAAATCATTAAAATTTCAGCCTCATCCATCAGAATGAGGGCATGCAAGTCACCCCCTGCGGCCTGAGCTTCTCGACCTTCAGCCGCGCCACGGCTGCCGGCAGCGAGCCGCCGGCGGATCTGTTCCAGCCGTCGGCGCCCCAGGTGCCGCAGGAGCTGAAAGCCTTCCGGAATCGGACCGTCGGCTACACGGCCGGAGCCACCGTCCTCGGTGCCGGGCTCGGCCAGTTGTGGCCGACCGCAGCCGCCGTCGTGCCCACCCTGGGTCTGGGGACCCTCGGTCTTGCCGGCGGTGCGATTGCCGCCCTGCTGTGGGCCGCCAGAAATCCCGCCCGGCAGAACACGCCCACGATTCTGAAAGCCCTCGCGATCGGCTGCCTCACGGGCACCGTTGCGGGGCTGGTGGGAGGGTTCGCAGGCGTCACAGCGCTGATGCACGCGCTCCCAGGCGTCGCCAAACCGATCGCCGGCGCCGTTCTCTGGGGCGCGACCGCCCTGGGCGGCCGGGCTCTCCTCGAGCGCGGGCCGAAGATGCAGGAGAAGCTCAAGCTCTACCAGTCCGAGCTGGCCTCGCACGGCAAGCAGGTCGAGCTCCAGACCCACAAACGGGAAGCTCTCCCGCAGGCGGGGGTGCAGGAAACCCTGAGCCAGGTGGCCATCGGGGGCGTCCGGCTTCGGAAGAGGGCCCTCAACTAGCGCCGCGAAACCCCCGGGCATGGGTTCACAATGGAAAGCTAAACACCGCGCCGCCGCTGCGGACGCGAAGGGCAAGATCTTCGGAAAGCTTGCCAAAGAGATCGCTGTCGCCGCCAAGAGTGGTGGCGCTGACCCCGCGGCCAACTCCAAGCTCCGCCTCGTGGTGGAGCAGTGCCGCAAGGCCTCGATGCCCAAGGAGACGCTCGACCGCGCCCTCAAGAAGGCCGCCGGCGGGGGAGATACCACCAACTACGAGCTGCTCACTTACGAGGGCTTCGCGCCCCACCGGGTCCCCCTCATCGTGGAGGCGCTCAGCGACAACGTCAACCGCACCGGCCCCGAGATGCGCGTCCTCTTCCGCAAAGGGCAGTTGGGCGAGAAGGGCAGCGTGGCCTGGGATTTCGACTACGTCGGCATCATCGAGGCCTCGGGCACGCGCGATGCGGAGGAGGCGGCCATCGAAGCGGGGGCGCAAGATTTCGAGGTTCAAGAGGACGGTCCCACGGTCTTCTACACCGACCCCACCGACCTGGACCTGGTGAGCAAAGCGTTGCCGGATCAGGGATTTACGGTCGAGTCGGTGCGGCTGGGATACCGTCCCAAGAACCCCGTGTCCAATCTGGACGAAAATCAGCTGGCCGAGGTGGAGGCGTTCCTGGAGGCGGTGGATAACCACGACGACGTCCAGAACATCTACGTGGCCCTGGCCTGAAACGTGTGTTCGAGAGGAACGCAGTTCAAGGAAGCGAACTGAAACGTTATGGTTGTTGAAGAACTGCTGGAAGAGCTCGACACCAAGCTGAACTGCTGCGGCGATTACCATGAGAAGGTCCAGGCGACGTGCCAGCTCTTGGAGAAGAACGCCCACTGCTGCGAGCTCTCCAAGCGCCTTCAGCAGAAAAGCGACAAGGGCTACGCGCGGCACCTGGTCTACAAGGATCCGCAGGATCGCTACTGCGTGGTGGCGATGGTCTGGGGACCGGGCCAGGGGACTGCCATCCACGACCACGACAACACCTGGTGCGTCGAGGGGTGCATGGCGGGCAAGCTGGCCATCACCAGCTATGACGTGGTGCAGAAGTTCGCCGACGAGAGCGTGGAGCTCAAGGAAGAGCGCTGCATCGAGGTGGGCGTGGGGGCCGTGGGACGGCTGATTCCCCCTTACGAGCACCATCGCATCCACAACCCCTTCGACGTGGAGGCGATCACGCTCCACATCTACGGCAAAGAGCTGAAGTACTGCACCCGTTACCTGGAGACCGAGCGTCCTAACACCTATCGCATCGAGCGCGTCCAGCTGGGTTACTGCTCCATGCCCTGATGCTGGCGCGCGCGGGCTGGCGCCACCTCACGCGCCATCCCTGGCAGCTGGCCCTGGCCCTGCTCGGAATCGCCGTCGGGGTCGCCTCCGTCCTCGGCATCAGCCTGGCCAACGAGAGCGCCCGGACGGCCTTCGGGCTGAGCGTCCAGGCCGTTTCGGGCAAGGCCACCCACCAGATCTTCGGTCCGCCCGAGGGCATCCCCGAGGAGGTCTACGCCTCGCTGCGGCGTGCGGGGGTCGTGGCGGCTCCGGTCGTCGAGGGCTACCTGCGGCTGAATTCGGGGGAGAAGCTCGGGGGGGACGGCATCCCCATTCGCGGGCGCACGTTCCGCCTGCTGGGGCTCGATTTGACCGCGGAAGCGCCGTTTCGATCGTATACCGGGACGGGATCGCCGGTGCCTCTGAACGAGCTGTTCAGCGTGCCCGGGGCCGTCGTGATGAGCGCCCCCGTGGCGGGCGAGCTCGGCCTTCGTAGCGGGGATCCTCTCCGCGTGCGGATGGACACGCGGGGTGCCACCCTGCACCTCATCGCTGTTCTTTCACCTGACAGCGAGCTGAGCCGGCGCGCCCTCGAGTCCGTTCTGATCGCGGACATCTCAACCGCGCAGGAGACGCTCTCCCACGTGGGTTACCTGACCCGCATCGACCTCATCTTGCCGGATGGCAAACTGCCTGTCCAGCTGCCGCCGGGCTGCACGCTGCAGAGCGCGGGCGAGCGCGACCGCACGTTGGGCGCGATGAGCGAAGCCTTCCACCTCAACCTGACGGCCCTCAGCCTGCTGAGCCTGGTGGTGGGGATGTTCCTGATCTACCAGACCTCCTCGTTCACGGTCGTGCAGCGCCGTGCCCTGTGGGGGCGCCTGCGCACGCTGGGGGTCACGCGCGGGGAGATTCTCCGCCTGGTCCTGATGGAGGCCTTCTGGCTGGGCCTGGTGGGCACGCTGCTGGGGCTGGTGCTGGGCTACGAGCTGAGCACGGTGCTGGTGAAGCTGGTCACCCGCACGCTGAACGACCTGTATTTCGTGGTGCAGGTCTCCTCGGTGCAGCTGTCCGTGGGGCCGTTCGTGGTGGCCTTCTTGCTGGGTCTCGTGACGACGCTCCTGGCCGCGCTGGCGCCCGCGTGGGAGGCGACCTCAGCGCCCGCAGGCTGCGTGCTGGCGCGCTCGGACGCCGAGGAGCGGGCCTCGCGGCTGGTGGGTCCGATCGCAGTTTTTGGCCTGGTGATGGCTCTGGTGGGGATCGGGGTGCTGTGGGTGCCGAGTCGCAGCATCGTGCTGGGGCTGATCGGGATGTTCGCGATGATGGTCGGGTTGGCGGTGATGGCGCCGTGGGCCGCGGTAGCTTTGTCGCTTGTGGTGCGTCCGCGGGGGCTGTTGTTGCGGCTGGGGGTGCGGTCGCTGGGCCGGTCCTTGAGCCGCACCGGGGTGGCCCTGGCTGCGTTGACGCTGGCCGTGTCGGCCACGGTGGGCATCGGGGTGATGGTGGACAGCTTCCGCACCACCCTGGTCGGCTGGCTGGGCGTGACCCTGCGCGAGGACATCTACATGGCGCCGCCCACGGTGATCAGCGGGCGGAATACCTCGACCCTGGATGACGCGCTGGTTTCTTCGGTTCGGGGAACCCCGGGCGTTGGGACGGTCAGCCTGTATCGTGCGGTGGATGGGACCACGCAGTTTGGCCCGGTGCGCCTGGTGGCGATTGATGCGAGTTCGAGCACGCGTGGCTCGTTCGCTTTTCAGGAAGGGTCGTGGGGGGACGTGCTGGTCAGCGAGCCCTACGCGTATCGATTCGGACTGCATCCCGGGAGCTCGTTGGAGCTGCTGACGGATCGGGGGTTCGAGCGGTTCGTTATTTCGGGGGTGTTTACCGACTACGGGACGCCCGAGGGGGTCGTGCTGATGGCGCGGCCTTTGTATTTGGAGCGATTTGGGGATGAGCGGATCACGTCGCTGGCGGTGAGCGTGTCGGCGGGGGCGGATGTTGACAGCGTCGTGCGATCATTGCAAGAGCGCGCGGGGGATCGCGAGGTGTTGATCCGGTCGAATCGGGCCTTGCGGACGGCGTCGCTGGCCATCTTCGAGCAGACCTTCGTGGTCACCGGGGTGCTGCGCTTGCTGGCCGTGCTGGTCGCCTTCGCGGGGCTGGTCAGCAGCCTGATCGCGCTCGGGTTGGAGCGCGGCCGCGAGCTGGCCGTGCTGCGGGCGTTGGGGTTGACGCGGGGTCAGGTCTTCGGGCTGCTGGCGTTTCAGAGCGTGTGGATGGGGCTCTGCGCGGGGTTGTTGGCTTTGCCGTTGGGGTTGGCGCAGGCGCTGGGGATGATCTACGTGATCAACAAGCGATCGTTCGGCTGGACGTTGGAGCTGCACGTGAATCCGTGGATCCTGGTGCAGGCTGTGGGGTTATCGGTGCTGGCGGCCTTATTGGCATGCGTCGTGCCGGCGTGGAGGCAGGCGAGGCTCGAGGTGGCGGGGGCGCTGCGCGAGGAGTAGCCCGCGCGGGTGCGGCCCGGGTCGCTCGGAGAGCGCAGCCCTCTGCCTTGGGAGGGATCCACGCCCGCGAGCAGATCCAGATCCGTTCCGGGGAGCGGATCCCCCTGCCCCGCGAGGGATCCACGCCCGCGAGCGGATCCAGATCCGTTCCGGGAAGCGGATCCCCCTACCCCGCGAGGGATCCACGCCCGCGAGCGGATCCAGATCCGTTCCGGGGAGCGGATCCCCCTGCGAGGGATCCACGCCCGCGAGCGGATCCAGATCCGTTCCGGGGAGCGGATCCCCCTGCGAGGGATCCACGCCCGCGAGCGGATCCAGATCCGTTCCGGGGAGCGGATCCCCCTGCCCCGCGAGGGATCCACGCCCGCGAGCGGATCCAGATCCGTTCCGGGGAGCGGATCCCCCTGGCCCGCGAGGGATCCACTCCCGCGAGCGGATCCAGATCCGTCCCGGGGAGCGGATCCCCCTTCCCGCCAGGGATCCAGGCCCGCGAGCGGATCCAGATCCGTCCCGGGGAGCGGATCCCCCTGCCCCGCAGGGATCCACGCCCGCGAGCGGATCCAGATCCGTTCCGGGGAGCGGATCCCCCCGCCCCGAAGGGATCCACGCCAGGCAACCCGCAGGGCAGGAACTCCCCTCCCGTCTAGAAATGGACAGGTGATGCGCACGGCACTGCTCCTCCTCGCCCTCCTGCTCCCTCTGGCGGCCCAGCCGGGGCGCGGCATTCCCCTCCAGGCCACGCGCAACACCCGCGAGCTGGGCGGTCTCCCCCTCGCCGAAGGGCAGACCTTCAAGAAGGGCATGCTCTACCGGTCGGGCGCCCTCTGCTACCTCACCAGGCAGGACACGGCCACGGTCAACAAGCTGGGCATCCAGACCGTCATCGACCTGCGCCTGGACAAGGAGCTGGCCAGGGAGGGCGACGACCGGATGAACGTGGTCAAGCTCATCCGCCTCCCCATGGCCAACAGCCAGGGCCTGCGCCGCGAGGCCTACCACTACTACATCCGCGAGAACGCGAAGGCGTTCCAGGGTTTCTATGCGACCCTGAGCCAGAAAGAAGCTTACCCCATCCTCTTCCACTGCTCGGCGGGCAAGGACCGCACCGGTATCCTCGCGGCCGTCCTGCTCGAGAACCTGGGCGCGAGCCGCAAGACCATCCTGGACGACTACCTCCAGTCCATCCGTAACAGCCCCGGCCTCGAGGTCCACGCCGAGTGGATCCAGGAGGTCTTCGACTACGAGGATAGCTGCGGGGGCGCGGCGCAGTTCCTGGTGAAGAACGGGGTCAGCCTGGAGCGCCAGGCGGCCGTAAAGGAGCTGCTCGTTGAAACACACCCCCGCATTTGAGGAGATCGTCAACCGCTCCCGCGTGAAGATCCGCGAGACCAGCGTGACCGAGATTCACCAGCGCCTGCAAAAAGGCGACAAGTTCCACCTGGTCGACGTGCGCGAGGACAGCGAGTGGGCCAAAGGGCACCTCCCCGGCGCCGAGCACATCGGCAAAGGCGTCATCGAGCGCGACATCGAGACCAAAATCCCCGATAAGGACGCGGAGATCGTCCTCTACTGCGGGGGAGGCTACCGGTCGGCGCTGGCCGCCGACGCCATCGGGCAGATGGGCTATACCAACGTGCTGTCGATGGATGGCGGCTGGCGGGGGTGGACCGAGGCTGGATTCCCCACCGAATGACGATTCGATGAGAGTTGCATGACGGTTTGATAACAGCCGAAGGAACCGTCCAGGAGGGCGCAAACGGGTCCGTATGTCCGCGATAGCAACCTCCCCAGTCATGTCCCACAACGAGTGGGACCCCCTCGAAGAAGTCATCGTCGGCCGCCTGGACGGGGCGGTCATCCCCTCCAGCCACATCGGGGTGGGGATCAGCGTCCCCCGCTCGGTGGCGTGGATCTTCAACCTGGTCTCGGGAATGCGCTACCCGCGCTTCATGATCAAGCCCGCCGAGCGCGAGCTGGACCGCTTCATCCGACTGATGCAGGCCGAGGGGATCACCGTGCGCCAGCCCGACGTGCTGGACGGGCGGGTCAAGTTCCAGACCCCCGACTGGTCCACCCGCGGCTTCTGCACCGCCTGCCCCCGCGACGGATTCCTGGTGATCGGCGACGAGATCATCGAGACCCCGATGGCCTGGCGCTGCCGCCAGATCGAGATGTTCGCCTACCGCAAGCTCTTCAAGGAATACTGGCGCCACGGCGCCCGCTGGACGGCCGCCCCCCGCCCCGAGCTGCCGGATCAACTCTTCGACTACCGGTTCACCGTGCCGAAGGATGGCGAGCCGATGCGCTACGTCATCAACGAGTTCGAGCCGGTCTTCGACGCGGCCGACTTCGTGCGCTGCGGCAAGGACATCTTCGTGACGCGCTCCAACGTGACCAACGACAGCGGCATCCAGTGGCTGGAGCGCCACCTGGGCGACACCTACCGCATCCACCGCATCACCAGCAAGTGCCGTCAGCCGATGCACATCGACTCGACGTTCATGCCGCTGGCCCCGGGCAAGATCCTGGTGAACCCCGACTTCATCGACAAGGAAGACCTGCCCCCGGTGCTGCGCAAGAACTGCGACATCCTGGTGGCGCCACGCCCGGACAGGGCGAAGGGCCCGCTGGTCTCCCTTTGCTCGCAGTGGCTCAGCATGAACGTCCTCAGCCTGGACTCGAAGCGCGTGGTGGTGGAGACGCAGCAGAAGTCGATGATCCGCGCCCTCAAAGACTGGGGCTTCGAGCCCATCGACCTGCCGTTCATGAACTACGCGCCCTTCGGGGGCGCCTTCCATTGCGCCACGCTGGACGTGCGGCGCCGCGGCACCCTGCAGTCCTACTTCGACTGACGTGCTGTTCGCCTGTCTCGGCACCAGTCTGGCCGTCTTGCTGCTGGCCGTGGGGGACGTGCTGATGTCCCGGGCCATGAAGCGGCTCGGCCCCTTCGAGTGGTTCGGGCCACTGTCGCTGCTTCGCTTTGGCGCCAAAGCCATCACGGTGATCTGGTTCTGGATGGCCATCCTCTTCATGGCCGGCCACTTCTTCCTCTGGATGGCCGTGCTGCGCTACGCGCCCCTCAGCGTGGTGGGCCCGGTCTCAGCGGTGCAGTACGTCTTCAGCGCCGTTTTGGCGCGGCTCGTTCTGGGGGAGCAGATTAACCTGCTGCGCTGGGTCGGCACCGGAGTGATCGTGGTGGGCGTGGTGATCATCGCGGTGGGCGCGTGATCCCGGTCACCCTGTTGGCCGTGCTGGCCGCCGTGCTGGGCGACATCTACCTGTCCATGGCCGTGCGGGGCGGGGGATGGCACTATCTGCTCCTGGCCGTAGCCCTCTTGCTCACCCACTTCCTGCTCTGGCTGGCCGTGCTCTCCTGGGCCGACCTCTCCCTGGCCTTCCCCCTGAAGGCGAGCTACTTCATCTTCAACGCGATGCTGGTGGGGGTGATGCTGCACGAGCCGGTGTCCCCCACGCGCTGGCTGGGGACGCTGGTGGTGACCTTCGGAGTGGTGCTGGTCAGTCTCTCTGCAGCGACTTCGCCAGGTCGATCGTCTCCTGAGTCGGAGCCGTGACCAGGATGCGATCCCCCGGGTAGCCCACCAGCTCGAGGTAAGCGCGCCCGTCCACGGGCTGCCCCTTCACGCTGCCGGTGACCTGCATGCTGCCTTCCCAGTAGGTCGGCTTGGGCGCCAGCTCGGGGTAGCAGTGGGGCGGATGTCCGACCATCTCCTGGTCGTCCACGGTCGGTCTGAGGTCGAGCTCGATCTGCTGGTCGGGCACGCTGAGGTGCCATTCCACGGGGTATTCCGCGCCGGTTTCGGGGCTGCGCCAGGTGCGTCCGGGGGTGAGCTTCATCTGCTCGGAATCGCTCTGGGAGCCGTCCGGGTTGGAAATCCCCACGGTGGTCTGCACGTTGCCCCCCTGCTCGTCGCGGAAGCGGAAGGCGTTGATCTGGGTATCGTTGCTGAGCTGGATGCCGAACCAGTCCCAGCCTTTGTAGCCATTGAAGATGGCCATATCGCCCCACTGGTGGTCCATCCAGGCGCTGCCCTTGACGTTCTTCTCCTCGCCATCGATGAGCAGCGTGCCGGTGACCTCGAGCTTGGGGAAGGTGTAATACTTGCTCAGGCCGTTGGGCCCCATCTCGATCTCGCCCTCGCCGCCCATCAGGATCGGCGGCTTGGTGGCCTTCATGTCGACGTCCATGATCGCCCGGCCGGCGAGGCCGCGCACGTGGATGGTCTCGGTATCCCAGCGTTGGAGCCTGAAAGACTGATCGTAGCCGGCGTTGAGCTCGTCCGTCTTCACGTCGGTGTGGTTGGCGTAGGGCCGGAGGATCTTCATGTCGCGGCTGTACGTGTGCTCGCCGGTGGCCTCCTCGGTGAGGGCGGTGTCCAGCATCATGGCGCCGGGCATGGCCGGCATGTCCACGTTGTAGCGGGCGTCCACGACGTCGGGGGCGTCGAAGAGCGCGTGGTGGAATCCGTATTTGTTGCCGTCCTCGTCCTCGAGGTGCCCGTTGAGATACCACCACTCGGTCTTGGCCGTGGGGTGCGAGCCCTCGTCTCGAGGAAAGACAACTCTGGGTTGCGCAGCCGTGATCAGCATGGGCGCAGTTTAGGGGGTCGAGCCTCGGGAGGGTGTTACCGTTTTGTTAAGCTTGCTTGTGTACGCAGGGTGGTGTACAATTCGGGTATGACGATGAAACTGGGCAAATCACAGGCAAGAGCGCAATTCTTGCCTCTGGTGGAACAGGTGGCCGCCGGCGGTGGGCCTGTGGAGATCACCGATCGTGGCAAAGTTGCCGCCGTCCTTCTGGGCCACGACGACTACCTTCAGTTGCTGGCCCGCGCCGGAGCACCCCTGACACAGACCCGTTCCGCGGTTGGATGTCTGGAGATTCTTGGCGATCTCGAGCAGGGAAGCAGGGAGATCGGTCGTCGGATGCGCGAGAGCCTGATCAGAACAGCCGAGGAGCTATGAGCACATCGCTCCTGGTGACGGATACTCATCCGCTGGTCTGGTACCTTGGGAATCAACACAAGAAGTTGAGCCGGATGGCGCTGGACGCGTTTCATCAAGCCGTTGAAGGCTCCAGGGCCATTTGGGTGCCCGTCCCCGTCCTTTGGGAAATCGCTGGACTGGTCCGGCTCGGGCGCATCCAACTTCGCCATTCACTGGCCGACTACGTCGAGCAGCATTTCTTTGCTCGGGGGATCCATCTCTGCGATCTGGTGGCACAGGACGTTCTCTACTACCAGAACCTGGCGTTCAACGGAGATCCCTTCGACGAGATGATCGTTTCTATGGCCCTGCGCCTGGACTGCCCTCTGATTACGCGCGACGCGGCAATTTTGGACGCCCGCCCATGCGAAGTCTTCTGGGACTAAGGTTCGCCGCAATCGGCCTGGTCGAAGACCGGCTTCAGTTCCTTGAGCACGGCGGCTCGGAAGCGAGTTTGAGCCCTGGTCATGTTCGTCGAGTTGAAGTCACCGCGCCAGGTATGCGTGCCATCAAAGAATTCGTAGTGCCAGCGACCGTTGCAGCTGTAGCATGTGTCCCGCTCCAACGGCAGCGCTTCGCCCGTAGGGACATTTCTGGCCAGTTCCAGGAACAGTCGCTCAACCTGTCGACGCCCGATGCGCCGGACGAAGGGCATCCCGAAGTGAGGTTGGACGTCGCACAGGCCGTCAGCCCATACCTCAATCCTGTCTCCGTTACGACTCACGACGAGGATTCGGCCATCTACCGGGCACTCTGGTTGGTTGCGGGGGAGGAGCGCGCAGGCCGCCAGGGCGCAGAGCAGGAGGAAGAGGTTCTTTCTCATGCCCGCTCTACGCCCCGCGGAACCTACGGGTTCACGTCCACCAAGAGCATGCCGGGGCTACCCGCCCGCTCCTCGTCGAACATGTTGCGCACGCACAGCGTGAAGTGCTGCGAGCCCGCGCAGGTGGCCACCAGCGGGATGGTCACCTCGGACCCACCCGCGAAGTCCACCGCGAACTGCTTCACCTGCGCGCCCCCCGTCACGCGCGCCAGGCACTGGGGCAGGTTCACGTAGACCAGGTCGCCCATCTGGTAGCCGTCCTCGAGCTGCACGTGGAGGTCGACCGGCTCACCCGCGCGGAGCTCCCGTGGAGAGAACCACACGCGCAGGCCGACAGCGCACGAGAACGAGCTCCAATCTTCCTCCACGAGGCGGTCGACCTGGACCGTGGCCAGGCCCTCCACCACGCGCAAGAAGTCCTCAGTCGACTCCACCTGCGAAGACCCGTTCAGCAGACCCGAGCCGGCGAGCTCGCGGAACATCGCCAGCGCGGCCACCGAGTCGTGCGTGCTGTAGAGCATCCCCTGCTCGTTCAACGAGGCCGTGATGCGGTTGGCGGTGGGCACCGCCAGCTCCAGCTCCCCGTTGCGCACCAGGATGGCCACCGCGTAGGCCGCGTTGTGGCGCCACTTCACGCCCGAGCCCTCGGTCGCGATGAACGAGCGCGCCTCGCTCACCCCGGCCCCGCTCCAGTAGAGCCCCGCCAGGCCCTCGCTATCGAGGTCCGGGTAGACACGGCGCACCCGGTCGTCCAGAGCGATGGCGCGCTCGTCGCCCGTCAGGCGCCGCAGGGCGCGCAGGTTGACGGCCGCCTGGCGGCTCCAATACTCGTGGATCTGGTGGTGACCGGGGTAGATCGCGAAGCCCTGACCGTCCAGCCACATGGACTCGAGCCGGTCCAGACCGGCGCGGAGAGCGGCCCTGGCATAGCTGACGCGGTCCTGGCTGCGGGCCAGCTCCAGCATCGCCGCCGCCGCCACCATCCGCGTGGAGGTCTGCTCGCAACAGCAATACTCGTAGTTCGTGGTGGCCTCCGCCAGGGTCTCCAGCGGCAGCTCGCAGGTCGGCAGAATCTGCCAGCCCAGCACTCCCGCCCCACGCGAAAGAGTCTCGCCCGCGCGCATGAGGCGCACCGTGCGCACCCTCCTCTTGAGCTTGCCCGGGGCGCTCACCACCGCTTCACACACGCGGTCGCCAGCGGTTACCCGATACACGCCCGGCGTGACCGTGAAGGTCAGGTCGGGGCCCAGCTCGACCGGAACCTCGTCGCGCGTCAACGTCACCGCGCTGTTCCCCACCAGCAGCACACGCCCCGTCACGGCGTCGCCCGGGTGCACGCAGGGCGGGACGTCCAGCTCCACGTGCAGGTCGGTTACCACGCGCAGGCGCTGGCGCAGGGTCTTCCAGTGGCGGCCCTGGAGCACGAACGCCTCCACCTGGAAGTCGCCCATCGCGTTGGGCATCCTCAGCTTGCGCCGCTGCGGACCCTGGCAGAGCTCGGCCAGCAGCACCTGGGCATCGTGCTGGGTGGTCACCGCCGGCTTCGGCTTGAGGAAGCTGGCCACGCCGCCCTCGAACGAGGGCATCGGCGCGCTGAAGGCCCAGGCGTCGGAGGGGGCGTCCCACAGGGGTTCCTCGGACGCCGCGAACGGGTCCTCCGGGGGCGCCCCGAAGCTGGAAGCGCCGAACGACGCGGCTTCCGATCTTCTGAGACTCGGGGCGGCGGATCCCATCATCATCATCCCGGGTCGCATCATGCCGGCCCGAGCCAGAGGAGCCGGCACGTCCTGGCGCGGACGCAGCCCGTTACGAACGGGCGCCTGCTCGACCTGGCGCACCTTCGGCGGCAGCGCCCCGACGTAGCTCTTCAAGCGCGACGCCAGCACGCTCTCGGGCGTGTCCTGGCGCGTCAGGCGGCTGTCCCGCACCAGCACGAAGACCGAGGCGTCCGAGGGGGCATCCACCACCAGCTCGATCTCGGCACCGGGCTCGCTTGCGAGTGGGACCTCGAGCGCGGCCTCCAGCGTCGCCGGCACCACCACGGCCGCCCAACCCTCCCAGGGACGCCCCTGCACATAGCAGCCCACGGCCACCACGCCCAACGGGGCGGGCACGTCCAGCTCCAGCGCGTCGCCCGGCTCCATCACCTCGCGCACCACGTCGCGGGAGGGGTCCTGCAGCCGGTCGCGCTCCTCCTCGCTCAGCTCCCAACCCAGGTCGCGGGCGCGCCGCAACCAGCTCAGGGCTTTCTGCACCTCGCCCTCTTTGGCCAGCGCGGTGGCCAGGTAGTGCGCGACCCAGGCGTCCGGGTTCTCGCGGAAGGCCTGCTCGAACAGCTGGACCGCCTGCTCGTAGGCGCCGTTCTGATACTGCTGGAGGCCCAGCCAGTAGGCGGGGGCGCGGTCCGGATTGGGCGGGGTGGGGGACTGCCGGGCCGGCTCCACGATCATCGCCCGCACGCCCTCGCAGCGCGCGGTGGCCACCAGGCGCGCCCTGCCGGTGTCCAGGCGCTCCAACCGCAGCGGCGCATTGCGGGTGGCCCCCTCCACCAGGTGCAGCCCGCGCACCTCGGTGGCGCCGCTCTCGGGCAGCAGGCTCCCCTGGATCTCGTTGCCCAGCGTGGAGAACAGCGTCAGCTCGCGCTCCTGCTTGCGCGTGCCGGGCAGGCTGACGGTGGCGGTGCGGTCGCCGCGCTGGATGTTGAGCGAATGCGGGCCCTCGCCGCGCAGGTTGAACAGCCCGTGCACCAGCCCCTCGGCGCAGGTCAGCTGCAGGCTGTCGAGGCGAATGCCGCGGTCCATCAGGTCGACGCGCACCGGACCCTCCACGGGGTAGCCGAACGTCTCGACGCGCACGGTCACGGCCAGCTCGCTGCCCTGCCGGCGCTGGTCGATCAGCATCGCCACCAGCGGCACCAGGCGGTATTCGGCCACGCTGAAGGAGCCGTGCTGCTCCTGGCCTTTCAAGCGCGCCTGGTATTCGCCCGTGGGCTGCTCGTGGAGCTCGAGGAGCCCGGCCCCGTTGGCGTCGAGCTGCACCTCGTAGCTGCCGGTCACGGAGCCCTGCAGCACCAGCTCGACGGTGGACTTCGAAGAGGGGTTCAGGGGATCGACCACCAGCAGGCGGATGGCGTCGTGGTTCTGGCGATAGAGGTCGCGGTCGGGGGTGACCGTGCCCAGGCTCAGAGCAGCCAGTTTGGCGTCGAACTGAGCGTGCGGCAGGCGCAGGGGAGTCTCGCTGAAGAGAGGGAGGACGCTTCCGGTGCGGGGCAGCTTGAGCCCGGGGACATGGCGCAGCCAGGCATAGAGATTCTCTTGGAAAGCGCTTGCGGATGCGAAGACGAAGAACGTTCCGACCTTGAACGAGGAAGACACCTGGAAACCAGGACTTTCTACGGCAGCGAGAGGTAAGATTCGCGTTTCCCAGGGGAATTCCTCCCGGGGTGGATCAGGTCATGCCGGATCTTCTGAGCCACAGGGAGCGGAGCAGCTCCGAGTCGCCTTTCGAGCCCCCTCCGCCCGAGAGCAAATTCTACCCGGAACAGGTAGACTCTGCGCATTCCGGGTAGACGGATACCCGGGATCGGTAGAATCTACCGTTCCCGGGTAGAAACCCCCCGGCGCGGAGCAACTCCGAGGTAGCCCCCCCCGTCTGTCGTTATGCGAATACCTCGCGCCAGGTTACGCACACAACTCACCCCGGTGTTCGATTTCTTCTAAGCTGGGCTCAGAACCAAATTGCTGGAGGGTCGAAACGATGGGTGCCGAGCGTATTATCCTGAACTCGGGGGAGCCGATGGAGCCGGGGCAGTCTGTGTCCGTGCAGGTGTCCGGGCGGAAGAAGCGCCTGCGGGTGCAACCCGAGTCGTGCCGCGAGCACCCCGAAGGAGGCTACCTCGTGGTGGCCCGGGTGCTGGACCCCGACTTCGCCGTGCGACCCCAGCACGGGCAGCGGCGCGACGCACGAGTCCGCGAGCGGATCCGCGCCATGAGCTCGGAGCTCCCCTCCTACCGAGCCGTCACCGTCGATTGCAGCGAGCGCGGTCTGCAGCTGGAGACCGACGAGCCGCTGCAGGTGGGGGAGATCCTCCCGCTGCAGCTGAGCCTCACCGACCATGGGTCCGACCTACCGTGCACGGTTCGTGTCTGCTGGTGCGGTCCAAGCGGGGACGAGAGAACGTTCCGCTCGGGCTGCGAGTTCGTGGAGGCGTCGCGCGAGTTCCGCCAGGAGCTCAAGCAGATCCTGGGACGCCACCCGGAATACGGCCGCAAGCGCCGCTTCAAGCAGACCGCCTCACGTCGCATCAAGCCGCTGATCAGCGAGATCCCCACGGCCATCTCCACCACCGAGACGATCACCGAGATGCCCACGCCCATCAAGCTCGACCTGGAGCCGACCCCCGTCACCGAGGAGTCGGCCCCGCTCGACGGCGAGGTGCTCGGCTTCGAAGCCGACGCCGAGCGCGTCAAGATCACCCTCCTGGCCGAGGGTGAGGTGCAGGAGGTCGAGCTCCAGAACGTGGTCACGCTGAGCGACCATCGCGGACGCAGCGGGAGGCAGGTCGCCTACCTCACGCTGCGCGAGATGCCCGGACGGGCCCGCATCCGCTTCCTGAACGCCTGGCGCGAAAAGGTGCTCGAGATCGAGACCCGCCGCCAGTTCGACTGGAGCGCCAGCGCCTAGGGGCTGAAGAAGAACCCGCTGAGGGCGTCGAGGCTGATGGGAGCCCCCACCGGCGTCAGCGCCCCCGTGGCGTTGTCGAGCGTGAAGAGCGACATCCCGTTGTTCCCGGCGCTGCCGACGTAGACGAAGTTCCCATCCGGCGAGAACGCCACCGTCGTGGGCTGGGGAATGCTGTTGAAGGGACTGCCGGCCACCGGCGACAGCGCTCCCCCGGCGCCGATCTGGAAGACCGACACATTCCCGCTGGTGGGATTGACCGCGAACAGGAACGGCAGGGTCGGATGCACCAGCAGGCGACCCGTGGGACCGTTGCCGCCACGCGGGAACGGATTGCCCGCCAGCGGGGTCAGCAGGCCCGTGACGGGATCGAGGCTGAAGCCCAGAATCGTGTTGGCCGCGGTGTCACCGTAGACGACCGGCTGCTGCGGATCGGCCGCCAGGTTGACGACCGGCGTGGCAGCGTCGGTGTCGGTCAGGGTCGGCACGCCGGCCACCAGGCGGTAGGTGTTGAGCTGGTTCAGGTTGTCGATGCAGAGCCACTCGTCGCCACCAGCCGCGAAGCTGGTCAGAAACGTTGCGCCCGTCACGACGGCGAACGGGCTGCCGGGCAGGGCCGTCAGCGAGCCGTCGGCGTTGCGCGTGAATCCCGAGGCCGTCGAGCTCACGCCGCTGATGGCGTAGAGGAAGTTCTGGCCCGGCGTAAGGGTGAGCTGGATGGAGCCCGGGTTGGTCGCGTAGGGAGAGGTCGCGAGCTCGCTGAGCGCTCCCGTGGCATCGATGGCGTGGGCCTGCACGAAGCCCGAGCGCGTGGTGTAGAGCACATCCGGTCCGGTGCCGAAAACGCCGACTCCGAAGTGATTCAAGTTGGTATTGTTGCGCTTGCTGGCCGCGTCGATGGCGCCGGTGACGGCGTTCCAGTCGCAGGTGAAGGCGAAACCGCCGGCGTCGATCAGCTCGACGAAGCTGGCAACGAGCGGGGCGGTGACGTCGAAGGCGGAGCTCTCGATCGTCGGCACACTCAGCTCGGAGGAGCCGGCCAGCAGAGTGTACCCCACGCCTGGATTGGCGATTTGCAGACCGTTGAAAGTGGCGACGCCACCGACCAGGTTCGCCGTGCGCGGGGTGAAGGGGGAGTTGCCCGGGTTGTTCCCGAGATCCAGGTTGATGCTTCCGCTGGCCGACGGGACAACGTTGCCGTTGACGTCCTGAGCCGCCACGAGCACATCGAAGCTCTGGCCCGCCTCCACGCTCTGCGGCACGGAGGTGAAGGCCAGTTGGACCATCGTGCCCGGCTCCACGACGTTGAACGGTAACGTGCCCCCGGTCTCGTAATCGGGGGCGTCCATGACGACGGAAAAGTTCTGTCCGGCCTCGGGCACCGCGAAGGTGAAGGTCGCCACTCCGTTGTTAAAGGTGCCCTCCTGCTGGTCGACGATGGTCCCATCGTCACGCACCACAGTCAGCGTTACCGAGCCACCCTCGGTGATGTTGACAGCGCCGTTGGACAGGGCCGACACCGTCACCGTGAAGGGTTGACCGACGCTGAGGTCGGGCACGTCGGGTGGGTCGACACGAAGAGTCAACTCTTCGCTGGAGTCGGGCGGCAGCGGGTCCCCATCTTCGGTCACGCCCGCCGGCAAGCACCCGAGATAAGCCAGGCAGAAGATGGTCGCCAGAATGGCGAGCAAGAATCTTTTTCCGGAATGCAGAGACACGTGAACCCCCCCAATGGAATTTCTTCGTCCGACGAAGGACGTCGGGCTTCATCGGTGTCTGTGGAAATCCTTCGTCCCCCAGGATGAAGCCCGCAAAGGACTGTGCTCGCGGCAGACAGAACCTCCGCCGCGCAAGCGAAAGGTGGGTCCGGCAATGCAGCAAACCAGGGTCAACTCGGTGGAGGAGGCGCGTCGTGTGGTCAACGAGCGCGCCGTGCCGCACGTCAAGGTGGGTCTCTTCGACCTGGATGGCATCCTGCGCGGGAAATACATCTCCAGGGAGAAGTTCCTGTCCGCCCTCGACGGCGGGTTCGGCTTCTGCGACGTCGTGCTGGGCTGGGACTCGGACGACAAGCTGGTCGACAACCTCAGCTACACCGGCTGGCACACCGGTTACCCCGACGCCACCGCGCGCGTCCTCCCCGAGACGGGACGCAACCTGCCCTACGAGGATGACGGACTCTTCTTCCTGGGCGAGTTCTCGGGGGCGGCCGAGAAGCTCTGTCCACGAGCCCTCCTGCGCAAGACCATCGACCGCATCCGCGAGGCCGGCTTCGAGCCCTACTCGGCCTTCGAGTACGAGTTCTTCTGCTTCGACGAGACGCCCGAGAGCGTGCGCGAAAAGAACTTCCAGAATCTCAAGCCGCTGACCCCCGGCAACTTCGGCTACTCGGTGCTGCGCAACTCGGTCAAGAACGAGTTCCACCGGGAGCTGTGGAGCGTCTGCGACGCGATGCAGCTGGGGCTGGAAGGCCTGCACACCGAGACCGGGCCGGGCGTGCTGGAAGCCGCCATCACGGTGGACAGGTCGCTGGAGGCGGCCGACAAAGCCGCCCTGTTCAAGACCTTCGCCAAGGTGGTGGCCGAGCGCAACGACAAGATGGTCACCTTCATGGCCCGCTGGAACGCCAATCTGCCCGGCCAGAGCGGCCACATCCATATGTCGCTCAAGGACGCTTTCTTCGACCCCGACGCCCCCCACGGCATCTCGCAGACGATGCGCCACTTCATCGCGGGTTGCCAGAAGCTGATGCCCGAGCTGCTGGTGATGGTGGCCAGCACGGTCAACTCGTACACCCGCCTGCAGCCGGGCTTCTGGGCTCCCACCAACGCCACCTGGAGCGTGGACAACCGCACCTGCGCCCTGCGCGCCATCTCGGGCTCGAACAAGTCGCAGCGCCTGGAATACCGCGTGGCGGCCTCGGACGCCAATCCTTACCTGGCGCTGGCGGCGGCGCTCGCCAGCGGGCTCTACGGCATCCAGCACAAGCTCGAGCCGACCGCCCCCGTGCAGGGGAACGCCTACACCCAGCAAGACGAGGCGCTCAAGCTGCCCGAGACCCTCTGGGAGGCGGCTCAGAAGTTCCGCCAATCCCAGTTCGCACGCGATTTTTTCGGAGCCGACTTCGTGGACCATTTCGCCACCACGCGCGAGCACGAGGAGCGGGAGTTCCGCAAACACGTCACCGATTGGGAGCTAAAACGGTACTTTGAAATCATATAGAACCTTCCAGTGCGTCAGCCCGGCTGACGGCAGTATCTACACCGAGCGAGCCCTGGCCGGTCCGGCCGAGCTCGAGCAGGCCGTGCAAAAGGGCAGGAAAGCCCAGCAGAGCTGGCGCCGCGTTCCCCTGGAGAACCGCATCGAGCTGCTGCGGGCCATGGTGCGGGCCTTCGCGGCCGAGGAGAAGCTGCCCGAGGAGCTCTCCTGGCAGATGGGACGCCCCATCAGCCAGACCCCCGGCGAGATCCGGGGCTTCGTCCAGCGCGCCACCGCGATGCTGGACATGGCTCCCCGTGCGCTCGAGCCCATCACCCTCGACCCCCTGCGCAGAATCCAGCGCGAGCCCCTGGGGGTGGTCCTGACGGTCGCCGCCTGGAATTACCCCTACCTGATCGCCGTCAACTCGATCATCCCGGCGCTGGCGGCCGGGAATGCCGTGATCCTCAAGCACTCGGCGCAGACGCCGCTGTGCGCCGAGCGGCTGGTGGAATCGGCCGCGATGCTGCCCGAGGGGCTGTTCCAGTTCCTGCACATGGACCACGAGGTGACCGCGCAGGCCATCCAGATGGCCGATTTCGTCTGCTTCACCGGCTCGGTCGCGGGGGGGCACGCGGTGCAGAAAGCGGCCAGTGAGCGTTTCATCGGCGTGGGACTGGAGCTGGGCGGAAAGGATCCGGCCTACGTCCGGCAGGATGCCGACTTCGACCACGCCGTCGAGCAACTGGTCGACGGCTCGTTTTTCAACAGCGGCCAATCGTGCTGCGGCATCGAGCGCATCTACGTGCACCAGGTCCTGTACCCGGCCTTCCTGGAGGCGTTCGTGGAGAAGACCCGCGCTTACAAGCTGGGGCATCCGCTGGACCCGATCACCAACCTGGGGCCGGTGATCTCGGCCAAAGCCGCCGCGGCCATCCAGGAGCAGGTCGAGCAGGCCGTCGCGGAGGGAGCGCGGGCCCACCTGCCGCGCCATCACGAGGGGAATTATCTCGGGCCCCAGGTGCTGACCAACGTGAGCCACGCGATGAAGGTCATGGTCGAGGAGACGTTCGGCCCCGTGGTCGGCATCATGCCGGTCTCGTCCGACGACGAGGCGGTGCGTCTCATGAACGACAGTCCTTACGGCCTCACGGCCTCGTTCTGGACGCGCGACCTGCAAAGGGCCGACCAGCTGGCTCAGGAGGTCGAGACCGGGACGGTGTTCGTCAATCGCTGCGACTACCTCGACCCGGAGCTGGCCTGGACGGGCGTCAAGGATACCGGGCGCGGATGCACCCTGTCGCGCGTGGGTTATGAGCAGCTCACGCGGCCGAAGAGCTTTCATTACGTGGAAAGGGGTTGACGGTCGACAGTCGACAGTCGACAGGAGAAGGGTATGAACTGGAATTATCCCACAAGTATCAGGTTTGGGGCCGGTCGCTTGAAGGAGTTGCCCGACGCTTGTAAGGAGCTGCAGATCAGCCGGCCTCTCCTGGTGACGGACCCCGGCATGAAGGACCTTCCGCCCGTGGTCAGGGCGTTGGAATACCAGCCCGCCGGGCTGTTCACCGGGGTGAAGCCCAACCCCGTCGGCTCCAACGTGATGGACGGCGTGGAGGCGTTCCGAGCCGGCGGCCACGACGGCGTCATCGCCATCGGGGGCGGCAGCGCGCTCGACGCCGGCAAGGCCATCGCCCTGATGGTGGGTCAGACCCGTCCGCTGTTCGACTTCGAGGACCGCGAGGACTGGTGGACGCGCGTCAACCCGCACGGCGTCGTGCCGACCGTGGCCGTGCCCACCACCGCCGGCACCGGCAGCGAGGTGGGGCGCGCCTCGGTGATCACCGACGAGTCCAACCACCTCAAGAAGATCATCTTCCACCCGCGCATGCTGCCGGGCCGCGTCATCCTCGATCCCGAGCTCACGCTGGCCCTGCCCCCCAAGATCACCGCCTACACCGGTATGGACGCCCTGGCCCACAGCCTGGAAGCCATCTGCAGCCCCCTCTTCCACCCCATGGCCGAGGGGATCGGCGTGGAGGCCCTGCGGCTGATCAAGACCGCTCTGCCGAAGGCCTTCCACAACCCGGACGACATCGAAGCGCGGGGCCACATGCTGACCGCCGCCATGATGGGCGCGGCCGCTTTCCAGAAGGGGTTGGGGGCGATCCACTCGTTGAGCCACCCCGTCGGGGGGCGTTACGACCTGCACCACGGCATGCTGAACGGCATCTTCATGCCCTACGTGTTGCGCTTCAACCGCTCAGCCATCGAGTCCAAGATCGAGCGCGCGGCCGCCTACCTCGGCCTGGACGGCTGGGCGGGGTTCGAGACCTGGCTGCTGGGGCTGCGCTCCGAGCTGGGCATCCCGGACAAGCTCGAGCTCGAGAATCCCGATCTGGACGAGCTGGCCCGGTTGGCGCTGGACGATCCGAGCACGGGCACCAACCCTGTCCCGCTCAGACGCGATGACCTGAAGGGGCTGCTGCAGCAGTCGGTGGTGACCTTCCGCCGCATCGCCCAGTAGAGCCTAGGTCTGCCGGGGGAACTCGGGGATGTGCTTGTAGCCCATGCAGCCCGGGTCGTCGTCGCGATCCTTCTTGATGGCTTCCTTGTCGGGAGCCTTGACCGCGCCCAGAAGGCCGCCGTTCTTCATGCCGTCGACGACCTTGCCCAGGATCTTGGGGGCGCTGTCGTCGTACTTGACGCCCGTCAGCTTCTCCTTGGCGGCGCCCAGCGAGCGGTGGATGGCCTCGGTCAGGTGCAGGGCGCCCTCTTCCTGAGCGGCGTAGGGAGCCACCGGGATCGGGTCGCAAACGATGATGCGCGCGATGTCGCGATGGCGCAGCGTGCTGGCCAGGCCAAAGGTCCCCACTCCGCCCGCCACGGCCATCGTGGTAGCCAGCACGGGCAGCGCGCCCGGCGCCAGCCAGTTGGAGACGGCCACGCCCGCGGCGCCCAGGATGGTGCCCGCGATGGAGCCGCCCAGCCCGGCCAGGTAGCGCGGCGCTGATTGCAGCTTGGGGGCCCCCTCGGGCACCAGGTTGTAGGCCAGTTTGCCGCCGGCAAAGGCCCCGGCCAGCATGGCGCCCGCGGTGGCGATGGTGGTCTGCAGGCCGGGAAGGTGGGCCGCGCCAAAGAGTCCGGCGGCGGTCACGGCGCCCGCGGTCAAAAGGCCGAGCACGGCTTCCTTCACGCGCGGCTTGTCATCCTTGACATACTCCATGGCGATGGGGATCACGTTCTGAGCCCCGCCGTGGATGGCCGAGGCGGCCGCGCCCTTCTTCATGGGGCCAACCTGCTCGTGCAGGCCGGTCAGCGTGCCTTCGGGGAAGACGGCCAGCGAGTGACCCTCCTGCAGAATCTCGGCGCAGTGCACCTTGGTCGCGTCCGAGGCCCCTTCGCGATTGACCGGAAAGGCGCCCGCCCAGGTGAAGAGCGTGCCGGGGATGCCCCGGAAGATCTGCATGTTGCTCATGTAGCGCACGTCGCGGTGGTCTAAGATCCGGTGGACCACCGCCGGGTCGAACGCGCTGGGGTGGGTGGGGGTGAAAACTTGCGGGCCCGGGGTGTGGAGCTTCTCTTCGCCCTCGATCTCCAGCCGGTAGCGCCCGCCGAGGATGAGCCGGGTGGCGCCGTTGATGAAGCCCCGATGCTTGGGAGCGGAGCGGCCATCCTTGGGGCCCGTGTAGTTGGGGATCTCGCTGCCGAAGTCTTCTTGTTTGGGGGGCGCGGCAGGGGTGGCCTCGGCCGGCTGCTCGGTGGGCTTTGCCTCTGCCGCGCGGGGCCTCGACCAGCTCGGGCTGGTGATGGCTGGAGTCACATTCATCGCAGCCCGATTGTAAGCAGGCGCCCTTAAAAAAAAATGACCGCGTTGAAACGCGGTCATTGCTTGCGAAAAGCTGGTTTACTTCTTGGCGAGGTCGATGTCCAGCGTGATACGCGGGCCTTTTTCGGGCTCGTAGACCATGTCCTGGCCGGGCTTGAGGACGCGGCCGTCGATCGAGATCTCGAGGGTCACGCCTTTGGGAAGGCCGCCCATGCACTCGATGGTGTATTCGGACGTGCCGGCTTTGAACTCGGTGCTGCCGGGGATGTCGAACTCGAAGCTCTTGTTGGACATGCCCGCCGTGCCGGGATTGCTGGCGCGGACGCTGCCCATGATCTTACCCGTGCCCGACGGGCCCTTGGCCTCGATCTTGACGGTCTTGGCGCCTTCCGGCGGTCCGCCACCGCAAGCCACCAGCAACAGGCTTACCAGCAATGCGGCAGCGAGACTCAGTCGTTTCATTGGATTTGTCGCCCTCCTAGTTGAACTATCCTGGCGGTTGCCAGACACCTTTGCGGATCTTGTCGATCACGACTTCTTTCTTGCCTTCGGCCCAGGTCAGCATGGTGCGAGCCTGGGCGGGGGTGCAGGGGATCTCCTGGGCCAGCGCCTCGATGTCGAGCTCCTCGCGGGCCGCCTCCATCAAGATGCGGTCGGTCTCGCGCTGGGCCTCGAGCTTCCAGGCCTTGACGCGCCACACGACGCCGGTGACTCCCATGATGATCAGGAAGAAGCCGAACGGTGCCATGCTCTTGGCGTGGGTATCGGCCCAGCGGTCGGTGACGAACATCAGCCCCAGGCAGGCCATGCCCCAACCGATGGGGGCCGCCAGGTCGAGCGAGTTGTCGAAGACGTTCTTGATTTTCATCAAGATACCGATCCCGATGAGCCCGACGACAATACAGAAAGCCGCCGCCCAGTCGACCAGAACCCCCTCCGATGCCAGCCAGATCACGAGCGGGTAATTCGCGGCCGAGGATGCTTCTCCCTACCGAAGAACGATCACCCGGATCGCTTCCAGCGCCGGACGGCTCTCCTCCAGCGATTCCAGGATCTGGGCCATCCTCTCCCGCTGTCCCTGCAGCTCGGCCGGGCTGACCGTGGGATTGACCTGGGCCAGCTCCTCCAACCGGTCGAGCTCGTCCTGCAGGGCGGCGCGGGCGCGCTCGAGAGCCGCCTTCTTGACCGGCCCGGCCCGCTCGGCGGCGATCTGCTCGGCACGGGCCAGCCAGCCCGGCAGATGGGGCTCCAGCACGGCCACCAGGCTGCTGGCGCCCTCGGCGCCGACGCCGATCAGCCCGTTGTCGGGCGGCACCAGATCGTCGCGCTCGCGGCCGCGCGCATCCAGGTGGATGGACATCGGCTGCAGCGGCAGCCAGCGCGCCAGCTCCAGCTCGGCCGGGCCGATCCCCTGCAGCAGGTAGAGCATCTGCACGAGCACGCCCTTCTCGGGAGCGCCGTTCCAGAGGGCCGCGGTGGCGCGCCCGTTGTCGCTGTCGAGCACCATCGCCAGGCAGCCTTCCACCAGCGGGTGATCCGCGCTCAAGAACTCCACGTCCTCGCGCACCAGCGCCAGCTCGCGCTCCCAGGTGGCCAGGAAGGCGCGATCATGGCCCAGGCCGGGGAAGCTGTCGACCGTCATGAGGTCGCCCGCTTTGATGCGCAGCAGGCCTTTTTCGGCCAGCTCGTCCTCGGCCACGCCAAAGCTCTCCAGCGCGCGGCTCACGAAGTCGCGCAGGCCCTCGTTGCGCTCCTGCGCCTGCACCGAGCCGACCAGCTCGGCGCCCTGCTCGGGGTCGAACGAGTTGAGGTCCACCAGGATGTCCACCGAGTCTTGCAGCGCCAGTTTGTGCTGCTCGAGCCGCCGAGCGGTGCGCTCCACCAGAGGCTCCAGCGGCGCGGCGCCTTCCAGCACGGCGAGCAGGTCGTCTTGCACCTCCTCGCGCACCAGCTCACTGCCGTTCACCGGATGCTCGAAGCTCTGCAGCCCGCGGTGGTGCCAGTGGAACAGCTTCTCCTCGGCGCTGCCCTCGAGGAACGGCACGTAGACCTGGATCTCGCGGTCCTGGCCGATGCGGTCGAGCCGGCCGATGCGCTGCTCGAGCAGGTCGGGGCTGAGCGGCAGGTCCCACAACACCAGGTCGTGAGCGAACTGGAAGTTGCGCCCTTCGCCGCCGATCTCGCTGCTGAGCAAGATCTGCGCCCCGTCGGGCTGAGCGAAATAGGCCACCTGGCGGTCGCGCTCGAGGATGCTGAGCCCTTCGTGGAACGCGGTGGTCAGGATGCCGGTCTCCTCGCGGAAGCTCTTCTGCAGGTCCAGAACGGTGAGCGCGTCCCGGGCGATGAGCACGGTCTTGCCGTGGGTGCGCACGAACTCGAACAGCCACTTCAGGCGCTCGGCCTCGTCTTTCTGGGGGGCGGCGTGCACCCGGCGGCCGGGGAAGCCCTGCAGCCGCTCGCGGCGGTTACGCACCAGCACGCGACCGGTGCCGTGGCGGTCGATCAGCGACTGCAGCACCTCCTCGCGCGGCGCCTTGCGCTTGAGCAGCTCGACCAGCTGCTTGTCGTCGGGAAAGAGCTTCTGGATCTGGCCGGAGTCCAGATCGCGCGCGGCCCGGGCCACCTCTTTCAGGTGGTGGTGCTCTTCCTGGAAGGCCTCCGGCGAGCCGAAGCGATCGGGATCGACCAGGTGCAGCAGCGAATACTCCGTCTGCCAGCCCTGGCGCAGCGGCGTGGCGGTCAACAGCAAGAGGCCGCGGGTGCGGCGGCTGAGCTGGCGCAGCGCGTCGGTGTAGCCTTCCAGCAGGTGGTGCGCTTCGTCGACGATCACCAGGTCCCAACGCGCCGAGACCGCTTCCTCCAGGGCTTCTTCGTCGGCCAGCAGCGAGACCGGCGCGATGATGCGGGTCAGGCGCTCGAACGGCGTCAGGCCGTCCTCCACCTCGAGCAGCTCCTCGTAGCGCTCCTGGTCGAGCACCGAGAACAGCTCGTTGAAGCGGCGCACCAGCTCGGTAAGCCACTGGTAGAGCAGCGAGGGAGGCGTCAGGATGAGCACGCGGTCGGCCCGTCCCAGCGAGCGCAGGGCGCTGAAGATGAGCCCGGCCTCGATGGTCTTGCCCAGCCCCACCTCGTCCGCCAGGAGGACGCGCGGCAGCACGCGCCGGCTGACCTTGTGAGCGATGAAGAGCTGGTGGGGGAGGAGGCGCACGCGCGCTCCGGCCAGTCCGCGGGTGGTGCCCGCCAGCAGCTCGCGGCGCACCTCCCAGCCCCGCCGGCGCAGGTCGTAGAGCTGGTAGTGGCTCAGGCGCCCGTGGCGGAGGTCGTCGGCGGCGCTGGTGGAGACGTTCAGGTCGGCCAGGTCGGCCTCTCCCAGCGAGCGTCCCTGGCCGCGGTAGGTCAGCAGCCCCTCGCGCTCCTCGACCTTCTCCACCCGGAACCGCTTCCCGTCCTTGCCCACGGCCTGCTGGCCCGGTTGCAGCACCAGTCGCCGCAGCGGGGCGGTCTTGAGGTTGTAGAGGCGGGTCTCGCCCACGGCCGGGAAGGCCACCTCGATCGAGCGCGGCGGCAGGATTTTTTCCACGCGACCCAGCCCCAGGGCCGGCTCGGCCTCGTTGACCACGCGTTGTCCGGTAATGTAGCTCATCGATTCAGGGCCGCCCTTACGGTTTGAGTATGGATTTTGACGGTGTGGTGCACGTCGTGCGCGTAGCCCCCGGCCATGCTGACGGCCACGGGCAGTTTCCGGCATTTGCGAAAGACCAGCTCGTCGCGCTGGCGCAGACCCTCGAAGGTCAGCTTCAGGCGCCCCAGGCGATCGCCCTCGAACGGGTCGGCGCCGCTCACGAACAGCACCAGCTGGGGCTGCGAGCGGTCCAGAGCCTGCTGCAAGCCGCGCTCGAGCTCCTCGAGATAGGCCGCGTCCGTCGTGGCGTCGGGAAGCCCCACGTCGAGGTCGGAGGTCTCCTTGCGCGTGGGATAGTTGTGCTGTCCGTGGATGGAGAACGTGAAGATGCTGTCGTCGCCGTGGGCGATCGAAGCCGTGCCGTTGCCCTGATGGACGTCCGTGTCCACCACCAGCACGCGCTGCACCAACCCCTCGGCCTGCAGGGCGCGGGCGGCGACGACACTGTCGTTGAAGACGCAGAACCCGGCCGGCCGGTCGGCGAAGGCGTGATGCGTGCCGCCGGCCAGGTTGACGGCGGTGCCGTGCTCGAGGGCGCTGCGGGCCGCCATCAGCGTGGCGCCGGCCGAGCGCCGGCTGCGCTCGATCAGCTCGGGTGACCAGGGAAAGCCCAGCTCGCGCACTTCCTGGGCCGTCAGCGCGCCGGTGCTGGCCCGCTGCACGTATTCACGGGCGTGGGCGCGCTCGAGGGTGGCATCGTCGGCGGCCGGCGGAAGCACGAGCTCCACCTCGTCCTGCACGGCCTCGCGCAGCAGGCGGTATTTGTCCATGGGAAACCGGTGCCCCTCGGGCAGCGGCAGCACGAACGTATCACAGTAGAACGCCTTCATCGGCCCAGCACCTTCTCGCCCGGGGGGCGCATGCCTCTAGCGCAGCCAACGCCGCAGGCTCGGCAGCCAGGCGCCGGCCCCCGCGGCGTGGGTGTAGAAGTCCCGCTCCAGGACGGCCACGGAGTCCTCCACCGGTTCCCGGAGCACATACGGGATCAGGGCCAGCAGCCCCAGGTTCTCGCGCAGGTTGCGCCCCGGCCCGGTCAGCAAGTACTTGCGATGGAGGAGCTCGGCCAGGTAGCGGGTGGCGTGCGGGGAAGGCCGGCCCACGATCTCGACCACCAGCAACTCCTCGAGCGATTTGCCGGCGGTGCTGCCCAACCGGGCCACGGCGCCCCAGAGATGGGGCAGCAGCGCGTGCAAACCCTCCTCGAGCAGCTTGTAGCCGCTCCAGCCGATGGTCTCCTCCTCGTTGAGCTGCAGGGGGCCGGTGGCCAGGACCGGCAGGTCCGGCAGCTCGAGCCGGTGCTCGCGCAGGGGGCGCCCCCGGCCGTGGTAGATCGAGGGGCAGTAGAGGGACGCGCCGACGTAGACCCCATCGGGCGTGGCCACGGCCTGAAAGGGAAAGAGCTGACAGGCGCGGGGTTTGTGGGGAGTGCCGTGCAGCCGGCAGCCGTGGCCATCGAGGTAGAGGCAGGCCCCGCAGGCGTCGCGCCGCACAGGGAAAGCCGGATTCTCGACCGGGATCTCCCAGTCGGTGCGGCAACAACGTCCACATCCGTGGCAATCGAAGCGAAGGTCAGAGAAGCGCATGCGGGCATGAAAAAGCCCCCGCTGGGTGCGGGGGCGTTTTGGTGGCTCCGGAGGTAGGGATCGAACCTACGGCCAACCGGTTAACAGCCGGTTGCTCTACCGCTGAGCTACTCCGGAATACGCGGCATTATAGCATGCCCTCCCATGGGGATCAAGGTTTTTTCAGGGTGTCGCTCTAGAATGGAAGAATGCAGATCCGTCCCCTCGCCGCCAGCGGCGCAAGTTTCACTCCTCTGGCCCTCGTTCGCAGCGGAATTACCGACAGTTTCGCGGCTTCGGTCGCTCCCACGAGCGCCGCGCCCAATCTGGGGCAGGTTCTCAAGCCCGTCAGCAACAACCAGGTGGAGCAGTATCGCTTCCAGCTCCCGGGGCAGGTGCAGGCCAGTCCCACCGTAGGCCTGGACGGCTCGCTCTACTGCGCGCACAGCGAGGGGCTGACCATTCTGGGCCCCACCGGCGAGCCGACGGGCGAGCTCCGGCTGCGGGAGGGCTCCTGGAACAGCCCCGTGGTGCTGTCCGATGGCCGAGCCCTGGTGTGCGACCAGGAAGGGCTCCATTGCGTCGATCAGAAGGGTAACCAGGTCTTCTATCACGAGCTGGGCAAGCCCGGAGCCACGCCGGTGGTCGGTCCCGAGGGACGCATCTTCTTTCCCGAGCATACGGGACACTTGCAATGCCTCGATTCGGGGGGCCATCCCCTGTGGACCTACGAGACCGAGCCGCAGCGGCGAGACGGCGGGTGGCCGGGCCACATCAACGGCCTGGACGTGGGCCCCGACGGCACGACCCTGCTGAACGTCCAGGGAGCGCTGCACATCGTGACTCCCGACGGCAAGCTGGAGCGCAAGATGCTGGGCGAGAAGGACGGCTGGGGCCTGGCCGTGGGCACGGCGCCCCGCTGGGCTTCGGACGGCTCGATCCTGGTGAGCCGGGCCACCAACCGCGTGGAGTGCTACGAGCGGGACGGCACGCAGCGCTGGAGCACCTGGCTCGACAAACCGGGCTCGGACGCGCAGCTGGGCGGCCAGGCCAACACCACCCCGGTCGAACAGGACGGCCTGGTGGTCGTGGGCGCAGCCGGGGGCGAGCTGTCGGGTATCGAGCTGGCGACCGGCAAGCTGGTCTTCCAGAACGACCTGAGCGCCAGCATGGGCAACGACCGCGTCCAGATCTCCTCGGACGGCACCATCTACACGGCCGGGCAATACAGCTCCAACGCGCACGCCGTGAATCCCCAGGGCGAGCGCCTCTGGACGTTCAAGTTCCCGGCCCGCGTCGAGCGCGCGTTCATGGCCTCGCAGGGTGAGAAGGTCTTCATGGTCAGCTCCGAGGGCATGGTGCACGCGCTGCGCTCGGACACCGTCCAGCAGCAGCTGGCGGCCCTGCCGGACGACGTCGAGGACCCCAACCGCCACGGCATCGCGGTGTCGGAGAACGCCGTCATCGTGGGGGGCGTGCGGGTGCGACGCAAGACGGAGTAGAAGTAGAGCCGCACAGGATGGCTCGCAAGAAGAACTCCTCGCAGGAAGGCCCGGGCACCGCCGCTGCGGCCGTGGAGCGGCACTTTGGCGATCAGCCGCTGGCGAATCTGGTGGTCATCTACCGCAACTTCCCCGGCACGCTGCGCGCCGATCTGCAGCGCAGCCTGGACACCGTGCTGGCGGATGGCAGGCCGCGCGGTCTCTTCCGTTCCCGCACGCCCGTCCGGCTCGCGCACCTGGGCGAGCGCGCTCACCCGGTCACGCTGGCTCCGCTCGAGCTCGAGGAGCTGGACGTGGGCGGAGCGGAGCCCCTGCGCGCCCTGCGCCTGGCCATGTGGCTCTTCCACCGCGACGAAGAGCCTCTGCTGCTGCTCCTGGCGGCTCAGGACGACGGCACCGTGGTGCTGGAGCTGGCCTCGTTGCCCGGCGGCCAGTCCTCCGCCCGGGAGTTTCTGGCGGGGCTGGACAAAGAGCTGGCTCGGGCTTTGAGCTACCGGGGAAAGGCGCTGTCGCTGGAGGCCGATTTCGCGGCGCGAGGTCTGTCCAGCCCGGTCAAGGTGCACCGCCTGCCCTCTGTCGGACGCGACGAGGTGATCTTGCCCGAGCGCACCCTCAAGCTGCTCGAGCGCAACGTCAGCGATTTCGTTCGTCAACGCGGCCGTTTGCGGCGGCTCGGCATGCCGGCGCGCAAGGGGCTGCTGTTCTACGGGCCGCCGGGCACCGGCAAGACCCACACGATCCGCTACCTGGCCGGACTGCTTCCCGACCATACCACCCTGGCGGTAACGGCCGACCAGGTGACGCGCCTGCACCAGTACATCCAGTTCGCGCGCTTTCTCCAGCCCGCCATCCTGGTCATCGAGGACGTCGACCTCATCGGCCGCGACCGGCGCGAGATGGGCACCCAGGACGAGATGCTGCTCAACGAGCTGCTCAACGAGATGGACGGGCTGCGCGAGGATGCCGAGGTCCTCTTCATCCTCACCACCAACCGTCCCGAGGAGCTCGAGGCAGCCCTCTCCTCGCGTCCCGGTCGCGTCGATCAGGCCATCGAGTTCCCCATGCCCGACGATGAGGGCCGCCGCAAGCTCATCCAGCTCTACTCGCGGGGACTGCAGGTGGAGCCCCGGGCGATGTCGGGCGCGGTGCTCAAGACGGGGGGCGCCAGCGCCGCCTTCATCAAGGAGCTGATGCGCCGCTCGGCGCAGTATTACTTGCGCGACGGCGGCAAGGGAAAGCTGCAGCCGGCGCACCTCGACCAGGCCCTGAGCGAGATGGTCTTCGAAGGCGGCTCTCTCAACCTCAAGCTGCTGGGAGCTTCGCAGGAGATGGCCCGCGAGCCGGCCTTCCGCTGGACCGACTAGAGCAGGCGCTCGACGATCACCACGTTGCGCCATTCGCCGTCGAGCTTGGCGTGGCGCTCGTAGACGCCCACCTCGCGGAAACTGAGCCGGGCCAGCAGGTGGCGACTGCCGAGGTTCTCCACGAAGATGCGCGAGACGAGCTTCCACAGGCCCGCGGCGCGGGCGGCGTCGACCAGAGCCTCCATGGCCAGCGAGCCGGCTCCCTGGAGGCGGTAGTCGCGGTCGACATAGACCGAGAACTCGGCCACCCCGCGGTAAAAATCGCGGTTGCGGTAGGCGAAGGTGGCGGCGTAGGCGACGACGGCGCCCTCGTCGGACTCGACCACCACCATGGGATGGAAGTCGTCGAACCAGCCCTCGACCTCCTCGGCGGTATGCTGCCGCGTTTCGAACGTGGCCAGGCGATCTTCGATGCCCTGGTTGTAAATGGAGGCGATGGCAGGCGCATCGTCGAGGGTGGCGGCACGGGTCTTCACGCCCCCGCTGTTCGGCCGCCAAAAGGTCTGCTCCCTCCTTGCGGAGAATTCAAATTTTCATGGGGGAGCCGCAAGACTTCCATCTCACCGCTCAGCAGGCCGCCCAGCACCTTTCGGTGTCGCTCAGCAGCCTCTACCGTCTGCTGCGCCAGGGCAAGCTCGAGGGCTCCAAGCACGGCACCAACTGGCGTATCGCCCCGCGCTCGCTCGAGGTGGTGCCGCGCAACTCCCTGCTCGACCGCCTCCAGCCCTTGCAGGAGCAGTCGCTGGCCCGCGAGGGGCGCTGTCCCGTCTGCACCGCCAACCTGGTGCAAGAGGCCGAAGAGGTGGATAACTCGTCCTGGGCCCACGAGTTCCGCGAGTGCACCGAGTGCGGTTTCAGCTTTCACGAGCACGCCATCGACTCGCCCGACGATCTGCACAGACTGGTGGCCAAGCACCTGACGCACCTCGAGAAGTACGTCCAGGCCGGCCGCCAGGCCAGCCGGGCTCTTTCGCGCCGGCGAAAACTCTGAAGAACCGGTTCCTGCGCAACTTCCTCACCCTGCTGAGCGGGGGAGGACTGGCCCAGGTGATCAACCTGCTGGCCACGCCGGTCGTCACCAAGCTCTACACGCCGCAGCAGTTCGGCCTCTTCACGCTCTTCACGGCCGTGGCCACCCTGTTCATGCCGCTCTCCACCGGCCGCTACGAGCTGGCGGCCATCCTGCCCGAGGAGGACGAGGAGGCGTTCGACGTCGTGCGCCTGGCAGGGCTGTGGTGCGTGGCGTTCTCGCTGACCATCGGCGTTTTGGCGCTGCTGTTCGGCGGCCCGCTCTCGTCCCGCTTCGGCCATCCCGAGCTGGCCGCGCTGCTGCCGTTCCTGGCGCCGTTCCTGCTGGGCACGGGCTTCTTCGTGACCCTGACGTTCTGGTTCAACCGGCTCGAGAATTACCGGCTGCTGGCCTCGTCCAAAGTGGTCCAGGTGTTGACCACGGCGTTCTGCTGGGTCGGGCTCGGCGCGCTCGGCTACACCAGCATCGGCCTGGCGCTGGGCGCGGTGGTCGGCTGGGTCTCGGGCGCCCTCTGGCTGGAGTGGGGCCTGGTGCGCACCCCTCGCCGACAGCGACGCGCCCGGCTCGCCGCGGTGGCGCGCAAGTTCTGGAGCTTTCCCCTCTACGCCATGCCCGCGGGCACGCTCAAGACCTTCGCCGACAACGTGGTCTTTTTCGCGCTGGGCGCTTTCTACGCGGCTGCCGACGTGGGGCAGTTCGGGCTGTCCTATCGCGCTCTGTCGGCCCCTCTGCTGGTGGCGAGCCAGGTCTTCGGCCAGCTGGTCAACCGCGAGCTGGCCCGCCAGGCGGACCGCCCGCGCTACTACCTGCGGCAGCTCTTCCTGGCGCTCGGCTTCATGACGCTGCTGGTGAGTCCGATCGTGCTGTTCGGCCCACCCCTCTTCCAGCTGATCTTCGGCGCCGAGTGGGGCAAGGCCGGCGAGCTGGCCCGCTGGCTCTGCATCTGGATGGTGGCCAGCTTCGGCGTCGAGGCGGTCAGCTACGCCTTCACGGCCGGGCACGCCAACTGGCTGCTGCTGGCCTGGCGCCTGCTCTACCTGGGCGGTCTTTTCACGCTGTTCCACGCTTCGCAACATCTGCCCATCGAATCGCTGACCCGACTTTACGGGCTGTACGGCGTGGCCACCTATGCCCTGCTGGCCTTGCTGGGATGGTGGGCCTGCCGGCGAATACCCCGTGATGCTGCACAACCTCAGTCCTGACCCCGCCACCAACCTGCACGGCACCTTCGACCCCGGCCGGAAGCCTTGCCTGACGGTCGATCCGGGCGACACGGTGCGCTGGCGCACGCTCGACGTCAGCGGCGGCCTCACCCCGATGGGCCCCGAGCGCAGGCGCGTGCAGTTGGAAGGGCCGTGCCTGCACGGCCCCGTCGCCGTGCGCGGGGCGCGGCCCGGGATGACGCTGGCCGTCACCGTGGAAGCCATACGCACGGGCGCCTGGGGCTGGACGCTGAGCGGCGGCCCGGGCTTCCACAATGGCGAGCTGAACCGCCGCCTGCGCGTCTTCGACCTGCCGCGCGAGACGATCACCTGGACCCTCACGGACGACCTGGCGACCGACCAGGACGGCTTCCAGGTACGCCCCCGCCCCTTCCCGGGCATCCTGGGCGTGGCCCCCGAGCAGCCCGTCTCGGGCTGGTTTCCGCACCGCGGCGGCGGCAATATGGATTGCCGCGAGCTGATCGCCGGCTCCACGCTCTACCTGCCGGTCATGGTGGAGGGTGCGCTGCTGAGCGTGGGTGACGGCCACGCCTACCAGCGCGACGGGGAGCTTTCCGGGACGGCCATCGAGTGCCCCTTCGAGGCCATCGACCTGCGCGTGGAGCTGAGCGACCAGACCTTTGCGAGCCCGCACATCCGGCAGGGCGACCGCTGGATCACCCTCGGCTTCCACGAGGACCTGGATCAGGCCATCGAAGACGCCCTCAACCCGATGCTCGACCTCCTGATGCGCCTGCACGGCGTCACCCGGCCCCGAGCCCTGGCCCTGGCCAGCGTCTACGTCGACATCCGCCTGACGCAGCTGGTCAATGGCCGAAGGGGAGCGCACGCTGTTTACGGGATGGGAGACGGTAGACGGTAGACGGGGAAACGAAGAGGGAGACGGGCTTTGTTCCCGTCTCCCTACTCTTAACTCTTGACTCCTAACTCTTAACTCGTCCAGGGGACTCGTTCAGCCAACGGCGGGTTCGTATCCGGGGGCTGCCTGCAGGAGCTTGAGGAACTTCTGCGCGGAGGCGATGTCCTCGGGCTTGGAATTGGGGTCGTTGATGATGCTCAGGAAGCGGTTCTCCTCGTTGAAGGCGAACTTGCCCATCTCCTCGGCCGGGGTGGCGAAGGCGGGGTAGCTCGGCATCACGCCGTAGTGCGCCATCGCGTCGGCGCGCTTCTCGAGCTCGGCGCGCGGGACGCCGCTGTCGTTGGGGAACTTGGCCACCAGGAACACGTCGCGGGCCGGGTCGAGGTCCTTGATGGTCGGGCGGATGTACTCTTTCTCGCCCCGGAAGGTCGTGAGGTCCCAGCTCTTGAGCTTCTCGGCCGGCAGACGACCGCCGCGCTCGGCGTAGTCGCGCACCAGGCCGCGCAAGAGACGGTCATCCGAGGAGGGGCTGTCGAGATAGACGGCCTTATAGGGCAGGCCGAGCTTCTCGAAGTGGGCCACGATCTCGGGGTGGGTGGCGTGGATGGAGTCGAGCACGATGATGCTGTCCGACTTCACCTCGACGTGGTTGGGCTTCTCCTCGCGGAAACCGGTGACCTTGACGCCTTCCATGCGCCAGCCGCCGGGGCGGACGTCCTGGAAGTTGTAGACCGGGATGTCCGCGGCGCCGGTCTGCACCATCTCGGTCAGGTCGCTCTTGAGCTTGGCGATGTCCATGAACTCGGGCGAATCCCAGTAATACGAGCCGTCGGCGGCCTGCGGAAAACCGGGCTTGTCCACGTCATTGAAGTACATGTCGCCCATCACCGTGGTGACGTCGCGGTCACCGGCGAACTTCTTGACCTCTTTGATCAGGGTGGATTTTCCCGCGGCCGAGGGGCCACCGACGAGCAGCACGCAACGCTCGCCCTTGGGCAGGTTGTCGATCAGGTCTTTGAGCTGCCCGTACTGGTTGAGGGTACGGCCCTCGTCCAGCGCCTGGCTCACGTCGGCCTCGTCGAGCTGACCCGGCAGGCGTAGCGTGTGCACGCGGTCCTGGGTGTCGACCTGCTGGCACTTCTCATAGGCCACGGGGTATTTGGCGGCCTGCTCCTTGATCAGGGCGCTGGAGCCAAAGCGCTGATTGACCTCGTAGATGCCCTCCAGGCCGGCCTGGCTGACGGCGTCGGGACGGCTGATCACCACCGCGTGCGTCTTGTCGCTCTCGGCGGGGAAGACGCCGACCACGGCGGTCAGCGTGGGAATCCGGTCCATCTGGCTGATCAGGATTTTGGTGGTGGCCTCCAGGTTGGCGACCTGCTCGCTGGTGAGCGTGGTCGTGGCCAGGTGCGGCTCTCCCTGCACCGTGTTCAGCATCAGCTGCTTGACGTTGGACTGGGGCTGCTCCGAGCCCAGCTTGACCTCGTCGCGGTGCTGGTGGCAGCTGCCGCAAGAGGCTTGCGGACGCGCTGCGTAGGAGTTCTGGGTGGCCGCGGTCAGGGCTTGCACGGTCATCGTATCTCGGTCCATCCTTCCAGGAAATAGATATATCTGTTCAGGAGCGATTATGCGGCGCGAACCTCAAAAATATCCGAAAGCGCCAGGAGTGGCTGGGGGGGAACCGAAGGCGAAATCAACGGAGGTACGCCCTGCCCCCTTCATCGCGCATTTCGGTCCTACTGGTTGATTCGTCGGTGGCCACTCTCGACCGTTTAGAGCGGTCTTTGGGCGGGTTTCCCACTGTCGAGGTGGTGGGGAAGGCGGTGCATCCGGCTCAGGCGCTCTCGCTGGTGCAGAGCCTCAAGCCCAACGTGGTTTGCATGGACGTCGACCATCGGGCTCTCGACCTCGTGACCCAGATCATGGAGATCAGTCCGCGCCCGATCCTGCTGCTCAGCGATCAGGCTCCCGCCTCACGCGTCTTTCCGCTGCTCGATGCGGGCGCGCTCGACGTCGTCACCAAGCCCTACAAGGACGACGACTTCCAGCGTCTGGTGCAGAAAATCCGCCTCCTGAGCGGCGTGTTCGTCTTCCACCGGCCCACCGGGAAGGTCGCCACGCAGCCCAAGAAGACCAGCGAGCGCCCTTCGGTCGTCGTCATCGGCGCCTCGACCGGCGGACCGCAGGCGCTGGAGGTCATCCTGGCGGGTCTCAGCCCCCGCATCGCGTGTCCGATTCTGTGCGTGCAGCATATCTCCACGGGTTTTCTGGAGGGCATGGTCACCTGGCTGCAATCACGCTGCCGCCTGCTGGTGCGGGTCGCCTCCCACGGCGAGGAAATTCGCCCCGGAACGGTCTACTTCGCGCCCGACGGGCTGCAGCTCACGCTCGACTCGGGGGGCCGGGTCAACCTGACCAACGCCGAGCCCTTCGAGGGCCATTGCCCCTCGGTGACGGTCACGATGCAGTCGGCCGTCAAGCACTTTGGCTCGCGCACGGTCGGTGTGCTGCTCACCGGAATGGGGAAGGACGGGGTCGAGGGCCTGAGCGAGATCGTGGGCTCGGGGGGCTACACCATCGCCCAGGACGAGGCGAGTTCGGTCGTCTTCGGCATGCCTGGTCAGGCGGTGTCGCGCGGCGTGGTCAAAATCGTGCTCCCCCTGGCCGAGATCGGACCGGCGCTCAGCCGGATGGTGGGCGACCAGACGTGAGGCCCGAGGTCCTCGAAGAGATCCGGCGCCTGATGAAGGTCCGCACCGGAGTCAGCGAGGCCCACCTGGAAGAGGGACGGGTCGTCGACCGCATCGGCAAGCGCCGCAAGCAACTCGGACTCGACGAGTTCGACTACCGCGATCTGCTCGACCGCTCCGAAGTGGAGCGCGAGGAGCTGGCCCGCCTCTTTCTTAATGGCGAAAGCTTCTTCTTTCGCGACGACTTCCATATGCAGGCCCTGCGCCACCATCTCTTGCCCGAGCTGATCGCCGAGAACGAGACGCTGGGGATGCTGCGGCTCTGGAGCGCTGGTTGCTCGACCGGCGAGGAAGCCTATACGCTGGCCATCCTGGCTCACGAGGCGCTGCGCCCGCGTGACGATTTCGAGCGCTGGAAGGTGATGGTGCTGGGCACCGATCTCAACCGCGCCTCGCTGGAGAAGGCCCGCGCGGGGGTCTACCCCCCCTGGTCGATGCGCGGCGTGCCGCCCTCCATGCTGGACCGCTACTTCCATCGCGCCGGAGCCGACTGGCGCGTGGCCGACATCTTTCGCGAGTCCGTGCGCTGGAGTTGGGCCAATCTGCTCGACGATCCCCCCTGGTTCGAGGTCGACCTGATCATGTGCCGCAACGTGTTCATCTACATGGACCCGGCCGCCATCCAAAAATCGCTGAACCATCTGCAGGGCGCGCTCCGCCCGGGCGGGAGCCTGATCATCGGGCACGCGGAGGTGGGGCCGACCGTGCCCGAGTTGCTCGAGCCGCGCCGCCTCGGCCGGGTGCAGGTCTACCGGCGGGTGAGCTACCGGCCGGTGCCAGTCGAGCGCGTGGTGCCCAGGGTCGTTCCCCGGCCGATCCCTCCCCCTCGCAGCGAGGCTCCAGCCCCCCGGGTCGCTAGCGAGCCGCCGCCGGCCTACGAGCGCGACGCCCGCCGCCTGGCCGACCGCGGCGATTATGAGGGCGCTCGCCAGATGTGCGCCCTGTGGCTGGAGAAGAATCCCCTCGAGTGGCGGGCTCAGTTCTTGCTGGCCGAGCTGGCCCAGATCGAAGGCCGGAGCGACGAAGCGATCGCTCTGCTGAAAAAGGTGCTCTACCTGCGTCCTTCTTGCGCGGCCGCCTATCTCGAGCTCTCCGAGCTGCACAAGCTGCAGGGGGACCTGCGCAAGAGCCGGCGTCTGCGGGAGGTGACCCGAGGCCTCTTGCTCGGATTGCCGGCCGAATCTCATCTCGAGCCGCTGGAAGTCACGGCCGGAGAGGTCCTGAGCAATCTGGACGGATTTTTGTGAGCGAGCTCTTGTTGGCCCGGCTGGCGGGCGGAGTCTTCGGGTTCGAACCCGCCCGGGTGCAGGGAGTGCTTCCCTACTGCCAGCTCACCCCCGCACCCGAAGCCGTCCTGCCCGTGCTGGGCGTCTTCAACTGGCGGGGCCGGCTGGTGCCGCTCTACGATCTGAAGCTGCGGCTCGGTCTCGGCCCCAGTCAACCCCGGGAAGACCAGTTGATGCTCGTCACCGAGCACGAGGGACGTGTCCTCGCCCTCTTGATCGACGAGGTGGTGGGCGTGGAGGCGCTGGACGAAGACGCCCCCGAGTTGCCCTACGAGCGCATCCCGGAGGCCCTGGTAGGCGCCGGGATGCGCGTCGACCTGGAGCGACTCCTGCGCGAGGGTTGGCCCGAGAGCGAGGCCCCCGAGCCCTCGCCCGGCTCCGACCTCCTCCGCCAGCGCGCGCGCGACCTGGCCCAACCGTTCGAGCTGGAGCAAGCTTGCGAGGAGCTGGTCGTCGTGCACCTGGGGGGCGAGCTTTACGGGCTCGAGCCGGGGAGCGTGCGAGAATTGTGCCCCTACGAGCGCATTTTTCCCGTGCCCGGGGGACCGGCCACCCTGGCGGGCCTGATGAATCTGCGCGGACAGATTCTGCCCGTTTTCGACCTGCGCGCCGCCCTGGGCTTGCTCGGGAGGAGCGCTCCCATCAGCCACGTGGCCGTCGTCGAGCGCGAGGGCGAATTGCTCGGTCTGGCTCTGGAAGGTGTGTTGGGAGTCGTGGAATCGACTTCGATCGTGGAGGGACGCAGCCTGACTCGGGTGAATCCGGTGGAATTGTTTGCCTCGCATCTCGAAGGAGGAAGCTATGAGTAATCTGACGGTCCGTTACCGGATCCTGATGGGATACGTGTTTCCGGTGCTGGTATTCGTCTTGATGGGCTTCTTCGCCAATTACCAGCTCCAACAGGTCCAGAGCGCTTTCAAGGAAGCCGAAGCCAATCACGACCTGCTGACGCTCAACGCCCAGATCCAGAAAGCTCTGCTCGATACCGAAACCGGCGTGCGCGGCTACCTGCTGACCGGGCAGGAATCTTTCCTCGACCCTTACCGCTCCGGCACTCAGAAGGTGGAGGAGCTGATCGAAGAGGCGTCGCGGCGCGTCCAGGGTGACCCCACCGCGAGCGAGGGCTGGCGCGTGATCCGCCAGGAATACGAGAGTAAGCTCAAGCCCTGGCAAGAGAACATCGTGCGGCAGCGGCAGGGGGAGCGCGGGGCCGAGATCGTCATGCCCGAATTCACCCGGGGCACCGATAAGCAATACATGGATGACCTGCGCCAGAAGATCACCCGGATCGCGGACGCCCGTCTGGAGAAGGTCAAGGCGGCCCAGCTCTATGCCGAGCAGGCCGGGCAGCGCGCCTTCTGGTCCATCGTTCTCTGCCTCGGGATCGGGATCGTCCTGGCCCTGGGTGGCGGGCTCGTGATCGCGCAGGGCATCGGCTCGACCCTCACCCAGTCCACCCACAACATCGCCTCGTTCGCCAGCGAGCTGGCCGCCACGGCCGAGGAGCAGGAGCGCACGCTGAAAGCGCAGGTCGTTTCGGTCAGCGAGACCAGCACCACGATGGAGGAGCTGGAGGCCTCCTTCCAACACTCGCTCAAGGCCGCCGAGACCAGTGCCGACTTTGCGCGCAACGCGGCCAGCGTGGCCCGCGACGGCAACCAGCGGGTGGATCAGGCCGCCAGCACGATGAGCGGCATCCAGGAGAGCGTGACCGGGATTGCCGCCCAGATCACCCAGTTGAGCGAGCAGGTCAGCCAGATCGGCAGCATCACCACGCTGGTGGGCGATCTCGCCAACCGCACCCACCTGCTGGCCGTCAATGCCAGCGTCGAGGCCGCCCGGGCCGGCGAGCACGGCCGCGGCTTCGGCGTGGTGGCGCTGGAGATCCGCAAGCTGGCCGACCAGAGCAAGACCAGCGCGGAGAAGATCGGGGTGCTGGTGAACGACATCCAGCGCTCGACCAACGGCGCCGTCATGGCCGCCGAATCGGGCATCCGGGCGGCCCGCGACGGGCAGAGCGCGGCGCACGGGGCGGGCGACGCCTTCCGCCAGCTCAGCGGCGCGCTCGACGCCACGCTGGAGAGCGCCCAGCAGGCCGCTCTCAACGTGGCCCAGCAATCGGCCGCCGTGCGCCAGGTCGTGACTGCCATCGAGTCGCTCAACCACGGCGCCCAGCAGACCTCGGCCGGGCTGAGCCAGACTTACGTCGGCATCCGGCGTCTGCGCGAGACCTCGGAGAAGCTGGCGGAGATGGTCTGACGTGGACGAGGAAGAGGAGGAGCTCCGCTCCCTCTTCGAGATCGAGTCGCGCGAGCGACTGAACCGCTTGCAGCAGGGGCTCGTGAAGCTGGAGGAGCAGCCCGACCAGATCGCGGCCACGGTGGACGGGCTGTTCCGCGAGGCCCACAGCCTCAAAGGGGCGGCCCGCATGATGGGGCTCGATCCGCTGGAGACGGTCACCCACCGGCTGGAGGACCTGCTGGGGCACCTCAAGCGCGGTCGCCTCCAGGTGACGGCCGAGGTGGTGGACAAGTTGTTCCTGGGCACGGAGGCCGCCTCGCGCCTGTGCCAGGAGGCCATCGAGCGCGCGTCCCGCTCCACCGTCAACCTGGCCGAGGTCCTGACGGCGCTCGACGGCGGAGTTCCGGTGGTGCCCGCGGCCGTCATCACCACGCCGAAGGTCGTGAAGGCCGAGGCCCCGGCGCCCAGCGGCGGAGTGGCCGTGGAGCCCACGCTCCAGCTCGATACCCTGCGCGTGCAGGCCTCCAGCCTGGATGCTCTGATGACCATGACCGGAGAGCTGCGCGCCAGCCATCTCCAGAGCGCGCGCCGGATCGACGACGCCGAGAAGCTGATCGCCCTGTGGGAGGAGGCGGCCCGAGCCGCCCGCCGAGGTCTGCCCACCACCGACCTGATGGAGCGCCTGGGAGCCTCGCTGGGAACCCTGCGGGGCGCGGTCTACGCGGATCACGCCCGGCTCGAGGGTGTCACGCGCGAGCTCGAGGATGGCGTGCGCCACATCCGCCTGGTGCCTCTGGACGCGCTTTTCCAGCTGTGTCCGGCCCTGGTGCGCAACCTGTCGCGGTCCCTGGGGCGCCACGCCCGGCTCGAGATGGAAGGCGGGCACCAACCGGCCGACAAGCGCATCGTGCAAGAGCTGAAGGACCCGCTGCTCCACCTGATCCGCAACGCGGTGCACCATGGCTCGGTGGCCGGGCGTGAGCTGCTGATCACGCTGCGGGCCCGCACGCAGGGCGATCGCTTTCTGCTCGAGGTCGCGGACAATGGGCGTGGCCTCGACCGCCCGGCGATCGCCCGCCGAGCGGCCGAGCTGGACCTCGATCCGGACCTGGGCGACCAGGCCATCTTCGAGCCCGGATTCTCCACCGCCACCGTCGTGGACGCGATCTCCGGCCGCGGGGTCGGCCTCGACGTGGTCCGCACCGCCCTGGAGAGTCTGCGCGGCAGCGTGACGGTCGAGTCGGAGCCGGGCCACGGCACGCTGTTCCGTCTGGAGATACCGCGCACCTTATCCACCACGGTGATCGTGCTGGTGCGGGTCGGCGCCAGCCTGTTCGGCCTGCCGGCCGACTGGGTCGACAAGACGCTCTCCATGGGTCGCTCCGAGCTCGAGACGGTCGGTGGCAAGATGAGCGTGCAACTGGCGGGCTCGCTGGCCCGGGTGGTGTTTCTGGCTGACCTCCTGGGCATGCCGGTCGTGGCCGAGGGCGAGAACCTGGTGGCCGTCAGCTTGCGGGGGGAAGCGATGGTGCTGCTGGTGGAGCAGGTTCTGGGGGTGGAAGAGGTGGTGCCGCGTCCCCTGGGTAGCTGGCACGCGCTGTGCCCCCATCTGCAGGGCGCAGCCCTGCTGGGCAACGGCGAGGTGGTCCTGTTGCTGGATCCGGCCTTGCTGGGCCGCCGCTCCTCGACGGTGGGTCACGCCTTGCCCGAGCTGGCTGCCCCGCCGCGCGTGCGGCGCATCCTGCTGGTCGAGGACTCGCTCACGACGCGAGCCCAGGAGAAGCGCATCCTGGAGGGAGCCGGGTACGAGGTGACGGCGGCCGTGGACGGGGCGGACGGCTGGCAGAAGCTGGCGCTGGCGGTCTACGACGCGGTCGTGTCGGATATCGAAATGCCCAATATGGATGGCCTCACTCTCACGGCGCGCATTCGCGAAAATGCGCGTTATAAGGACCTGCCTGTCATTTTGGTCACGAGCCTGGCATCGGAGGAAGATCGGCAGCGAGGCTTCGAAGTTGGCGCCGATGCCTACCTGCCCAAGCCCGGTCTCGACCCCAGCGAGCTGCTCGAGGCGCTCAAGAGGTTGATGTGACCGAGCTCCTGATCGCTGAGGACAGCGTGCTCCAGGCGGCCCGGTTGCGCCGTCAGCTCACTTCATGGGGCTACCAGGTCCGCGCGGCCCAGAACGGGGTCGAAGCACTCGCGCTGATGGAGGAACGTCTCCCTCGCCTGGTCATCAGCGACGTCGAGATGCCCGAGATGGATGGCTACGAGCTGTGCAGCAAGATCAAGAGCGATTCCAGGAGTTGCCACATCCCGGTGCTGCTCTTCACGCACCTGTCCGAGCCCGACGACATCATGCGCGGCCTGTCGGTCGGGGCCGACGGCTATCTGCTCAAGCCGTACGACGACGAGCTCTTGCGCCTGCGCGTGCAGGCGCTGCTCGACCAGCCCACCCATCTGACCCGTCCCGAGCCTGCCCAGGAGGTGGCGGTGGAGCTCGACGGGCAGCGCTATGTCGTGACGGCGGGACGCAGCCAGGTCATCAACATGCTCGTCTCGACGTTCGAGAGCGCACTCTTGCAGAACCGCCAGCTGCGCGCGCTCAACGACCAGCTCACCCTGGCCCAGCGGGAGCTGGCCGAGAAGAACCGCGAGCTGGCCCAGCTGATCGAGCGCCAGAACGAGTTCCTCGGCATGGCCGCGCACGATCTACGCTCGCCGCTGACCGTGGCGCTCGGCTATACCCACTTCTTGCTGCTCGATCGCACCGGTTTGCCCGACAGCTTGCGCGGCTTCGTGGAGGCGATCCAGCGGTCGAGCAAGTTCATGGTGCGTCTGGTCGAGGAGCTGCTCGACCTGTCGGCCATCGAGTCGGGCAAGCTGGTGCTCAACGTGCAGCCGACCGACCTGGGGGCTCTGGCCCAGCGCGTGGTCGAGCTGAGCGGCATGACGGCCGAGCCCAAGAACATCAAGCTGACGCTCGAGCGCGACCCCAGCCTGCCCACGCTGGAGGTCGACCCGGAGAAGATCGAGCAGGTCCTCAACAACCTCGTCAGCAACGCCATCAAATACTCGCCCGAGGGCACCCTGGTCCGGTTGGGCCTGCACCGCGTCGACGGCCAGGTCGTGATGGACGTGAAGGACCAGGGGCCAGGGCTCACTTCCGAGGAGCAGAGCCGCATCTTTCAGCCTTTCGGCCGGGCCGACGTGCAGTCGACCGGGGGCGAGAAGAGCACGGGACTCGGGCTGACGATCGTCAAGAAGATCGTTGAAGGCCATCACGGCAAGGTTTACGTCGAGAGCGAGAAGGGGAAAGGGGCTCGCTTCGTCGTCGAGCTCCCGGCCTGATGGACGTCCTGGTATTGGAGGACAATGCCCTCGAAGGAGTGGCGATGCGCCGCCGGATGAGCTCGTGGGGCTTCACGGCGCGACTGGTGGAGAGCGTGGACCAGGCGCTCGTCGCGCTGGACGAGCGGCTGCCGGACGTCGTGGTGGCGGATGTGCTGATGCCGGGCAAGGACGGCTGCGACCTGTGCCTGGCCGTCAAGAGCGATCCCCGGCGGGCCCACATCCCGGTGCTGCTCGTGACCCAGCTCAGCTCGCCCGACGACATCATGCGCGGGCTCGAATCGGGGGCCGACGGCTACATGCTCAAGCCCTACGACCCCGGGCTGCTGCGCCAGCGCCTCGAGGAGCTGGTCCGGCGACCGCGTGACGGGAACGGCGAGGACGCCACCGTGCCCGTGGAGGTGGAGCTGGAAGGGCGGCGCTACCGCATCTCGGCCAACCGGCGCCACGTCATTCCCATGCTGATGTCCACGTTCGAAAGCGCCCTGGCGCAGCAGCGCCAGTTGCGCAACGCGCACCTGGAGCTGACGCGGGCCAACCAGGAGCTGATGGAGCGCAATGCCGAGCTGGGTCACGCCGCCGAGCGCCAGAACGTGCTGCTGGGCATGGCCGTGCACGACCTGCGCTCCCCGCTGGCCGTCACCATCGGCTACGCCGACTTCATGCTCACCGCTGCCCCCGAGCTGCCCGCCAACTGCTCTCGCCTGTTGGAGGAGATCCGTCGCTCGAGTCGATCGGTGGTGCGCCTGGTGGAGGATCTACTGGACCTCTCGGCTCTAGAGTCGGGCAAGTTGCTGCTCAAGAAGCAGCCGATGGCTTTACATGAGCTCTGTCGGCGGGTGGTGGCCCTGCATCAGGTGATGGGGGAGAAGGACGGGGTGCAGCTCGCCCTCGAGCTGGCCCCGGACGTGCCCGCGACGTTCCAGGCCGACCCCCAGCGCCTGGAGCAGGTGCTCAACCAGCTGTTGAGCAACGCGCTCAAGCACAGCCCCCCGGGCTCGAATATCCGGATGAGCCTGAAGTGCCCTGCAAATTGCCTGCGCGTCGAGGTGGCGGATCAGGGTCACGGAATGGACGAGGCCCGCCGCGCCCGGCTCTTTCAGCCGATCTTGAAGGAAGCGGGCTACGAACATACCACCGGTTTGGAGCTGGCCATCACCAAAAAGGTGGTCGAGGCGCACGGCGGCCAGATCGGCGTGGAGAGCCAGCCCGGCCAGGGCTCCACGTTCTGGCTGGAGCTGCCCTGCGAAGGATCCGGGGGTCGGCAGTAGCGCTACTCTTTGGGTTTGGGCTCGGTTGGCTGGGACAGGCCGATCATGCTGAACATGTCGGGCAACTTGAGCTTGCCGGATTGGGCCATCTTGCAGACACCGGCGGCCACGGTGAAGCCGATGGTGAGGGCCAGGCCGGCTTTTCCCATCGCCTCGAAGGCCTCTCCCAGCGACTGCCAGTCGTCGGGGCGGCGCTGTGCCATGGCGTGAGACTTGCCTTCCTGATTGACGAGGGCGTCGGAAGATTCCATAGCGCTCACTTCTCTTTCTTGTCTTTTTTCTTGTCGTCTTCGCTCTCGGGCGGCTTGGGCTTGCTGGGCGCCCAGATAAAGATGCTCTTGGGGCCACGCAGCGTGTTGTTGGGGTTGCGGCCGGGCTCGAACTCGACCCAGCCGGCCCCGGTGGGGTCGTCGATGCGAATGATGCGGTCGTTGCCGGTGTCGGCGATGTAGATGCGCCCCTGGCTGTCGAGGGCCATCCCTTCGGGACGCATGAAGCGTCCGAGGCCCGAGCCGTAAGTGCCGATTTCGCGCGTGGCGCGGCCGGCGGCGTTGTCGGTGGCGGTCAGCCGGTTGGAGCTGGCGTCGATGGAGAGGATGCGCTTGCCGCGCAGCAGGGCCTGGCTGGGGCCAAAGCCGGTGGGGCGCAAGCCGGCGCCGGAGTAAATCTCCCAGTCGCCCGGTTTCTTCTCGCTGCCCTGTGCGATCATGACGATCTGGCCCCCGGGCGGGTCTTCGCCGCAGGTGATGAACAGGCGGCCGGTCTCGTCGAACCACAGCTTGCCGGGCTGTTTCATGCTCGGCTCCTTGATGGTGCGGACGGGCGGCGCTTTGGTGGAGCCTTTGTAGATCTTGATCTCGTCGTGGCCGGTATCGGCGATGTAGACCTCGTCGCCCCACACGGCCACGCCTTCGGGCTCATCCAGGTCATTGAACTCGTTCCAGACCGGCAGGCCCTCCTCGGGCTTCATGTCGATCATCACCACCCGGTTGTTGCCCTTGTCGGCGATGTAGAGGAAGCGCTCCTGATCCACCCAGACCTGGGCCGGGTCGAGGAACTTGCCGGGTCCGCGCCCGGCGCCTCCGAGGGATTGGAGGTTGGTCGCCTTCAGGTCGTCCATGATGACGACGCGACCGTTCTCACTGTCGGAGACATAGATCTTGCTCGAGGCGGCCTTCGTGGGCGAAGGGCTCGGCGTCGGCGTGGTCTCGGCCGGCGTCTCCGCGGGGCTCGGCGATTCTGACGGGCTGGGGGACGGGCTGGCCTCGGTGGGGGGCGTCTCCTGGGCCCGCGTGCCCAGGATCAGCGCCGAGAACAGCAGGGCGATAACGAGAAAGAGGGCTGTACGTCGCATGATTTCCGGGGGAAGGTCTTCTTGTCCACCCCCTGGAACCCTGCCCTCGCCATGGAAGTTTTGCATCGTCTTCAAGAACGCGCCCGCGCCAACCAGCGCACTATTTTGCTGCCCGAGGGAGAGGACGAGCGCACGCTCGACGCCGCCCGCATGATCACCGCCCGCGGGTTGGCCCGCGTGGCCGTGCTGGGCCCGAGAAGCGCCGTCGAGATGCGCGCCCAGCGCGCCGGGATCGACCTGGGCGGCGTCGAGATCATCGACCATCGCGCCCATCCCAAGCGCGCCGACTATGTGCGCGAGTACTTCAACTCGCGGCGCCACCGCGGACTGACCGAGGCCGAGGCCGAGAAGGCGCTCGACGATCCGCTTTATTTCGCCAACATCATGGTGCGCCTGGGCGAAGCCGACGGCACCGTGGCGGGAGCGACCAACACCACCGCGCACACGGTCCGGGCCGCCTTACTCTGCCTGGGCCTGGCGCCGGGCATGAAGACCGTCTCGTCCTTCTTCCTGATGATCCTCAAGGACGGCACGCCGCTCTTGTTCGCCGACTGCGGCGTCGTGGTCAACCCGACCGCGCCCCAGCTGGCCGAGATCGCCTCGGCCACGGCCGACACCTGCCAGAAGTTCCTCGAGGTGGAGCCGCGTGTGGCGATGCTCTCCTTCTCCACCAAGGGCTCGGCCAGGGACCCGCTGGTGGACAAGGTGGTGGAGGCGACTTCCACCCTGCAGGCCCGCCGCCCCGACCTGGCCGTCGATGGGGAGCTGCAGCTCGACGCCGCCCTGGTGCCGGCCATCGGCGCCTCCAAGGCTCCCGGCTCGCCGGTGGCCGGCAAGGCGAACGTGCTCATTTTCCCCGACCTGCAGTCGGGCAACATCGGCTACAAGCTCGTCGAGCGCCTGGCGGGAGCGACGGCCATCGGGCCCATCCTGCAGGGCCTGGAGAAGCCGTCCAACGACCTGTCCCGTGGCTGCAAGGCCGAGGACATCGTGCAGGCCACGGTGATCACCGCGATTCAAGCGCAGCGCTAGGGCGCGTAGACTTCGAAGCCGCTGACCGTGACCACGGGCAGCCGGAACTCGGGATCGACGCGTCTGGTCACCTCGATGCGCAAGCCGCCCACGTCGGCGATGCCCACCGACTCCTCGGTGCCGTCCGCCAGCACGCGCGCGTCCCCGTAGACGGGCCTGGCCGAGGGGTAGTACTCGCGCACTTCCTGCAGCAGGCTGCCCACCTGCACGGCCCCTTCGAGGCGGTAGAACTCGCTGTGGGTCGAGGCGCTCACGATGCGCTTCGTCCGCGGGTCGATGCCGACCTTGACGTCGTAGAGGTCCTTGATGGCGACGGTCTCGACCTCCGTGCCCTGGTAAGACGGGAAGTGGTCCGGCCAGAACTGGGCGAACAGCTGTCCCGCCGGGGCTCCGACCTTGACCCCGCCGAGCTGCTCGCCCGGGATGACGGTCGAGTTCGTCTGCACCATCCGACGAGGATTGGCGTTGTCCATGCGCTCGCGCAAAACCCGCTGAGCCTCGAGCTCGCGCGCTTCGGTTTGCATCTGCGTGAGCCACTGGCGGGCTTCGACCGGGTAGTCGCCGGTGGGGTCGAGATCCAGGGCGCGCTCGAGCAGCGCATGGGCGCGGGAGCCGGCGTGGCGCTCGGGCTCGCGCGCGTGGATCAGGGCCAGCGCCAGCACGACCGCCGCCTGCGTGTCTTGCGGGTTGCGCAGGACGTAGCTCTCCATGCGCTGGACGCCGACTTCAGGATTGGTCGGGTCGATGCTGCGCAGGGCCGCCTCGCGGCTCTCCATGGGGAACAGCACGCCCACGTGGCGCACCAGCACTGTGCGTCCGGCGCGCTCCTCGGCCAGCGGGCCGCCCATGCCCACGCCCTGCGGGCCCACCTTCTCGCGCAGGTCGACCGGTGCCAGCATCGGATCGAACATCACCTCGAGGTCGAGTGGCTGGCCGCCGGGCGCGCGCTGCACATCCAGCACCAGGTAGTAGCGGCCCCGTCGCACCATTCCCCGCGAGGAAGACAGCGTCAGACCGTCGTCGGGGGTGACGAGGGTGGCCTCGATCGGCGCCCCCTCGGGCAGGTTGGTGCGCCCCTCCACGGCCAGCGCCCGATTGGCGTCATTGGTCAGCTGGACGCTAAGATCGTAGCGCCGCACCGGCGTGATGGTGCAGCCGGTGGCGAACAGCAATCCCAGGACCAGGAGCTTGCGCACCCTCGGGAATTCGCTGCCCCACAGGCAGCTTCCCCCGGACCCTGTCGACTGTCAACTGTCGACGGTCGACCCCCGCAGCTCGGCAATCGCCTGACGATAGTCCTCGTGCCCGAAAATGGCCGAGGCCGCGATCATCACGTTGGCGCCCGCCTCGCGGCACTCGGGTGCGGTCTTGGGCGACACGCCCCCATCCACCGCCACGTCCACCGGGCGGTCGCCCAGGATGTCGCGCACCTGGCGCACCTTGCGCATCACCGAGCCCAGATACTTCTGGCCCGAGTAGCCCGGATTGACGGTCATCAGCAGCACGTGGTCCACGTCGTCGAGCACGTACTGCAGGAAGTTGATCGGCGTGGCCGGATTGACGGCCACCCCGGCCCGCATGCCGGCCTCGCGGATCTGCGTCAGCACCCGCTGCAAATGGACGCACGCCTCGACGTGCACGGTCAGCAGGTTGGTTCCGGCCTCGGCAAAGGCCTCCACGTAACGCCCCGGATCCTCGATCATGGCGTGCACATCGAACGGCAGCCGCGTATGCTTGCGGACCGCTTTGATGAGGGGCGGCCCGAAGGTGATGTTGGGCACGAACATCCCGTCCATCACGTCCAGGTGGATCACGTCGGCGCCGGCTTTGTCGACAGCCTCGATCTCCTCGCCCAGGCGCGCGAAGTCGGCCGAAAGAATGGAGGCGGAGACCTGGATCACAGCTTCTCGCGCTTGGTCAGCTTGTCGTTGATGTAGACCTCGACCTCGGAGCCGGGCAGACCGGAGACCAGCAGGGTCATCTTGTCCGCCGCCGCCTGGTGGCCGTCGTAAACCGTATCGGTGCCCACGCCGTTGTTCAGCAGCACCTTCACGCGCTGGGCGTCGGCTCCGTTGGGGACCGCGATGTCGAGCTGCCGAGAACGAAAAACGCGTCCCTCGGGAGGGCCCGCGCTGACTTCGAACTCGACCGGGGTGTGGGCGGAGACTTTGCTTCCGGCTGGTGGGCCCTGCTCGAGGACCTCACCTTTGGCGGCCACCTGGTGAAACTTCCAGGTGATTCCCCCCATCGCGAGGTCGGCTTTCTCGAGGGGCGCGCTCACCGTGTAGATGGGCTTGCCCTTCAAGTTGGGCACCGGTGTCATCGCCTCGGGCCCACCGCCTTTCTGCATCTTGATGTTGATGGCGGTGCCCTTCTTTACTTTCTTCCCCGGGCCGGGGTCTTGCTTGAGAACCTCTTCGGGTTTCTCGGGGTCGGGGGCGCTCCAGGTGATCTTGCCCACCTTCAGGGCGTTGTTGGCCAGCTCGATCTCGACCTCGCGCAGCGACTTGCCGGTCAGGTCAGGCACTTCCATCAACTCGGGGCCGAGGCTCACCACCACCAGGATCTCGTTGCCTTCGCGCACTTTCCGCTTGGCGGCGGGGTTCTGGGCGATGATCTCCTTCTCGGGCTTGGTGGTGTAGCGCGACTCGTGCACCTGCAGTCGCAGGCCCAGCTTGGCCAGCTGCTCGTTGGCCTCTTCCACGTTCTTGCCGGTGATGACCGGCACCTCGACCTCTTCGGGGAGCTTGAAGTAGCTCTCGTAGATGGTCCAGCCGTAGATGACCGAGAAGACCAGAGTGATGCCCACGGCCAGCACCAGCGCGATGGTCTTGAGGGTGCCCACGGCAAACTCCGCGGGCGTCTCCTTCTCAAAGGGGATGCGCGGATCGAGCAGCGGCCCTTGATCTGCGGGCGGTTTCGGCTCGCTAGCCAAGTGATTCCCTCCGGTTCATAAACGAGTCAACCCAGTCGTTGTGTGCCGCATCGTCCGCGCCACTACACTTTGGGAGCGTCTCGAAACAAGTTCCTCGCCTCACGTTACTGGCGCGGCCAAAGCGTCCCCCAGGGATTCGCTGCCCCGATGCGCTCTCCTGGCAAGCGCGTTGAATTCTTTTCATCAGGGCACCCAGGGCGCGCCCGACGGGGAAGCGCTCGGGTCGACCGGCGTCATGACGGGCTCCGGAGTCGTCGTCGCGTTGGGATCGGAAAGATACAGGTTGATGGAGGTCCCGGGGGGCACCTCCATTCCCGAATCGGGCTCCTGGCCCACCACCTCGCCCTCGGGCGCGGCCGAGTTGATGTGGCGCACCTCTCCAACCTTCAGGCCCAATCCTTCGAGCTGGCTGCGGGCGTCGTCCTCACCCAGTCCGCTGAGACTGGGAACCACCACGCTAGGATTGGTCTTGACGACGATCTCGCTGCCCCGCAGCGGATCGCCCGGGAGCGGGTCCTGAAACACGATCGAGTCGGTGGGGTTGCTGGGACCCTCCACCTTCAGCTTGAGCCCGGCCCGGCGCGCCATGTCCTCGGCCTCCTTGAGCGACTTGCCCTCGAGGTCCGGGGCGGTCATCCCGGAGGAGCCGGCCGAGAGGATGACCGAGACTTTGCGCCCCTTCACGGCCAGGGTTCCCGGCGAGGGGAGCTGCTCGAGCACCGTATCCTCGGGCGCGGTGGCATCCTGACGCGTGCCCCCGATGACCAGCAACATTCCCAGGCTCTTGAGCACCTTCTCGGCGTCGGGTCGGCTCATGCCCACCAGGCTCGGAACGGCGGTCTTGCCGGCCCCGGTCGAGACCACGACCTTCACCTGGCTCCCTTTGGCGACCTTTTCTCCCGCGTCGGGCTCCTGGCGGATGACCCGACCGCCCGGCACGCTGGGACTCTCCTCGCGCTCGAGCAGCACGCGGAAGCCCAATCCCTCGAGCGCTTCCACCGCTTGCGGCTCGGTCTTGCCGGCCAGATCGGGCACTTCCACGCGCTCGGGCGCTTCGGCCACGACCACGCGAACGAAATCGCCCTTGCGTTTCATGTCGCCGGCCGGTGGATCTTGCTCCAGCACGGTATCCTGGTGCGCCGCCGCGTCGGGACGGCGCTCGGAGATCTCGAGCCGCAGCCCGAGCGCTTCGCACTTCTGACGGGCGGCCGTGAGCTCCAGGCCGACCAGATCGGGCACCACCACGCTGGGGGGCGGCATCAGCATCATGCCGAGCAGCACGGAGATCACCGCCAGAATGGCCAGCGCGCCCACGATAATCGGGGCCCGCGAGGGAGTGGCTGCCGGCGCGGGGGCCGGCGGGCGCACCGCCGGCTGGCGCACGCGCGTGTGCTCGACCGTGGGACCGGGCACGTTGACGGAGCCCTCGTTGAGAGCGCGGGCCATCTCGGCCGCGGAGCCAAAGCGATCCTCGGGACTCTTGGCCACGGCCCGCAAAAAGACCTGGTCCAGGCCGGGTGGCAGGGCCGGGTTGAGCTGGGAGGGCAACGGCGGCTGCTCCTGGATGTGCTTGAGCGCCACCTGCACCGGAGTGTCCCCGGTAAACGGCAGGCGGCCCGTCAGCATCTCGAACAGCAGCACGCCGGCCGCGTAGAGGTCGGTGGCCGGCCCTGAGTCCTTGCCCTGGGCCTGCTCGGGCGACATGTAGCTGACCGAGCCCAGCATCTCGCCCGTGCGGGTCAGGGTCTGGTCGCCCAGGGCCTGGGCCACGCCGAAGTCGGAAACGCGAGCGGCCCCGTGCTGGTCGAGCATGACGTTGCGGGCGCTGAGATCGCGATGCACCACGCCGTTCTGGTGGGCGCAGGCCAGGGCCGAGAGCACCTGGATGAGAATGGGCACGGCCTGGGCGGGCGGTAACGGGCCATTTTGCAGGCGCTGGCGAAGGTCCTCGCCCTGCACCAGCTCCATGATCAGGAAGGGCTCGGCGGGATCGTCGGACGAGTCGTAAACCTGGACGATATTGGGATGGTTGAGCTTGGCCGCGCTCTTCCCCTCGCGCACGAAGCGCTGGCGCGACTCGTTGTCGCGCGCAATTTCGGGGCGCGGGATCTTGATCGCGACCTCGCGTCCGAGCTTGGTGTCACGCCCCCGGAACACCTGTGACATTCCGCCCTCGCCCAGCAGGCCGAGCACTTCGTAACGGCCTGCCAGAACGCGTGGCTGTTGGTTTTCACCTGCCATGGCGGGGCGCATCTTCTGATTCGCGCCTTTGAGTCCTTCTCTCATCTCCCACCTGCCCTGCAGGGGTATCTGGTCCGTCGGTCAAAGGGGGGGGTCCCGGGGGGAGTATCCGGTATCGCACCATGGCTAGCGTTTGGAGTGTCTGAGTGGCAGGGAGTCGGTCTGGTTATCCCGAAATCTTCCAGCAGGAGAGAACTGCCAGAGTTCTCTTTATGTACACCATGAATTCAGGCGGGCAGGCCCCCGCCTCTGGAGGGGAGATACGGTGACTCCCAAGTTTGGCTCTGGTAATCAACAGCATAAGCCTCAGTTGCCTGCCAAGGGCGCGGGCGGCTCTGGCAAAGAGCCCGTTGAAGGCTCCAAATCCAATCCGGCTACGGCTTCCGGTCTGGTTCGCAAGGACGTACCTTCGAAGAATCCCATGGCGGTCGACGAGGGCGACAAGCCCATTTTCGGCGACATTCCCAAGGAGAACCTCGAAGAGGCCTTAGCCGAAGTCGACTCCGCCCTCGAGCTCAACCCCGACAACAAAGAACTCCACATCCGCAAGTATCGCATCTTGCGCAAGTCCAACGATCGTCCCGCGATGCGCGCCGCCCTGCAACAGGCAGCCCGGGTTTGCGGCGATTCTTTTTTTGGCGTCAAGCTGGCTGAGGCGCTGGAGGAAGAGGGCTCCTACACCAAAGCGCTCGAGTGGCGCCGCTGGGTGGCTCAGTTCACCCCCGAAGACCCCGAGACGATCCGCCGCCTGGCGGCCACCGCGGTGCGCGCGGGCGCGCTGAAGACGGCCGAGGTTTCCTACACCAAGCTGCTCGAGCTGCGTCAGGGCGACGAGGCTCCGCTGGGCGGCACGTTCTACGAAGAGATGCTGGGCAAAGGTCTGGAGTCGGACAAACGAATTCAGCTCCACCAGATGGGCATCCGCTTGCTGGCCAAGGCGCTGGAGACCCGCTCCGACTCGCCCACCCTGCTCGATGCCGCCGCCCGCTTGAGCTACCGCGTCAAGGACATGGAGGCGGCTCGCCAGTTTTACGAGCGCGCTCTCAAGACCAATCAACATCACAAGAATTCCCGGCAGTGGCGGGTCGAGCTGCTGCGGGTCTACTCCAACAAAGGAATGGTCAACGAGTGGCGCGCTCTCAACGACGCCATCATCGCCGAGCTCAAGCTCTATGTGGCCGATATCCGCGGCGATACGCGCGCCTGGCAGATTCTCACGGGCCAGCTCATCCAGGCGGGCGAGTTCGACGAGGCCATTCATTACCTCAAGGAAGCGCTGCTGTCCGACTCCAAGAACGCCCAGGCCCTGTGGGAGCTTGGTCGCCTCTACGTCCGTATGGGCCGCTCGCAGGACGCGGTGGACTACTACGAGGAGATCATCAACGATCCCAACGAGAAGAAGTCGGTCCGACGGGCCATCGAGCGCGCCCTGGCCGACCTCTACTTCAAGCTGGGTCGCTATCGCGAGGCCCTGGCCATCTACGATCGCGATCCCGAAGGCAATCTGCGCATGATCGCCCCCATCTACGAGGCGGTGGGCGACACGGCCGAGGCCGAGAAGCTCTACGTGAAGTCGGTCAAGCAGGCCCCGCGCGATGCGCGCTGCCATCTGGGTCTGGCCGAGTTCAAGGTGCGCCAGGAAGATTGGGACCAGGCTTGCGAGTCGGGTCGTGAGGGCCTGCGCTGCTCCTACGCCAACGAGGAGGTTCACTCCAACCTGGCGGTCTCGCTGGCGACCGCGCTGATGAAGAAGGGGCAGGTCGAGGAGGCCTTCCAGACCATGGAAGAGATCTGCGAAGCCTATCCCGACTCGATCCACCAGATCTTCCGCAAGGTCAAGCTGATGGTGCGCCTGGGCCGCAAGGAAGAGGCGCTGCAGCTGGCCGAGGAGGTTCGCACCCAGGCCGAGCACCAGACGGGTTGCGCGCCCGCCTCGTCGGCCCTGTGGAGCCTGCTGGGCGACTGCTGCTCGCTGCTGGGCAATATCACCGCGGCCGAAGAGGCCTACGGCAACGCCCTGCGCTACGACTTCATGGACTCGGTGGCCGTGCGCGGCCTCGGCATGGCGGCCGAGAAGCGCAACGACCTGGTGCGCGCGCTGGAGCTCTACCAGCGCTTCGTGCTGCTCGATCCGCTCAACCTCTCGGTGCCGACCATCAAAGGCCGCATCGAGGAGCTGATCGAGAAGGTGGGCCCGCTGCCCGAGCCCGAGCCGGTGGTGGCCGCGCCAGCCGCCGTCGAGGACCACTGGGCGCCCCAGACACACGCGCCCGCCCCCATCCCGGACGTGCCGGTGGTGGCCGTCCCCGAGCCCGAGCCGGCCCCCGTGTCGGTTCCCCCCGCCCCACCCCAGCCCGCCAAACCGGCCCAGCCCGAGCCCTCCTCGGACGGCTGGATGGGCACCGGCGAGGTCGATTGGTACCAGCAGTGACGATGGGAGTCGGGAGTCGGGAGAAATCTCCCGTCTCCCATCTCCCATCTCCCATCTGAGATGCCTACCCAACCCGATGCCGCCGCGCGCATCCAGGATCTCGAGAAGCGGTCCAAGGACGAGCCCAAGAACGCCGAGCTGGCGGTAACGCTGGGCGAGGCTTATCTGCGCTCCAACCGGGTGGAGGACGCGGCGGCCGCCTATGCGCGCAGCGCCGAGCTCGATCCGCGCTCGGAGCTGAAGTCGCTCTACTGGGAGTGGCTGGGCGGCGTGCGCGAGGCGCGCGGCGAGTTGGAGAACGCCCTGGAGGCTTACTTCAACTGGGCCGAGGCCGAGCCCGCCGGCGTGGAGCCGCTCGACCGCGTGGGCACCCTGTTGGTGCGACTGCAGCGCTGGACCGACATCGTGCTGCTGCGGCCGCACTACCTGCGCCGCCGCGAGCTGGGGGGCGACGCCCGGCTGAACGAGTCCATCGCTCTCTACGGCTTCGTGCTCGACCAGCTCGGCTCGCCCGAGGAGACCACGCCGCTCGAGCGCACCTACGCGGCCCTCGAGGAGGACGCCCGCAGCGTCAGCATGCGCTACCTGCTGGGGGTGCTGTTCTATCGCACCGAGCACCTCGAAGCGGCTCGGGCCGAGTTCGAGCGCGTGCTCGAGCTGGATGTTGACGGTACCTGGCACGAAGACCGCTTCTCGCTGCACTGGGACGCCTCGGCCGCCCGTCTCATGCTGGCCCGCATCGCCCGCCTGCAGGGCGACCCCGAGGAGGCCCTCACGCAGCTCTCCGAGTCGCTCAAGTCGCGCGGCGACGACGCCGAGCGCCTGGAGGAGGTGGCCTCGCTGCTACTGGACTACCGGCGCTACAACGAGGCGCTCAAGATTCTGCCCGAGCTGGGCGAGCAGGCCCCGGGGTGGGTCCACTCCTACCGGGCCGAGAGCCTGCTGGGGCTGGGACGCATCCGCGAGGCGGAACGCTCGTTCCTGAGCCAGCTCGAGCTGGACGCGGCCGAAGACGAGGAAGACGACGAGCACGCCATCGAGACCAACGGCAAGCACCGCACGGCGCTGGCCCGCGCCGAGGAAGAGCTCACCCGGGGTAAGCCCGCGAGCGCGCTCAAGCTTTTCACCAGGTTGACCGAAACCGATCCCTCCTGGCAGGCGCTGTGGGGCGAAGCCCGTTGCCTGGCCGAGCTGGAGCGCTGGGAAGAGGCGCTGGAGAAACTCTCCGCGCTGCTCGAGGAGCGTCCCGGCCTGGAGCCCGCCTGGGGATTGATGGCCCGGGCCGCCGGCCAGACCGGGCAGACCCGTCTGGTCACGCTGGCCCGCGTGCAGTGCGAGCGCCTGCGGTCCGAGCCCGAGGTGTCGCCGGGGCTGGTCTATCCGGTGGGCGGCGAGTCGCTGGTCGGCTTCCTGGTGCAGGCCCGTTCGTTGCCCGGACGCGGCAGCCTGATCGTCACGGGCGAAGGCGGCAAGCTGGTGCCCGAGCTGGCCCGCCTGGCGCTTTCCTTGCTGCAGACCCGCTTCGACGAGCTGGGCATGGACGATCCCGCCTACCGGGTGCTCCATCTGCACGTCTCGGCCCTCTACCCGCGCCTCGAGGAGCCCTCCAAGAGCGGCTCGTCCGAGGAGCAGCGTCCTGCTCTGCGCGAGGACGGCGGCGGAGCCGTCATCGCCGCGTTGGGGCTGGCCCTCAAGAACCAGAGCCCCGCGCCCGGACAGGTGGTGCTGGGGCGCATCGACCTGGACGGCCGCCTGAGCGGGCCGGTCGACCCCGGCGGCTCGCTGGCGCAGCTTTCCAGCGAAGGATTTCCTTATCGTCGCTTGCTGCTGCCGCGCACCAGCGCCACCGAGCTGCTGCGGTTGCCCCCGGCGCTCTGGCTGTTGCCCGAGGTCGTGCTGGCCGAGCGGGTCGAGGACCTGTTCGCGCACGTCGAGCGCGCCGAGGAGGAGGAAGGCTAGATGTACTTCCAGGCGCACGACGTGGTGCAGGCTCTGGCGCTGGCGCGCAAGGCCGCCGAATCGATGGGTCACGCCTACCTCTGTCCCGAGCACATCTTGATCGGCCTGGCCGAGGAGGATAGCGGTGAGGGCGGGCGCTTTCTGCGCCGGCGCGGTATCACGGCCAGCAAGATCAAGAAGTCGGCGCTGGCCGCCGTGGGCCGTGGCAAGGGCACCCCCGAGGAAGATTGGAACCCGCCGCCCAGCTTGCGCGCGCTCGGCGCTCTGCGCCTGGCCGAGGATATGGCCTCGAGCTACTCGCGGCCGGTCAACAGCGTCTATCTGCTCTGGGCGCTGCTGCAAGATCGTGACAGCGACGCCGCCGGACTGCTGCAGAACCGGGGGGCCGACCTGGTGAGCTGGTCAGCGGCTCTGGAGGAGCTGATGGGTGAGCCCACGCGTCGCCGTCCGCGCGTGTTCTCGCTGGCCTCCGGGGCCGAGCGTCCGGGCCAGTTGGCCGAGGCCAAGCGCTGGCGCGAGCGCCTCAAGGCTTCGGCCGAGACCCTCAAGGACAAGATCATCGGGCAGGACGCCGCCGTGGATCGCGTGGCCGCCGCGCTGGTGCGCTCGTGGGCGGGACTGTCCGAGGCCGGCCGTCCTCTGGCCAGCTTTCTGTTTGCCGGGCCGCGGGGGGCGGGCAAGACCACCCTGGCGGTCAGCCTGGCGGAGTTCCTGTTCAACGACCCCGAGCGCCTGATCCGCCTGAACCTCGACGAGTTCAGCGACGAGCTGCGCGCCATGCGTCTGGCGGGCCACGCGGGCGGATCTCCACCCGAGCAAGAGGGCGTCCTCACGATGCTGGCCCAGGAGTATCCCTACAGCGTGCTCTACCTCGAGGACGCCGACCGCGCCCATCCGCGCGCGCTGGACATCATCCACCAGATCCTGAGCCGCGGTCACGTCATCGATGGGCGCGGCCAGCGGGTCGAGTTCCGCGACAACGTCGTCATTCTGAGCGTGGTGGTCGATCCGGACATGTTCGAGCGCGAGGCTCCGGTGGGCTTCCGCCTTTCCGATCGCCACCGCATGAACGCCACCGAGAAGCTGGAGCGACTGCTGTTGCCCGAGCTGGAGCGCGCCCTGTCTTCCGAGGCCCTGGAGCTGGTGGATGACGTCATCGTCTTCCCGCCCCTGGGCAAGTCGGACATGGCCGAGCTCCTGGAGAAGTGGACCAACGACCTGGCGCGGCACCTGAAGCAGCGGCGCGGCGTGAAAGTGACCATCCGCACCGAGGTGCACGAGTACCTGATCGGCAAGGCCGAGGGCGGCCCCGAGGGCGCCGGCACCCTGCGCCGCATCTTCGTCCGCGAGGTGGAGAATCGCCTGGCCCACGCGATGCTCGAGGAGCAGTATCACGAGGGCGATTGGATCGAGGTCGGCACCGACAAGGGCGAGCTGGTGGTGCGCCAGAAGAAGCGCACCCCGGCCAAGCGTCTGTTGAAGGCGAAGAAGACCTGACCTGCTTGGAAGCCCGTCCCGTCAGCACGGAGGAGATCTCGCTCGCTCTCAGCCTTCTCTGCGCCCAGCTCGAAGAGCACCATCTGCCTGCCGAGACCGAGCGCGTGCAGGCCGGGCTCGATCACGTGCTGCAGCCCGGGGGACCGGCCTGGCTTCGGATGGCCTGGCGCGCTGGCCAGCCCGTGGGAATCCTGCTCGGAAACGTCATCGTGTCGGTCGAGCTTGGAGGGCGTTGCCTCTGGATCGAAGAGCTCTACGTGAAGCCGGAGGCTCGCCGTACCGGCGTGGCGCGCTTCCTGCTGGAGAGCGTCAGCGCCGAGGCCCGTTATCTCGGCCGGAAATGTTTGCAACTTGAGGTCGACCCGAGCCACTTGCCCGCCCTCGCCCTTTACGATAGCCTTGGCTTCCAGGTGGTCGACCGCCGGCGGCTGGATTTGCGTCTTTAGTTTGCTTCCCCCAACGCCTCTCGAGACTCGTAATCGTCCTGGCTCCCCCTTCCATTGAGGCGCGTCGCTTGAGCTCCTCCGCCTTTTGCTTGGAGAGATAGAGATGGAGTTGAGGCACGCCCTGTTCTAGCACCTACAGTCGGGCTATGGGGTCGTCCACTTGTCCAGCCAGGCCTTGATCGTCCGGTGCCACAATCGCGAGTTCTGGGGCTTGAGCACCCAGTGATTCTCATCTGGGAAGTAGAGGAGCTGGCTGGGGATGCCGCGGCGCTGCAGCGCGGTGAAGGTCGAGATCCCCTGCGACTCGGTCACGCGGTAGTCGTTGCCGCCGTGAATGACGAGCATGGGGGTCTTCCAGCGGTCCACGAACCGCTCGGGGTTGTTGCGCTCGTAGACCTCGCGCGACTGCCACGGGGTGCCGCCGAACTCCCACTCGGGAAACCAGAGCTCGTCCGTATCGTAGCCCGCGCCGACCGTGCTGAAGAGCCCGTCGTGATTGACCAGGCACTCGAAGGGGTGGTCCTGGCCGGCGATCCAGTTGATCATGTAGCCGCCGTAGGAAGGTCCCAGCGCCGCCATCCGGTTGCGATCCATCCAGGGGTTCAGGCGCAGCGCCTCGTCAAGGCCCGCCATCAGGTCGGAGTAGGGGCCGGGACCCCAATCCAGCCGGTTGGCGTTCTGAAAGCGCATCCCGTAGCCGCTGGAACCGCGGGGGTCCACCAGTACCACGCCGTAACCCGCGCCGGCAAAGAATTGTGGGTTCCAGCGGTAGCCGAAGGTGTCGTTCCAGGCGCCCTGGGGACCGCCGTGAATGAGCATCGCCACCGGATAGGTCTTCCCCTCGGCGAACCCGACCGGCTTCAAAACCCAGCCGTGCAAGCGAAACTCGTCGTGCTCCACCCAGAACTCCTCGGGTGTGCTCATCTGGCAGGCGGCCACGCGCTTGTCGTTGACGTGCGAGAGCTGGCCGCGCTTCAGCGAGTAGACCTCGGCCGGCTGCGTCATCGTGCTGTGCAGGTAGACCAGGTCGCCCGACGGCGTCACGCGCGGCTCACCGTTGGCCCCGTTGACGACGACCGGCGTGACGGCGCCGGTGGCCGCGTCCAGTTGGAAGATTTTGACCCGCGCGTCCTGCTCGGCCACGGCGTAGAGCGAGCGGCCGTCCCGCGCCCATTCCAGGCCCCAGACCGAGAAGTCCGTGCTCAGCGTGCGCTTGCGCGCAAAGTCATACAGCACCACGCGCTGCTGGTCCGACTCGAACCCCGGATGCTCCATCGCGAGGTAGGCCAGCGTCTGGCCGTCCGGCGAGAAAACCGGGGTGCTGTCGCTGGCCAGGTTGTCGGCCGTCACGTCGGTCACGACGCCGTTTCGGTAGAGGTAGACGTCGTTGTTGGTGGTCCAGGCCTCGCCCCGGGATGGCTTGGCCCCGAAGGCCAGCGTGGCGCTGTCGGCGGCCCAGGAGCCGTCGCCCGAGGCGTCCTCGTCCTGCCCGAAGAGAAGGTCGCGCGGCGGCTCCTTCGAGCCCAGCGTGACCACGAAAGGGTGGGTGCGGCGGCCGTCCTTCCAGCTGTCCCAGTGGCGCACGTGCAGCGACTCGTACAGCTGTCCGGTAGCCTTCGACTTGGCCCGCGCGTCGGCCCGCGCGCGCGTGTCTTGCAGCGTGCGCAGGCCCGGGTAGACCGAGGCCCAGAAGACCAGCTTCTTGCCGTCGGGGCTCGGCTCGAAGCCCTCGATTCCCACCGGCAGCTTCAAGACCGAGGTCTCCTTGCTCTGCGCGCGCCGGAAGACCTCGCCCCGGCGCAGGAAGAGAATCGTTCCGTCGGGCAGCCAGCGCCCGTTGGCTCCCTCGGTCAAGACCTTGCCGCCCACGAGCGCGAGCTTGCTCGTGGAGCGGTCTTTGGTGACGTCGAACTGACGCTGCGCGATGAGGACCTGGCGGCCGTCCGGCGAGACCTGCGGATCGGAGATCCGCACCATCCCGAAGAGGTCTTCCCAACCGAAGGGGCGGGCGCTGGCGAGCGAAGCCAGCAGCAGCGTCAGGACGAGCGTTCGCCTCAACACGGCGTGTCTCTTCATGCAGTTTTGACTTTTCCGGAGCGCGAGGAGGTTCCTCGTGGCAAGGATAATATCCCCGGCGCTATGAGAAAGATGATGATTTGTCTGGCGTTCGTCATGCTCGCCACCTGCCACGCCTGGGCCCAGCTCGGCGACCCCTTCGGAGTGGAGTTCCCCGCCACCGCGGGCAAGAAGATCGACCCGAACTCCCAGTTCCGCTACCGCTTCAAAGCCTCCGACGGCAAAACCCGGCCTTACGGCTGGGCACGCATCAACGGCACCGAGTTCAACTCGATGGGCAGCAAGCTCGAGCCGGGCAAGCTCTACACGATCTGGCTGGTCAAAGCGGACGGAACGCGCGCCGGTATCGGGCCCGCCCCCTACAGCTTCACGGCCGCCGAGAACGGAGAAGGGCGCTACCAGGTGCGTCTCGAGGAGCCCGGTTTCCAGATCGAGGGCTTCGAGAAGATGGTGATCTATTTCCATCCTTCCGGCGACGCCACGAAGCTCGATGACATGGTGCCCGTTCTGGAGACATTGCTGAGCGACAAGCTGGAGATCCCCAAGGAAGACAAGTAGCGTTTTCGGGGGGGGCCGGGGCGGGAGGTGCCGCCGGAAGCGAAGCCCTGGAAATGCGGAAGGCCGGCGTCATGGCCGGCCCTGGCGTGTAGCTCGAATACTTCCCACATTGTCCCGAACAATTCGGTCTTATCGAAGCATTGCAGTTCCCTCGGGAACAATTCACTTCCGGACTCCACGAGCCCTGATCAATCTGGGATGAACCGAACTTCTACCGAAGTCATCATAGCAAATCTCAGACGTTTGGTCAATCCGAACAAGTAAAGAGTAAGGAGTAAGGAGTAAAGAGTTGTAGATCGAAACTCCCTACTCCCGACTCCCGACTTCCACGGGTTGGTCTTCGAACAGGTCGACCAGCGCGAACTTGTCGACGTCCACCAGGCCCATGTCGGTGAGTTTCAGGGACGGGATGACGGGGAGGGCCAGGAAGGCCAGCGACATGAAGGGGTGCGGGGTGGTGCCGCCCATCTTCTTGACAGCCGCGTACATCGCTTCCAGGTTGGTCTTGACCTCGGCCAGGGGCTTGTCCGACATCAGGCCGGCGATGGGCAGGGGGAGGCTGCAGAGCACCTCGCCGTCCATCACGGCCGCGAGCCCGCCGCCGATCCGCTGCACTTCCTCGGCAGCCGCCTTCATGTCGGCGTCGTTCACTCCCACCAGCACCAGGTTGTGCGAGTCGTGGGCCACCGTCGACGCCAGCGCGCCCTTCTTCAGCCCGAAGCCCTTGGCCAGGCCCAGGCCGATCTGGCCGGTGGCATTGTGCCGCTCGACCACGGCCATCTTGAGCTGATCCTTCTTCGGGTCGGAGACCACGCAGCCGTCCTGCACCTTGATGTCCTCTACCAGGTGGTTCGTCACGATCTGGCGCGGGATCAGCTCGATGATGCGGGCGCGGGTGCCGCGGGCCTCGATTTTGAACGAGTCTTCGGAAAGCCCGGCCATCTTCATGGTGTGGATGACCTTGGAATCGTCCACCGCGCAGGCTTCGAACAGCGGCTGACCGTCGCGGGCCACCAGTTTGCCGGCCTTGTAGACGCGGCTCGGCTGCATCGAGAAGAGGTCCTCGAGCACCACCAGGTCGGCCAGGTAACCCGGGGCCACGGCGCCGCGCCGCTTCACCCCGAAGTAGTTGGCCACGTTGATGGTGGCCAGGCGGATCGAGGTGATGGGGTCGAAACCCCGTCCCGCCGCCTTACGAATGAGGAAATTGAGGTGGCCCTGGTCGACCAGGTCGATCGGCTCGCGGTCGTCGGTGCACAGCATCAGGCGGGGGAGGCGATCGGGCGTCACCAGGCCCAGCAGGGCGTCCATGTTGCGGGCCACGCTGCCCTCGCGGATCATGATGTGCAGGCCCGCGCGCAGCTTCTCCAGCGCCTCGTCGAAGGTGGTGCACTCGTGGTCCGAGCCGATGCCGCTCACGACGTAGGCGGCCAGGTTTTTGCCCGTCAGTCCGGGGCAGTGCCCGTCGATGGGTCGCTCGCCGGCGACCACGATCTTCTTGAGCACGTCGGGGTCGGCCATGAAGACGCCGGGGAAGTTCATCACTTCGGCCAGTCCGCAGACGCCCTGCTTGTCGAAGCGCGTGGCCAGGTCCTCGGCGGAGAGATTGGCTCCGCTGTGCTCGAGATGGGTCGCGGGCACGCAGGAGCTGAGGTTGACGTAGATGTCCAGGGGGATTTTGCCGTTGAAGTCGAGGATGTAGTCGATGCCCGCCAGGCCGCACACGTTGGCGATCTCGTGCGGGTCGGCGAACACGCCGGTGGTGCCCAGCGGCACCACGGCGCGGGCGAACTCGGCAGGGCTGACCATGCTCGACTCGAGATGCATATGGGCGTCGAGGAAGCCGGGGGCGACGTAGCTGCCGTTCAGGTCTTCCGTCTCGCTGGCGGCATACTCGCCAAAGCCCACCACGTAGCCCTGATGGACGGCCACGGACGTGCTCTGCACCTCTCCCGTGAACACATTGACCACACGGGCGTTGGTCAGCAGCAGGTCCACGGTTTCCGCGCCGCGCGCGGCGCCAATCAGGGCGGTGAGCTGGTCGAGAGGGAGACTCCTGTTCATAGCCGCGGGGAGTTCCCCTCCAGGCCCCGCAACTCCTGGAGGAGCGGGGTCCGGCCCTGGGGAATGCGGGGCCTCATGCTGTTCACGACACCCGCTCAACAGGCTTGCTACGAGAAGATCACCCCGTGGATCCAGGAGCTTTTCGGGTCCGACGCGGTCGCCCGCTCCGAGGAGCCGGTGTTCGACGTCAAGATGGGCTCGGCCGTGGCCGAGGTGGGTGTTTTCCCCTGGAAAGAGGACGAGTCGGTCGTCTCCGCCCGCGCCCGCGTGATCCACGGCGTCGACCTCTCGCCCGAGCTGCTGCAGTTCTTGCTGCGCCAGAACAGCGTCATCCGCTTTGGCGCCTTCGGCATCGAGTCCGACAACGAGATCTTCTTCCAGCACTCCATCGTCGGCTCCACCTGCGACAAGCCCGAGCTCGAAGCCACCGTCCGCTCCGTCAGCAGCCTGGCCGACAAATACGACGACCAGATCCGCAACCGCTGGGGCGGTCAGCGAGCTTCCGACGCGTAGCGTTGGTGTTGGCAGTTGGCAGGGGGGGCGCCCCCCATCGAAGCCTGCTGCTAGAACATGAATTGCGTTTCGGACGGCACGACCACCGGCTTCTCCGCCGCGGGGAGCTTGGCGAACGTTGACTTCACCACCAGCATCACGGGGTAGTTGCTGCCCGACTGGGGGAAGCTCTCCAGGCGGACCTCGCGGGTCTCGCCGGGAGCGACCTCCCACTCGCCGATCTTGATCTCGCTCGACGAGTTGCCCATGTCGGTCTCGACGCGCCGCCCGTCCACGTAGAGCGAGCCGCGGGCCGGTCCGGCGCGGGGGGTGAACTCGATCCAGGCTTTCTGGGGCTCGGAGGACGGGTTGGTCAGCAGCACGCGCAGGCGGTAGACCATGCCGAAGTGGCCGTAGTTGATCTCGCCGGTGACCGGCTCGACCTCGAAGGGCGGCTCGCCCAGGGGGATGTAGGTGAACGGACCGCCGATGTTGTGGGCGAAGCTCACGTCCATGGCGGCCGGAAAGAGGCCGCGACCAGTGCGGCCGCCCGTGTCGGGGGCCTCCTCGGTGGGGATGCTCGGATGGCCCTGATCGAGCGCGCGCACCACCAGGCGCAGCTGCGAGCCGTCCAGCGGCTCGAGCCAGCCCATGCCGCTGACGGTCTGCCCCGACTTGAGCAGGCGCCGGTCCAGTACGACCTCCTGGCCGGGACCGAGCCGCATGTAATAGCTGTCCCCGCGCTCGAGCAGGTCGAGCAAGAGCTGGGCCGCTTTGTGCCCGGCGAAGATCTCGTCGTTGCTGGGACCCACGCTGCCGATGGCCACGCGCACCCGCGCGGGCGAGGCGTTCACGTTCTTGAGCACGACCTCGAGCTCTTGATGGGGATAATCGGGGCTGCCGCGGTGGTGATAGAGCAGGCGCGAGGGGCCCGGCGGCAGCGGCCGGTCCAGCAGCACTCCGGGCGCAAGCACCAGCTCGGGCTTGTTGCTCACCACCAGCGTCTTGGCGGGCGAGAACGGCACGTCTTGCAGCGAGACATCCACCGCCATGGTGCGGCTGACCGGCAAGAGGCCCGCCCCGCTGGCGCTGGCGTCCACCAGCAGGTTGTCGCCCTGGCGGCGCGGATTGATGCTGAGCTGGGCGCGCGGGTCGAGCCCGCTCTGGGCGTCCAGCGCCGCCCGGATGGCCTGGACCAGCACGTTGTGCGAGACCTCGCTGCCGGTCAGGCTGACCGACAGCCGGGCCGGCAGGCGGGCCGCGGGCACCCGTACCTGAACGGGCAGGAAGAGCTGTTTGTCGCCAAAGGTCAGGCAAATCTCGGTATCGCCCTCGACCAGCCCGCGCACGACGACCTTGCCGCCCTCGAGGCGGGCCTCGGCGACCTCGGCATTGGTCACCTCGAGCTGGGGCTTGCCCGGACCCTGCCAGGCGGCGCTGCGCGACTCGCCCAGTGGCACCACGAGCCGTCCCGGGTTGAGCTTGATGGGCGGGGCTGCCAGCACGACCAGCACCAGCAAGGCGAGAAGCGTGAGAACCCTCGGGAACATCGACAGAGCTTCCGGCACAGGGGGTCGCCTCCTGCCCAAACAGGAATTCGCCCTTTGGGTCCGAATAGCAAGCGTTCGCGCGCAGCGAGCCTGCGAGCGTAGTCGCTCGGATTGAGGAGCTTATGTCCCGGTCGCTGACCATTGCGGTGGACGCAACGCAGCTGCCGCGGGGCCGTCGAGGGGCGGGACGGATCACGCGCAGTCTGCTGGAAGTCTGGAAGCGGAAGAGCGGTATCCTCTCGCACCGCATCGTCCTGGTCGCCCGCGAGCGCCATCAGATGGCGCCTCTGCAGGACGAGCTCGGCTGGGATTTCGAGTGTACCTGGTCCGGCGCCGGTACGCGCTTCGACGTGGCGCTGTTCCCCTTCGGCCGCATCGACTGGGACCCCGGCTGCCCGCGCATCGTGATGGTGCACGACACCGGCTGTTTCACCGACCTGACCAGCGCCAAGCCCGATTCCGAGCGCGAGCGCATCCGGCACGCCTGTAAGGTGGCCGAGAGGGTCATCGTGCCCTCCGAGTTCGCCCGTCGCGAGCTGGTGGCCAACGTGGAGCTGGGCCTGGGCAAAGGCGACATCCTGCCGATGGGCGTGGACCCCATCTTCAGCCCTCTGGAGAAAGACCCGGCTCAGCGCAGCGCCTTCCTGCACGAGAACACGGGCGGCATTCCCTACCTTCTGTTCGTCGGGTCCACCGAGCCGCGCAAGAATCTCTGCGGCCTGCTGGACGCCTTCAACTGGCTCTCGGGACAGATTCCCCACCGTCTGGTGCTGGTGTGCCGGCGGCCTCGCCTGTCCATCACCCAGCGCCTGATCGGCAAGAATTGCCCCGTCACCGACCGGGTGCGGGCCCTGGGAAATCGCGTCATCTTTACCGAGGAAGTGCCTCCCGACCGGCTGGCCAGGCTCTACCAGCACTGCGATCTTTTTGTGATGCCCTCGTGGCACGAGAGCTTCGGCCTACCCCTGGCCGAGGCCATGGCCTGCGGAGCCCCCTGCGCCGCCGCCCGCACCAGCGCCCTGCCCGAGGTCGGGGGCACGGCGGTGCGCTGGTTCAACCCGGAGGATCCGGTGATGATGGCCCAGGGCATCCTGGAGGGCCTGGGCGAGGCGGAGACCCTCCGCGAGCTGGGCCCGGTCCAGGCCGCCCAGTTCGATTGGGAGCGCATCGCCCACCGCGTCCTCAAGCTCCTCGAGCGCGAGCTCGAGCCCGCCGTCACCCGCAGCATCTCCCGCGAGGAGTTTTTCAAGAGGCTTTCGACGGCGGGTTGACGTGGGGTCGACAGTCGACAGTCGACAGGATTATTGTTAACAGTTTGCGATCAGAACTGTTACGAAAAGGTAATATAAGATTTACCCGGGCAACACATTTCTGCAAACTCGGTCCGGCATAATCTTGACATGGTCGGTCACGTTCCAGGAGAAGCGGTCAGGAGCTTTTCGCCCACACCGGCGGTGCGGCGGTCCGAGCCTGCTCCGGTGCAGGCGCCGCCGCCCGAGGTCGCGGCCGAGCAGCCTGCTGTCGTCAGAAAGGCCCTGCGGACGGGCGCTCCGCAGCGCTTGCAAGAGATTCAATATCGCCTGGCCAGCCGCAAAGTCGAGCTGAGCCAGCTGCGCGAGCGCACGAGCGCGCGACGGGGGATGCTGATGCAGATCCAGGGCGAGCTCGACCAACTGTCGAGCCCGCAAGATTACCTGGACAACTACGAGGAGATCGAGCGACTGGAGTGCCTGCGCGCGCAGCTGCAGCGCGATCAGGAAACCGACCTCAAGCTGGTCGGGGACGAGGCTCCGGGCTACCAGAAGCAGGTGCTGCGCGACCTGCGGACCCTGCGCGGGTCTTTCTGGTCGCGCCTGCTCAGTGGATCGCCTTGTCGGTTGGAGGCGCCACAGCCAGGATCTCCTTGGTGAGCTGATGCTGGTATTTGCCCAGTAACTCCGAAACCTTGTCGTAGCTCTTGCCCGCCACCACCAGGCCGGCGTGATGGTCCTCGGCGTACTTCCACACCACCTCGGGCGCGTTGAAGCGCGACAGGTTCGGCTTCTCCTCGCGCGACAGACAGATCAGCAGGCCGGCGTGGAGGCCCTTGGGGGCCGGCAGCTTATACGGCTTCTTCAGCGTGTTGGCATACTCCAGGCGCGCCCACTCGCGCCAGAGGTTGAATCCGGAGGCTTCCTCCACCAGCCGGTCGATGTTGGCCCCGCCCACGCGGGCCGCCAGCTCGAGGAAGTAGAGCTTGCCGTCCTGGCCTTTGATGAACTCGGCGTGCGTGACGCCGCGCTGCAGACGCATGGCCTTGATCAGCTTGTCGTTTAGCGAGAGCAACTCTTTGTTCAGCGCGCTGTTGGGATTGACCGTGTGGCTGAGGAAGACGCCGCCCTCGTTCCAGATGTTGAACGGAGGGGTGCCGTAGCGCGAGGCGATCGAGAACAAGACCTTGTTGTCGTAGACGATGGAGTCGACGTGGAACACGTCGCCGTGCACGCAGCGCTCGAGCAGGTGGTAGGACTGCTCGTCGCCCAGCGAGTGGATGTTCCGCCACAGCTCATCGGTGTTATGGATCTTCTTGATGCCGACGGCCCCGGCCTGGCTGCGCGGCTTGAGCATCCAAGGAGCGGGCACTTTCTTGGTGAACTCGGTGATCTGTTGATGGTTCAAAACGTGCACGAACTCGGGGACGGGAATCTCGTTGTCCTGCGCCTGGGTGCGCATCGCCAGTTTGTCGCGGAAGAAACGGGCCGTGGTATCGCCGATGCCGGGCGAGCGCAAGTGCTCGCGCAGTGAGGCCGCCACCTCCACGTCGAAGTCGTCCAGTGGCACGATGCGGTCGATCTGGCGATCGCGTGCCAGGTAGCTGACGGCGCGGGTCACGTCGGGCTGGCGATAGATGTCGTTCATGAAGAAGCGCTCGTCGATCGCATGCCAGGGCCAGGCCTTGTCCTTGAGGTGCTCGTTGGTGAGCAACAGCGTGTTGCAACCGAGCGCGCGGCACTCCTCGATGAAGGCGGTGCCTTTGTAGAAGCTCGCCATACAGAGAAAGGTAACTTTGCGATCGGCCACGGGAACCTCCGGAAGTGGGGATTGAGCGGGGCCTATTCCCCCTGCTGGCCCCAGGAGCCTGCTACTTTCGTCGTGAAGGCCCGCGGATGAAGTTTCATCGTGTGATTGTGATTGTGATGGATGGCTGCGGGGCCGGAATGGCCCCCGATGCCGAAAAGTTTGGAGACGTGGGTCCGAAAGCCGGCGACACGCTGGTTCACCTGGCCCAGAAGGTCGGCGGGTTGCGCATTCCCACCCTTCGCTCGCTCGGTCTGGGCAATTTCCTGGCTCTGCCGGGCGGGCTGCCGGTGGAGCATCCGCGCGGCAACTACGGGCGGCTCACCGAGGTCTCCATGGGAGGCAAGGACACGGTCACCGGCCACTGGGAGATGATGGGCATCGTCACCGAGAAGCCGTTCCCGACTTATCCCGACGGCTTCCCGCCCGAGCTCGTGGACCGCTTCTGCGCCGCCATCGGCTCCCCGGTGCTGGGCAACTGCGCCGCCTCGGGCACCGAGATCCTGGCTCGCCTGGGCCCGGAGCACCAGGAGACCGGGCACCCGATCCTCTACACCAGTGCCGACAGCGTCTTCCAGGTCGCCTGCCACGAGGACGTGGTGCCGATCGAGCGGCTCTACGAAATCTGCCGTATCGCCCGAGGGCTGCTCACCGGCGAGCACTCCGTGCAGCGGGTGATCGCGCGTCCTTTCGAAGGCTCCCCGGGGGCCTATCGGCGGACCGAGCGGCGTAAGGACTTTCCCCTGGACCCGCCCGAGAACATCATCGACCGGCTGGCCGCCGCCGGCATTCGCGTGGGCGGGATCGGCGTGATCCCCGAGTTGTTCGACGGCCGCGGGTTCGCCTTCGCGCGCCGCACCCAGACCAACGAGGACCACTACCGGGCCGTCCTGGAGGCGCTGGAGCAGACCGAGCTGCGCTTCCTGTTCGTCAACTTCGAGGACTTCGACATGCTCTACGGGCATCGCAACGACTGTCCCGGCTTCGCGGCCGCGCTGGAGACCTTCGACACCTATCTCGAGGACATTTGCAGCCGCCTTCAGCCAGACGACCTGCTGATTTTGACGGCCGACCACGGCAACGATCCGACCACGCCCTCCACCGACCACACGCGCGAGTATGCGCCCGTGCTGGTGTTCAGCCCGAGCCTGGAAGGCGGCCGCGATTACGGCATCCGGGCTACCTACGCCGACATCTCGGCCACGCTGGCCGAGGTCTTCGGGGTCGAGTCCCTGCGCGGGACGAGCCTGCTCAGTTAGCCACCAGGTGGCGCAGGTCGGGTGGCTCCGTCAGGAGGCCCCGCACCGCGTTCATGGTGTCCAGGTCGTCCTGCGTCATCCGCTCGTGATGGCGCAGGTGCTCGAGCCAGCTCTCCGAGAGGAAGACCTCCCAGAAGACGCGCTCGCGCTCGGCGTCCTGGAACAGGTTCCACTCCAGGGCCCCGCCCCGCAGGCGTTGCAGGCGGGTCTCCTGCATCAGCTTCCGGAACGTCTCGACGTTGCCTTCGCCCACGTGGTACTCCACGCGCACCAGAATGGGTCCATTGTCGAAGCTCAGGTCGAAGCGGTGGCCGTGGGGGGCCTCGGGAGCGGGCCAGTAGCGGCTGGGCGAGAGATTGATGTGCGGGTCGCCCTCCAGGCGGTTGCGGTGGACCAGCACGAAGCTGACGACCAGGCCGATCGAGGCGGCGATCAGCGAATGGGGGATGCCGATCTGCGCGGCCAGCGCGCCCCAGAACGCGCTCCCCACGGCCAGGCTCCCGAAGAAGACGGTCACGTAGACCGCCAGGCCGCGGGCGCGCACCCAGCTGGGGAGCAGCGACTGAGCGGCCACGCCGAAGCCGGACATCATCGTCAGCCAGGCGCCCCCCGCGCCGGCCATGACAAGACAGACCAGCGGATAGCTGCGCACGACCGCCAGCAGTCCCAGGACCGCCGCGAAAATAAAGCTGGCCAGCGACATCAGGTCGTTGAGCGAGAGCCTGGTGCGCAGGCGCGGCATCATCAGAGCCCCGGTGACGGCGCCGAAGCCCATCGAGCCCATCAGCACGCCGTAGCCGCCGGCGCCGATGTGCAGCTCCTTGCGGGCGATGAGGGGCAGAAAGGCCCACATCGCCGCCGACCACGGGAAGAAGGCCAGCGCCCGTTTGAGCACGCCCCGGAAGGCGGGGGAATAGCGCACGAAGCGCACGCCCACCTGGATGGCCCCGAACCAGCGCTCGGCGGGTAGCGCCGGGGGCTTGCAGTCGCGCTTCCACCGCCACAGCACGAAAGCTACCACGGCGAACGTGAAGGCGTTGAAGGCGAAGGCAGCCCAGGGGCCGAGGAAGGAGACCAGGATGCCTCCCAGCGCTGGTCCGAGCGTGCGGGCCAGGTTGATCTGCAGGCCGTTGAGGGCGATGGCGGCCGGAAGCTGGGGGGGGTGGACCAGCTCGGGCACCAGCGCCTGCCAGGCGGGCGTATTCAGCGCCGTGCCCAGCGCCAGCGAGCAGGTGGCGAAGAGCAGCAGGGTAGGGGAGGCGTGCCCGCTGTAAGTGGCCAGGGCCAGGGCGAGGGCGGCCAGCAGCATCCAGAGCTGCGAGACGATGAGCAGCTTGCGCCGGTCGACCACATCCGCCAGGGCTCCCGCCGGGACGGCCAGCAAGAACACCGGCAGCGAGCCCGCGGCCTGCACCAGGGAGACCCACAGCGGGGAGGTCGTCAGCTCGGTCATCAGCCACGACGCGCCCAGGTCGTGCACCCACGAGCCCAGGTTCGAGAACAGTCCCGCCAGCCAGAGGGCGCGAAAAATCGGCTCGCTCAGGGGGGCCCAGGGTTTGGCGGACATCCCGGTGGGTGCGCGGACCGAGCCGTTCCTCCTGCCCGGTCGTCACGGGTAGCTGCGCAGCTTCCGAAACGGCTCGAGCACCTCGTTGGCCGCATTCTCGAGCTTGAGGGTGGCCTGACGCTCGCTGGAAGCGTGGCAGGCATGCTTGAAGTCGCACCACTTGCACTGATTGACGTCGCCCGTGTGGGTGAAGGCGCCCGTTTCGACCAGCGTGAGCAACTCGCCCACCAGCGCGAACAGCTGCGTGCGGTCGGGGGGGTCGAGGAAGAAGCGGTCCTGGTGGGCCCGCTCGGAGGGGAACGAGTAAGCGCTGCCGCTGACGCGTCCCCCGACCAGCTCCTCGGCCACCAGCGAGTAGAGGGCGTGCTGGAGCTGGCGGCCCTGGGCAAAGAAAGCCTTGGGCTTGTGGGGCGGCTTGGCGCCGGTCTTGTAATCGATCACCTCGTAGGTGCCGTCGGCCAGGCGGTCGATGCGGTCGATGCGGCCACGCAGCTTCAGAATGCCCGCGGCGCCCAGCTCCAGGGCCACGGGCTCGTCGCGATCGAGCGCTTCCCCCTCGTTGTCGGTCATGCCGAAGGTGACCTCCAGCGCCACGGGGGTGTGTCCCGTCAGCTTCTCCTCCTGGCGCAAGAACTTGCGCAGGTCGCCGCGCAGCGCCTCGACCTCCTCGCCGTAGAGCGCCTCCGAGGCCGGGGGCATCTGCGCGCGCAGCTCCACCAGCTTCTCCTCGAGGAGCGCCAGCAGCCGCTCCTCGTGCGCCTTCAGCGTGGGCCGCGCCTCCAGCTCGCGCAGCTCGCGCAAGAAGCGCGCCAGCAGGTCGTGCATCAGGCTGCCGCGCATCAGCGCGTCCAGCCAGCGGTCCGGATCGCGTCCGGCCAGCTCGCGCCGGTTCAGGCCCAGCGCTCGCTCGAGGAACCAGCGGAACGGACAGGCCGCCAGCACCTCGAGCGCCGTGGCCGAGATCGGCCTGCCGGTGCGGCGCGGGTCGAGCTCGGCCGCCTCGGGAACCAGTCCGTCGAACTCGCCGAACGTGGCCTTCTCGCGCGCCTCCACGGCTCTCTGGCCGCGCGCCAACCAGGGGTAGGCCGCCAGCACCCAGTCGGAGGCCAGCGGTCCGAGCGGAGCCAGCCGCGCCAGCCACCAGGAAGAAAGGGACGGCGCCGCTCCGGCCCGGGCCGCCACCACCGTGACCGGATCGGGCTCGCCCAGCTCGGCTCCGGCTCCCCGCTCGAGGCGCAGCGCCTGCTTGAACAACCACGACGAGACCGTCTCGCGATTCTCGCGCAGATCGCGGGTGGCGTAGCTGAAGACCGCCTCCTGGCATTCGGCCGTGGCCAGCCGCAGCAGCACGTGGGAGACCTGCTCGTGGATGCGCTCGAGCGAGCCGGGCAGGCCCAGGTGGGCCCGCTCGCCGTCGAGCAGCACCGGATCTTCGATGGGGGCGCTGAAGACCCGGCCCTCTTCGAGACCGATCACGAACAGGTGCCGGCGCCCCGAGAGCCCCGCCCCCTCGAGCCCGGTGACGTAGAGGTGCCCGGGGCGCGGGCGCGCCGCGCCCACCTGCAGGCGCTCCAGGCGCTCGCGGACCAGGCGCAGCACCTGCGCGGTGTCGCGTTCGAACGGCGCCAGCCCCAGGAGCTCGGTCAACGCCCGGCGCACGGCCGGCTCGGCCCCGGGCCGCATCAGGTCGAGCAGCGCGCGCACCAGAGCGCCCAGCTCGAGTTGCTCCTCGCGGGCCTCCGGCAGGCGGGCCAGCAGCCCTTCCACCCAGAGGCGCAGCTGATCGACCCGGGCGGCCTGCGAGCGGCGATACGCGGCCACCTCCGGATCGTGCACCTCGGCGGCCGTGTCGCGCAGTCTCCGGGCCTCGGCCCCGAGCCCGCGGGCGTAGGTGGCGCGACCCCAGGTGAGGCGCGCCTGCGTGAGCAGGTGGGCGGACGCGGCCGGCTCGGGCGGGGTCAGGTCGCCGGCCAGCACCAGCGAGCGCAGCTCGCTGGCCGAGTAGTCACTCTCGACCCAGCTGAGCAGACCCAGCACGCCCCGTCCGTCGGGAAGCCGGCCAGCCGGAAGTCCGTCGGCCATGACCACCGGCAGCTCCAGCCGGCGCGCCTTTTCCCAGAGCTCCAGCCGGACCTCGGGTTGCGCGGCCACCAGCTCGACCTGGTCGAGCGGCAGACCGTTCTCGAGCAGGCGCCGGAAGATCTCCTCCAGCTCTGCCTCGCGGCCACCGGCGGCAAACGTGCTGACGCCCGGCACCGCCTGCGGCTGACACAAGAAGCGCAGCGGCGCGCCGGCCGCGACCGGCTCGTCGGTCGGCCAGAGCGACGGACATTCCCAGGCCGGCAGCTCGGGACGCCGCGCCAGCACGCGCCGTCCGGGCAGTCGGGCGAGCAGCTCGCGGGCCAGGCGAGGCAGCCGCAGGCCGGGAACCACCAGCACCGGGTCGTCGGCCGCCACGGGCGCCTCGTGCAGGCAGGCGGCGGCGGCGCGGTAGAGATCGGCCTGGTCGGCCAGCTTCTCGGTCTTCAGGTAGCCCTCGTAAGCCTCCAGCAGGGCTTTCAGCTCGTGAGCCTTGGCGCGCCGTTCGATGCAGTCGAAGGGAAAGCTCTCGCTCGTCCAGCCCTCCAGTCGAAGCTCCAGCAGCGAGCTCCACAGACAGTCCGCCATGCGGGGTTGCTCTGCCAGGGGCCGGAAGTAGCCCTCGTCTCCGTCGGGCAGGTCCAGGAGCAAGCGCAGCAAGAGCGAGGCGGAGAGCCCCTCGGGCACCGGGTCGAGCCCGGCCGCCAGCAGGTGGGGGGCGGCCAGATCGCGCGCCAGGTCGTGCATGGTGAGAAAGCGCAGGTTGGCCCAGGGCAGGCCGGCGAGCACCAGCCGTTCGGCCAGGGTCCAGCCGAAGGAGGGCGCCGGCACGACCACCCACTTGGGAGAGCTGGGGACATCGCGACAAAGTTGGGCGAGTTGGGCAAGGAAGGGGTCGTTCATAAAAGCATTCTAACCTGAGCGACTGACAGGGAGTGTCAGTAGGTTTCCACGCCGGGTGAAAGAATTCCACCCGGGTGAAAACCCGTTTCCTGTGCGCCCTCGGCCTCACCCTGACGGTCGCGATGGCGGCTCCGCGGCCCGAGACGCTCACCGAATTCGTCCGGCGCACGACCGGACGCCAGGCTTACGGGATGTACATGCTGGGCCACAAAGTAGGTTACACGATCATGGAGAGCCGTCTGGGCACCTATCGCGGTCGTCCGGCCTGCGTCGCTTACGAAGAAGACAGCATGACGATGATCATGATGGGCGACAAGAGCGTCTCCAGCGGCGTCAGCACGACCTACTACGGACTGGACGGAAAGGGAGAGATCCTGGGCTGCGAGGAGCGCTCGGTCGAGGACGAGTCGGTCACCACCCTGCACGTCGAGCGCGTCCCGGCCGGGTTGAAGGTCGTACGGGTGAGCGACGGCGAGCGCTCCGTACGCACGATCGGGGCGGTGCGCGACAACCTGCAAGAGGGGGTGGAGCTCGAGCGCTGGCTCGCCACGGCCGGTCCGGGAGCCACCTTCAGCGACTGGTCCTGTGACTGGGCGGCCCGGGAGATCGAGAACGAGACCGTGATGACGTTCGCCGAGCGTCGCCCTCCGCTGACCCTGGTGGCGATCCTGCAACAGGGCGCCCGGGGAGAGATGCTGATGCGTCCCGATGGGACGGCTGAGGACGTCAAGATCGGCGCCGGATTAGAGCTGCGCGCGCAGGACGAGGCCCTGGCCCGCGCCCCCGACCAGCCCCGCGAGATGCTCGAGTTGATGATGGTGCCGGCCGGCCGCGACCTGGGTGAGGCGCGCCACGTGCGCACCCTCAAGCTGCAGGTCACCGGCCTGGGCGACTTCAAGCTCCCCGAGTCGGGGCGCCAGAAGCTGGTGGGCCCCGACGTGCTCGAGCTCTGCGAGGACGTTCCCTCCGATCTGGGCCGGCCGCTCACCGCGGCCCAGCGCAGCGAGTTCCTGGCCGCCACCCCCGAGCTCCAGGTCGACCCAGAGATGCGCGCCCTGGCCCGAGAGATCGCCCCGGCCGGTGAGGTTCACCAGCGCGTGGACAAACTGCAGAGCTGGATCTACGCCCGGCTCGAGAAAACCGGCGCCAAGAATGCCTCGACCGCTCGCGACGTGCTGCACAACCGGGCCGGAGATTGCACCGAGCACAGCCTGCTTTTCGTGGCGCTGGCCCGGGCCGCGGGCATTCCCGCCCGCGAGGTCGGGGGGCTGGCCTACGCCGGCGATGGAGGCTTCGCCTGGCACGCGTGGGCCGAGTTCCACGACGGGGCGCACTGGATCTCGGTGGACCCCACCTGGAACGAGCTTCCGGTGGACGCCACCCACATCAAGCTCAACGAAGACCCGGCCGAGCTGTCCTGGGTCAACCTGGTCGGGACGCTCAAGTTGAAGGTGCTGGACGTAGGCTATTAGGCCTACTTCGGCGACGGAGACGCGCCCGGGGCCGGATCAGAGGTCTTGACCGGTCCCGTTCCGCTGGCCTGGTCGCGCAGTTTCAGAGCCCGAGCCAGGTCATCCTGGGCGGCCCCGTAGTTGGGGTCGATGGCCAGGGCCTTCTGGTAAGAAGCGATGCTCTCGTCGAGGATCTTCTTGTCTTTGGTGGCCAGGAAGCGCCGCTCGAGCACGTCGCCCAGCTTGCGCCAGGCCTGCTTGTCCTTCGGATCCCACTTGACGGCCCGGCGATAGCACTCGGTCGCCTTGTCGAACTGAGCCAGCTGGTAGTAGGCGTCCCCTTTGTAGGTCCAGGCCTTGGAGAAGCGCTCGTCCGACTTGATGGCCAGATCGTATTCTTTGATGGCTTCCTGATACTTGCCCTGGGCGTAGAGCTGCTCGGCCATTGCGAAGTGCCGGTTGCCCTCCTCGGTGCGTGCCATCACGGCCTGAGCCGCCTGCGGGTTCTGGAGATATTTGATGGCGTCGCGGGCCATGCCGTTGTCTGGATTGATCTCCAGAGCCTTCTGGTAGGCTTTGATGGCCTCTTTGTTCTTGCCGATCAGGAAGTAGGCCTGACCCAGTCCGAGGTAGGCGCCCTCCACCTTGGGGTTGACCTCGACCGCCTTCTGGAACATCTGGATGGCCCGCAGCGGGTCCGACTCCATGTTGACGTGACCCTGCAGGACCCAACCGTCCGAGTTGTCCGGATGGTCCTTGAGCAGGGCCTCCAGCACCGGCTGCGCTTTGGCAGGCAGGTGCTGCTGCAGGAAATAGGTGGCCAGGGTGAGCTGCCCGAGGGCGCGATACTCGGTCTTGCCGCCGATGTACCAGTCGGTGAAGTCGATGGCCCGCATCATCCCGGCCGCTTCGCGATCTTGGCCCTTCACGGCCAGCAGCAGGCAGCGCTTGATGGCGGGCACCACGTCGTCGGCCTTCAGGCTGGCCTTGTTGCGGTTGCAGATCAGCTCCCACTGCTCGGTGGGCTGGTTGACCATCTGCACGAGCACGGTGTCGAGGGAGTTCTGCGCCCAGGCCAGAGCTGCCAGGAGCACCACCAGGACCAGCGCCCTCATTTGCTCTTGACCATTTTCGACAGGACGACCTGAACGCCGACCGTGTCGTCTCCCAGGTCCAGGTACTCGACCGAATCGATCCCGTAGCCTTCCGACCCCGCCTCGTCCAGAGCCGACTGCAGCTCCTGATCGGTCGGCCAGCAGCCGGAATCGCTGCGGTTGATGACGGTCATCACTTTGTGCTGCCAGCGTTTCATTCGGAAGCTGCTCCCTCGGAGGCTTTGGTGGCCAGCGCCAGGGTCAGCAACATGCGCGCCCCCTGGTCGCAGAGCTCTTTGCCTTCATCGAGCAGGCGCCGCTCGCGCTCGCCGGTCTCGAGATAGTTCACCCACTGGTCCACCGCCTGGCGCCACAGCTCGATGCCGCCGTGAAAGGCCTGCTCGGTCTCGCGCACCAGCTCGGCGCGCTTCTGGGCCTCCTCCAGCTCCTCGCCCTCCAGGCCTTCCAGGTTCGTCTCGGGCGCGTCCGGCAGAGCTCGCTCCTGCAGGTCGATCAGGTTGATGAACCACTCCAGCTCTTTCTCGAACTCGGGCCGCGCGATGCGTTTGGCCCCAAAGTCGTCCACGGCTTTGTAGATGCGCGCGAGATTGGAGCTCTCCACCGGGACCTCGGGCGCCTTCGTGACCTCGCTGGCCGACTCTACCGCGAAGGTGGAGGTGGCAGTCGACTTCTCAGCCAGGATGGGCAGCAGGGCGCCACACTTGCCGCACTGACGGCGGTCGGGAGTGTTGTAGAAATTGCAGCGCAGGCAGGCGACCTTGCCTTCCTGGTCGGCCAGCTCTTGGAGCTTGTTCCAGCAAGAGTACAGCTCGTCGGCAGCGGCGCGGAGCCCGTTGGCGGCCCCCTGCAAGAGCAGGGTGTCGCGGGTCTGGAAGAACAGCTCGAAGCCCTTGATGGCGTCCTCGTAGCCTTTGAGCGCCTCGACCGCGCGCCTGGTCTCCTGCTCGATCATCACCGTGGCCACGGGGGCCGCGGCCTTCACCGCCATGGCCAGCGGACCGATGTCCTTCTTGAGCAGGTCGACATGCTCGCGCAGCATGTCCTGATGAGCCTGACCGTGGGCCACGGCAAAGGCGAGGTTGATGACCAGGTTAGCCAGTTGCGATTTGGTGGGGCCGTCGGTCCGGCTGCGCAGGCTGGCCAGGGGGATGAGCTCCTGGAGATACTTGAACGACTTGTCCGCCTTCTTCATCTCCTCGTCGATCGCGTGCTCGTCGCGCGCCTCGACGGCTTTGGCCAGGCGGTTCATGCAGCGCAGGTGGTCCTCGAAGGTACGCTTGAGAGCCGCGTATTCGCTGGTCTTGGGATTGCCTTCCAGGTCGTCGAGCGCTTTGAGCGTGAAGAGGCGCTCTTGATTGACCACGTTGAGGAAGCCGTCCAGGTCGGTTTTTCCGCTGCGGGCCGAGTCCAGCGTGTTGAGGAGCAGGTTGAGGTTGGGGATGTCGCTGGGACCCAGGGCGACCAGCGCCAGGTTGCGATACATCGAGAACAACAGATCCAGCTGGCTGGAGCAGCGCCGGATGAGCTCCCCTCCCTGAAAGAGCTCGTCGACGTTGCGGGTCGAGATGGCGGTTCCCAGGAGATCGATACCCGTGCTCGCGGTGTCCAGCATCGCGTGGATCTGCTCGCAAATATCCTCGGTGGCCGTGCGCTGGGCCGGGGTCAGCTCGTCGACGGTGCGCTGCCAGTCTTCCTCCATCGCCTCGAGTGATTGGCGCGAGATGACCAGCGCGACCTCCAACTCGGCCGGGTTGGCCTTTCCGCTGATGACGTCAGCGACGAGTCCGATCAACGCTTTCTGTTGGGCGACCTGAGACATGGCGAGCTCCTGGAGAGAATTTCTAACGCCGTCCGGGGGCGGCGCCGAATCTGGTGTTCGTTCTTCCAAGACAGGGCTCAGAACCCTTCCCGCAAAACGAAAAGGCCGCCCTCGAGAGGCGGCCTTTCCTGCCTTCGTGTTACCTAGGTCAGCAGCAGGCGGGGGTCGTTGTGCAGGTCCTGCGGGGCGCCGCCGTTGCGGGCGCGGGCGAGGTCCTGGAAGTGGGGGGTGACCTGGAAGTTGTCGTTCTGGGTGTAGATATTGCGATAGATCATGTCGCCGTTGCGGGCGTAGCCCATATAGGCAGTCTCGCCGTCCGCCTGGCGGTCTTCCAGGGCGGCCGTCTCCCACGGGTTGAAGCCGCGATGCTCGACGGTGTTGTTGGTGTTGTTGAACTGGATGTTCTGGGCGCCGTCGTAGATGCTGGTGTGCTGCGTGACGCCCTGCGGGCCGGTCGCATTCATGGTGACCTTGGTGCCGTCGCCCAGGATCAGGGTGCGGGTCTTCTCGTCCCAGTCCTTGATGTGCTGGCCGTTGACGTTCTCGTGCGGGTCGCCCCAGTGCTCCACCTTATTGCCGGTCGGGTCGGTGATGCTGACGCGGTCACCGTTCATCGTGATGTTGTAGCCGCCGCTGGTGGTGTAGGTGGCGGGCTTGCCGTTGCCGTCCTGGCAGAGCGTGCCCCCCCAGTTCATTCCCTGCTGCGGGCAGCAGTTCTGCGGCTGCTGGTACTGCTGCGGGCAGCACTGGTGCTGCTGCGGGCAACAATACTGGCCGCCCTGCTGGAAGCCGCCGAACTGCGGCATCATCATTCCAGGGTTCATCCAGCCGCCGCCGCCCATGTTGGGCATGCCCATCTGGTTCCAGCAACCCTGCTGGGGCTGGGGCTGGCACTGATCCTGCGAGAACTGCTTGCTGACCTCGCGGCCGAACAGGCCGCCGAGCAGGCCGCCGATGACCGTGCCGATGCCGGGACAGAGCATCGAGCCGAGGAGCGCGCCGCCGGCTGCGCCGCCGAGGGTTCCGAGCAAGTGGTTGGACCCCTGTCCGGCCTGTTGACAGTAGCGGGACTCTTCCGACTTGTCCTTTCCACTGAACAGGGCGATCAGTCCACCGATTACGAGTCCTCCAGCGATTGCGGGCAGCGGCATTGTTTGTATCCTCCTCCAGGTTGGGCCAAGCTTCTGTGGGGTTTATCACGGCCCTCCTCAGACGGGTCAAGGGGGTTGAAGAAGTTTACCCTTTTGTAATACTGTGGCGTGATGGAGACGGAGCTGAGAGAGCTGTTGACGCAGCTTCAGCAAGAAGGCACGCGCGATTCGTCGGGCCGCTTCACCATCGACTTTTTGGCGGCCCGACACAAGCTGGCTCGTTTTGCCCTGCAAGACCCGTCCCAGAGCTTGCTCTGCTTGATCCAGTCGGCCCTCGTGGGAGGCGCCACGCACGTCGAGCTGCGGCGCAAGCAGCACCTTTTTCGCGCCTCCTTTCAGTTGACTCACGATGGGACGCCCTTGAGCGAGGTCGATCAGGCGCACCTGGCGGACGTACTGATGAATCCCATGGCCCGGACCGAGTCGTTCCTGCGGCGCTTCTCGATGGGATTCAACGCCGTCGCCGAGACCGGGAGGAGCCTGGAGGTCCTGTCGGGACGGGCTCCCGAGGGTCTGCATCTGCGTTTCGCGGGCGGCGAGCTCGAGCTGGCCAAACGTCCGGTGGAAAGTCTCCAGCCGGTCACCCGCGTGAATCTGGGTCCGGGAGCGCTGGCCGGTCTCGACACCGCCCGCCTGGCATACGCCGGCGTGCCCGTGACGCTCAACGCCAAGCTCGTGAACCGGCCTTACTTCGGCCGCCCCCAGTCGGCGGATTTTCGCCCCGGCTATTGGGACCTGGGCCCGGTTCCGGCCCCTCCGGGCCGTGCGGAGTGGTATCTGGTCGCTCCCACGGCCGCTCCCGGGCTGCTGGCCGTGCCCCGCAAGACGCGCTGCAAGCTCCGGCGGTATCAGCTGATCGAGAATCTCCTGGCCGACGAGCCCGGCGAGCCCCTGGCCGAGCCGCCCTTGCACCTGACCCCGTGGACCGCCGAGGGAGCGCCGCTCCTTTCCTGCCACGCGCTTTTGACCATGACGGGCAAGTCGCACTCCGAGCTGCACTGGGTGCGCCACGGAGTGGTGATCTCGACCGAGCGCAACGTGCTGGAGCGCAATGGATTGATGGCGGTGGTCAGCGCTCAGGATCTGGGTCTCGACGTCAGCGGTTTCGAGGTGGTGCATGACGAACGCTACCGTCGCGTGCTCGCTTTGCTCAAAAAAGGCTGCCTCTGGATGTATCAAGATTGATTCCGCGCTGTAAAGACCAGAAGGAAGAGTCCCTGGAGGAGTTCTACCGGCGCTCGATGGCCCCGGCCATCGGAGGGCGCATGATCAGGCTGCTCGAGGCCCTGGAAGCTTGTCTCGGGCAGCGTTCCGTGTGGGGTCTTACGGCCGCCAGCCAGCTCTGGCTGCTCAACCAGGACGACGCTTATTCGCCCGAGTGGGTCTCCATCAGCACCTCCGGGCCGGAGCACTACCAGGTAACCATCGCCTACTGGCAATCGAGTCCGCGTCGCTGGATCGAGCGCATGGCCGGTAACGAGAGGGATGCCGTGCGCATGATCCTGGCCGCGATGAAGGATTCCGGAGGTTGGCCGGAGGGATGAATGATAATTTTATGATACCATTCGGTACAGAAAGTGAAGAAGCGGCGGCAGGGGATCGTTCTACTGATCGGACTGGTCATCGCGGTGGTGGCCTTCATGTTCATTGGCGCCTCGCTGGCGCTCGGTCCGGCCGGTCAGGCCTCGGCGCGACAGAGCGCCGAGCAAAGCCAGGCCCAGCGGGCGGCTGAATCCGGCGTCCAGTACTGCCTGGCCCAATTGCGGCGCAACCCCGACTGGCGCGGCGACGCGAACACCATCACCATCAACAATGCCGACATGTTCGTGGTCGAGGACCGCGGCAACGTGGTCGGGCTGATACAAACTCCCGATGGGGCCTGGTCGCAATTTCGGCTGCGCTTCAACCCGCAGGACGGATCGGACGATCCTTCGCTCTGGATCGACCATCCCTATGTCAGCGTCAACAACCTCAAAGGCGGAGCCGCGGCGCCCGTGCCGCGGGCGACGGGCCCGAACTTCTCCCTGTCCCCCGGCGCTTCGGCCGCGTTCATGGTGCCCACGCGCGCTGTGTCGCTGGCGGTGGAAGGGCGCAGCGCTCTGTCCGGTCTCGGCCCGTCCAACCCCAATCCCGCTCCGGGACTGTCCCGCGTCTCGCGCGCCGTGGTGGAGGGCCTCTACCAGATCGGGGGCGGCACCGCCGAGGGCGACGACTCGGCGGCCATGGCCGCGGGCGGATTCGAAACCCGGCTCCAGGGGTCCGGCGCGGTCTCGTTTCAATCCAAGACGGGCGGCCACATTCCACGCATTCGCAGCAAGCGCAACGTCCTCGTGAGCGGAGGCAATGCGGCCCAGAACCTGGTGTCGCCCTCGGGCGTGGTCGCCACCCGCGACAGCACGCTGCAAGCAAGCTACAACTCCTCGCAGGTCTCGGTGAAGGAGGAGAAGCCGGTGGACCCCTTCTACCAACTGGCCTGGAGTGATCTGAAGACGGCCGATCCCGCGGGCCCCAGGCTCGACGCGGGCACCTACGTGTGGTGGGAGGACGGCTCGCTGCACTACTACGACCTGGGTTACGCCGACTACGTCCGGTTCATTCAGGCCAACCCCACCGACCCGGGCAGTCCAGCCGTGCTGCCGGGGAACGTCAAAACGGTGGGCACCACGCTGGAGATCGATTCCAGCCTCTACGTGAAGGGGACGAGCAACACGAAGGACCTGACGGTCATCAATCGCCAGGGGGCGCCCGAGGACCCGCCCGGCTCGGGGACGCCGGTGGACGTGGTCGCCGCCACCATCGTCAACCAGGGCAGCGAGCGTCAGTTCTTTGCGACCTGCAACTACGGCAGCGGCAACGTCACGGTCAACGACGCGGGCGGCAACCCGATGTTCTCGGCCACATGGAGCACCGCCACCGATCCGAACGCGTACACCTTCTCGTTCAGCAGCAACGGGCCGTACACGCGCCTTGACCTGTTTCGCTTCCTCCTGAATCCCTCGCTCTACCCGGGCTCCTCGGCGGCGCCAGGGTCCACGTTCCAGAGCCAGGCGGGGCAGCTCCCCTGGGTTTCCACCACGATGGGGATCGACCCCACCGCAGCCCCTGGCGTCATCAACCCGCCCGGCGTCACGGACAGCCTGACGGCGGCCGACCTGGGGGTGACATTCAAAGGCGACCACAAGCCGGTGACGCTCTCGGGCGACGGCAGCATTCGGCTGACGGGCAAGGTGCAGGGGACGGGCGGCTCGATCACGGCCGGAGGCGACATTCGCATCACCGGCCTGGGAGCGGACTTCTCGGCGGCCCCCACCAGTACCCAGGCGGTCAACATGTATGCGCGGGGCGACGTGACCTTTTCCACCCTGCAGCCGGAGGGCGCCGGACTGGGCTACGCCAACGTCCACCTCAAGGGGATCGTGTACAGCTGGGGCGATTTCATCGCCAAGCTGGGCAACGAGGCCCTGCCCGCCAACGCGGGGACGCTCAAGCTGGACGGCAGCCTGATCGCCTACGGGGGCGACCCGGCGGTGGAACAGCCGGGCCAGAACGGCCGCGGGCTCGTGAAAATTCTGGCCGACAGCGTGGACCTGACCTTCGACCCCAGCTACCTGGGGGCGCTCGATTCCAAGCTCCCGGCCAACTTCAAGCTGGAGCGGGTCTCCTGGAGCAATCGCTTGCCCTAGGTGACCTGTCGGGTTCCCTGGTTCAGGTTGGAGGCGGTGCTCAGGATGCTGGCGTTGAAGAACGTGTCCTTGTCCTTGATGATGGCCTGCGGGGGGAGCTGCTCGGAGCTGGTCTTGATCCCGTCCATCTTCTTCACGGCCGTGCCCAGCACCATCAGCTCGATGATGCCGCCCCCGAGCTGATAGACGTACGTCTTCAGGCCCACCACGTCGTCGGCCCCGCAGGCGGCTGCGTCGCGGGCCACGCGGGCGATGGCGTTCTCGCGGGCGTCGTAGATCAGGCTGGTCAACTCGCTGATCTCGCCGCGCACCAGCGATTTGAACGCCGCGATGATGCCTCCCGCCATTCCCAGCGAATAAACCGACACGCCCAGCACCAGCTGAATCGGCATGTAGCCGAGGTGGATGAGGTTCCACATCTCCTCGTTGGTCAGGTCGCTGGTCGCGGGGTTCTGCGTATATTCGGCCGGTAGACCGGGGTGATGCGAGGCCGTGCCGATCATCATCATCTCCTGGGTGCCCGCGAAGCTGATGATCGAGGTGCGGATGCCCACCACCGAGTTGGCGCCCGCTGTATGGGCCTCGTGGGCGATGCGGTCCAGGGCCAGGCGGCGGGTGCGGTTGAAGACGTCCGAATACTGGGTCACCTCGCCGCGCACGAGGCTCTTGAACATGCCCGCGATGCCGCCCCCGATGCCCACCGAGTAGGCCACGTTGCCGAACACGAAGCGGATGGGCCGGAAGCCGCAGTCGAGCTGGCAGTACAGCTCCTGGCCGTCGGCCGAGGTGGAGAACTCGAGCTCGGCCGGGCCGCTGGCGCCTTCTTTGCGCACCGTGCTGCCGACCGAGAGGAACTCGATCATGCTCGAGTGCTGCACCAGCTCGCTGGTGACGCTGGTGATGCCCACGCCGCCGCGCTGGCGAGCCTCTTTCATCATGCGGTCGAGCGCCATGCTGCGCCCGTCCCGGATGACGCTGGTGACCTGGGTGACCTCGCCGCCTGCCAGCGTGCGCACGGCTGAGCCGAGGCTCCCCACCAGGCCCATCGAGAACACGCTGTTACCGATGACCAGATCGCCGGGCTGGTAGCCCTTGAGGTGCATGCAGTAGATCTCGTTACCCGAGAGGCCGGTTACGATCGCCATTGGCTCCCCCTTCATTTGGACGGGTCAGTTGGACCAGCGCGACTACGACGATTCCTGCCAGAAAGCCTCCCAGAACGTCGGTGGCATAGTGCACCGCCAGGTAGACGCGCGTGAAGCCGACCAGCAGCGGCACGAACATGAGAGCCAGGGCCGAGCGCCGGTAGCCGTGCCGGGCCAGCAGCCAGGCCAGGAAGCCGAAGACGGCCATGGTGGCCATGCTGTGCCCGGACGGAAAGCTGTAGAAGTGCGCTTTGACCAGCGGATCGAAGTCGTCGCCGGGACGTGTCCGAGAGAAGAATTGCTTGAGGGCCATGTTTCCCAGCAGTTGCAGGAGGTAGACCTGGAGCAGCGCCAGCCGCTCCCAGGGGTCCTTAAGCCAGGCACTGACCGCCAGGCAGAGAGCCGCCAGGAACCAGCCATTGCCGAGCTGGGTGACCCACAAAACGAGCTGGTTGTTGAAAGGGCTTCGCAGGTTTCGCAGGGGATCGGACCAGAGATGCTCGAAAGCCACCTCGTGGGTGCCGAACACCAGCGCCGCCAGCAGAGCAAAGGCCAGGCTGGCCATCAGAAGCGCCACACGCCATTTCGTCATCCACACGACTTCCTACGGTCGCCCGCGGCTCCCTGCGCGCTGCGCTTGCGTGTTTTGTGTCGGACCTGACCGACCTTCCCGCGCTCGAGCTGGGACGGCTGCTGCGCCGCCGGGAGGTCTCGCCCGTCGAGGTCGCTCAGGCCTACCTCGATCGCATCGCTGCCTTGACCTGCAACGCCGTGATCGGGTGCGATCCAGAGTGGACTTTGGAGCAGGCCCGGGCGCTGGGGAACGAGCCTTCCGGTCATCCCCTGTGGGGCGTGCCGTTCTCGGTGAAGGACTCGATCGCCGTGGCGGGCACGGTGACCACGTTCGGCACGCTCGGGCAGCGGCAGAATCGGTGTCTCGAGGACGCGACAGTTATTGGTCTCCTGCGCGCGCAGGGCATGGTCGTGCTGTGCAAGACGAGCGTGCCCGAGCTCTGCATGGGCCTCGAGACCGACAACGATCTCATCGGGCCGACGCTGAACCCGTGGGACCCCGCGCGCACCTGCGGCGGCTCCAGCGGGGGAGAGGCCGCCCTGCTGGCCGCCGGAGGCTCGCCGCTGGGCGTGGGCAGCGACACGGGCGGCAGCATCCGCCTTCCCAGCCATTGTTGCGGCGTGTGGGGCTTCAAGCCCACCACGGGAAGGCTGGCGCGCACCGGGCACACGCCGGGTCCGGGCGGGCCAAGCGATGGGTTGTGGCAGCTCGGGCCGATGGGAAGGCACCCCGGCGATATCGCCGCCCTCTATCAGGCCATGCAGGGGACTGATTTCCGGGACCCCGAGCAGGTCCCGGGCGCCCGGGCGCGACCGCGCGGACCCCGGCTCGCGTGGTGGGCCGAGCCGGCCGACGCTGCCACGCGCTCCGCGGTGCAGGGCGTGGTCGAGGTGCTGGGGATACCGGCCGACGAGATTCGGCCACCGGGCGCCGAGGAAGCGGGCGAGCTCCTGCAGGGGATCTTCACGGCCGACTCCGGTCTTGGACTGAGGCGACTGCTCGAGAAGCTGGGAACCGAGCGGCCGCATCATCTCCTGCGGGAGTTCTTCGACCTGATGGGCCCCATGCGGATGACCGGCGCGGAGTACGCCCACCTGCGCTACCGGTGGGCCCGCCTGCGGGCGCGCATGCTCGAGTTCTCGCAGACCTACCCGGTCGTCGTCAGCCCGGTGGCTCCCGGTCCCGCGCGGCTGCACGGAACCTCGGCCTGGTCGCCGCGAATGCTCGCGTGGACCGCGTATGCCTCGTTCCACAACCTGACCGGTTGGCCCGCGCTCTCGATCCCCTGGGGCCAGTCGCCTGAAGGTCTCCCGATCGGCGTGCAGGTCGCCGTCCAGCCCTGGGACGAGGGCTGGTTGCTCGAATTGGCGCAAACCGTTAACCGAAATGTAACATCAGTCGCCTAGTCGAAACCTCGACCCGAGGGATAGAGCGATCAAGATGAGTTACGTCGAGGGAATCTCCCAGGTCAACGGAAGCCGCAACCCGGCGGAGAGCCGGCTCGTGGGTAACGGTGCCCTGCTGGGACAAGCTTCCGCCCGGCTGGAGGGTAGCCCCTCTGTCTGGCACCCGGACCGCCCCACGTCGGACGCCGTGGAGATCAGTGATGAGTCGCACAATGGCGCGCTGGTGCAGGCCCCCGTCTTTCAGGCCTCGGCCTGGAACGGCAACTCCACCCAGCCCGGCATGCAGGCCGGCGCTGTTTACGGTCGCACCATCGAGGGCGTCGCCCCGGGGATGCAGGCCGGCGCCGTTTACCCCAGCTTCTGAGCGAGTACGAGCGCAAACGCGACTTTCAGGTCACCCCTGAGCCCAGGCCCGCTGCTCCTTTGGAGCGACGCGGGCCGCTTGCTTTCATGGTGCAGATGCACGCGGCCCGGCGCCTGCACTACGACCTCCGTTTCGAGGTGCACGGGGTGCTCGTCTCCTGGGCCGTGCCGCGCGGACCCAGCATGGATCCCGACGACAAGCGCCTGGCGGTGGCCACCGAGGACCACCCTTTCGACTACGGCACGTTCGAGGGCGTGATCCCGGCCGGCGAGTACGGTGGGGGAGAGGTGATCGTGTGGGACGCGGGCACCTACACCCCGGCCCACGAGCGGATTCACCACTGGCTGGATGCCGAGCGCGCCGCGGAGGTGATGCGCGAGGACATCGACCGCGGCCGGGTCATGGTCTATCTGCGCGGTCAGAAGCTGAAGGGTCGTTTCAGCCTGATCCGCACCGAGCAGGGCTGGCTCCTCAACAAGTCGCGCGATGGGCTGGAGGGGTTGCCGGTGGACGAGCGCTCGGTCTTGTCCGGCCGGCTGGTCGAAGAGGTGCGACCCAACGTTCCCTACCCGCGCCTGTGGCCCGTGCCCCAGCTCGCCAGCGAGTCGGTCGCCCGGGCGCTGCCCCCGCTGATCCAGCCGATGCTGGCCCAGAGCGCCCGGAAGGCGTTTCACGATCCGGGCTACATTTTCGAGCCCAAGCTGGACGGCATCCGGCTGATGGTGCGCATCGAGCAGGGCCGGGTGCACCTGTTCAGCCGCAAGGGCCGGGACATCACCCAGCAGTATCCGGGCGTGGCCCGCGCTCTGGGCGAGCTGGAGGTGGCGCAGGCCTGGCTCGATGGCGAGGTGGTCGCCTTCGACGAGGCCGGCCGGCCGTCGTTCGAGCGCCTGCAGCAGCGGATGAACCTGTCGCACGACAAGGACATCGCCCGCGCCGAGCACGACGTGCCCGTGCAGTTCTTCCCCTTCGACCTGCTCTACCTGGACGGATTCGATCTGACCCGTTGTCCGCTCGAGCAACGCCAGCGCATGCTGGCGACCATCGTCGTGCCGCCCATCCAGCCGGTGGCGCAGTTTCAGGACGGTCTGGCCGCCTTCCAGGTCATGATGGATCTGGGCATGGAGGGCTTGATGGCCAAGAAGCGCGGCTCGCGGTACGAGCCAGGCAAGCGCAGCGCGTGCTGGCTCAAGGTGAAGAACGCCGAGGTGGACGAGTTCTTCGTGGCGGGCTACCGTCCCGGCGAGGGCTCGCGCGGCCAGTGGTTCGGCTCGCTGGTCCTGGCCGACCGTCACCGCCGCTACGCGGGCGATGTCGGCTCGGGGTTCGACACGAAGTCGCTGGACGAGTGGATGGCCCTCTTGACGCCTCTGCGCGTAGACAAGCCCTTGCTGCTGGCTCCGCCCAACGATGGTCCCATCACCTGGGTGAAGATGACGTTGCGTGTGGAGGTGCGTTACCACGACATCACCTCGGCGGGCAAGCTGCGCGGTCCGGTCTACCTGGGGCGCGTCGGGGACGATCCGCAGGCCCGGCTGCGCGCGCTGGGAAACAACGGCGTCCTGGACGTCGAGGGTCATCCCATCGCGCTGACCAACCTGGACAAGGAGCTCTTTCCCGGGCTCACCAAGCGCGACCTCATCGCATACATGCTGACGATCGCCCCCTTTGCGCTGCCCTACTACGTGGACCGGCCGATCACCCTGACGCGCTACCCGGATGGCATCGCGGGCAACTCGTTCTATCAGAAGCACTGGAAGCAGAGCGACATTCCCGATTTCGTCGAGACGACCGAAAACCGCGAGAATCCGCGCGAGCCCTGGCTCCTTTGCCACAACACGGCGACGCTCGTCTGGCTGGCCCAGCTGGCCAATCTGGAGCTGCACGCCTGGCTCTCGCGCTCGTGCGCCCTGAAGGGCGAGGACGAGCCGCTGCTGTGTCCCGACGTGCTGCTCTTCGATCTGGACCCCTACATCTACTCGGGTGAGGAGGCGCGGGGGGCCGAGCCGGAGCTCAACCAGGCGGGTTTCCGCACCGCTTGCTCGCTGGCGCACGACCTGCGCGAGATGCTGCTCGGAGTCGGCCTGACGCCATTCCTGAAGACGTCGGGCAAGACCGGGCTGCACCTGATCGTGCCTCTGAAGCGGCGTTACCATTCCGACGCGGTGCGCGCCGTCAGTCGAACCCTGGCTCAGTTCCTGGCCCAGAAGCGCCCGGACGAGGTAACCCTGGAGTGGTCCACCGACCGCCGCACCGGCAAGATCTTTGTCGATTCCAACCAGAACAGCTACGGCAAGAGTCTGGCCTGGGTCTACTCACCCCGCCCGGTCCCCTGGGCCGGCGTCTCCGTCCCGCTGCGCTGGGAGGAGCTCGACTCGATCTACCCGGCCGACTTCACCATTCGCACGGTGCCCGACCGACTGGCGTCCGTCGGCGACCTCTGGTCCGACCTCGAGTCCCACCGCGCCGACCTGGGCGGCCTGCTGGGGCTGGGATAGATGGGAGACTGTCGGAGTAGGGAGTAGGGAGTTGGGAGATGGGAGATGGGAGATGGGAGATGGTCGAGACGGTAGACGGTAGATGGTAGACGGTCGAGATTGGAGACGGGAGACGGTCGGAGTAGGGAGTAGGGAGTAGGGAGTAGGGAGTGGGGAGTAGCGAGGGGGGGGTCATGGTCGGACCTCTCCTGTCGACTGTCGACTGTCAACTGTCGACCCCCGACCCCCCCGACCCCCCCGACCCCCCGACCCACGCCACTCCCAATTGCCCAATCGCCAAACTGTACTCTTTGAAGTTCATTCTGTTTGACACTGTTATCCTGCTTAAGTGGGTTCTATACTGTCGTTATGCGTCACCGTTCCTTTGCCTGGGGAATTCTTTTGGCCTTGTTGAGCCTCTACTTTATCTGGGGCTCGACTTATATCGCCATTCGTTACACGCTCGAGTCGCTGCCGCCGCTGTTGACGGCCGGCTGTCGCTTCCTGGGCGCCGGACTGACGATGTTCGTGGCGCTGCGGATGCTGGGCCATGCGACGCCCTCGCCTCGCCAGTGGGGCGGAGCGGCGGTGGTCGGCACGTTGCTGCTGGCCTGCGGCAACGGGCTGGTGATGCTGGCCGAGCAACGCGTTCACTCCGGGCTGGCCGCCGTGTTGATCGCCTCGGTGGCGCTCTGGGCGGCCCTTTTCTCCGGCCTGTTCGGCAAGTGGCCCAGCAAGCTGGAGGCTTGTGGAATCGTGCTCGGGCTGTGCGGCGTGGTGATCCTCAACCTCGAGGGCAATCTCCAGGCTCACCCCGTGGGCGCCCTGATGCTGTGCGGCTCGGCCATCTCCTGGGCCCTGGGCTCGGTGCTGAGCCAGCACCTCCCCATGCCTCGCGGGCTGATGGCCGCCGCCACCCAGATGATGTGCGGCGGAACCGTGCTCCTGGGTGCCGGTCTGGTCACCCGTGAGTCCTGGCCCAGCCACCCCACTCTCGCCTCCCTCTACGCCTTTGGCTACCTGCTGATCTTCGGCTCGCTCATCGGCTTTACAGCTTACAGCTATCTCCTCCAGCGGGTCAGCACCACCCTCGCCACCAGTTACGCTTACGTCAACCCGGTCGTGGCCGTGCTGCTTGGCGTGTGGCTGGGTGGTGAGACCATCAGCGTTTACGGCGTCACGGCTCTGGTCATCATCCTCTCGGCTGTGGCCCTGGTCGCCTCGGGACGGGGCCGCGGGCCGAAGCCCGCGACCGCGTCCGACGACGAGTTCCCCGAGTTGGCCGAGGTCGCCTAGCAGCCCTCGCGGAGGTCAGCGTTTCCACCAGCTCTTCCGGCGCTTGACCCCGGCCAGCGTGTAGAGCTCGCCCACCCAGGCCTCGAGCTTTTTGGCGCCGTCCGTCGCGTTGGCTCGATACGCTCGCAGCGCCTCCTGGCCGCGCGTGGCCAGGTCCAGCGGCTCCTGCGTGCCCTGGCTCCGCGCCAGCTCGCGCAGGATCTCGCAGACCGCCGTCAGGACCGACTCGCTGACATCCCCGCCCTTCTTGGCGGAGGTCACCAGTTGCTCGAGCTGGGGCAACATCAAGCGCAGCGTCTCGAGCGGCGAGGCTTGCGCCACGGCCTTCTCGGGCAGAGCCTGCTTGCGCTTTTTGGTATCCAGCTCGGGCGGCGCTTTGGGACGGGCCGGGCTGGCCTGTTCGGCCATCACCTCGCGGCAGAGGCTGCCAGCATCGCCACCCAGCCAGCCGCCAGCCTGCGTCGGTCCGGGGCAGGCGGGCGGGGGAGGAGGCGATCCCGGTGCCCCACCGCGAGCGCGCATGAAGGGCGCGGCAGCGGCCCGGCCTCCGGGCGCGGCCATCATCGATAGCGCGGCCACCGGTGCTTCCTGTTTGGCCTGGGCCCAACCGGACGGCATTTCCACCGCCTGGGTCACCTGGTGCACCTCGCCACTCCGATTGACGACCTGGCTCCGGTCGACGGCTACGAAGGCCGTGAAGCGTGACAGCACGTTCCACTGCAGCGAGAAACGGGTCAGCTCCTCGCTCAGCGACCCGAAGCCGTGACCGGCGTCGAGCTGGTTCTGCATGGCCGCCACCCGGGCCCGGGCCCAGACGTGCCGAAGTACGGGCTCGGAAACCTGGTCCATGATCAGCTTCTGCTGCCAGCCCTGACCGTCGGCCTGACGCGCCTCGACGTAGGCGTAAGCGGGAATCTCCCCGCGCAGCCTGCCGGACAGGACCAGCGGCACGCCCGGAAACACGTCGGCTCGCTCGGGAGTGAGCTCCGTGGCGACCTGGCCGGCGAAAACGACCTTCAGGTCGCGCAGCACGGGATTGCCGACGCGCCGGTGAATCATCTGGAGCACGTCGTCGAGTCGCTCCTCGGACTCCACCAGATCGAACATGCCGCCGGTCTGGCCGGCCAGGTCGCGCAAGAACGCGACGTTGACGGAGCGATCGATGCCCACGGTGTGGATTCGCACCCGGGCTGGACCGGCGTGGCCCAGGGCGTGCTCGAGCACCTGGGCTTCGTTGCCCACCTGGCCGTCGGTCACGAAGACGACCACGCGCTCGCGTCCATTCGGCTCGGCCGACTTGAAATAGCTCAGGCTGCGGGCCAGCGCCGGGCCGATCTCGGTGCCACCCCGAGCTTCGACTTTGGCCAGGAACTCGACGGCTTTGAACCGGTTGCGGTCGCTGGCCTCTACCAGCTTGCCGCTGGTGTCGAACGGCTCCTCCAGCACGGTATCGAACAAGAGCACCGCGAAGCGATCGTGCGTGGTCAGGCTGTCCACGATGCGGGCGGCGGCACGGCGGGCCGCCACCATCTTCCAGCCCTCCATCGAGCCGGAGCGGTCCAGCACGACCACCACGTCGCGCGGGCTCTGGCGGCACTGCTGCAGGGTCGGCGGCACGACGGTCAGGGCAAAGGTTCCTTCTCCGCCCTCCGGGTCGGGGAGGTAGCGCAGCGTGCTGACCACCGACTCCTCGCCGGCCTGGAAACGCAGGATGAAGTCGCGGTCGAGTCGCGTGGCCCCGGGCTGGAGCGAGACCCTCCGCACGCCCCCGGCCAGCTCCTCGACCTGCAGGTCGTGCAGGCTGGCCCGCAGACGCTGCACGGGGAGACCCGCCGGGTCGAGCTCGAGCGAGAGCGTCAGGAAAACGGGGTTGGGTTGCCCCGGCAGTAGCAGCGGCGGGGTGATACGCGAGGCATCGGGCACCTGGTCGGTGTCCACGGCCGTACCGGAGCCCACGCTGGCTCCCTCGAGGGGAACACCCGGGATGTAGCGCGGCGCGACGACGAGCGGGAAACGGTACGTCGCCTCTCCATCGGCGAATTCCAGGGGTCCCGATAGCTCCAGCTCCACGGTCATCTCGTCCCCGGGCATGAGGTTGCCGGCGCGCATGGTGAACACGTCGCCGCGCTCTTCCTCGGCAATGGCGGCCCGGTAGCCGGACGCGATGGCCATGGAATACTCCTCGCGAGCTTCCTCACGCTCTTTGAGCACGCCCTCGATCAGGCGGTCGGCCACGCGCATCTTGAAGCTGACCACGGCCGCCCGATCGGGCAGGGGAAAAATGTAGGTTGCCTCGAGCGGTTCGGTATAGGCGTTGACGAACGTCTGCGAGAGCCGGTTTCGAAACTGGAGGCCCGTGATGCGCCCGGACAGGTCCATCGCTTTGAGCGGCAGACGACCGCGCCGGGTCTCGACGGAGCCAAAGCCGGCTTTCTCCTCGCTCAGCGCGGCCACTTCGGCCAGAATTTCGAAATTGGGTTTCATGCCTCATCCTCCTTCGGGTGGTTCCAGCTATGCAGAACTTGCATCAGCGGGGCGGCCAACCGGCTCAGTTGCCGGGGGTCGAGAGTCGGGTAGAGCCGGCGGTCGATCGTCAGGATGACACCGGGTGCCAGCTCGAAGCCCTGGAGAGGCAAATCGGCCTCTGTCGGGGGGGCTGGCTCGGAAGGGGGCTCCAGGCGCGGGGCCCGGCGCTCCCAGAAGCGGGCGGGTGGAGAGCTGGTCGTCTCCTCGTGGCCCATCTCCCCCGGGGCCGCGAGAGTTTGTTCGCGCCAGTCCTCGGAGAGACCCGCCAGCTCTTGCAGCTCACGGTCGGTGCGGCCCGCGAGCGTGGCCTGGATCTCTCCGAGGGGGATGCCTTGCGCCTGTTGCGCCTTGATGGCCAGCAACTGGAGCAGGTGGCGGTCACCGTAGTAGGCCGTTCTTCCTCGCAGCTCAGCCGGGCGGTCAAGCAGCCCGAGCGTCGTGTAGTAACGGACCAGTCGTTCATTGGGCTCCCAGCGAACTCGGCGCGATTGACCCCCCGGCTCGGTAAAGCGGGAGCTCATTTCCACCAGCTCGGTCAGCCGCCAGCGGCCCTCCGTTCTTCGGCTCACAGAGGCATCTTAACACTGTCATATAACACTGTCAATCAGAACATCAGTTCGCTGAATGATACGGGGGATGCGACGCGAAGGAGCCCACCAAACCACGAAAGGTAAGACTGAAGATGCGTCTGTTGCATACCATGTTGCGCGTTGGCGATCTCGATCGCTCCATCGAGTTCTACGAGAAGGCGCTAAACATGAAGTTGCTGCGCCGCAAGGACTATCCCGGAGGCAAGTTTACGCTGGCCTTCCTGGGCTACGGCCACGAGAACGAGAACACCGTGCTCGAGCTGACCCACAATTGGGGCGTGGAGAGCTATGACCACGGCACCGCTTACGGGCACATCGCCATCGGCGTCACGGACATTCACGCCGCTTGCAAGCAGATCGAGGAGGCGGGTGGGGTGATCACGCGTCCACCCGGCCCGATGAGCCACGGCACCACGGTGCTGGCCTTTGCCACCGATCCCGACGGCTACAAGATCGAGCTCATCGACGAGAGCTCCCGTCAGATTGCCGTGAGCGGTTAGTGGACGGACAGACTTTCGGCCTGCTGCTGATCACGCTGGCCTTCTCGGGGGTCCCGGCCACGTATTTGCTGGCCATGAAGAACAATCGAATGAGCTACAAGATCTTCTGGGGCGCGCTTCTGCTGGGATTCGTGGTCCTGTCGGTGGGCACGCTCTATCTGCTCGGAAGGTTGAAGTAAATGCAGCTTCTGGTCGATTTCTCCAGCCTTCTCTATCGGGCTTACCACTCCACGCCCGACTCCATCCCGATGAATGGGGTGTATGGCTTGCTCAATATGCTGGCGCGCATCCTCGAGGACCGGAGGCCGAGCGAGCTGGGCCTCTGCACCGACGACGATTGGCGTCCCGAGTTCCGTACCCAGGCGCTTCCGAGCTACAAAGCCCACCGGGTCGGCGATCTGCCCGATCCGGTCACCCCTCAGGAAGAGGTGGCCCGCGAGCTGCTGAGCGCCATGGGCTTCGCGGTGGTGGGATATGCCGGCTACGAAGCCGAGGACATCATCGCTTCGCTGGCGCCGCGCTCGAGACAGCCGGTCGAGATTCTCTCGGGGGATCGCGACCTGTTCGCGCTGGTCCACGACCCCCACGTCAAGGTGCTGTATCCTACCCGAGGCACGAGCCAGCTGCTGGAGGTCGACGAGGCCGAGGTGACCCGGCGCTACGGCATTCCGGGCCGAGCTTACGGCGACTTCGCGCTGCTGCGCGGCGACCCGTCGGACGGGTTGCCCGGGGTAGCGGGCATCGGCGAGAAGACGGCCTCGCGTCTCATTGCCGAGTACGGCTCGCTGGAGGCCCTGCTGGCCTCGGACAAGCTGTCCGCCAGCGAGAAGAAGAAGATCGACGCTGGCCGCGAGTATCTGGCGCGAGCCCGCGCGGTGGTGCTTCCGGTCGCCGACATCCCGCTGCCGGAGGTCGATCTCAGTCTTCCGGAGCGGTTTACCAACGCCGGCCTGGTGAAGCAACTGTGCGACGAGCATCGCCTCGACAGCGCGGTCGAGCGGGCCTGGACGGCCACGCGTCACTGCCTGGAAACGGCTCAGTCGGCCCGGTAGCGTAACAGCATCTGGTAGTTGTCGCGGCCCGGGAAACGGGCGCTCACATCCACCTGGCCGGGGGGCACCTGCAGCTGACCGCGGAACCATTGACCCTGACGCTGCAGAGGCTGCCATTGTTTGCCGCACACGACCTGCACGTCATCGGCGTCCGGAACGAAGAGCGAGAAGCTGAGCTTCTTTCCGCTAGACAGGGCCTGCGTGCGGGGCGACTCCACGCGCGCGCGGTGGCTCAAGAATGCTCCCGAGAAGGTGGGAAAGCGCTCCAGGCTGGGGCGCCGGGCCTCCACCCGGTAATCCATGACGTAGGAGAGCGTGTCCGAGCGCGGGTCGTCGCTCCCCCAGATCAGCAGCTTGTACTCGCCCCTCTGCGGGAAGACCGTGTCCACGACCCATTCGTCGCCCTCGGACTGCACCAGCGTGGCGTTCTCCTGGACGACTTCGCCGGGAGCATACAGGTTGGCCGAAAGCCGCACTCCTGGCGCGGCGCGAAATCTCAGCTTCCAGCCCTGTCCCGTTGCCACCAGGTCGCCACGCTTCTCCTTCGGGCGGATGTCGTAGCGGAAGTAGTAAGAGGTGACCCGGGGCAGCGACTCGATCTCGCGCGTGGTCTTGGGCTGCGGCAGTAACTGCCAGCTCTTGTCGTCGGGAATATGGCTGAAGATGAGCTGCTCGGGCGGCACCAGGAAGTAGTAGGGGTTGAACCTACGGCTGAAACGGCGCGTCTTGTAGTCCACCACTCCGCTGCCCCAGGTGCTGTCCAGGAGATACCAGCGGCCCTGCAGCTTGACCGCGTTCCAGGCGTGGCCCCTCTCCTGGTCGTCCGGGTCCTGGGGGTCGTGGCGGATCTGCCCGCCCACCACTGCCACGTCGAGTCCGACCCGTTTGGCCAGAGCCTCGAAGAGGTTGGAGTAGCCCGCGCACACCGCGGTGCGCCGCGCGAGCACGGCCTCGGCGCTCTGGTCGGGGAAGGTGCCCGAGAAGAAGGCCTGGGTATCGTAGGCGATTCGGTCGGTGATCCAGCGGTAGACGATGCGGGTGCGATCCTCCGAGCTCTGGGCTCCCTTCTTGAGGTAGGCCGCCAGCTCGTCCAGGTTGCGCTCGGCCACGGCGGGCGCCTGGAGGGCGTAAGAGTCGACGTCGTAGTAGCTGCGGCGCCCCAGGGCCGGCAGCAGCAGCGCGCAGGCCAGCACCAGCAAGAGCAAGCGCCGCACCTAGAGCTCCCAGGGACCGGGGGCCGGGAATCCGATGGTGAAGGGGGATAGCGGCCGGGTGCAGGGCTTTTTGGCCTCCTCCCAGGCAGCCATGGCGGGGGCGGGAATGTCAGCGCCGTGCACCGCCATCAAATGCAGCCGCCAGTTTCGCAAAGCCAGGGGAAGGAGTTGCGGCTCATACTTCAGGGCGACCTCGCAGGCGTTGGAGAGACGGTCGGCCATCGCTTTTTCAGCCTTCTGGGTGGCACAGAGAAAGCCGCCCATCAACTGGAATAGAATCCACTCGCGCGGCCGCACGGCGCCCTCCTCGATGGACTTCACGCCGGGGGTGTAGAGGAAATGCTCGGGTTGGCAGCTGAGCACATCGTAGGCCTCCTTGAGCTGCATACAGATGAGCTTGCGATAGATCACCGACATGGCGGCGCGCGCCGCCAGCACGGGACCGGCCGTGCCGACGCGCGTGATCTCGGCCAGAAAGCGCTCGTGGGCTTGCCGCGCTTCGGCCAGACGGCCCAGCCCGGCCAGGCGGTCGCTTTCCTCGCCCAGGCGGCAGAGCTGGGCGAACTCGGGCACCGAGTCGGGGGTGAGATGGGGTCCTTCGTCCGGCTCCTGAATGTAGGGCAGCTCGACTCGCAGCAACAGCCGCTCGGTGGCCCACGTGCGCACCCGGTCGCCCGGTTTGAGCTCGACTCGCGTGAGGGTCTCCCCGAAACGGCCCACGGCCTGACTGAGGTTGTCCATCCAGGCAACCTCCTGGCCGTCGAGCACCAGCGCGCCCGGGCGCAATCCATCGACGCGCTGCTCGCGCATCGGCACGTGGCCGCGCGCCAGCCGGCTGCCGGCGATCATTCCCAGCCACTCGCGTGACTTTTCCGGCGTGAGGGCACAGGGGTGGCCGAACTGGTGGTGCAGGTCGACGAAGCTCAACACCAACCAGGGAGCCCCTTCCGCTGCACGCACCACGCGCACGCTGAAGTGAAACGGCCGGGCCGGGAGCTGTCCCACCACCTCGTCGAAACCGGGAGGCACCGAGGGGAGAAGCTCGCAGGCCTGGCGCGACAACGCCTCGAGCACCTCGATCTCGGCCGGGCTCAGAGCCACCGACAACGGCCCGGGAAGCGCCGGATGCTCCACCCACAAAAGGCAGAAGGGCGTCGAATCGACCCAGGCCAACTGGAGTCGCCCGCCTTCACTCTCCACCCCTCCGAGGGGGGTCAGGGGGAACTGGTTCACGCGAGCGGGTTCGCTTCAGGATTCCCAGCGCCTTCTGCCAGGGAAAACCCTGACAGGAGGCCTCTCGAGCCCGCCCAAAATCTTCTTCGTGGAAGGCTTTTTGTGGGTGATCGTCCTCTCGATTGCCGCCTGGGCGCTGGCGCAGCCGGGACGGCGACTCCCCGCCGCGCGCGCCTTCCAACTGGCGGCCGACGGGCTCGAGCAAGACGAGCACACCGGAACCCGGCTCGGGGCCTATCGTCTGGTGGGAGTGTTGCGCCGCAACGCAGACGGGGTAACCTATCGCGCGCTCTCGGAAGGAGAAGCCGGGAAGGCGGCTGAGATCACCCTGCTGACGCCCGAAGCCGGACCCGGCCAGGGCGAGTTCCGAGGCCATCCGTACCGGATTCGCGAAATCGACATCTCGAACACCTGATCCCTCTCAAACCGCACAGGATTAGGCTTTCGGTCCGCGAAGAAGATTCACATGAGCTCTTCCGGCCACATCCTCGAAGTCCCCTTGCACGAAGCGGCCAGGGCTCGATTTCTCAACTACGCAGTCTCGGTCATCACCTCGCGCGCCCTTCCCGACGTGCGCGACGGCTTGAAGCCGGTTCAACGCCGCATCCTCTACACCATGGCCCACGACCTCAAGCTGTGGCCCGACAAGCCCCCGCTCAAGTGCGCCAAAGTGGTGGGACACGTGCTGGGCAGCTACCACCCGCACGGCGACACCGCGGTCTACGAGACGCTGGTGCGCCTGGCCCAGGAGTGGGTGCTGCGCTGTCCGCTGGTCGACGGTCAGGGCAATTTTGGCTCGCTCGACGGGGATGCCCCCGCCGCCTACCGTTACACCGAGGCCCGACTGCGCCCGCTGGCGCTGGAGTTCACGGCCGAGCTCGAGCAAGACACGGTCGACTTCCGCCCCACCTTCGACGACACCACGGTTGAGCCGGTGGTGCTGCCGGCCCGCTTCCCACAGTTGCTGGTCAATGGCTGTGCGGGAATCGCCGTGGGAGTGGCCACCAATCTGCCTCCCCACAACCTCAAAGAGGTGCTGGACGCCTGTCTGGCCCTCATCAAGAACCCGCAGCGCGACGACCTGCTTCAGTTCGTGAAGGGCCCCGATTTCCCGACCGGAGGAGAGCTCCTGATCGCTCCCGCGCAGCTCAGGCAGCTCTACGAGGATGGCCAGGGAAGCCTGAGCCTGCGGGGCGAGGTGGCGCCCGAGGAGAGCACCAACAAGTGGCAGCGCTGGATCATTACCAGCGTGCCCTACATGGTGGCCAAATCCCGCCTGGTCGAGGAGATCGCCGCCCGCATCGAGGAGGGGGCCATCCCGGGGCTCGTCAACGTGCGCGACGAATCGGCCGAGGACGTGCGGATCGTGCTGGAGCTGCATCCCGACGCCCCCATCAAGCGGGTGCTGCAGCGCCTTTACGACAAGACGCCGCTCCAGACGGCCTTCCACGCCAATTTCACCTGCCTGACGCCCGAGGGGCTGCCCGCCCGATTGGGCTTGAAGGCTTTGCTGGAGGCGTTTCTGGACTTCCGCCGCGAGGTCGTGCGCCGCCGCCTGGAACACGAGGACCGCGAGCTGGGCGAGCGGCTGCACCTGCTGGAGGGTTTCATGCGCGTGTTCCGCGCGCTGGACGAGGCGGTCAAAATCATTCGGAAGGCCGAGAGCCGCGAGGAGTCGGCCCGCCAGCTGCGCCAGCGCTTCGAGCTGGACGAGGCCCAGGCCCAGGCCGTGCTGGAGCTGCGCCTCTACCGGCTGGGCAAGAAGGACGTGGAGCTGACCCGCCGCGACCACGAGGAGAAGACGAAACGACGTCAGGAGGTGCGCGGCTTGTTGGCCAGTCCACAGGCGATGATGGGGCTGATCGCGGGAGAGTTGACGGAGCTACGGCGTAAGTTCGCCGACCCGCGCCGCACCAAGATTCGCCTGCCCGAGAAGCGGGCGATCGAGTCGGAGCGCTACCTGGTGGGGGTGAGCGCGGCGGGATGGGTCTGCCGCAAAGGGCGCGAGGAGGCGCTTCCCGAGCGTCCCAAAGACCACTGGGAGCACCAGCTCGAGCTTGCCACCGGCCAGGCGCTGATGCTGTTCACCAGCGGTGGCGCCGCGTTCACGTTGAAGGTCGAGGACTTGCCCGCCGAGCCCCGCCCCGTTCAGAAGCTGGCCACGCTGCAAGACGAAGAGCGTCTGGTAGCCGCTCTCAGCTCGGCCGAGAAGCGCCACGAGGCGGTCTACGTGGCCGCCGACGGCACCGGTGCCTGTTTCGCTCTGGACGCATTCCGCACGCCTGCCCCCCGGACCGGACGACGCTTCGCCCGCACCGCCTCGCAGGTGTTGGGCGTACTGCCCGTGCAGGGCAGCGAGCGGCTCATCCTGGCCTCCGAGCGCGGCCTCGCCTGGTGCGGCTCGGTGGAGCTGCTGCCCCGCAAGACCGGGCGCGGCGTGGTGCTGATGGCGCTGGGAGACGCGGATACCGTGCTGGGGTTCGGCTCCGGACGACTGGACGTGCAGCGGGTCGGGGGCTCCAAACCGATCAAGCTGACGCCCCGTAAGGTTCCCGATCAGATGCTGGGCTCGCCCGGGGTGCCGATGCTGGCGAGGGGCCGGTTGGAGCTGTTCCATGAGTAAGACCTACACGGCCCGCGACATCACGGTCCTGACCGGCCTCGAGCCGGTGCGGCAGCGTCCCGCGCTCTACATCGGCGGGGTCGACCAGGACGGTCTGCACCACCTCGTCTGGGAGCTGGTCGACAATGCCGTGGACGAGGCCATGAATGGCTATGCCACGCGCATCGACGTGGAGCTCGACGCCGACGGGCGGGGGGTGCGCGTCAGCGACGACGGGCGCGGCATTCCGATCGACCTGCATCCCGAGCACGGCCGTCCGGCCCTGGAGCTGATCCTGACCACGTTGCACGCGGGTGCCAAGTTTGGCGGCTCTCCCTACGGCTACTCGGGCGGCCTGCACGGAGTGGGCTCGAGCGTGGTGAACGCGCTGGCCGAGCTGATGGAGGTTACGGTCGCGCGCGACGGCGTGCGCGTGATCCAGACGTTCCACCGGGGCGTCCCGGCCGGCCCCATGCGCAAGCTGGGCAATGCGCGCAACTCGGGCACCAGCGCCTACTTCCGCCCCGATCCGCAGATCTTCCCCGAGGTCGAGCTGGACCGTGGTAAAATCCGCTCGCGCCTGCGGGCCACCGCCTATCTGCACCGCCTGACGGCGACCCTGTCGTATCGAGGCGAGACCGAGACCTTTCGTCCGGGCGACGGCCTGACCCAGTATCTGACCGATCTGGTAGGGGAGGACCAGGCGCTCGGCACGATCTTCGAATGGCGTCAAGAGTCCGAGCCACGCGCCGAAATGGCGTTGGTCTGGACCGAGGGCTCGGGAGAGCGATTCTACAGCCACGCCAACGGCATCTCCACTCCCGAGGGCGGCACTCACGAGAACGCCCTGCGCAACGCGGTGGCCAGGGCTCTGCGCAACTACCTCGAGACGCACAACCTGCTGCCCCGCGACCTCAAGCTCAGCGCCGAGGATCTGCGCGACGGGCTGCGGGCCGTGCTGTCCGTGTTCTTGCCCAACCCGCAGTTCAAGGGGCAGACCAAGGAGCGCCTGAACAACCCCGAAATCACCGCGCCCCTCACGCAGGCGATGGCGGTGGCGCTCGAGCAGCAACTCAACGATCGCTCGGGGGCGGCCAACCAGCTGGCCGAGCGACTGATTCAGGCGGCCCGGGCCCGCAGCGAGGCGCGCGCCGCCTCGGAGCTGGCCGACCGGCGAGCCGTGTCGGCGCCCCGGTTGCAGCTTCCCGGCAAGCTGGCGGATTGCTCGTCCACGAAGTCTTCCGAGCGCGAGCTGTTCGTGGTCGAGGGCGATTCGGCCGGCGGCTCCGCCAAGCAGGCGCGCGATCGCAAGTTCCAGGCGGTGCTGCCGTTGCGAGGCAAGGTGCTCAACACCGAGCAGGCCGCTCTCACCAAGCTGGGTGGCAACCGCGAGATCGCCGACCTGGTCAGCGCTCTGGGCTGCGGCATCGGGCAGCGCTTCGACGCCCATCGGCTGCGCTACAACCGCGTGGTCATCCTGACGGACGCCGACTCGGACGGGCACCACATCGCGGGTCTGCTGCTGACGCTCTTCTATAGGCACCTGCCAGAGCTGATCCACCTGGGCCACGTCTATCTGGGCCGCCCGCCGCTCTATCGCATCGCTTATGGCAGCAAGATCCACTGGGCCTGGGACGACGCCCAGCGGGACGCCATCCTCAAAGAGCACAGGAAGAAGCCTTCTCAGGTGACGCGCTTCAAAGGCCTGGGAGAGATGTCCCCGGCCCAGCTGCGCGAGACGACGCTGGCCCCGGCCACGCGCACGCTGTTCCGGGTGGTGGTCACCGACGCCGAGGAGGCGGACCGCACCCTGCGTGATTGCTTCGGCAAAGACCCGGCTCCGCGCTACCGGCTGGTGATGGAAGGCGCCCGCGAGGCCGCGCTGGAGCTGGACGTCTGAATCCCCTGGACCTGGACGACGAGGAGTTCGAGCGCTACGTCGACCGCCAGCACGACCTCAGCCGCGCCGTGGGGCGCGGAGACTACGACCGGGTGGTCGAGCTGCTGGACGAGGGAGCCGACGTTACCGACCCGGGCTACGCTTTGTTGGTGCAGGCCGTGCTGGCCGAGGCGCAGGACTGGGTGCCGGGTTGCCCCACCGAGGAAGAGATCGGGCCGCCGTTCCGTCTGGTTCGCTTGCTTTTGCAGCGTGGGGCCGACCCGAATGCGGTGTCGCGGGAGGGCCGCACGGCCCTGGATGCGGCCCGCGACGTGGGCCACCAATCAGCCTATGAGCTATTGAACGACCACGGGGCGCAACATCTAGGTTCGTAGCTCTTTCGGACCTGGGAAGTTGTCGTAGAGGCGCCGATGGGCCGCCTGGGACCAGGAATCATCGCGCTCGTAGTAACCGGCCGTCCAATCCAACAGGTTGGCGAGCATGGCGTCCTGAGCTTCGCGCGAGGCGTACTTGTGCGGCTCCCACGGTCGAGCGCGATTGTGCGCCAGGCAAACCTCGGGCCCGGGGTCGAGGAAGATGAGCCGATTGCACCACGGCAACACCTTCTCGGCCAGCTCTCCGTAGCAACCCTCGACGACCCAGTCGGAGTGCGAGGAAACAAAGCCCATCAGCTCGCGCTCGACATCCTCGAGAGGCCGGAGCACGGCGATTTCCCCGGGCTCCCAAACAATGGTGTCGAGGTCGAGCGACGCCACGCCCAACGAGCGGGCCAGTGTGCTCTTACCCGAGCCGGAGTTGCCCAGAATGACGGTCTTCAGAAAGCTATTTCTTCTTGGGGGGGGCTTTCTTTGCCGGCGCGGCTTTCGGCTTGGCGGCAGGCTTGGGCGCCGCCTTCGAGGCCGCCGGCTTTTTGGCGGGAGCGCTCTTGGCGCTCGCTTTCGGCGTGGTGGCTTTGGTGGCCGGGGCCTTCGAGGCTCGTGTCGACTTGGCGGCGGTTTTGCGCCCCGCCTTGCCCGACAGCGCCTCCTCCAGGTCGGCGGCGAGCTGCTTGAGGTAGGCTTCCTGACCCTGACCGGCGGCCGTCTCCGAGGTCACCCGGAACTGCACCCGGGCCATCTTCTCGTCGCCCAGGCGTGCGTAAGCCAGGGCCAGGTTGCCGCGGGCCGGGATGAGGCCCGGATCCATTCCCAGCGCTTCCTCGAACTCGATGACCGCTTCGCGGAACTGCTCGCGCTCGAAGTAGGCCAGGCCCAGGTTGAAGTGCGCCTCGGCGTAACGCGGGTTGAGGCGCACGGCCTCGCGCCACTTGCCGATGGCCTCCTCGAGCTTGCCCTGCCGGGCGTAAACGATGCCCAGGTTGTTGTGGGCGTAGATGTCGGTGGGATCGAGCTGCAGGGCCTTCACGAAGTCGGCCGCCGCCTCGTCCAGGCGATTCATCGAGGTGTAAGCCAGGCCCCGGTTGTTGTAGGTGTACGGATCGCCCGGATCGATGCCCAGCGCGTCCGAGAACGACTTGAGCGCGTCGTCCCAGCTCTCCTTGGACAGGAAGGCCAATCCCAGGTTGTTGTAAGCGTAGATGTCGCGCGGGTCGACCTCGAGGGCGCGCCGGTAGCTGCGCACGGCGTCGTCGAGCTTGCCCAGGCGGGCGAACGCCAGGCCCAGGTTGGTCAGCGCGTAGGTGTCGCGACCGTCGATCTTGAGCGCCTTCTCGAACTCGCGGATGGCCTCCTCATAACGGCCCTGCGAGGAGAGGCTGAAGCCCAGGTTGTTGTGGGCCAGGAGATCGTCGGGATCGCATTCCAGCGCGCGGGCCAGCACCTCGATGGCCTCCTCGGTGCGCCCCTGGCGCAGCAAGCACAGACCCAGGTTGTTCAAAGCGTAGGTGTCGCGGTCGTTGAGCGAGAGCGAGAAGAGGAACTCTTTCTCGGCATCCTCGACGTGGTTGAGCGACAGCAGCGCGCGGCCCAGGTTGTTGCGGGCGTAGGTGTCGTCCGGATTGAGCTCGAGGGCGCGGCGATAGTTCTCGACGGCCTTGATCCAGTCGCCCATCTGAGCGTGGATGCGGCCCAGGTTGTGGTAGGCCACGGCGTCTTCGGGGCTGGTATCGAGCACCCGGTAGAACTGCTGGATGGCCTCGGAGAAACGGTCTTGCTTGGCCAGGATGCGGCCCAGGTTGTTGCGCGCGTAGGCGTCGTCGGGCTCGATCTGGAGCGCGACCTCGAACTCGCGCTGGGCGTCGGAGATGCGGCCGGTGCGGTCGAACAGCTTGCCCAGGTTGTTGTGGGCGTACAGGTCGTCCGGGTCGATCTCGATGGCTTTCTTGAACTCGCGCTCGGCGGCGTCGAGCTCGTTGCGGCGAGCGTAGAGTTGGCCCAGGTTGTTGTGGGCGTAAACGTCCTGCGGATTGATGGTGAGCGCCCGGCGGTACTCGGTGATCGCCTCGTCGAGACGATTCAGCCGCGAGTAGACCAGTCCGAGGTTGTAGTGAGCTTGCCCGTAGTCGGGCTTGATCTCGAGCGCCTTGCGCCAGCAGCGGATGGCCTCGTCCCAGTTCTCCTGGCGGGCCAGCACCAGCCCGAGGTTGTTGTATGCGTAGTGGTCCTTGGGATTGTGCTCGAGGGCCGTGCGGTATTGCGCGATCGCTTGCTGCAGCTTGCCTTGCGAGAGGTAGGCCATGCCCAGGAAGTAGCGGGCCGCGGAGTGGCTCGGCCGAAGCTCGAGCACTTTGCGCCACTGTCGGCAGGCCAGGCCCATGTCGCCCTGGCGAGCGTAGGCGACCCCCAGCTCGTAGGTGGAGTCCGCGTCCTTGGGGTTCTTCTTGAGGTGGGCCTTCAGCTCTTGAACGGGCTTGTCTGCTTCGGTCTTCATCCCCGACTCCTTATAACGGCTAGGCTAAGCTTTCCCGGGGTTCGTTAGGCTTTCTCAGGAGTCCTTCGTTAGACAGCCCGGAGCAGCGCGGTTTGCCCCAGCCATTCCAGGGCCCCCCGCACCTCGGACCACGCTCCGTGAGAGCGAGCCGTGTAGTCGATGGCTTCATCCTCGTGCCCGAAGGTGATGGCGTCCGGCAGGCGACGGGGCAGGGGGATGAGCCCCAGCAGGTAGCCGGCCACGTGCGGATTGCGCTCCATGGCCTTGCGCAGGTGACCGGTGGTGGTGCGGGAAGCGCCGCGCTTCCAGAAAGCCAGCAAGGCCCGATTGAAGTCCCACTCCGGACTGGGCTCGCCGTTCCAATGGCGCAGCAGAGCCTCGGCCTCTTCCTGCCGACCCAACTGGATGAAGAGCGGCAAGAGCAGGTAGCGCAGCCCCAGATTGTCGCCCGGATTGAGCTTCATCAGAGCCACGAACTCGTCGGCCGCCTGGGCCAGCTCGTCCTGGTCCCAGAGAGCGCGGGCGAAGGCCGAGCGGGCGCGCAGATAAGGCCGGTTGCTCAGGCGCTTCCAGAGATCCTGACCCTCTTCGTAAGAGTCGCGCATGGCCGCCTGGGCGGCCACGATGGCCTGGCGACACAGCTGCAGGCGCTCGCGCGCGCTGGGAGCCCCGTCAGCTAAAAGCAGGTAGGCATCGGCGCAGCGCGGTGAGAGCACCAACGCTCGCAGGGCTCGCTCGGAACGCTCGGGCGCGGGCAGCTCCCAGGCCTCGTAGACCAGATCCTGGGCGCGCTCGAGGTCGGTCTCGGGCGCCTCGCCGCAATCTTCCGAGCGCATACGCCGGGCTTCTCGGGCCAGCTCGCGCTCGGAGAGAGTGCGCGTGCGCCCCGGACCGGAGATGCGCAGACTGCGCTTGCGGGACTCGCGCACCGCCTGCCAGGAGCCCGAGACGGGCAGGGCCCCCTCGAGCGAATCTTGGATGTTCTTGCGTTTGCGGGCCATAAAGAAAAATCCCCCAACAAGATGTTGAGGGAAATTCAAGAAGTCGGCGGGAGTTCCTGCCGGTTTACTTGGCGCTGGAGCTCTGCAGGATCTTGGTCAGGCGGTCGATGTCGGCGGCCGAGCCCTCGGCCATGATGATGTTCAGGCGGTCGTCCACCGTGTAGCGCACGTTGGGCACCACGGTGCGCACCTGCGCCATCACGTCCCTGGCCTGTCCGGTGCGAATCGGATAGTACTCGCGCGACAGCGGACCGGCCGGCAGCACCGGGTCGGGAACGCTGGCCACGGGGGCCACGGTGGGGGTCGAGTCGATCGTCGGGGGCACCGAGGGATCCGCCGGATTGGTGGAGACTCCACCATCCATCACGCTGACCTTCAGCGTGCCGTTGACGACGTAGCACAGCAGGTTGCGGCCCGCCGCGACCTCGCGCAGCACGTCGGTGAGCGGCTTGTTGGCGAACGAGCCGGAGTAGTTGCCTTCGACGTCGGGACTGATGTCCACGGCCAGGCCCGCTTCCGCCGCGATCTTGGCGAAAACGTCATCGAGCGAGGCGTTGGAGAACGTCAGGCTGATGAGCGGTCCACCCGTGCCGGGGTTGCTGGCCACCGGGGCCACCGGGACGGTGTTGGTGGAAGGGGTCAGGGGACGCACCGGGACGGTGCTCGAGGAAGAGGTTACGGTGGGCGAGCTGGGCCGAATGGCCGGCACCGCCGGGCCCGTGCGGGGCGCGGTGGCCGGACGCGAGGGCTTGCCGGGGGCCACGCTGGCGAAGCCGGCCGGCTTGCTGCTGGCGATGTCGGCCGTGGAGTAGCTCAGGGTGAGCTTGCGGCCACCCGCTTCGAGATTGCTCTTGAGCAGCTTGGGACGGGAGATGACGGTCAGCTTGACGGTGACCGAATTGCCGCGCTGCTCGAGGTTGACGGTCTGGATCAGACCTTTGTCAACCGCCATCTTCTTGACCGTGCCGGGCTTGAGCGTGGCCGGCGTGACCTCGATGGCCAGCACCGATGGAGACAGCATCTTCTCCTTGAAAGTCATCGGGCTGTCCGACTGTAGCTGGATGTCGACGCGATCGCTCTTGGCGTTGACGGCGACGGTCGTGGCGGCTCCGGCCGCCCAAAGGGGGGCGCTCAGAAGCAAAAGGGCCAGAAAGACCCTCGAAAGGCTTTTCACAGGGACCAACTCCAGTTTCTAAATTAGCGGCCGGAGGGGAGCGGAACGGCGTCCTTCAGCTTCTCGACCTCGACGAGGTAGAGGTTGCCGTGGTCGTCGGGCTTGCAGGTGACGCTGACGAAGTTGCCCACCTGCATGTCGAACGGAACGCGCTTGCCGGGGGGCAGCAGGACGCGAGTAAACGTGCCGTCGTGCATAATCGTGAACCAGCTCGGCTGAACATAATTCACAATGCCCTCTTCGGTGACCTCGTTGCCGAAAATGGCATTCTTGATGCCGGTCAAGATGTCTTCGGCGCGCGCGGGCTGACCCGAGCTGCACACCATCGCTACACCCAGCAGCAACGAGACGACGAGCTTACGCATATTTCCACCCTCTCAGTGAAGAAAAAAATTCCAGAGAAAACCTCCCGGGATTTCCATGAGGGTTCTCCGGAATCCTTCTCAGGTGAGAGAAGCCACCGCCTGATCCGGGACGACGCGGCGTGGAGACTCGTTTTGCTCGCGCAAGAACGTGCATTTTACGGCGCTGACGAGCGAGCGCTCGAGCTGTTCGATCGAGGCGGCTCCCCGCGAGAGCAGCAGCTCCAGCTCGCTGGCCAGTGTGGTCTTCTGCAGCGAGGGCGCGTCGGTGCTGAAGCAGTACTCGATCCCGTAGTCGTCCAGCGTCTTGAGCAGCAGGCCGTACTGCTCCACGTTCTCGACCGCGCGCGTCAGCAGGTTGGAGACCACGCAGAGCTCGGCCACGATGCCGCGCTCGGCCATCAACCGCAAACCGCGGTCGTCGTTTTGCTCCCACAGCGCCCGGCAGGCCGCCAGGGGATGGCCCACGCGGTGGGGTTTGAGCTCGCGCATGGTGGCCAGGAACGTCTCCAGGTCGATGCTGCGGGTTTCGCCGCAGTGCACCGTGCGTCCCACCCCGGCCATCTCGTAGAACTCGGCCATCGTGCGCAGTCGGGCGGGGTCGCTGAGCGGGTTGGCCGACTCGGGGCCGGCCAGGTCCAGGCCCACCACGGGCAGCCCTTTCGAGGCCCAGAGCGCGGTCTTGCGCGCGATGATCAGGTTCTGCTCGTCCGGCAGATCCCGACCCAGACACACGATCAAACCCGCGCGCAGGCGTCCTTTGTAGGCCGTCTGGATCTCCTCCACCCCCGAGCAGGCCGCCAGCATGACGCGGTCGAGGTCCCACAGCCCGTTGCCGTTGCGCTTGAGCGGATTCATCCGCAGCTCGATGCCGGTGAGCGGCAGGCGATGGGGGAGCGGCACCAGCGCTTCGCCCTCGGCGACGCGGGTCGAGCCACCGGTCCTGGCGGCGCCGTTGAGGGCGATCAGCACGCTCTCGCGCAAAGCCTGGGGGCCGCTCTGGATGCGCTCGGCCACCTCGTAGATCTCCAGGTACTTCTCCAGCGAGCCCGAGTTGTCGAGGCGCCGGTGCAAGAGGTCGGCAAACTCGTCATAGCTCTGCACCGGCAGGCGGATGCCTCGGTCGACAGCCGATTCATACAGCCGATGAATCGGCACGGCGCCGCCAAGGTGAACGTGCACCTCGAAAACACCTTCGGGGGGATAGCTGAGGTCGGAGATGGTGGGCATCCGGGGCGGTTCGCCTCTAGGTCAAAAAGTCCCGCGCGGCCGCCAGGCTCAGATCGGCATAGTCCTCCAGGGGCCGGACCTTCTCCACCGGCAGGCCCCGGTGCCCGGGGGGCGCGCCTTCCAACCAGCGCATGGCCCGCGCATACACGCGTCGCGGGCTTTCAAGCTTCCCCAGGCGAAGATGGAGAAGCGCCGCCGCCAGCTGGATCATGCCGCGCACCACCGGGTCCCGCGTCACCTGCCAGTCAGCCTCCCACTCCTCGTGGGCGTGCCAGAAGCGCCCGCGGCGAAACTCCACCAGGCCGCGCTCAAGGGGCGTCAAAACATGTCGACCAGCGTGCAGGGGGCGCCAAAGACGCCGTCCAGCTTCGCGAGGTCGGAGTCCTTCCAATCCAGCAGGCCGGCCAGGCGGGCCTGCCAGGGGGACAGCATCGAGGCGTAGAGACAGGCCAGCGCCCGCACCGAGAGGGGGAGCCCGCCCGAGCGCGCCTTCTCCACCGTAGCCCGCCCGTCGGCGACCCGCAGCCACCAGCTGCCGTGGTTACCGGGCAAGATCTCGTCCTGGACGGCCAGCTTGACCTCGAACTGCAGGTTCGGGCTGTAACCGCGCTCCGCCAGCGCCACCGGGACGTCCACCAGTCGCAGCATCCAGTAGATGTCGTGGCGCGCCTCGATGGTCTGCTCGGCCAGGGCGGTGAGGAGCGGGTTGTGGGGCGAGCCGTTCCAGGTGACGAACTCGGCCAGGCTGCGATGATCGTGCAAGAACGAGAAGATCCGTCGGGCCGCCCGGGGGGTGAGGGCTACAAAGTCCGTCAGGTGCATGTTCTGGTGGCCCGGCCGGAAACTGGACAGCCGCTGCAGCGACACGTAGCCCTCCAGCGGGTCACCCACGCCATAGAGCTCGGTCTCCTCGCCCCGGGGACGCAGCGCCCGGCGCCAGTTGCACTTCTTGCGGTCGAGCGCACCGTTCTGGTGGCGGGCCCAGGCCGAGTAGACCTGCTCCACCGACGAAGCTTCCAGGGGCAGCCGCCGCACCGGCAGCTCGCGATCCTGCACGGGGCCGATGCGCAGATTCAGCTTGAACTCGGTGCGCGAGCCCGCCTGCTCGAAGCCGGACTTGCGGTAGAGCGTCTGGGTGGCGGGATAGAGCGATGAGAGCGGCACACGCCGCTCGTAGAGCTCGCGCATGGCCTCCTCCATCAGGGTGCGGGCCGCCCCGCTGCCGCGCGCCTCGGGCGCCACGCCCACGGCCGAGATGCCGCCGCAGTCCAGGCTGCGACCCCCGAAAAAGTGGGCCATGTCCAGGATCATCAGCCCGCCCAGCAGCTCGGACTTGCCCTTCTTGAGGACCCGGCAAACTTCGATGCCTTCGCGCTCGATCCAGGCGCTCGGTCCGGGGAGAGGCACGTTGAAGCTCGCCTGCAGGATGGAGGCGAACCGCTCTTTCTCCGCCTCGGCCAGGGGGCCGTACTTCACTGCGGGTTGACCGAGGACTCGAGCTTCATCACCCAGCCCTCCTTGGGGTCCTTGTGCCAGTAGAAGATGATCTCCGGCTCTTCCAGGCGATTGGCGTTGAGGATCTTGACCCGGCTGTGCGTCTTGACGCGGCCGCGCGAAGCCGAGCGATCCAGCTCGACCGAGACGATCTCCGACTCGAGGATGTCCAGGCTCTCGGGGGGGACCACGAACAGCCGCGTCAGCGCCCGCGTCATGTTCACGTTCTTGCGGTCCTGACTGGAGCTGTAGCTGGCCGCCTTATCGAAGTCCTTGAAGCGAATGTCCTCCAGGAAGTCGGTGGTGCGGTCGAAAAGGAAACGCGCGTCCTCGTTCTTGTTGGGGTCGACCGCCCCGAAGCCGGACGAGTCGTTGCCCTTAGAGCCACCGCTGCCTCCGCCGAACAGCGAGGGGAGCTTGAAGGAGAATCCTATCCCGCCGCCCCCCTGATTGCCAAACACGAGCAGGCCGACGGCACCCGCGATCAGGAGGAAGAATACGAACAGAACCTTCTTCACAGAGAACGAAGTTCGCTCGCCAAAGCTCTCTGTCCTATTTACGGACCAGGAAGATGGTCAGCCCGATCAACACCAGCGACATCCCCGCCAGCACCACGATCCCCTGGATGAAGGTGCCCACGTTGGGTTCGGCCGAGGCAAGGTTCTTCAAGCCGTTATAGGCCCAGCTCGTCATCGTCAGGTCCTCGAGCAACTTGACGCCCCACTTGGACTTCTCGTGCGACATCACTGCATCGCTGAACAGGATTTGCGGCAGCAAGAGCAGGGGAACTCCGGCCACGGCCCGGTCGGAGGTGGAGACGAAGGCGCTGAGCGCCAGTCCCAGGGACGTGCCTGCCAGTGAGGCCATGAAGAGCACCACGAAGTGCAGGATCTCGGCGCCCGGCAACTTGATCTTGAGGTTGACCAGGTAGACCAGACAGAGGCACTGGATGAATCCCAGCATGGAGAGGATCATCAGCTTGGACATCACGTAGGCGACCGGATCGAGGCCCACCCGACGCTCGCGCGCATACATGGGGCGCTCTTTGACGATCTCGCGGCAGGAGTTGATGGCCCCGAACCAGACCGCCGTCAGCGCCATCACGAACCACAGGCTGTCCGTCACGCTCTGGGTGTCGCCCCACACCAGAGCGATACAGAGCGCGATGAGGGGCGCCTGAATCAGCAGGATGAACGTGTTGCCCAGGTCGCTGCAAACGATCTCGAGGAAACGCTCGGCGAGGATGCCGATCTGGTCGGCGCGGGAGCCCATTGCCTGAAAGGAATTCGCCGGTCGCCTACCGGGCCCCTGGCAGCCGCTCGGTGATGAGTTTGGAGAACCAGGGCGTGAGGCGATACTTGCCGGCCAGCGTCTCGGCCGCGGAAGGGGTCAACTGGGGGTAGATCTCGGAGAGCTCCCGGACCCCGAAGAAGCCCAGGGCCTCGCGCGGGGGCCCGAAGAAAGCGATCTGCCCGCCGCACATGACCGCCACCAGGTCCAACAGGTCTAGGCTGGCCATCACGTGGGTGGTCACCAGCACGGTGCGCCCCCCGCGGGCCAGATCGCGAAAAAGCTCCATGAAGTGCTCCTCCAGGGCTGGATCGAGGCCCGAGGTCGGCTCGTCCAGGAACAGCAGGGGCGGGCGCGTGAGCAGCTCGATGCCGATGCTGACGCGCTTGCGCTGACCGCCCGAGAGCCGGTCGATGCGCACGTTCTGGCGCTGGGTGAGGTCCATCAGCTCGATGACCTCTTTGACACGGTTGTTGAGATCGGTGGATTTGGCCTTGGGCATCCGCAGGCGCGCGCTGTAGTAAAGCTCGCGCTTGACTTTCAGACTGGGGTGGACCACGTCGTCCTGGGGCACGAAACCCATCAGGTCGATAGGGATCTTCTCACCGGAGTAGAGGTTGGCCCGTCCGATCAGGGCGTGGCCCTCGGTGGGGCGGAGCTGGCCGCTCAGAGCTCGCAGCAGGGTCGACTTGCCACAACCGGAGGGCCCCAGCACCCCCACGAACTCGCCCCCGGCGATGGAGAGGCTGATCCGCTGCAAAATGGGCGTCCGCTTGACCGAAAAACCGACGTTGAGGGCGTGGACGGGCACTCCGGGCACGCCGCTCTCTTTCCCGCAAGGAGAAGACCCCCCTTCCGCCAAACTCAGCCTGACAAAGATGAAAAAGCACCAGAAACAGAAAAAGCACCAGAAGCAGCAGAACAAGCACGTTCGCCGCGAAGACCCCAAAGCGGAGCCGCCTATAGAACTGGAAGCTTTGCCCGAGCTCGAGCTTCCCGCCATTTTTCAGCCCGATCCCGTTCCCCAGGGCACTCAGAAGAGCACGTTGACCGTGTGCTACGTGGACTTCGAGAACTTCTTCTACTCGTCATACTCGCACGGACGACCCGTCAGCGTCTCCAAGTTGGCGCGCGTGCTCAACCGTCTGAGCCGGGACGCTTGCGGCGACGGATTTGCCCACACCGCGGTCTACGCCGGCTGGGACGCCATTTCGGCCAAAGCCCGTCACGCCCAGGACGAATGGGCGATGCACGGGTGGCGCACGGTGGCCGTTCCCACCAAGGAAGACCTGGTCAGCCAGCGAGCCATCAAGAACATGGTCGACTTCATCCTCAGCATGGACGTGCTGGAGGCGGCCCGCGATCACCCCGACTGGGAGCACTTCTTCATCGCCTCGGGCGATTCCGATTTCTGCGAGATCGTCGAGCGTCTCAAGCGGCTGCGCCGCAAGGTCACGGTGGTCTCGCTCAAGCCCAGCCTCAGCTATCGCCTGCAGACCGCGGCCGACGACTACATCGTCTGCACCCTGGAAGACGTATCCGGCGCCGAGGTGCTGCCCACGCCCTACCGGCGGCTGCCGGCCGAGCCGCGCCGCAAGGGCGAGCAGGAGCCCTACCAGATTCTGGTGGAGTGCATCTCGCTGGCCGAGCAGGATCAGAACGTTCGGCCCGTGCCCTGGCGCGTGGTGCGCGACAAGTTCTTTCTGGGGCACGTGCGCATGAACCCCGAGGAGGCCGATCAGTTCGCCCGCGAGTGGGCGGCGGCTGGCTTTCTCGATCTGACGAGCCGCAAAGGGCCGGGAAATCGTACTGAAGCCTACATCAGCATTCCTAAAAGGGGATAAAGTCCGATCCTCGAACGCAGTGGCTGTATGAAGACCCTCGCGATGCTAACGCTGGCGGCGCTTTTGCTGACTTCGAGCCAGGCTCGCGCGGGGGACGTCGAGGGAACGGTCAAGTTGACGTCGGTGCGTGAGCGAGCGGTGGGCAAGAAGAAGATCCGCCCCAGCAAGAACTACGGGGCCGACTTCGAGAAGGACGCCGAGGTTCCCAAGGGCGAGAACGAGCTGCAATTTACCGTCATCGAGGTGCTCGGCGACAAGCTGACCTGCACCCCCCAGAAGTCGGTGAAGCTCCAGCAGAAGAACAAGACCTTCATTCCCCACGTGCTGGTGGTCACCAAAGGCTCCACGATCCGCTTCGTCAACGACGACGACTTCGAGCACAACGTCTACAGCGTCACCGAGCCGGGGGCTTTCGACATCGGGCGCTATCGGGGCAAGGTGCGCGAGGACGTTTTCAACGACGTCAATGCGCTGGAGATCTTCTGCGGGCTGCACCCGCGCATGAACGGCTATGTCGTGGTCGCCCCGAACAACTTCTTCGACCAGGCTGACACCAGCGGCAAATTCAAGATCTCGGGGGTGCCGGCGGGCACCTACCAGCTGCGGGTCTGGCACCCGCGTGCCGACGCCAAGACCTTCACCGTCAAGGTGCCGGCCACCGGTTCCGTCACCCAAGACGTAGAACTCTAGCGCTTTGGCGGGACGGGGGCATAAGCCGAGCTCACTCCGGGTCGAGCTGACCCGAGCCACCCTCGTGCTCATGGTGGTCGTCGTGATCGCGCTCTTTGCGGGTGTCTTCTGGGTCACGATCCCCGCCCTCAACGACGCGGTCCGCCGGCAACTCAGCCTGCAACCTTTCGCGGAATCCCAGGACACGGCCACGCAGGGCTTGATCGATCTCGGCCAGACGATCACCTCCGACAACGATTTCCTCGCCCTGATGCGCCGGGATCTGCGCCCGATCCAGAACCTGCTGCACCAGGAGTCGGACAGCGGACGCAACCCCGAGAAGCTCCTCACGCCGGACAAAGAGTTGCTCGAGCGTCTCCAGATCTTGCGGGCCAAAAATCTTCGCTCACTCTGGGACCAGGCAACCCGACTGCTGCTGCGCGCCGAGGTGACCAACGAGGAGGCCGGCCAGCTCGGATTTGCCAGCAAGGCCGACCTGCTGGTCGTACTCGACCGCGAGGGGGCGGTGCTCTTCGAGCTCAGCACCCAGCACAACCCCAAGCAGCCCGAGCAGCTGGGGCGGCTGGCCATCACGTTCCCGCTGCGTGACAACACCATCCAGGCGCCCACCCGGCTGTATCTGGACCTGCCGCTCGTCAACGCCGCACTGGACGGGATGGACGAAGACTCGGACAACATCCGCTCGTTCGTCTCCTACCAGAAGTATCCCGACGGTCAGCTCTACAACATGGTGGCCGTCCCCTTCCAGGACAACGGGAAGCACCTCTTGCTGCTGGGAAAGCGCGTCGACATGCTGACGGCTTTCCACGCCACCGGTCCCAATACGGCGGTGCTGATCCTGGTGGACGGTCGTTACGAGAACGGCTATCGTAGGCCCGAAGCGCGCGAGCAGTGGAGCGAGCAGAGCCTGGACGGCCGGCTCGGCAGCCTGAGCGATGCCGTCCCCGAGACCGGGGGGGGCTTTCTGCCGGGTCCTTACGTGCTGGGTCCCGCTTTGGTGAAGGCGGCCGAGGAGGGCCGGCTGCCCTGGCTGCCTTTGCGAGGCGAGGTCTCGGATGACTATGAGCCCGGACTGCGCGACGTGACGCTGGCCGATGAGAGCTTCGTCTCCCTGGCCCATCCCTTCCTCGACCAGCCGCGGGAGGTGCAGAATCAGGCGCCCCTGGCGATCGGCCAGAACAGCCTCGACGAGCAATCCAAGCCGATCGTGGAGAAGGCGCCGGTGCTGGGGTGGCTGGTGCTCTTGAAGCCGACCCGGGAGGTCACCCGGGCCGCCAATTCCCAACAGATTTTCATCCTGGCCGTAGGCCTGCTGGCGGCCTTGCTGGCCGCCGCCCTGGCCGGTCCTTTCTCACGCCACATTACCGGGCCGATCCTGGTGCTGGCGCGCAAGATGCGCGCGGTGGTGGAGAAGGGCGACCTGACGCCAGCCGAGCCGGCTGGCAGCCGGGAGATCGCCGAGGCCAGCGAGTCGTTCAACCAGATGGTGGCCGGTCTGCGTCAGAAGGACGTGCTGGAGAAGTTCGTCCCCGAGGAGACCCGTGCCGAGGTGGCCCAGGAGGGGCGTCTGGTCCTGGGTCAGGCCCAGCGCGTGACCGCCACGGTCATGTTCAGCGATTTGCGCGGCTTCACGGGCCTTTCCGAGCGGCTCGATCCCAGCGAGCTGGTCGGCATCCTGGGCGAGTATTTACGCCGGATGACGCGCGTGGTTTTGGAGAACAACGGCTCTATCTACGAGTACATCGGTGACGCCATTATGGCCGTCTTCCGCGACAAGGACGGGGTGGACGGAGCCGAGCAAGCCGTCCGCGCCTCGCTGGCGATGTATCGCGAGCTGCGCGAGTTTCAGGCCTCCTCCAGCGACAGGGAAGTGCAGACCCTGCGCCAGGGAATCGGGCTGAACACGGGCCTGCTGGTGGATGGCAACATCGGCATGGAGGCGCGCGCCAAGCGGGCGGTCATCGGCGACGTGGTGAACCTGGCCGCTCGCATCCAGGACCGGGCCCGCGACGGCAAGCACACCGACATCCTGGTCAGCGAGTCGACCTACGAGCGGGTGAAGACCCGCTTCGCCTTCGAGTTCTTTGGTAACGAGCTCTTCAAAGGCAAGAGCCACGCCGAGCCCGTCTGGGAAGTGCTAGACGGCCCCCCGCTCCCGGACATGAAAAAAGCGCCGCTCGAATCCGGCGACGCTGTCGGTCAGCATCCGCAAGGACGCGACCAGTAGATACCCCCCAGCTCGATCGGGTTGTTGGGTCCGCATACGTCGACCGAAGGCTCGGTACACGGCCCCTCCCGGGGTGACTGGCAGTCCATTTTCGATATGTCCCTTACGCCGCGAAGGTTAGGGTTGTTTCTGCGCGCGGCGCACGATTAAACTATACCGACGAGGGGCGGGGAAGATGAACATTCTGTGACCAAATCACAGCATCTCATCGATCATGCGGGAACGCACGTTCCGCCACTGCTCAGGCGACAGAATGGAGCGGATTTCGAAGAGCTCGTCCACGATCGCCTCTTGCTGCTGGGCCTGGATGTCCATGATCTCGCGCACCTTCGCATTGACGGCGCCTTTGTCGGGTTGGTCCTGGGCCAGGAGCTGCATCAGCTCGAGCCTCTTGGCCTTGATGGCGGTCTGCAGAGGCTGCCTCCGGCCCTTGTAGCGGATCCTGATCTCCTTGAGCTGCTGCCGCTGGCCCGCGGTGAGACGCATGGGGCGGTCCGGAGGCCCGCCGCCGTCAGGGGGTTGGGCCCGGGTCGGCCCGATCAACAGGGCCAGCAAGAGGAGGACGACCAGACGAACGGTCACAGGCTCTCCAGAATCTGGTCTGTATCCTCCAGCCTGGGATTGCCCAGCAACTCCATGTCGGGCAGGTCGGGGTCGTCGTCGAACATCACCGCGGCCAGCTCGGGGTCAGGCACGGCCGGCAGCACGTCGGCCTGGGTCAGGCGAGCGTCCGGGACGAGCTCGCTGACGGCCACGTCGACCATCACCTGGCTCTTCTGATAGTTGTCCACGGCGGGCACCACGAAGAAGCCCGAGACCACCAGCACCAGGCTGGCGAAGGCCAGCGTGAGCTTGGTGCTGGGCCGCCACCGCAGCAGGGCCGCCAGGCTCTCGCGCCAGCCGGGACGGGGAGCGGGCTCCTGACGGATGCGGTCCCAGACTTTGGCGACGAACATCGGGCTCGGCTCGAGCTCCGGGAAAGCCCCGTCGACCGCGGCCAGAGCGTCCTGGAACAGGCTCAGCTCCTCGTGGCAGCTCTCACAGGCGTCGCGATGCTGGCAGAACGCCTCGCGCTCGGTCGGCGTCAGGGTGCCGTCCGTGAACTCGGAAAGGCGGTCTTGAAAATCCTGGCAGTTCATCAATCCCTCAAGTAAGGAGTCAGCTTCTCCTTGAGACTCAGTTTGGCGCGGTGCAAGCGCGACTTGACCGCCGGAACCGAAAGCTTCAGCACGTCGGCGATCTCTTCATAGGAAAAGTTTTGGAATCGCTGCATCATCACGGCCACCCGCTGATCCTCGGGGAGGGACATCACCGCTTCGCGCACGGCCTCCCCCAACTCCTGGCGCTCGAGCAGGTCCTCGGCCGAGCCGGCGGGATCCTCGATCTGGCGCACGGTGTCGGGCTCGCCGTCTTTCAGGGGGGCGTCCAGGCTGGTGTTGCGCTTGTGGCGCACCTTGGCGCGCTCGTTGCGGCAGAGGTTGAGCGTGACCTGGTAGAGGTAGGTGAAGAACTTGGCGCGAGCTTCGAAGCGGTCGGCGGCGCGGTAGATGCGCAGAAAGACCTCCTGGGCCAGGTCCTCGGCCTCGGTGGCGTCACCGGTGAAGCGGTAGGTCAGGTTGAGCACCGTCTTCTGATACTTCCGGATGATGTTGCTGTACGCCTCGCTGTCGCCGGCTTTGACCTGCTGCATCCAGAAGACGTCTTCCTGATCTGAGGTCATGCCCTCGGGCGCTCGCTCGGCCACCTTAGCCCTGCCCTTGAACAGCAGTGGAATCGGGGCGCTCAAAGCACTGGTCAGCAAGTTTGGAACCTCCCACACACAAAGGACGGCTTTGCCATCGGGGGGTCCAACCGGGGTCATGGGAAAAAGTTTCGCAGAATTTGCAAACAGCGTCGTTGAAAGGTTGCCCCGAGGTGACGGCCCTTTTTGAAGAGGCCGTCACCTCGTGCGGGGCGTCTACTGGCTGTCTCGGGCCAATGCCATGAGTGCCAGGCCGGCGAACATGGACCCGATCATGACGGGGGGACCCCAGGGACTCCCCAGGGCTGCTCCGACCATGATTCCGGTCATCATTACGCCTACGCCCGCCATCGACACGGCTTCCCGCTTGCCCTGGGTGAAGGTTGGACGATTGTACAACCCCTCCAGAGAACCGGGATTGGAGGGCCCGTAGGTGTCCACAGACGGGCTCGTCAACGAGAACGAGCTGGCCCGCAGCGGTCCGGCGAAAGTACCGGGCCGCGAAGCGGTGGCTATGGTCATGATGTCTCCCTCCTGAGGCCGTGGAGTAAGCTCCTGTGGCCTCTTGTGGCCCAGTTATAATCCGAACGGGACGCGAGGAAGTTGAACCGTTTGTGACCATCCGGACAAGCACCCAAGAGAACGGGTCAGCCAAACGCTAGTTCCCGCCCGGCTCCCAGCGCGGTAAACCCAGTCTGGGGTTGAAGATTCGCGGCAGCGGCGCTGTGGTCGGAGTCAGGAAGAGCTCGCACACCACGCCCACGCGAGCCTCGAAAAAGTGGCCTCCGAAAACCTGGTAGTCGGCGCCGGAGAGCGTCACGTGCGCATGGAGGAACGGTTTGCCCTCCAGCAGGCTGAGATTGCCCTCCAGCGTGAGGAGCTCCCACACGCCTGGAAACTTCCGCTTGTGGTAAACGCGCTCGGTCAGGTCCCAGCAGCCCAGCTCGGGATCTTGCAGAGCCCCGATGGCGCTGACCTGGGCACCCCCCAGTTTCAGCTCCGCGGCCAGGTCTTGCACCGAGGCCCGCAGGTCGTCGCCGGCGGTGAGACTGACCAGGACGCGGCCGTCGGCTTCGCGGCGGTATCTCACGCCAGCCAGGGCTCCAGCGCCTTGAGCACGTCGTCGCGCCCGGCGTGGGTCTCGCAGCTGTAGGTCAGCACGGCCTCGCGGGTCATCTCGAGTTTCTTGGCGGCCTCGTTGACGGCCCGGATCTGCTGCGAGCGGCTCAGCTTGTCGGCTTTGTTCAGCACGATCATGCGCGGCAGAGAGAGGTCGGCCAGCAGTTGCAACGTTTCGAAGTCGATCGGCTGGGGGCCGTGGCGGATGTCCAGGAGCACCACCGCCAGACGGAGGTTCTCGCGCTTCTCCAGGAACTCCGCCATGGCGAGGCCCCAGCGCGCCTGCTCGGCTTTGGAGACTTTGGCGTAGCCGTAGCCGGGCATGTCGACCGCCATCCAGCGGTCGTCCACTTTAAAGAAATTCAGCAGCCGTGTTTTTCCGGGGGTGTTGGACACCCGCGCCAGCTTCTTGTTGTTGAACAGGCTGTTGATGAAGCTCGATTTGCCCACGTTCGAGCGGCCGAGCAGCGCGATCTCGGGCATGTCCTCGGTGTTGGGAGCGTGGACCAGGCTGGGGGCGCTGGTCACCAGCTCGACGTGGCGGACCTTCATCTGGGCCGCTTCGGCCCAGGGGACGTCAATCCTCGATTGGTTTCTTGAGATACTGACCGATCTGGCTCACAGCCACCGAGGAGGGCCCGTTGACGGGGGCCAGGATGACCGAGAACGTCTCGGCGGCCCCCTGCACGGTCAGAGGACGACCTTTGGAGGGGACGTAGGCCACCGGGGCGGCCGGCCTGGGGGGAGTCGCTTTGGGCCAGCCGATGAGCCCGGCCGAGCAGGCGGAAACGACCAGAACGGCGGTGAGGAACAGGGTGTCCAGCCAACTTCTCTTTCGCATGCTGGGCTCGTCGTGCCGCGGGCGAGGTTTATTTCCCTCCGGGAAGAAATGCTTGGCCGCTATGAGAATTCGCGTTTTGCTCCTGTGGTTGACCCTCACGTTGGCGGTGCTGGCCAACGACCGCTCCCTGACCGGCGTGGGCGGCACCCTGGTGGCCACGCAAGGCGAGCATCCTTCGGTCCGGATGGTGAGCGAGCAGGTCAAGCTCGAAGTGGGGCCGAGGTTGGTCTTTGGCACCGCCGAGTTCATTTTCGAGAACCAGGGGCCGGCCACGAAGGTGTTGATGGGCTTTCCCGAGGGGGGCCACGGCGACATCGACCCGCACGCCTACGGCAACAAGTCAGCTTTCTACAGCTTCGCCAGCTGGGTCGACGGGGAGAAGGTGAGCTGCAAGCGTGAGATCGTGCAGTTGCGGATGGACCAGATCTACGAAGCGCATTGGGTCAAGGAGGTCGCTTTCGCCGCGGGCCAGCGCCGTACCGTCCGGGTGGCCTACGTGGCTCCCGTGGGGACGGTCGCGGGGGGCATGCGGGATGCGGAGTATCACTTCACCGGGGGCAACTGGGCCGGAGACGTGGCCCAGAGCAAGCTCGAAATTCGCATCTTGCCGGCCGGTTTCAAAGTCGTCGACAGCACCAGCGGGCTCAAGTCGGACGGCCAGCGTCTCAACTATGCCCGCAGCGATTGGGAGGCAGAGGAGCTGGTCTCGGTGGTCTACACGCCTGGCAAAGCGGGCCTCCTCCCGGACAGCATGAATACCCCGCTAACCGACGCCGATCTTCGCGGTAAGTCGGCCAGAGAGCTAACCCTGATGCGCAACGAGATTTTCGCCCGCTACGGGCGAGCGTTCAAAGACCCCCAACTGAAGGAGTACTTCGAGTCGCAGAATTGGTATCGCGTCTTCGACGGGTACCGCGACTCCATGGTCAGCCCCGTCGAAACCGCCAACGCGCAAAAGATCGCCGACTACCAGAACAAGAAAAATCTAAACTGGTAGCCAACCACCAACCCGTCGTGGGCCTCTAAGCGTTGTAAGTTCCGGCGGTAACCGCCCCGCCGTGGCCCGTCCAGTTGGTGTGGAAGAACTTGCCGCGGGGCTGGTCGACGCGCTCGTAAGTGTGGGCGCCGAAGTAGTCGCGCTGGGCCTGCAGCAGGTTGGCCGGGAGACGCTCGCGGCGGTAGCCGTCGAAGAACGCCAGGGCCGAGCTCAAGGCCGGCACGGTGATGCCGAGCTCGACCGCTTTGCCCACCACGCGCCGCCAGGCCGGCATCGCGCCCTGCACCGCGTCCTTGAAGTAGGGATCCAAAAGCAGGTTGACCAGCTTGGGATTGCGGTCATAGGCGGACTTGATGTTGCCCAGGAAGCCCGAGCGGATGATGCAGCCCTCGCGCCACATCAGCGCGATGCCACCAAAATTGAGGTTCCACTTGTATTCGATAGTGGCCTGACGGAACAGCATATAGCCCTGGGTGTAGCTGATAATCTTGGCCGCGTATAGAGCCTGCTCGAGATCCTTGAGGAAGGCCGCTTTGTCGCCCGACCATTGGGTGTCGGGACCGGTGAGGACCTTGCTGGCCTCGACGCGCTCCTCCTTGAGAGCCGACAGGTTGCGGCTGAAGACGGCCTCGCCGATCAGCGTGAGCGGCACGCCCAGGTCGAGCGAGTTGATGACCGTCCATTTGCCGGTGCCCTTCTGGCCGGCGGTGTCGAGGATCTTGTCCACGATGGGCGAGCCGTCCTCGTCCTTGAAGGCCAGGATGTCCCGCGTGATCTGAATGAGGAACGAGTCGAGGTTGCCCTTGTCCCAGCGGTCGAACTCCTGGCTCATCTCGTCGGGCTTCATGCCGAGCGCGTGGTTCATCAGGTCGTAGGCTTCGCCGATGAGCTGGATGTCGCCGTACTCGATGCCATTGTGGACCATCTTCACGAAGTGGCCTGCGCCGCCCTCACCGACCCAGTCGCAACAGGGCGTGCCGTCGGCCACCTTGGCCGCGATCGCCTGCAGGATGTCCTTGACGTGAGGCCAGGCCGCGGGCGACCCGCCCGGCATGATGGACGGGCCGTTGCGCGCGCCCTCCTCGCCGCCCGAGACGCCCGCGCCCACGAACAGCAGACCTTTGCTCTCGAGCATCTCACAGCGCCGAATCGAGTCCTGATAGTTGGAGTTGCCGCCGTCGATGATGATGTCGCCCTTCTCGAGGTAGGGGAGGAGCGAGTCGATGGTGGCGTCCACGGCCGGCCCGGCCTGGACCATCAGCATCACGCGGCGGGGGGTCTTGAGCTGCGCGCACAGCTCTTCGAGCGAGTGAGTGCCGATAATCTTCGTGCCCTTGGCCTCTCCGGCCAGGAAGGCATCCACTTTCGAGGTGGTGCGGTTGAAGACGGCCACCGTGAACCCGTGGTCGTTCATGTTGAGCACCAGGTTCTGCCCCATTACCGCCAGGCCGATCAGGCCGATATCCGCTGTCGCCGCCATACGTAGCACCTCTTTGCTGTGGGATGCGGCGGGGCTTCGCTAACCGATCAGGGCGTCCTTCCTTCCATGGCAACGGGAGGCTGCTTGGACTGCGAGGGAACTTTCACGGGAACCCGCACGCCCCCCACCACTACGGCGCCCTGGCGCACTTCCATACCCGGCGCCCCCGGCGGCGAAGAGGTCAGCTGCCCGATGTCTTTCAGCTCGGCCAGCTGCAATTCCCAGCGGTTGAGAGTGTCGCGCAGCAAATACTGTTGGTCGCGCCGGTCCTGCACCACCACGCCCGCGCTGAAGAAGCCGGCCAGCGCGACGGAGTTGACGATCCCGACGGCAGGGGCCAGCTTGGCCGTGACCATCAGGGCCAGCATGTTGACCGCACCCACCCCGAACAGGGCCATCGAGCGGTTGCCCAGCTTCTCGGCCCGCGCGTCGGCCAGGGCGCGCATCGAATCGAGTGTTTCTCCCGGTGCTTTGCGGATCAGCTCCAGGTCTTTCTGCACCTGGGCCTGAGGGCCGGGCTTGCCGGCCAGCGAGCGGGACACGCTTTCGAGCAGCTCGACCAGCTCGGCTTTACTGGGAGCCTGTGAGCGCTCGGAATGACCCAGCTTCTGCACCAGGGCCGGATCGGTCGAGCCGCCTTCGTTGCGCAGTTGCTGGCACCAGTGGCTGATGACCGCTTCCCGGTGGTCGACGCGAGTGATCTTGTCGCCCGTCAGCCCGCCCTTCACCACGAAATAACCCCCCAACCCGACGACGCCGAGCATCGCCAGCGGCGCCCAATCACCGATGACCTTGTTGGCGTGCAGCACGGCCCCGACCATGCCCGCTCCGAACAGCCCCATGCCGGCGCCCAGATTGCGGTGGCGCGAGGCGAGCAAGCCGGCTCGCTCCTGCTGCAGGTTGTAGAGACCTTCGCCCACGGTGTCCCCGGTCAGGCCGTCGATGACGTCGGCGTGATAACGGGCGGTGACCGGATCGGAGGTGCGCTCGGCGCGCTCGCGGATCGACGCGGAGATCGCGGCCCGCGGGCTGGACAGTACCTCCACCTCAGGGAACCTCGACGAACTTTCCGGGCGTCTTGCCCTGCATGAAGCCCTCCAGCACGGCCTGGCCGTTCTCCTGGAACAGGTAGTCGGGGGAGTGCGCCAGCACCTCTTCCCTGGGGCGTTCCATCATCCAGCTGACGGCGCCACCCAGGGCTCCCGGAACGGCCACCGGCAAGAAGTGGCGGGCCAACTGGAAAGCCAGATCGGCCTTGCTGCCCGTATAAAAGAGGTTCTCGTTCTTGATGCCGGCCCCGGTGAAGTCCTCGGGAGCCACGCCTGAGGCCAGCGACAGGATGCGCACGTGCTGGCCGATCTTGGCCTCGTAGCCCTTTTCGCGCAGCATGTGGAGCGCCAGGGCTCCTTCGATGCCGCCGCCGGAGTGGGTGACCAGAGTGATGTCGGTGCCGCTGTCCATCCCCTGGCGCAGCAGGTTGTAGACCGACTTGACGGCCGGGTCGTTGCTGAAGATGCGGCTGCGCAGAGTCTGGGCGGAGAGCGCCCCCGTCTGGATGCTCTTGAGCGCCAGGAGGTTGCTCGCCTGCCGATGGCTGTCGTGCAGGATGGTCTTGCCGCTACCCTCGTGGATGCCCACCACGGGACGGTCCATGCCTGAAAAGAGCTCGCGGATCTGACGCTGCTGCTCGCCGATGCTCTGGTGGATACCGTCGAGATAGATCACGACGCGGTTGTCCACCACCGCTTCCCGGGGGAGGTCCAGGCTGCGTTTCATGGCCACGTCGCCCTGCGGCGACTGCACGTAGACGGCTCCGCTCAGCCGTCTCCCCTCGGGGCGGACGGTGTAGAAGTCGTCTTGGAAGCGGTACGAGCCGGCAGGATATCCAGCGACGACAGGAGCGGCCAGGGTATTCATGCTTGAATCTTAGGGGAGAGGGCTCAAAAGGATATGAAACGAAGCCCGCCCCATGCGCAAGCTGCTGACTTTCTTTCTGATGGCAATGTTGGCCAAGGATCAGTTCAACACCACTGCCCGTTTCTTTCGGACCGACCTGGCGCCCGATCTCCCGATCAACGGCAATCAGCAGGTCGACATCCAGATCTCGGTCAAGGAGTAAGCATGCCCTCAGAGCCTGGAAGCCTGATCTCCGAAACGGAGCGCGCCGAAGCCCGCGAAGTCTATTTCACGGAGGCGGTCAGGCGCGGCGAGGTCGTTACCGTGCCGGCCTACCAGCATCCGGAGGAGCTGGTTTTCGATTTCGCCCAGCGCTGGGTCGAGGGGACCAACATCCACAACCAGCGCGTGCGCATCCCCCTGGACCAGCTGAAGCGCTTCGATCTCGACTATGTCACGCGCCCGGGCGACGACAAGACCCACTATTATTTCTATCTTCTCGTTGCCAGCGCCGAGGACACGCTGGTGTACAGCGAGCGGGCCCCGGAGCCGGACTGGAATCCCCTTCCGGAGCCAACGCGCCGGGACAGGGCGCAGACCAACCTGGGGGCTCTGGCCGCCCTGTCGCGCCTCGAGGGTCGGGCGACGTTCTCGCTGTCGAACCCCGAGCACGCGTTCAAGTCGGAGTCGTCTGCGGGCCGGCCGGCGGCCCGCGAGTCTCATCCAAACGATGCCTTGATCACCTGGATTACGATGTTCTTTCTCGCCGTGGCGCTCTACTACGTCATGACGCGGTAGAGACGCGGGAACTGGCCGGGAAGCTGAAGCTCCGGTGCCGCAGGGCGTCCAGGCTCCAGACGCCGCCGCCAGCGAAGGCCAGGTAGAAGAACGCGAAGCAGTAGAGCACCGCCGTCTCGCCCTTGTTGAGAATCGGCCAGAAGCCGCCGGGAGCGTGGGCCATGAAGTAGGCCACCGCCATCATGCCCGAGAGCAAGAAGGCGACGGGGCGGGTGAACAGACCCATCAAGATCAGCAGACCGCCGACGAACTCGAAAATGCCCGCGAGCCCCATCAGGGACATCAACTGCACCTCGCCGCCGGGACCGGGGGCAGGGAAACCGAAAAGCTTCTGGGCGCCGTGGCACAGAAACAGGAAGCCAATGATGAGGCGCATCACGCTGAGGATGCGCGGTGTCCAGTAGCCGAGATTCATGATTTCAATCCTCCATTCCTAACGATACCGTGGAACTGGAGGGATGGGTTACGGCTCGAGATACCGTGAGCGACGGTATCGGCTTACTTGACGTTCTGGTCCATCCACGCGAAAGGCACGTCGACGTTGAAGAAGACCTCGCGCTTCTGCGGATTGCCCTCGGTGGTGACGGTCAGCACCTGGTAGTGATGACCATCCTCGGTCTTGTCGCTGGTGCCCTGAACTTTACCGCCCAGCATCAGGGTCCAGATATAGGGCTCGCGAGCGTGGATGACCTTCCAGGCGGTCCTGGTGGACTTGCCGTCGCCGCTGTCGCCGATCGCCTTCGCGAGCCCCTTCACCATATATTCGTGCAGGCTCGCCCCCGCCTGGTCGTTCTGCTCGCGAGCGATCTGGTAGGCCAGCACGTGGGCCTCGAGGTCGACAAAGCTGTGCTCGAGCAGGGTGTTCACCAGCTGGGTCGCCTTCGCGAAGTCCTTGGCCTGAATGGCTTTGACGAGAGCGTCGTGGGTTTCTTCATCGTAGTCCAGGGGAGTGAAGCCCTCGGTCTGGGTGAAGGCGGTGCGGAGCGCGACGAAATCGAGCGTGGGATCCTGCGCTCTGGCGCGCTGAAGCAGCTCGGAATAGTTCTGCCCCAGGGCGGGCAGGGCGACCAGCAAAACCAGGAGCAGCAGGCGTTTCACGCCAGCACCAGGTCGTGGACCTCGTCGTTGCTGAGCTCGATGTAGCCATCCTCGTCGTCGAAGAACAACCAGCCCTCGCCCGATTGCCGCACCTGGGCGTTGGCGACCTGGTTGCCGTCGGCGTCCAGCACGCGGTAGATCAGCGAGTCCAACGACTCCCAGGTCTTCTTCAGCTCATCCTGACTGGCCATGCAAAATTACTCCTCAAGCGATCTGAACTCCGGTGAGGAGAGCGAAAAGTCGGATGCACGCCGACTCCAGCATCTTCTCGACCTCCTGGGCCTTCTCGGCCGACAGGCCGTAACCCCCTCCGCGCAGGCAAATCGCCTTCTTGCCCGGCTCCACCGGGATGGCCTTCAACTCGAGATAGCCATCGAGCTGGTCCCAGGAGAGCACCGCCTCGTGGGTGGTCAGGCAAAGCACCGTGCCGGACATCGTCTGGCCGTCATCCAGTGTGAGTTTGTAGGGCTGTCCCTGCTCGCCGAAAGTCACGTCGGTGCCCAGCCACTGCTCGATTTTGTCGGCCTCGGTGAAGTGGGGTTTGATTTGCTCGTAGCCGAACGGGGCCGCCAGGAGCGCGAAGAACGTCGAGCGGGGCCGTCCGAAATACTTCTCCACGTAGAGCTTGAGCACGGCCAGATTGCAGTCCCAGGCCGATTCGCTCTCCATCTTTTCGTCCGGGGTGCAGCCGTCGTGCACGGTTTCTTTGAGGCTGATGTTGGTCTGCACCCCGCGCCGGGTCAACGTGACCCCCATGAACTGGTAGCCGATACCGGGGATCTGGGCCCGCAGCACCACGCGCTTGAGCCGCTCGACCTCGACGATGAAGTAGTCGATGGTGAATCCGAAACGCGCCCAGGTGAGCTTGAGGGTGCTGCCCTGAGCCGGCCATCCGGTGGCGGAGTCGCACAGCCAGTGGCCAAGTCGCTCCGGGTCGGTCCAGGCATCCCACACCGTCTCGAGACTGGCCGTGGTGCGCATCTGACGGTGGACGGGCAGTTGGTCTTCCATAGGGGAAGGCCTTTCGTCAGTCGTTCCAGGAACCCCCGCTGCATGCAGGGAAAGGCGAGCCATGGAAACCGGAACCGTCTGCACCAATATCGGTCCGGCTGGACGCAAGCGCCGGCGCGGAATCGGTTATTTTTTGTTGGGTTTAACGATCGGAACGGCCCTGGCCGTCCCTGCCAAGAGCCCCTGGGCCCTCGTCAGCTTCTTCCCGGCCTATGGCGCCTGTCTTTGCTTCCTCCAGGCGCGGCGCAGTCTCTGCGTGCGCCTCGCGGACCAGGGACGCGCCGAGACCGCCGAAGGCGGCTTGACCGAGTTGCACGACGACGAGATGACGCTGCGCCTGCAACACGCGGCGCGCGAGCTCAAAGCCGAGGCGGCCCTGTGGGCGGCCGGTCTGGCGGGGCTGATCTATGGCTTACGATATTTAACCTGACGTCTATCCCTGAGCCGACCACCAGGCGGTAAAATGGCCGGGTGATCCGCACCGACTACCGCTTTGCCGAGCGTTATCAGCCGAAAGAGCTGCTCGAGAGCCCCGAACGGGCGGATGCCTTCGTGCGCGATTACTTCGAGCACGAGAAAGACTTCTTCCGGGAAGCCCGCGACCCCAGTTCGGGCCTGACAGTGGACGGCGTGGCGCTCGATCCCGTCAGCGGCGAGATGACCGATGTGCGCTTCTGGAGCGCGCCCTCTAAGGAATGCCTGGACATGGGCCTCCTGGTCAAAGCCCTGGGCGGGCGTGAGGAGCTGTGCACGGGTGCGGACGCGGCCCGCATCCTGGGCCAGAAGATGGACGCCTACGAGCGCTTCGACCGCCAGCAGCCGGGCTACGGCGGCTTCTTACCCTGGTTTTACGGGGGCACCGACCTGCATGCCACCCCCGACTGGCACGGCGATGCTCCCGGTTTGGACAACGGCGAGTGGCTGTGGACCATGCTGGCGGCCGAGAAGGCGCTGCGCGACAGCGGCCATCCCGAGCTGGCCGAGCGTTACGGGCGCTACAACGAGAAGCTGCGCGAGAACGTGGTCAAGATGTTCTTCGACGCCGACGCTTGCAAGGTGCGCGGGGACGTCCACATCAGCGACCCCTACTCGGCCGACGCCACCTACAGCACGAATCACGGGGTCCCCGGCCGGGCCGACTACCTGACCGGCGAGCATGGCGTGCATGAGGGGATGATGCTGGTGCTCTACCTGACGCTGCTGGGGAAAGGCCTGCCGGAGGGCGCCTCGGAGCGCATCTGGGACGGCATCAAGATGCAGCGCATCGAGCATCCTCACGGCACCACCTGGCAGGGATTCTGGGGCTCGGCGCACGAGTCGTGGGCCTACCTCTTCCTGCCGCTGCGCGACATGGAGGGCTACCGCGACCTCTTCCGCATCCGCGAGGAGATCCGCACCAACAACGCTGTGGATCACGCCTATCCGGGGTTCGCGACCTCCGCCAACAAGCCGGGCGAGGAGGGCTACATCGACGGGGCCGGCATCGAGGGGATCGGTTCGCAGGCTATCCGCAACAACCACACCTACGCCATCTACGGGGCGTTCCCGTTGCTGCTGGAGTGCGCCGGGAAGGCCGGTCCCAATGTGGGGCTGCTGTGGCTGCACAACATGCTGCTGGGGCCGCGGATGCAGGGTCCGGCCGGAGCAGGGGAGGCGGGCACCAACGACGGCACCGCGGCCTCGTACGTGAAGACGGTGGACGGCTCGTTCCCCAACCTGCTGGCCATGCAGGGTGGGCTCGAGGTGGAGATGGCTTCGGTGCTGCGCGAAAAGGGAGTCTACGATCGTTTCCGTGCCATCATGCAGCACGAATACGACGAGACCTTCGCCGATGCGCCCTTGCGCGAGCCGGGCGGCTTCGCATTCCCGGCGACCCCCATCCCCCAGGGCCACCTCCCCCCTTACGAACCCGACTTTCTAAAGCTGGGTAGCCTGCCCAAGTATGTCCAGAGTCAGGCACCGCTCGCGGTCCACCAGGTTCCCGTAGTGCTCACGGGTGAGCACCAGGGGCTGGCTGAGGCCGGAGCGGCGGGCTAACTCTTGGATCTGCTCCCGCAGGCCCGCCTCGTCTTGCGCCAGGACGATCAACAGCTCTCCATCTTCGAACATGGAGAGCATCATGAGGTTCGATTTTGCCAGAACGCTCACCGCAGCTTTGAATCCGCGAGCTCGTTCGGTTTGTTCAGGCGTCACGGTTACGTCTTTTGGGCTTGAAGGCGAATTCCTTCGACCACGTCGAAGCCTGACCCATGCGTATTCTCATCGCTTTCCTGCTGACCCTCACCCTGGTGGCTCGCGCTGAGGACGCGCCTCTCAAGTATCTGCTGCTGCCCATCAACATTCGCGGCGACTACAAGCCGGTCACGCCGGAGCAGTTCTCCGAGCAGATCGTGGGGCAGGTCAAGGAGCAGGCGCCCGGGGTCGAGGTGATCGCGGCGACGCCCGAGGGCGTGGATACGTCCTACGGGGTGCCGCTCGAGCATGCGGCGGCGCTGGCGCAGCAATATGGGGTGGACCGCATCGCCTGGATTTCGGTCAGCTTCGACCACGGCTCCTCCCTGGTCCGCCGGGGACCCGCCCCCATCGCCGTGGGACGCCCCGGACAGGACCCCTTCCGGGGCAGTTACGCCACCATGGACAACTACGTGGTCACCGTAAGCGGCTCCGCCGACATCCAGGTCTGCGATGCGACCGGCAAGATGCTCATCCAAGAGCCGCTGGCGCTGACCGAGAACGACACCACGACCACCAACAACGGGCTCTTCGGCGATACCGAGACGCGCCTGGCGCTGCAGACCAGCGACGACCTGGCCCGCGAGATCGTCAAAGCAGGTCGCTCGAGAAACGCTCCCACAACCGCTCCTTGAAGCCCTCGGGCGCTTTCTGACCCAGGGCCAGCGACAGGGCCGGACCCAGACCTGGCTCGGCCGCCGCCACCAGACCCTCGCGCTCGAGGCGGTCGAGCATCCGGCGCACGAAGCCCAGCGGAGCGGCCCAGCGCAGGCACGAGCGCAACAGATCCAGCGGCACCGGCTGGCTCAAACTGAGGCGGCGCAGACACGAGGTCCGAATCCAGCGGACCAGGGCCGCGGCCAGCACGACCGGCACCCACACGAGCACCGTCGGCAAGGCCACCGCCAGCACCAGCCCCAGCACGCCCGCGCCCCAGAGGCGGGCGCAGATCTCCAGCCCCACCAGGTCGTGGGCGCCCCCGCGCGAGCCCCCGCGGGCCGAGGCCAGCACGCCCGCGTAGGCAGCCCCCACCGAGAGCAGCGTGATCACGCCCACCGCGGCCAGCCCGGCGAACCAGCCCAGATTTACCGCCCAGCAAGCCAGGATCATCGCCGGCCCGGCCAGCACCATCTCCACCAGGCGGGGAGAGTAACCGACCGCAGCCCAGCCGTCCACCCACTCGGTGGTGGAGAGGGGTGTGGCCAGCAGCGTCTCGAGCGTATTGGACTCGCGCTCCACCACCAGCGAGCCGACGGTGCGATAAGCCGCGGTGAGGGTCTGCACCAGCAAGAACACGACCAGCGCGAGCCAGACCAGCGGACGGCTGGACGCCACCGCCAGCAGGAACGTCAGAGCCAGCGCCGGACCGTGCCTCCAGAGCAGCACTCCCACGACCCGGCCGGGGATGCGGTGGGCCTCCATCCGCGCCTCACGATAGAGGATGGCGTTGCTGGAGAAGGGGAGGAACGTCCAGGGATTGCCCTGGCGCGACATCAGGCGCTTCCAGACGCGCCCCGCATGGTCGCGCAGGTGAGGGGCGACGTGCAGGCCATACGCACCCAACACCCGCCAGGGCACGAAGATTCCGAGCAGCGGAGCGAGGCCCACGGGTCCAAGTTTCGCGGTCAGACAGGCCGCGAGCGCCGACGGAGGCAGTAGAACGGCTCCCATCAGCAGCGTGCGCGCGACCACATCGTCCTCGCCGGACGACCAGGCCTGGCCGGCGGCGGCCATATAGGACGCCACCACGGCCAGTGCGGCCTGCACCAGGATGCCGACGGGCGCCAGGCACGACCAGAGACCCAGATGCCAGAGAGCAGCCGCCCAGAACAACCAGAAGGCGCTCAGCCAGGGCCAGGAGGACAAAACCTCGCGGCCGGTCGCCCGGGCCAGGTCGTCGAGCCATTCCATCGCCGTAGTGCGGGTGGTCAACAGCTCGTCCAAACAGCCGCCCTGGCGCAGGGAGCCCAGGATGGACGCGTTGCGGCAGGCCACCGCCAGCGGGTAGGCAGCCACCAGAAAGACCGTGGCCACCTGGATGGGCAGCTGGTAGGGGAGCCACACCAGCGCCAGGCTACACAGGCCCAGCATCAGCCACCAGCCTCGCAGAGACTCGGGTTGGCGCCGCCGGCGCATGGCCAGCAGCGTGGAGAGGGGTGCGTCGCTCATTGCTTGAGGTAGGCCGTGACCGGCATCTCGATTTCCAGCACTCCGGGCTGTTTGCCGGCGACGGGCGACAGCACGATCTTGTTGATCGTCACGAGGCGATCGAGCCGCAGGCGCCCCAACTCGACCAGGAAGTTGGAAAGGGTGGAGTAGCGACCCTGGAAGCTCATCTGGAAGACGCGCCGGGGCGCGCCCTCCATGGCGTCGTTCTCTACTTTCACCGCTTCGCCGGGCGTCACCGCCTGGATGCGGAACGATTCGTCGCCGCTGGTGGCCTGCTGCGCCAGCACCAGGTGCTCGAGGTCGCTCAGATAGGCGCCGACGAACTTCTCGGGATCCTCACTGCCGGGCTGGCCGATCAGAGCCCCCAGCTCGCGCTCCAGCGCCTGCATCTGGGCGGTCACCTCGGGCAGGCGCGCCAGCTTCTCTCTGGTGGCCGCTACCTTCTTCTGCGCGGCAGCGATTTGCGTGTCGAGCTGCTCCAACTCGGACAACTTGGCCTGATAGTCCAGCAGCCAGTGGCCCGTCAGGCACAGGCCGAGCAGAATCACGGTGATCAGAATCTTCAGCGAGGCAGACATTCTACAGCTCCTTTGCGGCCGCTTCGGGCTTTGAGTTGGGGCCGTTGGCCGCGCCGTGTGCCGTGCGGCGAAGGACTTGTCCTGAGCCGCTCCCAAAGGTTTGGGGCGCGGACAGCGGTCCCAACGTCCGAATGTAATGAGCTTCCAACTGGAACGTGAACATGTGGTCCTTGCGGACGGCCGTTTTCAGGTCGGTGTGGTCGAACACGCCGCTGGCGCGCAGCTTCTGCACCAGCCCCGCCAGGGTTCCCATGGGCAGCGGGTCGGCGATGCTGCCGCTGAGCGCCACGGTCTGCTTGCCCGGGTCGATGGCCAGGCTCTCCAGCCAGATCGTCTCGGGCAGGGCGTCGGCCACCAGCGTCAACAGGTTGGCGTAGCGCACGGGGTCGTCCTTGAGCGACTTGATCGTCTGGATCTGCGTCTGCAGCTTGCGCACGCGCTCCTCGCGCTGCGTCAGCACGGGCAGCTTCTCTTCCAGCTCGCGCGCCTCGCCCTCGGTGCGCGCCAGCACGCCCCGCGAGTCGGTCACCCGACCCGACAGCACGCGGCCGTAAGCCACCATGCCAAGATTTCCGAAAATCAGCGCCAGGAAAAGCACCATGAGCAGGGGATCGATGCGAAACCGCTCCCTCTCCTGGGGCAAAAGGTCCACTTTGATGGTCATGCCTTCACCTCAGCTCTGCCGACAACCGCTCCAGCCCGCGGGAGAGGCGCGATTGCACCGTCCCCAGCGGCAGCTGCAGGGCCGCGGCGATCTCGGAGTAGGACAGGTCGGCGATGAAGCGGAGCGCCACCACGGCCCGAAACTCCTCGGGCAGATTGCGCACCGCCGCCTGCACGGCCAGTCCGGTCTCCGTGCGGCTCAGCTCGTCGGGGGTGCTCGCCGGCTCGTGAAGCTCGGCCTCGCGAGGGCGCGGAGCGTTCAGGAACGTGTTCATCACCACCCGGTACATCCAGGTGGTAAAGCGCGAGTCGCCGCGAAAGCCGGGCAGTCCTTTGAGGATGCGGATCCAGGCTTCCTGCGCGAGGTCTTCGGCCCCGTGCGGGTTGCGCGTAAAGGTCATCGCAATGGAGTAGATGCTGTCCTGGTAGCGTTCCACCAGGTCCTCGACGGCCGCGCGATCGCCCTGTCGGGCGCGCTCGAGCAGCGCGGTTTCGTCGGTTGCGATGGCCAAGAGTCCGCCTCCTTTCTCAGGATCGCGGGTAAGACAGCCCCACTGCCAGGAATGTTCCCGAGACGCCTTTCGATTTCTTTTCAGCCATTGGGGCGATGATGCTCTCGATGCACATCACGCAGACGACTTATTCTCCCGCCTTCCAGACTCCGGCGCGTGCTTCGGGCCGCGTCCAGGCCGCTCCCCGCGATGTGGTCGACCTGAGCGCCCCCTCCGTCCAGGCCGCGCCCCGAGCCGTTCCCGCCAGTGTGTTGGAGGAAGTGCGCAAGACGTTCCGCCCGCCCGACTCCAACGGCTACGGCTCGGGCCGCGCCAGCAACGAGGACGTGAGCCTCGACACCGGCCTGCAGGTCAGCCATCGCTCCGGCGGGGGCGGCTGCTTCGGGCCCTCGGAGCACTACTGGACTCTCAAAGAGCCCGGTCAGAGCGAGGGGGAGCAGATCGCGATCGGGACGGGCGTCCTCGAATCGGCCGACGGCTGCTCGGTCAACTCGGACGGAACCTTCGTGGTGGGCCGGTTCAGCCGCTACGAGCAGAGGAAGGACGACCGGCGCGAACGCGACCTGCAAGAGCTGCGCGACCAGGGGCTGTACAGCAAGGAAAGGGGCTACGGCACCTCCTACCTGGTGGATGTTCCCCTGAAAAAAGGCTTCTTCGGCAAGCTCCCGGCCGCCATGCGCCGCAAAGGATGGCTGCCCCAGCGGATTCTGACCGCGCTCCCTCCCGACGCGGGCGTCTTCGACGTGGGCCCGGACAAGAGCGTGGCCATCGCCCAGAATGACCGCGTGCTGCGCTGGACCAAGAAGGAAGGCCTCCAGCCCTGGCTCCAGCTGAACAAGCCTGTGCAGGATCTCGAGTATCTTTCGGACGGAAGCCTGGGTGTGATGACTCAGGCCGAGGTGGGCTCGGACCTCTACGTCTTTCCCAAGGACAAGCCGGGGGAGCCCCACTTCATTCCCTTCAAGGAGGGCTTCCCAGAGCAGTACGAGCAGCATCTGCGGGCCCGCGTCCAGGGCGTCGATTTCATGCGCGGGGCGTCCACCGACCAGATCGAGACCTTCCTCGAGCACAGCGACTGGCTCAAGAAGGACAACTGGTATCAGCAGTGCAGCGGTTTCGGCCAGGCCGTGGTCATCTGGAAGGCCCAGCCCGAGCTGTGCACCTACGATCGCGAGACCGGCCGGTCGCAGAGCTTCGGGCCGCTGGTCTACCCTCAATCCGAGCGCCTCAAACCGGTGGAGCGCTGGTCTTTCCAGGCTCAGGGCACCGAGGATGGGAAGTTCATGCTGATCACCTCGCGCCCCGAGAAGGAGGGCGGCCCGGTGGATGTGGGTGTGTGGGATCTGACCACCGGCAAGCCCGAGCTGGTGCCGGGAGTGCGCGACGTCAAGCTGGACGCCGCCAGGAGCGAGCTCAAAGTGACCATCATCACGGGCGAAGAGCGCACCATCCCTCTCGCGACCGTGCCCGAGCTCAAGAAAGAAGAGTGGTATACGAAGGCCCGCCTGGCTGATTTGCTCGACTCCGACGCCGAGCTCAAGCCCGAACAGCAGATCGGGGAGGACGCGCAGAAGATCATCGTGGGTGGGGTGCACGTCCGCAAAAAAGATTAGCCCGGCGATGGAACAATTTGGCCCTGTGGATCGTCTATAGCGGTGTAAAGACCTCTCGGATAAGAAAGAAGGCTGAATTAGAAATGGAGATCTTGCCCCGTCCCAACTTGCTTTCGAGCCGGGACGACGTCACCACGGTGCCCTGTCTGCATCGCGGGACGGACCTGTGCGATCTCTGGTCCCTGGCTATCGTCCCCAGTCGTCGGCTGGAAGCGCAGGCTTGGAAGCGCTTCGCTGATGCTGCCGGCTGTCCGGACGCCCTGACAGAGGAAGACCGCCGCTGGCTGGAAGCGTCCTGAGACAGCCCTAGAGCGAAACCCCGCTGCGGCGCCGAGTCGATTACCTCCCGAAGACGTCGCCGCAGCGGGGGGGCTTTATTTGCTCAACCGCACCGGGAGCCGGCTGGAGCCGATGACGAAGTAGCCGCCGTGCTCGCCGCCCACGCGGTCCCCGCCGCTTCCGAAGAGCTCCTGTTGGGCCCGCGCGTACGCTTTGGCCGGGTCCGGCTCGAAAAGGGTCAGTTGCTCGAGGCGATGCTCCAGGCGGGTCATCCACTCGTCCCGCGTACCGATAATGGCGCCACTGTCGAGTTTGTCTTCGATCATCGCTTTGGCCTTGGAGAGGCCGTAAAGGTCGCCCGTCAGCTCGTAGCTGCGCAGGGTCTTCTTCAAACGGTTGAGCGGGCGGCCGGTGGCCGCAAAGGCGTCCTGCATCGCTGGCGCCAGCACATTGCTCGGAATCGGCTTGAGGGTGCGCAGGTGCTCTCCGCACTGGCGGAGGTCCGAGAGTTGCTGCGGATCGCTGTCCGGGAGCCCGGCCATCAGCACCATGACCGTCACGGCATCATTGATGCCCGTGAGCGCCTTCATCGCGTTGAAAGCCGGGACAAAGCGTTCCACTCCGTCAGCCAGGGTCTCCCGGGGCTCTCGGTAGCGGGCCGCTACCTCCGTAGCGCTCATCGCGTGAGCCCGAAGCTCCGCGGGAAGGTGCTTGCGAGCTTCCGGCATCTGCTCGAGAAGGTCACCCAGCTTGTCCTCGGGGCGCTGCATCCGGCCAGCCATGCTCAAACGTGTGGCCAGAGTACTGAGCTGCGGCCCCTCGCCCAGCGTTTCGGTGTTGGTCTGAGGGGCCCGGCCTTTGGCGCGCAGCGCGCGCACGCGGCTTTCGATCTCCTCCAGGACTTCCTGGCGGCGCTCGGTGGGCACGGTCTCGACGTCTTGCAAGACCCCGAGCGCGTTGTAGGGGCTCTGGAGCAGGCCTACCAGCCGCTCGAAGAGCTCGACGCGCTCGTGATTGCGGTGCAGGTAGTTATACTCCAGCCCCACACAGGTGATGGCCGACTGCTGGTCGGCTTCGTCCGGTTTGGAGTTTTCGCGGCCCTCGGCATGGACGATCTTGTCCAGGTATTTGCCGTAGTCGGCCACCGCCTCGGCCATCGTAGCCCGTTTTCTCGGCGGAGTGGCCTCGTAGGTCCGTCCGCTGCTGAAGCCAGCTCCCATGGCGAAGCCGTTCTGGCTCTTGCCGGTGAAGTTGACCTGACGCTCGAGCTGCTCCAGGGGCGCGCACAACTGCTCGGGGTTCTGCGAGAGATGAGGAGCGGCTTGAGAGATCTGGGTGAGAAGGTCGCGGCGTTGCTCTTTCTCGATGCGGGCCACCACCGCTTTAGGATGGCGCACGGCGTGGTCCACCGGGGAAAGCTGCGCCTTGTCCGCGACGGGCGCGGTCTTGGAAGACCGGGCGGCGTCGACCGGACGAACTGGCAGATTCCAGGGCAGACCCACGAGCATAGACAGAATATAGGCCGCCGCACTGAATGTTCCCTGAACGGATGTTTCCAGGCATTTTTTGGTGTCAATATTCTGGGTTCTGAGAAGAGTATTGGCAGCGCTTGTGTTCACAACAGGTTACATGGCAGAAACGGAAAGTTAACATTTTTCCTCTGAATCTCTCAGGTCGACCACTTGATAGAGAACTATGGAGAAGCTGCTGACCAACAACACCGTGGCGACGCAGGTCGCCCAGCCGCTCAAACGACTCGACCCGGTCTCGGCCCAGAACGGAAACGGGGCGGTTTCCAGTGATGCCCTGGACGAGCACCTCAACACCCAGCTGAACGAGAAGTGGCAGACGTTCCTCGCGAAGGCCGAGGAGAAAACGACCGGCGGCGACCCCAAGTTGATCTTCCTGGCGCCCCAGGACGAAGCTCCCAAAGCGCCTCCACCCAGGCTTCGGGAGAAGGCCCCCGAGCCGTCGCGAGAGGCGCCTTCTGGCAACCGGCCCCGCGAGGCCAAGGGTGGGGACGACTGGAAGCGTTGCGACGATCCTCGCAAAGAGATGGTGCGCGATCGCGCCCAGATTGAGGCGCGTAGCGCCGAGACCGAGCAGTTCGCGCGCGAGGTCTCGGCCCGGGAGAGCCTGGTCCAAGAAGTGCGCGGGATCGCCACAGCCAAGCGCACCGAAGCTTCGTTGTTGCGCACCAGGGTGGCCGAGCGTCGGGCCAGCCTGTGTCAGTTCGAGTTGGAGATGGACGAAGTCATTTCCCAGCCCAACGCCTACCTCGACCGTTTCGAAGAGGTCGAGCGGATGCTTCAGCTCCGTTATCAGCTCAACGCCGAGCTCCAGAGCGAGGAGTCGGCGGCGCGTCAGGCCGAAGACGACGCGGCTCGCTACGCGGCCCTGGCGGTCGAGCACGAGAGCAGCCTGGCCGAGGGACTCGTCGAGGTCGAGCGCCGGCGCACCGCCATCGTTTCCGACCGTGAGGCCAACGAGCGCAGGTCCGCCGAGGCCGAGCGCCGGGCCGGACTCATGGACCACACGGCCGAGACCGGCTCGCTGCAATTTTGGAGCGCGCTGGCCCGGGCCGGCGAGATCGAGCAGGCCAGTTTCGAGGCGCGACGCGCGCAAGACCAGCTTGATTCCCGCAATGGGAATGCTGGAGCCGAGCTCCGTCTGAAGTTCTGAGAAAAACCAACTCCGGCAGCCTTCGCCGTGCGTGTCCCGATAGGGGCACCTTTTTGTGTTTTAATCTTAATGACTTTTATATGGAGATGTCGGTTACAAACCCTCTTGAAAAGGTAACCTGGAATTAACATTTTATGACTAGATGTAAGGCTTTTTTCAGGGATAACCGACTTGTAACCAGTTGTTCAAAAAAACTTTCGGAGGTACCCACTCATGGACGCTCTCACCACCACCGCCAGCCAGACCCTCATCAACCAGCGGGGGCAGACGTTCAACACGGTGGGGTCGGGGAGCGTGCAATCGGTCAGCAGCTCGGGCACCGAGCAAGTGGCGCCCATGGGCGTAAAGGCCGGAAGTCTTCACGCCAATGACCGTCTGTTCTGCGGATATGGCGACGTCTTGAATGCCAACGGCGGCCGCGGGAACGATTGGATCGGCCAGAACGGCGGCTGGGGCAACGACTGGATCAACGCCAATGGCGGCAGCGGCAACGACTCCATCCACCAGAACGGCGGCTGGGGCAACGACCGGATCAATGCCAACGGCGGCCGCGGGAACGACTGGGTGGTGCAGCGCGGCGGGTGGGGCAACGACTGGATGAGCGCCGCGGGGGGTCGGGGCAACGACGTGATCCACCAGGATGGCGGCAACGGCAACGACTGGGTGACCGCCAACGGCGGCCGGGGGAACGACCATATCGGGCAGAGCGGCGGCAACGGCCATGATGTTCTGATCGCCGACGGCGGGCGCGGCAACGATGTGATCCACCAGAACGGCGGCAACGGCAACGACTGGCTGCAGGCCAACGGCGGGCGTGGGGATGACGTCATCCACCAGGGTGGCGGCAACGGCAATGACGTCCTGATCGCGGACGGTGGGCGCGGCAACGATGTGATTCACCAGAACGGCGGCAACGGCAACGACTGGGTGCAGGCCAACGGAGGGCGTGGGGATGACGTCATCCACCAGAACGGTGGCAACGGCAACGATACCGTGAACGCCAACGGCGGCCGTGGCAACGATACCATCAACCAGAACGGTGGCAACGGCAACGATACC
>JBDHVW010000010.1:0-141228 GCA_039809865.1 Vulcanimicrobiota bacterium
TCCCCGCGCCCGTCCCGGTGGTCGCCGAAACCACGGCCCCGGCTCCCGGACAGGCCAAGATCCCGGTGCCCGGCCTGGCCGAGGTGCCCGTCGAGAAGGCGGACGAAGCCCCCCGCAAGAGTCTCGACCTGAACCCCGGACGGGTCCCCGAGCAGCCCAAGCCCGCCCGGCCCCCGCTGATGGACCTCGAGGAGACCCCGGCCCAGCTCAAGGTCCGCATTCCCGAGCCGCCGCGCCCCGCGAAGGTCGCACCCGAGCCCGAGCCCGAGATCGAGCTCGAGGCCGAGGAGACGTCCGGCGAGGATGTCGAGCCCAGCCAGGAGACCAGCGAGTCGGGCGGACGCTACCGTCCCAAGCTGGGCGCCAGCTCGTCCACCTCGTCCGAGCGCCGCGCCGGCAAGTCTCGCGGAGGCCTGGCCGGAGGCGGTGGCAAGCCCCAGGGGCTTAAATCCAAATCGCTGCGCGCCAGGGTGGAGCCCCCTCCCCCGCCGCCCGAGCCGGAGCCCCAGCCCGAGCCGACCCCCACCCCGTCGGGCACCTCGCTCAGCCAGAGCGACATCCCCGACGGGTCGGTCAACTGGCGCGTCGGCGACATCATCGACGGCAAGTTCGAGGTCAAAGAGCTGGTCGGCGCCGGCGGCATGGGCACGGTGTGGCGCGTGCGCCACTGGGAGTGGAACATCGACCTGGCCGTCAAGGCCCCGATGCCCAACCTGGTGGCCGACTGGGCCGACAAAGAGCGGCTCATCCTGGAGGCCCACACCTGGGTCGACCTGGGCGTACACCCCAACATCGTCCAGTGCTGGTTCGTGCGCGAGTACGACGGCGTGCCGCTGCTTTTCCTCGACTACCTGCCGGGTGGCAGCCTGCGCGACCACATGCTCAACGGCAATGTGCGCCCGGGCGACTGGACCAAGATCCTCGACCTGGCCATCCAGGCTTGCGACGGTCTCGCCCACGCCCACGACCACGGCCTGATCCACCGCGACGTCAAACCCGCCAACCTGCTGATCGGCGAGAACGGCCAGCTGTGCGTGACAGACTTTGGCCTCGTCAAGGTCAAGAAGGACGAGGGCGGCGCCGAGAACGAGGAGATCGACAAAGCGCGCCTCCAGGCGATCCACCCGGAGGGCGACCTCAGCCTGACGGCCACCGGCACCGTGATGGGCACGCCCCACTACGCGGCTCCCGAGCAGTGGCTCGGCCAGAGCGTCGGCATCCAGGCGGACATCTACGCCATGGGAATCCTCCTGTTCGAGCTGTGTTGCGGCGTGCGCCCGTTCGACCTGGCCGATCAGACCATGTCGATCACCCACCTGGTGACCTGCCACGTCTACCAGCCGCCGCCCGATCCGCAGACGCTCAACCCCGACATCCCCGAGTCGCTGGCCAACTGCATCGTGCACTGCCTGCTGAAGTCCCCCGAGGACCGGCCCCAGACGATGCGCGAGCTGCGCGAGACGCTGGCCAACATCTACCAGGAGGTCGACGGCCGGCCCCACCCGCGCCCGGTTCCCCGCGCCGGTGTGCAGCGCGCCGCGGCCCTGAACAACAAAGCCGTCTCGCTCTGGAACCTGAACAAGACCCAGGAGGCCTTCGACGCCTGGCGCGAGGCCTCCAAGCTCGACGCGCTGCACCCCGAGTCGGTCTACAACCGCTCCATGCTCCAATGGCGGCTCGGCCAGATCGACCATGAGGAGGTCTTGCGTCGCCTCACCCAGGTGAGCAGCCACTACCGGCGCGCCAGCGCGTATCTGGGCTATTATCACATCGAGCGGCACAACCCGGCCGACGCCGAGACCATTTTGCAAAACGGCATCTCGCTGCCCGAGCTGGCTGCCGACGGGGCCGTCTGGCGCGCGATGGGCGACGCCCGCATGTGCCTCGAGCAGTATCCCGAGGCCGTGCGCGCCTACCGCCAGGCGCTCCAGCGCATCCCCGAGGACCGCGAGACGCAGAACCGCCTGGAGATGGCCCAGGAGAAGCGTCGCACGCGCAACGACAAGATCATGTTCCCCGTCTCGCAGCCGCGCCGCATCCTGCGCCGCGACGGGCGCGTGACGGCCATGGCGGCCGATCACAAGTCGCTCGTGCTGGCCGGCGAGAACCTGCTCGAGAAGATGGACCTCGAAACCTCCCACACCGTCTGGCAGTGGAAGGGCGAAGGCAGCCACGTTCGCGAGATCAGTCGCCTGGCGTTGACCGACGAGCTGGTGCTGTCGCTGGACACGCCCGACGGACGCGTCTGGTCTCGCGAGACCGGCGAATGCCTGCATACCCTGGGAGACGGCGAGCGCTTCTTCGCCGTTCTGCCCTGCGGCAAGCTGGCCGTGGCCGGCCTCATCGACCTCAAGCTGGTGAGCCTGCCCGACTGCAAGCGAGTGAGGGCTCTCAAGGCCCACACCAAGCAGGTCACTTCGGTGGCCCTGACCCCGGACGGCAAGCTGGCCCTATCGGGTAGCTGCGATCGATCCGCCAAGCTCTGGGATCTGAGCACGGGCGAGCTGGTCCGGTCGCTCGAGGGTCACAAGGACATGGTCGACGCCGTGGCGATCAGCCCCGACGGCACCGTCGGACTCTCGGGAGGCCGCGACCGTGCCGTGCGGCTGTGGCTGCTGGCGGGCGGCGACTGGATTGGAACGCTGGGCGACCACGCGGGCGACGTCCAGTCCATCAAGATGACCCAGGACGGTCGCTACGCCGTTATCAGCTGCGCTACATCCGAAGACAACCAGCTCTGCGTCTGGGACCTGCAGCAGGCTTCCCGCCTCTTCGTCCGCCAGGGAGTGGCCGCGCTGGCGCCCGATGGCAACTACCTGCTGGCCGGCACCCGCGCTTCTCGTCCCCCGCGCGTCAACCTGTGGGAGCTCCCCTCGGGCCGCTCCGTGCGCACCCTGGAAGGTCATTCGGCCGGGATCTCGGCCATCTGCTTCACCCCCGACGGCCAGCTGGCGGCCACCGCCAGCGAGAACGGCCAGGTGCAGGTCTGGGAGATCGCCGAGAGCACGCGCTTCTACGACCGCTCGCTGGTGGTGACGCGCACCCACTCGCATGGCGAGGCGGAGAGCGCCCGCCAGAAGTTCCTGGCCTTCCTCGAGCAGGCCCGGAAGGCGACCCAGCCGGGTCAGGCCTACAAACATCTCGCCAATGCCCGCTCCGTGCTGGGCTACGACCGCGATCCCGAAGCGCTGGCCTTCAACGCCTCACTGCTCAGTCGGCTCCCGCGCAAGGCGCTGAAGGCCGTCTGGGAGCTGCGCACGTTTACCGAGCCTTCTCAGAATGAGATCGGCGCCGTGGCGCTGGCCGGGGACGGCCGTCTGGCGGTCTCGGCTGCCGGCAAGATCATCCGCCTGTGGGATCTTTCCACCGGCGCCTGCGTGCGCGGGTTCGCCGGTCACGGCGAGAAAGTCCGCTCGCTGGCCCTGGCCGAGGAAGGCCGTCGGGTCGTCTCGGGCAGCATGGACAAGAGCATGCGGCTCTGGAACGTGCAGACCGGCGACTGCATCACGTCGCTCACGGATCACAACGAAGGCGTGGTGGCCGTGGCCATCACTCCGGCTGGCCAGACGGCGGTTTCGGTGACGCAGGCCAACCAGGTCCACGTCTGGGATCTGAAGACGGGCAACTGCGCGCTGGCCTTCGCCGGCGGCGCCACCGCGGCCGTGGCGCTTACAGACGACGGCAAGACCCTGCTGAGCGTTGGCGAGTCGGACGGGGCCTCGATGCGGCTCGTCAACCTCTCCACCGGCAAGATCGTCCGCAGCGACTCGGGCTTCAAAGCCCAGGGCTCCAAGCACGACACCCTCAACGGGACGGCCGTCGACATCACCTCCGACGGGCGGTTCGGACTGGTCGCCGGCCTCGACCACCAACTGCGCTTCTGGGACCTGACCGAGGGCGTGGTGCTGCGCCAGCTGGCCGGGCACACTGCCCGCGTGAACAGCCTGCGCATGACCTCCGACGGGCGTTACGCGGTCACCGCCTCCAACGATTGCAGCGTGCGGCTGTGGGACGTGGTGGCCGGGAGCTGTCTCAACACCTTCCAGGGCCACGCGGGCCCGGTGCTGTGCGCCGACATGTCGCCCGACGGACGGTTCGTCATCTCGGCCGGCGCCGACCAGTCGTTCCGTCTCTGGGAGCTCGATTGGGAGCTCGACCCCGACCAGCCGGTGACCAGCATCGTGGACGCCTTCCCCCGCAAAGGCTTATTCAAAAAGATGATGGGCGTCTTCAAGAAAAGCTGACCTCTTAACGTTTCTGTCGCTCAGCCGAAGAACGGTCTGATGAAGAATGCGTTTCTGCCCAGTCGCGCGTTGCGCGTGGGACTGGACCTCGGTGCTCACAGCCTGAAGGCCGCCGTCGTGGATGCTGCGGGTCGGGTGGTGCAGCGCCTGTGGGCGGGAGAGACCCACCCTGAGCGCTCGGGGCGTCGCTGCGACCCTTCCGAGGGCACCCTGCAGGACTGCCTCCGGCACCTGGTGAGCGCCGGCCAATCCGAGACCAGCTCGAACTGGGATGTGACCGGCGCCGTGCAGGGTCGGGGCACCGTTTGCAGCTATGCCGAGTTTCCTCCGATGCCCCCCTCCGAACTGGCCGTGGCCGTCCCTTTTCGGGTCCGCAAGGACCATCCGTTCCAGTCCAACGAGCTAAGCGTCTTCGAGCCGGGCGTGCACTGCCACGACCTCGGGTACCGGGGGCCCGTCGCCATCGACGAGCTCCTGGAGAGGACCCAGCGCATGCGCCGGCTGCCGGTGCGCAAAGTCCCTCTCACCCATCTGGCCCACGTCGCGCGCGAGGAAGGAGCTTCACACCCTGCGCCAGAGCGCCCTGGATCTGTGGCGCGCCGGCATCACAACCCTTGACGAGGTCTTGTAAGGGAGGACCGGAGCTTGTCTACCTATCGTTACGTCGCCCTGGACGCGACCCACCGCCGGACCGCGGGAACCGTGGTCGCCAGCGACCGCGACTCGGCCCTGCGCGCCCTCAGTGAACGATTCGAGAACATCGTCTCCTTGCGGGCCGATCGACCCCGGCGCGGAGGCAAAGCTCCTACCCAACGTGATCTGCTGCAATTCACGTTGCAGATGGACTCGCTGCTGCGGGCCGGGCTCACGGTCAAATCCTCGCTGGACATCGCCATGGAGGATGCCCGCGACACCAATCTCTACCCCATTCTGGCGGACATCAACAGCAACGTGACCAGCGGCGTTCCCCTGTCGGTCTGCTGCCGCCAGCATCCCGAGGCCTTCTCGCCGTTCTATTGCAACCTGCTCGAAGCGGGCGAGGCGGCCGGAAAGCTGCCCGACGTGCTGGGACGGGTCGGCGAATACCTCGAGCGGGCCGCTGAGATCCGGGGACAGGTGAGGGCGGCCCTCGCCTATCCCACGGTGGTGCTCCTGTTTGCCGTCGTCATCACGGGCGGCGTCCTGGCCCTGGTGGTGCCCAGGTTCGAGGGAATCTACCGCGATCTGGGTCAGCGCCTCCCCTGGTTCACCGAGGTGATTCTCGCTGCCAGCCGTCTGCTGGCCAATTTCTGGCCGATCGTCCTGATGCTGGGGCTGTTGGCCTACTGGCTGCTGCGCAGGTTTGCGCGCAGCGATGCGGGCGGCCTCTTGATCGACCGGCTCAAGCTGGGAAGCCATCCGCTGGGCAACATTTACCGCGACCTCATCATGGCCCGCTTCTCGCGTGCCCTGGGCCTCATGTATGGCAGCGGCGTCCCCATTACCGCCGCTCTCCAGCTCACGTCCGGCGCCCTGGGAAATCGAGTCGCCGAGCGCATCGTGCGCAACGCCGCGGCCGGTCTGCGCTCGGGCCAGTCCCTGGCGAGCCAGCTTCGCCACACCTCGCTGTTCCCCAAAATGGCCGTGGGAATGGTGGCCGCGGGCGAGGAGTCGGGCGCGCTCGAGGAGATGCTCGAGCGCCTCGCGAGCTACTTCGACACCAGCACGCAGCTCTCGATCAAGGCCTGGAGCGCCTCCATCGAGCCGGCCCTGATGATGGTGGTGGGGCTCCTGGTGGGCGGCCTGGTGCTGGCCCTGGGACTGCCGTTCATGAACCTGGTGTCGGCCCTGTGAGGGGCTTCAGCCTGGTCGAGGCGATGATCGCCGTGCTGGTCCTCAGCCTGATGACCGTGACCGTGCTCGACGTCTTCCCCAGCTCGCGGCGCTCCCTGGCCCAGGATCTTTGCCGCTCGGGCGCCGCCGGCATCGGCCGCGACCTGCTCGAGCAGGCGCGCGCCGCCGACTTCGCCACGCTGACGGACGGTGCCGGCACGACCACTTTGAGCAACCAGGTCAACGGCCAGACTGTGACCCAGACGATTTGCTGGCAGAGGCACGTCTCGAGCGTGAACAGCGAGCTCAAGAACGTCTGGGTGGAGCTCACCTGGAAGGGCCAGCGGCTCGTGCTGGAGACCCAGATCTTCAAGGAGTAGATGCCATGCGTCGACCGGGACTCACGCTGATGGAAACGCTCTTTACGATGGCCATCTTTAGCTTGATGATGGCGACGCTGTCGGGCATCCTGCTGGCGGGCAAGAGCAACTGGATGGTGTCGCGCTCCATCACCGAGGCGCAGCAGAGCCTGAGCTACGTGATCGAGGAGCGGGTGGCCTACGAGTTGCAGCGGTCGACCCAGAGCTCGCTGACGGTCGTGGAGAACGCGAGCCACAGCGCCTTCAGCTTCCTCTCGGCTCGGGGTGCCACCCAGGAGCTGGTTACGGATCCCTCGGGCCGGCCGACATGGCAGGCATACGTCGTGTACAGCTTGAGCAAATCGACGGGAAAGCTCTACCGGCGACAGATCAGCACCTCGGCGACGACCGCCATGGCGAGCTCGCAACTCGCGACCGAGGCCGGCCAGTCGGGCGGCAAGCTGGTGGCCGTGGGGGTGAGCAGCCTCGGTCTGACCCACCCCTCGGGCAGCCGGACCGCCTGCCTGACGATCGAGGCGCGCTGCCAGGGTCCATCGGGCAAGTGGACCCGGCTGTCACGCCAGGTCACCGTGCTGATGTGGAACTGAGCGATGAGAGGGGAAAACTTGCGACGCAGAGGCTACATCCTGATTGTGACCCTGGCGATCGGTAGCCTCCTGTTGCTTTTCGGCACCTCTCTGGTCGACCTCAACCGGACGCATCAGAACCTGACCCGAGAGCACGAGCAGGCGCTCGTGGCCGAAGGGGCCGCCTATGCGGGCCTGGCCCAGTCGCTCTATCAGCTCAAGCAGAATGCCGACTGGCAGGGCGATCTCTCGGGCACCCAGACGAACTCTCAGGCTACCTACCAGGTACGCTTCTCGGGCAGCTCCGCCTACCGGAGCCTCAACAACGGCTCCGGCAGCAGCGCGGCGACCGGATGGAACGGGAAACAGGTCCCGGCGGGACTGGTCCACCTCGTCTCGGTCGGCAAGTGTGGCAATACCATCCACGTCGAGCAGATGCTCGTCAATCCTGGCAGCCAGTTGCTGCTCTCGACGTTTACCACGGGAGTCGACGGGTGGCGGGCAGCACGGGGGATTCTCAATCCGATCACCTTGCTGGGCGAGTACGTGGTCGGCTCCCAGGCCAGCCTGGTCCCCCCGTCGGAGCAGTGGAACTACAACGGCGAAGTCGCCTGGACCGACTACACGGTGGATGGCGAGCTGACGGTGACGGCCGGAGCGGGCTGGGGCGTCTTCTTCCGTTTCGTCAACCCGGGCACCAGTGCCAGCGGCTACCGCTTCGACTATGACGCTCTCACCAACCCGGCTCAGGGGGGAGCCTTCATGTTGCGCAAAGTGGTCAACGGCGTTCCTCAGGCGCCCTTTGCCACGGTCGATCGGAGCGCCACCCCCTTCGCCGGAGTGGTCAACTGGCTGTTGAACCTCAAGCACAAGTTCAAGGTCGTCGTGAAGGGAACCCACTTCGACGCCTACGTCGATGACGTGCTGGTGGTCTCCGGCGACGACCCGGCCAACACGTTTCCCAAGGGGATGATCGCGCTGCGCGGACCGCTCAACACGGTGGTCATGGTCGATTGGATCCGCGTGCGCGCGCCGATGTCCATCAAATCACGCTGGTAGGTCGAATCCAGGAAGACACTTACTCGCACATTCCGCTGCTGGCGATCTCCTCGATCACCGAGCCCTAGTTGCGCGGAAAGACCGAGAACAGGTGGGTGGTCACGCCGGGGCTGTCATACAGCGGAGCGGAGCCGATGGACTGCAGCGTCTGCAGCTCCTCGTTGCGCACGGCGCGAATGTCGACCTGAATCTCCTTGGGGATGTCCGGATCGGGCTCGCGCTTGGTCTCGAACCAGAGCAGGTTGTTGGCCACGATCTCGACCTGGGTCACCCCGGGCTCGCCCATCATCGCGCTGACATCGAAGCCGTTGGGACGGGTCAGGTAGGCCGTGATCGCCCCTCCGGTCAGAAGGGCCTCGCGGTCCGCGATCGGATCGCTGGCCGGAGACGTGGGGGTGCCCGAGTCGATCACCTTCCGGATCAAGACTTTGTGGGGACAGCGGTCATCCAGGTTACCGGGGCCCGAGCCGCCGGCGCAGGACGTGTGCCCCGCGGGCACCACCAGGTAATACAGGATGTTGCGCTGCCAGAACGCCGAGCCGTCGGGGGCCATGAGCGTGGCGCCGGTGGGACCCGCGGCGGACAGGCACCAGACGGCTGTCCCATCGCCCCCCGAAGCCAGGCTGGGAGGCACGATGGCCGTGTTCATGTCGTTGAAGTTGCATTGCAGCAGGTCGTGCTCGACCATGCGGTGCGCCTTTTTGATGCCGAGCGAGGCGTCCTCGCTGGCCGAAATGTTGCGCCAGAGCCCGATGTTGCGCGTCAGCAGCAGGTAGCCGACCGCCATCAGGGTGACGAAGAGCCCCATCGAGACCAGCAGCTCGGGCAGGCTGAGCGCTCTACTGCGTATCACCCTGGTTGACCAATCGAAAGGCGCTCGTCTGGGTCTTGCCGTAGCCCTGGCGCTGACCGTCGCCGCTCCACCACCAGACCACGATGTCCACGCGCTTGACCTTGTTGTCGGTGGCCCCGTCGCCCAGGTCGGTGCCGGTGGTATCCCGCACGTCCACGGCATAGATGGCGTAATCGAACTTGTCCTTGCCCACCTGCGAGCTGCCGGTCTTCCAGGGGTTGGCCGGGTAGGCAAAGTTCTGCTGCCAGAAACGGTCCTTGTCCCCGGCCGGCTTGTCGTTGAGCGCCATGGTCACGGCCCGGTTCATCTCGCGGTCGGCCACCCCGGCGGCGGTCAGGTTGAGCACGCTCTTGCGGTCGGCCCGCAGCGCGGTCGAGGAAACCGACAGCAGGGTCAGCAGGGCCAGCCCCATGAGGGCGACCGAGACCAGGACCTCGCCGAGGGTGAAACCGCGTCTCACTTTTCGCCGAAGAAGGTGCGCTTGAGCTTGCCGTCACCGGCCGTGATGTCCGGCGCGCTGCCGTCGCCAAGCTTGAGCGGGTCGTAGATCAGCTGGAAATCGTTGGCATAGATGTCGACCTTGCCCTTGTTGTTGCTGCCGGGCACTCCGCCGGCCGGGTCGCCGCCATAAGCCACCAGGGCACCCTGCAGCGAGATGTCGGCCAGCATGCTGGCCAGGCTCGCGCCGTTGGGGTTGGCGCCGTAACACTTGACGTCGCCCCAGGTGTAGATGAGACCCTCGAGCTTGAGCGGGCCGTAGAAGTCCATCTCGGGGATCGAGATGCCCAACTCCCAGATGTCGAAGCCGGGGATGTGCTGGTAAGTGGACAGCGTCAGGTCGCCCTTGGTGTAGAGACTGAAGCGCTGGGTGGCCGTCTTGAGGTCCTTGGGATCGAAGTTCTTGGTCAGCTTGACGCTGGTGGAAGCCACGGTGGCGTCGCCGCCGCTGGTCAGGGTGGCGTTGTTGCCGTTGACGTTGCACAGCATCAGGGTATCGTCGTCGCACGAGAACGTGGCGCCGGTGATGTTGATGGCCGGGTTGCACCAGACCTCGGAGCTCTCGATGTAGTCGGAGACGGCGAAGGTCTTGTCGCCCTTGTAAAGTTGCCGGCCCTCGTAGTTGATGACCGCGATCGAGCTCACGCCTTTGGTCGATTTGCCGACGGCCGTGTCGCCGTTGACGTTCATCTCGAACACCCAGTTCTTGTTGTCGGTCTTGAGCTCGATGTTGGTGGGCGCCGCAGCCACATTGGCGGGGTCGCGGATCTGGGCCATGTTGCCGCTGATCACGACGCCCTGGTTCTTGGGCAGGTAGGTCGTGGTGTCGACGTCGTTGATGATCTTGGAATTTTTGTAGTCCTCGAAGGACATGTCGTAGTAGTGCACGGTGCCGTCGTACCAGAAGACGTAGGTCCCGCCCGGAATGACGGCGGTGCCCGACTTGGCCGCGTCGGCCTTGGGCACTTCCTCCCACTTGACGTTGTGGAAGTCGTCGCCGCTCTTCTCCATGGTGGTGGTCACGCTGCCGCTGACGTTGGCGTCCACCGTGCCGCTGGAGGTGCTGACCTCGCCGTTCATGGTCAGGGTGTTCTTGGACCCGGCGCTGTCGAGCACGTGCATCTCCTGCTTGGAGCGCACGCGCGGGGCGTCGGTGGTGTTGACGGCGCTGGCCGACATGCCTTTGACGGTGTGGGTGGAGATGGCGCCGGCCGCGCTCAGCGGCGCGTCGGGGATGGGCCCCGTCGCCGTGCCGGTCAGCACGAACTGGAACACGCGGGAGGTCATCTCGCCCACGCCCGGATCCTGGTCGGGCTCGGTAATGCCCTGCAGCGCGGCGCCCGTGCGGCCCTCGACCAGCACCAGCGCGCAGCCGGCCTGCACGTTGTCCGGGCCGTCGCCGGTGACCACGAAAGTGCCGGGGTCGGCCAGCGGCGCGGCCGCCTGGCCGGTCGCCTTGATGTTGTTGAGCGAGACGTACGGATTGAGAATCTTGTGGCTGGAGGCCGGATCGTCGAGGTTGTCGCCGCCGGCCGGACCGTCCTGGTAATTGAAGCGGATGCGGAACTGGGCCACGCGCCCGTCGAGGTCTTTGACCAGGCCGAAGACGTTGCCCCGGTCTTCGATAACCTTGAGCTCGGGCGTGTCGATGACCGTCTTGTCGTCATCACCTTTCCAGTCGGGCTTGGCCCGCAGCCGGGCCTGGCAGTAGGCCAACCCGGCCTCGGCGGCGCGCCTGCTGGCGGGCTCGGCAAAGGCCTGATTGGACATTCGCAGCTTGCCCGGACCGGTGATGATGATCGCTCGCGCGATCAGGCCGACGAGCAAAACGAAGAACAACGTGCTGATAAGGACGACGCCTCTGGACCGCATACTGCAATTGTTAGCACGAAAATGACCTGGAAACCAGTTGCGGACACAGAGTCAGCCGTTGTCCTGCCGGAGACGGAGAACAGGGTGCCCAAAGAGGCCCAAAATAGAGTACAGCCTGCGTTCAGGCGTCCGGGCCGAGCAGCTTCAACAGGTAGTCGCCCAGGGCGGTCATGGCAGACGGGGTCATCTCGAGGAACTGCACGCCGTAGCGCGGACGAGGAGATTTGGCCGAGCGGACGCTGACCACGATGCCGTCCACGCTGAACGGCTCCAGCCCGAGGTCGGAGCCGAGGCTGATCGTCAGGACGTCGCCCTTCGACAGACCCGCGTCGCTCTCGACCAGCAGGCCGCCCACGCCGATGTCCAGGGCGATCCCCTCGGCGGCGGTTTCGCCAGCCGTGAAGTGAATCGGCTGGTTAGTGGGCACGCGGACGTTCTTGCGCCGCTGCACCGCCTGGTCCTCACCGAAGCCGAGACTGTGCAGCAGCACCGCGACCCAGGAGCGGCTGAGGCGCGTGGGGGACTCGTGGAAGGCCAGGCCCGCCGCCAGCTTGTCGCCCGTTTGCCGGCACCAGCGCACGCTGCAGCGCACCGGCTCGAGCTCGGTGCCGGCCAGACGCGGGTGTAGCTCGACCAGCGTGTTCTTGGACAGGCGCTCGGGAAGCTCGACGCGAGCTCCTGTCAGAGAGACCTCGGTCACGGCCGCCTGGAGCTCACCCTCGTCCAACACGCAGCGCACGTCGTAGTGGCAGTTCAGACGGGGCGCGCGGCGCTGCTCCTCGGTGCGCTTGCGCTCGAGGGCCACCGAGGTGACGCCCTCGATCAACTCCTGCACCACCTCGGGGAGCTGCGGCTTGATCATGCGGAACGCCTTGAGCATGACCTTGCGCACTTCGGCCAGGTCGTCCACCGGCGCGGCGGGCTGCACGGGACGCACGGGCGGCCGCACGCTGGCACCCGGCAGGGTGGGCGGACGCACGGCCGGGGGACGCACCGCGGGCGGAATGGGCAGCTTGCCGGAAGGCGGCTTGACGCGCTTTGGCTCGCCCGCAACCGGAGCGGCGGCGGGAGGCGGCGGCGCGGGCGCGCTGGGCGTCTTGGCCGCGAACCCGCTGGGCAGCTTGACCGAGCCCGAGGCGGGCCTGGGCGGCTTGACCTCCGGACGCGGGGAGGCGGGAGGCCGGGTCGCCCCCGGCAGCTTGAAGCTGGGCGGTTTGACGCGTGCGGGGCCGGCCTCGGCCGAGGCCGGGGGCTGGACCGGCGGCTTCACGCCCGCGGTCGGCGGCCGGGGCGCCACGCGCTCGGCGGAGGCCGCCAGGCTGGCGCTGGGCGGCTTCACCGGCACCTTGACCGACCCGCTCTTCGCTTTCGGCGGCTTGACGGTGGGCGTCGAGCGCAGAGGCATCTCCACGGTTTCGGGGGCCGACTCGGAGCTGAGCGGCATCTCCACCGTCTCGGGAGCCACCTCGGCGCTGAGCTCGATCTCCACCGTCGCCTCGGAGCTCACCTCGACCGACTCCAGGGAGGCTTCCACCGCTTCGAAGCTAGGAATGGAGTCGTCGCGGCGCAGGGGCATCTCGACCGTCTCGGGGGCCGCCTCGAGGCTGGCCTCGACCTTCGGGGCTCCCGGAGGGCGCACGCCGGTCGTCTTGGGCCCGGGGAGCTTCACGCCGCTGGGCGGCTTGACCGGCGGCTTGGCCGGGGTCTCGCTCGAGCGGGGCGGCGCGGGCGGCCTGGGTGCCCCGGGCGGGCGCACGGTCGGTTTGACCGCTCCTGATTTCGACGGAGATTTGGCCGTGGGCGGTTTTACGGTGGGCGGCTTCACGCCTCTGGGCGCGACCGGCGCGGGACTCGCCTCGGCTTCCTTTGCTTCGGGCCCTTCCTGGCTGGCCTCGGGTTCGACTTCCTGGCTCGCGACCGTTTCAGCTTCTTGACTCGCCTCGGGCTCGGAGGTCTGGCTCACCTCGGGCTCGACTGCCTGGTTCGTCTCGGGCTCGATCGCCTGGCTCACCTCGGGCTCGACTGCCTGGCTCGTGACCGGTTCAGCTTCTTGACTCGCCTCGGGCTCGGAGGTCTGGCTCACCTCGGGCTCGACTGCCTGGCTCGCGGCCGGTTCAGCTGCTTGACTCGACTCGGGCTCGGAGGTCTGGCTCACCTGGCTCGCCTCGAGCCGGGCTCCCTGGCTCTCCTCGGGCTCGGGCTCGGGCTCGCTCGCAGCCGCCGGGCTCGCGGCCTCGGTGCGGGTTTCGCTCTCCCCGATCGCGTCTTGCGTCCCGGCCCCCTCGGTGCCGGTGCTCGTCTCGCCGCTGGCGACCCCGGGCTCGGAGGCGGGCTCGCCCGAGCGGGTCGCGGTCACGGCGTCGCTACCCGCCGCGCCTGCGCTGGCCGATTCGACCTCGACGGCCACGGCATCGCCCGCACCGGAGGCCTCCGCCACCGATTGCGACCCGGTCGGCTCCGCCTCGAGCGGCCGCAGCGACCACTCCACGGTGGGCTCGGGCGGCTCGGAGCGCGGGAGCAGCTCGACCGTCTCGTCCGTCGGCTCGCGCCGCGCTCCGAGCTCGAGAGTCGGCTCCACGGGCTCCTCCCGGGGACCCGGCTCGACGGCCTCCCGCGACTCCTCGACAGGCGCCAACAACCCCGGCCGGGGCGCCGGCATGGAGTCGCGCAGGAAGTCTTGCAGGGCCTCCTGGCCGGCCACCGGGTCGGGCGAGCGCAGCTCCAGCGTGCGTCCTCCCGCCCGGACGACCACCACGGCGTCGCCCGGCTCGACCGCGAGCCCGGGCACCTCCAGAATCTTCTCGGCCAGCGCGCGCCAGGCCGGCGTAAAGGCCGTGACATCCCACTCGATGCGCTCCTCGGGGTCGCCCACGGCGGGCCAACCTTTGCGAATCAGCGCCGCCGCGCGCTCGATTTTGGCTTCCATCTCGCTCTCGGCGGGGCGCGGGAGCAGCTGCTCCTTCAGGCCCGCCAGGAAGCGCTCGGGAGCGTCCCAATAGTCGCGCCCGTGGATGCGCAGCAGCTGCCAGCCGTGGCGCTCCAGCCCGTTCTCCCAGGCCAGGTCCTCGGCCGTGGGGGCTTTCTCGCCGTAGCACAGCAGCATCTGGTGGCCCACCGCCAGTCCCCAGGGACCCACCAGGCGCGGACGGTAGCCCAGCGACGTCACCCCCGCCGCGAGCTCTCCCCGCAATCCGGCCGGCCAGGCCGGGGCCGGACGAACGGCCCGGATGGCGCTCAGGAAGGCCCGGCGCAGGTCGCCGGCGGGCAGCTTGTCGACCTCGGCCAGACGGTGCACCACCCAGACCTGGTCCAGGGCGCGCGAGACCCCCACCTCGAGCCGTCGCCGCGCCTGCGGGTTGCTGCGCAACCCGTCGGCCAGCAACACGACCAGATCCCACTGGCCGCCCTGCATCTCCTCGGCGGAGCCCACTGTCAGGCGCGGGATCTCGTTCTCGAAATCTTGCAATTCCTCGGCGAGCGTCTGCCGCAGACGCGCGGCCTGAGTCGCGCCCGCCAGGGTTATCAGCGCCACCGTCCGATGGCTGTACTCGGGCTGGCGCAGCAGGGCCAGCGTCAACGAGGCCGCACTGGCCTCCAACTGGCCGGGCTCGGCCAGCACCTCGACCAGACCGGCGCCGAACAACTCCGCCAGGTGGTAGCCCGCTTTGATGGGCGAGCCCAGGGCGGCCAGCACGTCGGCCACCTGGGGGCGGAGGCGCAGGCTCTCGGTCAGGCGCGCCGTGGGCGGACCCAGTGCCAGAAGCGGGTGCAGCCCGTCGTAAGCTTGCGAGAGCGAGTGCTTCCGGGCCGACTCCAAGACCTCGGCGCCAGCCCGGGGCGGAATCGAGTGGCATTGAGCCGGGTCGCCCAGCACCACGGCCCGCTCCGCCAGGGACAACAACAACGCGTGGGGCAGGGGGCTGCAACCCGCCTGGTGGCAGATCACCCAGTCAAAGTGGTCCCGCGAGGCCAGGGCTTCCTCGGGGGTGGCGACGAGCAGTCCCTGCGGATCGTTGTTGACTCCCGAGGAAAGCTCGCTGCGCATCCGGCGCACGCTGTCGAACATCGAAGTGTCCGGCGCTTCGGGCCTGGCCGCGGAGGTTCGCTGCTGGCCCAGCCGGTAGGCCCAGGCGGCCTCCACGTCGCCGGGCAAGCGCCCTTTATCGTGAGGAGACTGGTTGCCATTGATGGCGTCGACCCAGGCCGGAGCCACCACCGCCAGTTTGGTCAGCAGCTCCTTGCGGCGCTCGAAGATGGGCTTCAGGCGCACCAGCTCGTACAGCTTGGAGAGCAGGTCCTTGTAGGTCTCCACGTCGCGGCTGACCACCGAGCCCCGGAGCCCGGCGCGGATGTCGCGCGTGTCCTTGCTCTTGCCCACGCCCTTGGTGGCGGGCACCCAGCCCAGATGGCGCTCCTCGCGGCGGCGCAGCTCGGCCAGCTCGAGATACACGATGCGGCGGCCGATCATCGCCAGCAAGAACTGCTTGAGGGCGGTGCGCAGCATCTTGAGCTCGCCGCCGGGGGCCAGCTTGACCTTGGTGGTGTGGCTCATCGCCTTCTCCCAGCGCAGTCCGGCCACGCTGGCGTGCTTCTCGAAATCGGCGAAGTAATCGCGGTGGAAACGCACCGCGCTCTTGACCAGGCTGGTGCGGTCGATCCCGGGCGGAGTCGGCTGGTAGCCGCACAGGCGCTCGATCTCCTCGTCGGCGGCCAGCACCGAAGCGTCGAAGAGCTTGCGCCGCTCCAGGAAGACCTGCAGCTTGCGGAAGTCGTCGGCGGTGCTCGGCTTCTCCCCATTCACTCGAGTGACTTCCAGGAACTTCTTCCAGCGCGGCTTGAAGGCCGTGGTGGCCCAGCCGAGGCCGCCCTTCTTGGAAGCCACCGCGTTCAGCAGCTCCTGGCACAGCTGCTGCTGCTCGGCCAGCGGCATGGTCGGAGAAAGGTCGGCCGTCACTCCCTCGATCTGGGAGGTCAACTCATCGCGGCTCTTCTCGAGCCGGGTCAGCTCGCGGCCGAGGTCCTCGAAGGCCATTCCCTCCTCGGAGTTGCGCCGCACGTGCCAGGCGGCTTCCAGCCACCAGTCCTCGCTCTCCTCCATGGCCTCGAAGGTGCGCTTGGCGCTGCTCAAGAGCGCCTGCAGCGCTTCCTCGGAGTGCAGGTCGTTCTGCCAGAAGATCTCGTCGCCGTAGTCGCGGAAAGGAACCTCGAGCTCCTTGAGTCGCGCCAGGTCGTCCTCGGTCATCAACTTGGCCGGGTCGGGCAGAGAGCCGCGCAGCGAGGACTCGAGGTCGTCGCCATAGGTCCAGCTGTAGATCTCGTCCACGTCGCGGACCGAGATAGGCAGCTCGCCGTTGCCCGAGATGGGACCGGGAATCCAGTCCTCTTTCCCCTGCCCCTCCCGCACGGCGCGCGCCGCCTCGGAGAGCTCGAAAGCTTTCTGGATGTGCTCGAGCTGCTGCGTCTCCAGCTTGCCCAGGCGGCGCATGAGCTCCGTCGCCGCGGGGGGCGGGGCCGGCAGGGGAATCTGCCGCAGCCGCTCGAGCGCGCGCGGACAGGCCGAGGTCAGCAGGACCCGCTTCTTCTTGGAGAGCCAGTAACCGGCCAGCATCGCCGCCATGTGGGTCTTACCCGTGCCGGCGGCGCCGAAAATAACGGTCAGGGGGCGGTCCTCACTGGACTTGAGCGCCTCCCACTGCACCGGAGTCAGCCGCAACGAGAGCCAGGTCTCCAGCGGCTCGACCGGAGTGGTGGTCTCGGTCACCAGGGCGGCCAGCGCGGGGGTCTCTTGCAAGGAGGCAATAGCCTGCGTCCAGGGTCCGGGGCCCCAGGCACCCGAAACCTCGGCCAGGAAGTCCAACAGGCTCCGCAGTGCCCCCGCTTCGGCTTTCTTCATAAGGAAAGGACTACGGTCGTTCGGCCTGTCGCCCTTTCCAACCTCCTGACCCGAAAGGGCCACGAGGTCGCGGCCAGAAGGAAATTCGATGAGAAGGTTTTTCATCTTTCTGGCGCTTTGCCTCGTTCTGCCCGCTTCGGCCGAGCCCTCGCGCCGTTTCGGGGTGGTGGTCTCGGGCGAGAGCCGGCCGCTGGCCGAAGTGGAGTCCGACCTGGACGAGGCGGTGCAGCTCGGCGTGGGCTCGGTGCGCATTCTACCCGACTGGACCGTGCTGCAGCGGGCCCAACCCGAGGCGTTCGACTGGACCTACACCGACAAGGTGGTGAAAGCGGCCTCCAGCCGCAAGCTGGAGCTGCTCCTGACGCTGGGCAACACGCCTCGCTGGGCATCGCGCTTTCCCAAGGACGACCAGGCGGTCTGGAACTACAATCCCCCCCGATCTTTCGACGACTGGCAGCGGTACGTCGAGGCCCTGGCCGCCCGCGAGCGGACCGTGAAGGACTGGCAGATCTGGGAGCGCAGCTCGATTCACTTCTTCCGCGGCTCGGACAAGGATCTGACTCAGCTCGCGCTGACGACCATCCAGGCCGTGCGCAAGACCGACGCCAGCGCTCTGATCCTCATGCCCGAGCCGGGCGGGATCGACCTGGGCGCCATCAACCAGCTGTATACCTGGGGCGCCGAGAAGTATTTCAACGCCCTGGCCCTCTACCCGGCCTTCGCCAAGCCCGAGCAGATGCTGCGGCCGCTGACCGTGCTGCAAACGGACATCGTGCGCAAGAAAGGCCCCCTGGTGCGGCTCTGGGTGGCCGGCTTCGGCTGGGGCACGGAGGTCATCCCGGGGCCCCTGCTGCGCCCCCAGGCCAGCGAGCAGGACCAGGCCCGCTACCTCGTGCGGATGGCGGTGCTGGCCCTGGCCAACGGGGCCGAGCGGGTTTACTGGCAGACGCTGCGCGACCGCTCGGACGGGCCCTACCAGGTGCAGAGCCGCTCGGGCCTGGTGCGAGCGGACGGAACCCGGCGCCCTGCCTTTCAGGCCTACCAGACCCTGATCGCGCAAGTAGGCGAGCGCAAATTCAGCGCTGCGGCCGACTGGGGCCCGCACGCCTACGGCCTTCTTTTTGAGGGAGTGCTGGTGGCCTGGAGCGACGGACCGGCCGTTCGCCTGGCGGCTCCCCCCGCCGGGGTGAAGGCCGTCGCTGCGAGCGGAGCCGCGGTGGCCGATCCCACCGCGCTGAGCGAGAGCCCGATCTATGTGAGCGGCGCCGACCTGACCGGTTGGATGAAAACGCCGCCCGTGCAGCCCGCTGCGCCCGACCCCGACTACTCCCAAGCCGAGCAGGTCACGCTGGGCAGCGGACTGACCGTGCTGGAGGGGGCCATCCGGCGCGACGACGGCTGGACCACCGACCTCTCGCACGGGATCAGCTCGATCAAATTCGCGGTGGACGATAGCTTCGCGTTCTTCGTGGACGGGCGTTACGGTGTCGAGGTCGAGGTGGAAGTGCGCGGCAACAGCGATGCGAGCCGGCCGATGGGCTTCAACCTCGGCTATGACTCGATGAAGGGATACGCCTTCACGCGCTGGCAAATCGTGGACCCGGGTACCGACTGGAAGACCTATACTTTCCGCATTCCGGACGCCGACTTCTCCGACCAGAGCACGGATTTCCGCGTCAACGCGCAGGGGAGCAAACTGGACGTGATTGTACGGACGGCACGGGTACGGAAGTACGTGGAGAAGAGCGGGCTCAAAGCCTATGATGAAGCCACAAGATGAGCCCCAAGCTCACGGACAGGAGGAACCCCCAATGAAACGAGTGATTACGTCCGCTCTCGGACTGATGATGTTTGCGTTCATGGCCATGCCCTCGAACGCCGCCGAATACGCCCAGGTGGCCAGCCTGCAGCCGTTCACCGCGGAAGCGAACTACATGTCGCTGCCCGGTTACCTGCGCTACGTGACCTTCGAGACCACCGGCGTGTGGCTGAGCCGTGAAGAGGCCGTCGCCATCGTGAACAACCAGATCGAAGCGGCTTCCCGCTAGGTCAGCGGTTCGCGGCCAGGGAGCGAGTCGCGCACCCCAACGCAACTCGCAACTGCTCGTCCTGGTCGCCACCGGTGCCCACCCACCGCAGCGCCGTCTGGGCGCTGACGTCGGGAACCAGTCCCCGGCCTTCAATCGACTGCCCCGAAGGGGTGCGATAGTGGGCCGTGGTGATTTTCAGCGCCGAGCCGTCCGGTAACGGCAGGATGCGCTGCACGGCACCTTTGCCAAAACTCTTGCTGCCCACCAGCAGGGCGTGGTCGTTGTCGTGCAGCGCTCCAGCCGTAAGCTCGGCCGCGCTGGCGGAGTTCTCGTTGATCAGCACCACCACCGGCCCGTCGAAATGCACGCCCGTATCGACCGCGCGCAGCACGTCCACCCCGCTGCGCCGGTGCACCGAGGTCACCTCGGTGCCGGGCGGCATGAAGAGCGAGGCCAGGCGCACGGCGGCGCTCACCTGACCGCCCCCGTTGTTGCGCAGGTCGAGCACGCAAGCATCGGCATCCAGCTTCGCCAGGGCTTCGGCTACCGAGGCGGGGGTGCTGGCGGCGAACGTGCCGACCTGCACATAGGCCACGCGCTGGCCGTTCTTCAGCACCAGTTTGCTGTGCACCAGATCGGCGTGGATCGAAGCGCACTCCACGGTGACGCCGACCGGCTGGCCGTCGCGGCGGAGGCCCAGCTCCAGTTTGGTGCCGGGCTCGGCCTGCAGGCGCGCGCGGATCTCGTTCTCGGTGAGGCTGGCGACGCTCTGGCCGTTCAGGGTCAGCAGCTCGTCGCCGCCCTGAAGACCGGCCCGGGCCGCCGGAGTTTCCTCGGAGGGTTGGCACAGCACCACGGGGCCGTGCTCCACCTCACGAAAGAGCGTGACGCCGATGCCGCTGTAGGCGGCCGCGTAGCTGCGGTCGCGCAGCCCGCGATAGACCTCGGGGGAGAGATAGGCCGCCCAGCGGTCGTCCAGACGCTTCAGCATGCCCTCGACGGCCACGCGCTCGACCCGCTCCCACTCGACCGGCTGTCCGGCCACCAGGTCGCGCAGACGGGTTTCCAGTCCAGCCGGGGGCTCCTCGGCCGGAGGCGCGGTCAGCAACACCTGATGCAGGCTCTCGAACGCGCCGCCCACCAGCTGCGAGTCGGGAACCTGGGTCAGGGCGTGCTCATGGATAAGCGCCAACAGCTGGCGCATCCGGGCCGCGACATCGGCTTCGGACTCGGGGCGCGCCATGACGGGCGCCACGAGCATGAGCAAAACGAGTGCGAAGGCCAGCAAGCGCTGACGGGCGGAAAGCATCATAGGGCGTATCATATCAGGTGAACGGGGACCTGTCTGTAAGCAATTCGTTTATTTTTCAATTGTGGATCGTCATGGACGCTCCTGGATCTCAGGCGAGGTTTCTTTCAGAATCGTTTGGTAAAGTAGAACCGTGGTGGACAAGTTAAGTTTCGTGGCTCAGACCTCGGGCGCCGCCTGGGCGCGCCCCGTCCGCGCGGCCGCGGGCGAACCCGCTCCCCCGCTCCCCACGGACAGCGTCGGCGCCGCCCTTCCCACCCGGGAAGCCCCCAGCGTCTCGACCGGCCAGAAACTCCTCGCCAGGCTGTCCGCCATCGGCCGCACCACTTGCGCCGTCGTCCCCTCGCTGGCCTCGCTCGTCGCGTCCTGGGCCGCCAGCCGGATCGAGGGCGTCCTCCCCGGGGGACAGAAACTTTCCGCGGTCGACTGGATGCGCACCCGCATCCCGTCGGTCTTCACGCGCAGCGTCAACTCGCTGGCCGAGCTGGCTGGCCCCGCGGCCGAGCGCACCGTGGGTCTTTCCGCCAAAGACCTCGTCAGCATCGACGAGCACCTCTACAAGATGCTGTCGCCCCAGCCCGACTGTCACGGGATCAAGAGTCCCCCCCGGTTCCTGCGGCAACTGGCCGAAGCCACCTTCCACGAGGGCACCCCCGACGCCGCTTACGTCTACCTGGGCGAGGGACGCGAAGCCGACTCCCAGTCGGTGATGGACCTCTGGAACTCGGACAAACGCCCCGCCGTCAACCCGTTCAAGCCCGAGGACGACCGCTCGTTCGTGTGGACCACGCTCGAGAACAAGCTGACCAAAGGCGACTTCCCGGTCTTCATCGATCTCGACGGCGATCCCAAGACCTATAGCTCGGCCGAATACCTGGCCAAGGAGACCGTCGCTTCCCTGGTCGAGCGCGGCAACACGCTGGGCTCCGGATTCAGCGATGCCGGGCTCTACTACAGCTGGCTGAACACCCGCCTGCACTCTTACTACCACAAACTCGACCCCTGGTTGCAGCGGAAGAATCCGGCCCTGCACGAGTCGATCTCGGCCGTGAAGTCCGAGCTGACTCCGCCCTGGCTGGGCGGGCGCGACGGCCTGGGCCCCTGGCCCTCGCCGCCCAACGTCGACCGGGCCTACGACGTGGTCAAGAAGCTTTCGCAGGGCGATGCGGCCGACTTCGCCGATGGCGCGGCGGCCCTGGACCGCGACCTGTTCACCGGAGTGCAGACCCACTGGATCAAGCTGATGCGCGAGGTCGGAGCCGAGCGTCGCGGAGAGCTCTTCGCGCCGCTGGCCAGAAGCTGGGTGGAGCTCAACCTCAAGCACTCCTGCGCCTGCTCCCACGACGCTCCCGTGCTGGCCGCGCTGCAGGGCGAGCCGCCCGCCACGGTGCTGCGGCCGTACGACCGCTCGGTGGCCGTGGGCGAGGTGGTCGACCACACCCTGAACGGCCTGGGCATCGCGGAGCGGCGACAGTTCATGGGTATCCTGCGCGACCAGATGACGGGCGCGATGCCCCTGCTGGAGAAGCGCGAAACGACCCTGCGCCAGCTGCTGGGCTCGCAGTATGCCGGGGTCGATCTCAAAGACCTCTCCACGGCGCGCCCGTCGCTCGACCAGCTTCGCGACCTGATCAATACCGGTGGGCTGGACCGCCCGGTGCTGGAGCAGGCCATCCGCCATTACGACCTGGTCGACTGGCTCTCCACCGCCGAGAAGCGCTATGGCGACGTGGACCTGGGATTGCTGCAAGGGGCCGCCTGCTTCAAGAAGAATCCGCTGGCCATCAGCGAGTACTTCGACCCGGGCGAGGCACCCTCGGTGGTGTCCGTGCTGGGCTCGGGCCCGACCCGTCAGGACGTCCTCGGCCACGGCGCGGGGGACCCCAAGAAGGTCTCCGTGGTGCTCGAGGGCGGCGGTGGCAAAGGGTTCTGCTACGTGGAATGCCTCAAGCAGCTGCGCGAATCGCTGGAGCAATCCAAAGGCAAGTTCGCCATCGACGAGTATGTGGGCACCTCGGCCGGCGCCATCACGGCCGGCGTCATGGCCACAGGATTCTCGGTAGACGAGCTGACCAACATCTTGACCGAGCTCGACTTCAAGAAATTCAACTCGGACGCCGTCTGGATGATGGGCGGCGTGGACCCGAAGGTGCGCGGCATCAATCGCACCGGGCTCTTCTCGCAGCAGAAGATGTATACCACGCTCTACGAGCTGTTCAGCCGAAAGCTGGGCATCGAGGGGCGCCCCATCCTGTTCCGCGATCTGCCCTACAAGCTGAAGGTGATGGCGGTCGCGCTCAACACGACCCTGCCCGAGAACGACCCGCTGCGCCAGTCGATCGATGGGGACGGACGGCTGGTCATGTCCAGTGAGACAACCCCCAACTTCGACGTGGTGGCGGCCATCATCGCCTCGGCGGCGGTGCCCGGCTTCTTCAACGCCCCCCAGATGGAGATCGCCCGCGGCCAGGATCGCCACCGGTTGCAGCTCTGCGACGGCGGGGTGGTGGACAACCTGCCGGTTTCAGCCGCCACGCCGGGCGACCGGGACGCGCTGGTGGTGCTGCCGGCCCACTACGAGGCCGTCGACCCCACCACGGGCCAGAACGTGGGACTGAGCGTGCTCAACTTCGACCCGGGCAACATCTCGGTGTTGGATGCCCACAACAAAGCCAACTATCAGGGCTTCGCGCCGCAACTGGCCAACTTCCTGAGCGAGCTTCCCCACGATCGGGTCGTGCTGGCGCTGAACCTGGCCAAGGCTGACGAGCAGTCGCTTCCGGCCATCCTGGGCCGTTCCCGCGAGGACACGAAGGCGCTCAACGCGCTGGCCCACTTCCCCAAGATGACCGAGAAAGACGCGCGCAAGATGCTCGACAAGAGCCCCAGCTTCACCTCGCGCCTGGCGGGAGCGCTCTTCAATACGATGGTGGATGGCCGGGGCGACGACGAGAACCGTCTCGATTGGGGCTGGAAGGCCTCGCGCGTGCACCTGGGGCCCGGTGAGGAAGAGGACCTGGGCGACGTCATCCGCGGGGCCGGCGCGGCCGCCCTGGCCACAACCCACGGCCCGCGCAATTTCGAGTCTTAGTTATTCAAGTAACGGCCCGGCGGTATTGTAGCCGCTTTCTCATCCAGGCAACGATTTGCTACGCTGAGGATGTTGAAAGGAGGCTCAACAACAGATGACTCACCATCAACTCTTGCCGGACCCCCAACTCCAGCAAGAAATCGATAGGCACGAAATCAAATCACAGGGAATCAGCTTCACCATGGGCGTGGGCTTCGGGATCCTGGTCGGGCTGTGCGCCGGCCTGCTGATCGCACCCAAGCCGGGTAAGGAGACGATTCAACAGATCGAAGACAAGGTGTCGGACCTCAAAGCCAGGGCGTCCGAGCTCAAGGACAAGGCCATCGACACCCGGGACCTCGCCGCCGAGAAGTGGGAGGCCGCCAGGGAGCGCATTCTCCACGCAGTGGCGTCGGGCAAGACGCGGGCCGCGGAGCTGCTCGGTAAGGCCGAAGCTTCTGTCGAGGAGCAGCAGCACCACGAGGAGCTCCCCACGGCATCTGACGAGCCGATAGCGAATTCGGAGACCCTGTCCGGGAACCCGAACCTGCGAATGTAGACCACCATTGGCAGGTTAGAGCCCCCCGCTCCGCGCGGGGGGCTTTTCTCTCGAGACCACCGAATCGGAAGACATGGCCAGGTTCGATACGCAGCTGAACGAGCATCTGCGCGATTTCATCTCGCGCCAGCACATCTTCTTCACCGCCTCGGCGCCGAACGCGGGACGCATCAACCTCTCGCCCAAAGGACTCGACTCGTTTCGCATCTTGAGCGACACGCTGGTCGGCTATCTGGACATGACCGGCAGCGAGAACGAGACCGCGGCCCACGTCGCTCAGAACGGCCGGCTCACGCTGATGTTCTGCTCGTTCGAAGGCAAGCCGCTGATCGTGCGTCTCTATGGGAAGGGTCGGGTGGTTCGGCCCCAGGATGCCGAGTTCGGTGCTCTGCACGCGCAATTTCCCTCGTATCCGGGCGAGCGTCAGATCGTGTTGCTCTCGATCGAATCGATCATGTCGACCTGCGGCTTCGCGGTGCCGCTGTATGACTATAAAGGCGAGCGCGACAACCTGCTGGAGTTCGCCTGCAACATGGGTCCCGAGAAGATGGACCAGTATCGGCACGATCGCAACCAGACCAGCATCGACGGATTGCCGACGGGACTCTTCGAGGCATGAAGCGCTACCTGCTCTTCTATGAGAAGGCTCCGGACGCACCGGCCCGCCAGGAGGCTTTTGCGGTGGCGCACCGCGAGCACATTCGCGTCTACGAGGGGTCCGGCAGCCTGCTGCTCGGGGGCAATCTCGACGATGGCGGGGCGCTGATTTTGTTCGCATGTGAGGACGGGTCGGTGCCGTCTCGGTTTGCCGAGGACGACCCCTACGTCCGCGAGGGAATCGTGGTGGGCTGGAGGGTGCAGGCCTGGGACGTGGTGGTCGGCACCCGGCTCCCGTCCACTTAGAACGGCGTACCGTTGAAGGTCGAGGTTCCCGGAGGGGTGTTCAGGTGGATCAGGCTTGCCGTGGGGGACGCGGAGCCCCCCACCAGGCCGGCCAGCTTGATCGACGCTCCGCCCGAGCTCCCGCCGGCCTGAAGGCTCAACTGGGTGACCTGGACCTCCAGAGCGTCGGTGGTCGCGATGACGCCTGCGAGCGCGCGGAAAACGGAGGCCGCGCCCGCGGTCACGTCGACGTCGGGGTCGACCCCGATCTCCGTGATATTTTGAGCCGCGCTCAGCGTCACCGAGCCCGTGGCGGCGATCTCGTCCACCTGGATCGAGCCGGTGGTGTTGGTCGTCAGCGTCACGTTCGACCCGCTCACGTGATCGGCTCGCAGGCTGCCGCCCGAGGCCGCGATGTCCACGTCGCCATTGGTGGCGGTTGCGTTGCTGATGGTCAGCAGGGTCCCCGCACCCGACGTGTCCACCACCCGCAGGCCCCCGGTGCCACTCACGCTGGCGCTCAGATTGTTGGCGTCGATCTCGAGCGCGTCCGCCGGTCCGATGCCGCTGCCGGCCGCCAGAGTCAGCGTAGGAGCCGTCAGATCGGTAGCCGGATCGGCGGTCGTCTCGGCGATGCTGCCCACCGCGGTCAGGGTGATGGCGTTGACGGCCGTGACGTTGTCCACCGTGATATTGCCCAGCGTGACAGAGGTCCCGATGACGGTGTCGCTGGCCGATACCGCCCCCAGTCGCAGCAACCCGTGGGTCGTCACATTGATGTTGCCGCCCACGGTCGAGGCAGACACCACGTTCAGGTTATCCGTATCGCTCACCAGGATGCGCCCGGGGCCGGTGGCCACGGCGGTCAAGCGCACCGCTTCGGTCTCGACCGTGGCCCCCGCGGCCCCGATTCCGCCGGCCGCCTGCAGGTCGAGGTCGGTGGCCAGCAGGTCCGGGTCTGGATCGGCGCCTGCCTCGAGGATCGCTCCCCCGGCCTGCAAGAAGATTGAATCCCCCGAAGCGACCACACGCCCCACCAGCAGGTCGCCCGTGCTGCTGGCCGTGAAGTCCTGGCCCGCGCCGCCGGCATTGCCGCTGGTCACCGTCAGGCCGGCGGCCGCAAGCGTGATCGAGCCATCGTGAGTGGACACGTTGGTCACGGTCAGTCCGCCCGCGAGGTCGCTCAGGTCGATGCCTCCGGTCCCGGTGACGACCGCGTTGGTCACGGTCACCGTGTCGAGCGTCAGCGGGCCGATCCCCGAGGCGGCCGTCAGGCTGACCCGCTTGGAGGCCAGGACCGACCCGGGGCCCGACGCCGAGATGGCGCTCGCCGAGGTCAGCAGAATGGAATCGTCCAGCGCCGTGAGATCGCCGACCGCCAGGCTGCCGGCCCCCACGGTGGCCAGGATCACGTGACGGCCGACGCCCCCCGCCGTGGCGGTGGCGACCGAGAGCGGGCCGTTCTGAGCCGTCAGCCGGATCGAACCGTTCGCGGTCGTGGCCGAGGTCACGGTCAACCCGCCCGCCAGGTCGAGCAGAGCGAGGGGGCCAGCGCCCGTAACCTGGGCCGCCACTCCTCCGGTCGCATCGATCTGGAGAGCGGTCGAGCCCCCGATTCCGGTGACGGTCACCAGCGCCAGCTGGGTGGCCAGCAGGTCGGCCGACGGGTCGCTGCCCAGCTCGGTGAGGTTTCCTCCCGAGCTCACCGTGAGGGTATCGGTGGCGGAGGCCAGGCCGACTCCCACGTTTCCGGCGCCCGAGGTGGTCAGGTTGACGTCACCGTCCGCCCCCCCGGCGGCCAGGCTGGTCACGGTCAGGGCTCCGACCGTGCTGAGACCGATGTCGCCGTCCGCGGCCGTGGCCGACGAGACGGTCAGATTGCCGCTGGCTGTAACGGTCAGGTCGCCCATGGCCGTGGTGGCGAGCGCCAGGGTCAGGTCGGCGCCCGTCTGCTCGAGCGCGATATCGCCCGTTCCCGTCGTGAGCGCCGTGGCCGTGGTGACAAGCGTGGCCGCGTTGCTCAACTCCAGGTTGCCGCTGGTCGTCGCGGCCGAAAAATCGTGGACCACCAGCTCGAGAGCATCGGCCGCGCCGATACCCAGCCCGGCGGTCAGGGTCAGGACGCTGTCGGCGCCGTCGGCGGTGAGATTGGCGCTGGCTCCGTTGCCGTCGAGAATCGCTCCAGCCGCGGTCACCGTCAGGTCGTCCGCTGCCGTGACCCCGCCGAGCACGAGATCGCCCGACGTGGTGGTGGTGAGGGTGACGTCACCGTTGACGGCTCCGCCCGCACTGACCGGGCCGTTGACGGTGAGCGCCCCCCCCGCCACTCCCACGCTGATGCTGCCATCGGTGGTGGTGGCGAGCCCCAGGCTCAGCCCGCCGGAACCGGTGTGCTGAACGAGGATGTTGCCCGTGCTCGTGGTGAGACTGGCGGCCGTGGTGGCGAGCGCGCTGCTGGTGGTAAGCTCGACATTGCCGCTGGTCGTATCGGCCGTGAGGCTGCTGACCCCGCTGATCTCGAGCCCATCGCCCGCTCCAATGCCAATGGCCGCGTTCAGGTCCACTGCCCCCGCGGCCAGGATGTTGCTGGCCGCCCCGTTGGCATCGATGATCGCCCGGCCCGCCGTGATGGTCACATCGTCGCCCGAGGTGACGGAGCCCAGGTTCACGTCGCTGGTGGCACCCGTGCTCGTCAGAGTGACCAGGCTGGCTCCGCCGGCTGTCAACGAGGTAACGCCCAGAGTGCCACCCGGGGCCAGCAGCGTGATGCTCCCGTTGTTGGTGCTGGCCAGCAGAACTCCGAGTCCGCCCGACGAATTGGTGATGTCGATGGCTCCAGAACCGGTGACGCTGGCTTCGGCCAGCGTGGTGGCGGCGATCTCGAGCGAATCACCCGCGCCGATTCCGGAGGCGGCGATCAGGCTGATGGTCTCGGAATCAAGGGCGGCTCCTCCATCGGTGATGGGTCCGCCGGTATTGCTGACTCGCAAGATCGTCCCGGCGCCTGTATTGACAGCGGTCAGAGCGCCGGCTGCGGTCATCTGAACGCTGTCCCCGCCTACTCCCGCTGAGATATTCACCACGCCGGCGTTGCTCGTCACGTCGATCTTGCGGGCCACGCCGCCGATGGTCAGAGCGACGTCGGTGCGCCCTCCCGAGGCCGCGACACTGGTCGTAAGGTCGGTGGCCGGGGTCATGCCGAGCCTGGCGCCACTCCCGGCACCGATCGCCGTCCCGGCCGTCAGAGTGATCGTGTCCGCAATCAGGTCCGAGCTGATGTCGCTGACAATCTCCCCGATGCTCCCGGCCGAAGTGACCACGATGTCGTCGCCCGTGGCCCTGAGCCTGTCCATGGTCACATTCCCGCTGGTGGTTGTCGTGACGCTCACGTCCCCGGTCCCGCCCGCGGTCGCGGTGGTCACCACCAGGTTGTGGCCGGCATTGCTCAGCGTGATGTTTCCGTCGCCGGTCGTGGCCAGGGTGACGTTCAAGATCTGGTTGCCGGTCTGGCTGACCCGGATCTCCCCGGTGCCGGTGGTCAGGCTGGTGGCCGTGGTCGTAACCGAGCTGCTCAGGGTCAGCCCGATATCGCCGTTCGTGCTGTCGGCCGACAAACTGGTGAGGCCGTCCATCTCCAGGGCATCTCCCGGCCCGATCCCGGTGCCGGCATTGAGGTCGACCAGCCCGCTTGCGGTCACATTCGTCAGCGCGCCGTTGGTGTCGAGCAGCGAGCCCTGGGCGGTCGCCGTGAAGGCGTCAGCAGCCAGAACGGAGCCCAGCAGCAGGTCGCCCGTCGCGCTCAGAGTCACGTCACTGCCGGCCCCCGTGGCGCTGGCTGAAGGCACGGTGAGGCTCCCGTTGGTCGTCAGCGCGAGCGAGCCCGAGCTGCTGGCCGAGGACACGACCATATCGCCGCCGGTGGAAGTCACCGCGATCCCCCCCGCCCCGGCGCTGGCTGTCAGGGTAGCGACGTCGAAGGCGGTGGGATTGGCGAGGTCGATGGCGTTGCCCGCGCTCAGCACAGCCCCCAGTGCCTGGAAACTCACCCTCGGAGCTCCGTCCAGCACGCTCCCGGAGGCGGTCAGAGTGACGATTCCCAGCGGGGCGCTCAGAGTTTGCCCCACTTCGATATCCCCGCCCGTGGCGGTGACCGTGATGTTCGCCCCCTGCGTGGAGTTGAGCTCGATCGCTCCGTCGTTGCTCAGGATGACGTCTCCACCCGCGCTTACCGTCCCCCCGGTAAGCTTCCTGCCGCCCGTCTGCTGGTAGTTCAAAGAGCCCGAGCCGCTGAACAGGGCCACGACTGTATCCTGGGTGACGGTATTCGCGAGCCTCACGTCCCCGGAGGTGGTGTGGGCGGTCAAGCCCGAGCTGTTGATCTCCAGAGCGTCGCCGGCCCCGATTCCCAGGACGGCCTGCAAGCCGAGGCCCGGCGAGGAGGGAAAGTTGGGGCTGGCTCCATTGTTGTCGACGATCGCTCCGGCGCTATCCAGCACGGAGCTCGCCGTGGACAACCCCACGCGGATGTCACCCGAAACGAGGGTCGTGGCCGAAAGCAAGCCGGCGACGATCATGTCCAGCGTCAGCTCACCTCCCGTGTTGGTCACCGTAAGATTTCCGTTGCTACCCGGCACGCTCAGGGGCTGATTGCCAGTCTGAGCAAAGCTGAAGTTGGCGCCGCCCGTAAAGGTAACCGTCACAGGTTGCGTGGCGACATTCTCAAGGGAGGAATCACCGAAGCCAACGGGCGAGCTCAGGATGATGTCGTGCGCCTGAACTTCCAGCCCCTGCACGCCCGAAATGATGGATTCACCGCTGGTCAGAGTGAGCGTCGAGCCGGGCCCATCCGCCAGGATGTCGAGGTCCGGATCACCGCTGAGAGCCTCCTGGATGCTGGTCGCGGTCAACGTGACATCGCCACCGGCCTCGATCCGGTCGAGAGCGATACCTGCCGTGGACGTGAGCGAGACTCCACCCCCGGCCACGACGGACGTCAGGTTGAGAGCGTCCGAGACCACGGTCACGTCGCCCGTGGCCTGCAGGAGGCCCAGACTGGTCAGGGAGCTCAGAATGGTGATTCCCCCGCCCTCGGCGTGGAGGTCTGACCCGGTGAGCGAGGCCCCCTGAAGCCAGATCGAGCCGCCGAGCGTGCTCGCGTTGCTGACGGTGGCCGTGGGAGCCAGGTCGGAGAGCGCCAGGTCGCCGCTCGCGGTGACGGCCAGCTGAGCGATCAAAGGGGCCTGGGCCTCGAGGGCGTCCAGAGCCCCGATCCCATTGGCCGCAACCATGTCGAGCGAGAAAGAGCTGGTCAGATCGGCCCCCGGGTCGGGGGTCAACTCCTCGATGCTCCCCCCGGTTGCGTTCAAGGTGATGGCGCTGCCCCGGATATCGGAAACCAGGATGCTGCCTCCATGATCCACCGTGACATCGCCCGAGCCCGCGTCAATCAAGCCGTTGTTGGTAAAGGTTCCGTGCCCCAGACTGACAAAGCCGCCGCCGTTCGTGGCCACCGTTCCGTTGACCGTGACGTCCCCGCCCGTGCTCGAGCCCGCCCGCAAGACCACGCGCAAGCCGTTGGAGCTGGAGGTGATGTCTCCGTTCAGAGTAATGGTGCCGGCGGTCACACCGGCCGTCAGGCCGAGCACGGCGTTGCCTCCGGAGGTCTTGGTGATGGGAGCGTCGGCGTTCTGGACGATGTTGCCGGCTTCCGTGCCAGGAGCCGATTGAGCGCTGAGGATCACGCTGGTGCCGGCGTTCAGGCTGGCGTTGATCGTGGCGTTGGAGAGCTGGTTCACGCCCGCCGTCGTGGCGATCGTCAGGTTGGCGGGATCCACCAGCCATTCGCCTCCGACCCCGGCCAGCACGGAGCCGGTAACCACCAGGTCGTGGCGTGAGGACGTCTCCACCAGGCCGGCGTCACCCGCGTGCAGGGTGCCCGCCATCTCGGTCAAGCTCTCCGACCAGACGACGATGGTGCCCCCCTGGCCTTCGGCGCGCACCACGGCCTGGGGGAGAATTCGAGTCGTCACCGCCTCGCGGCCTGACGGGTCTCCGCCCAGCCTTACGCGACCGCCCGGCTGGCTGCCCGAGGCATCGACCAGGCCACCCACGACGACGGTCTCACCCCGCACGTCCACCATGCCGCCGGTGAGGCCCGGGGCCAGGGTCTGGCTGCCTCGGGTCAGCACGGCCACCTGACTGGCATCCAGCTCGACCGTGCCGGCCGACCCGCTCGGACTGCCCACCTGAAGGGTTCCGGCCTGGACGAGCAGGCCTTCGGCCCCGATCAGGCGCACCACTCCGCCTTCCTCCACCAGGGCTCCGGCTGGCACCAGGCTGTCGTCCTCGACCACCTGCCCGAGCATGCTGCTGACCGCCTCCGGCGTCAGAACGACCGTGCCCTCCCCGGTCGGGGTTTGACTCAAGCGGAAGTTGACCAGCTGCCGCCCATCCAGGTTGACCGTCATCTCCTGACCGGCACCCAGGGCGATATGGCCGAGATTGGCCACGATCAAACCTTCGTTGGACACCAGAGGGGCGGCGAGGACGACGTAGCCGTGGTCGCTCACGCGCAACTCGCCCTGATTGACCACCGCGGCCAGGTTGGCCCGGGGGTCCTGGCGGAAGCGGTAATCGCCCCGCAGAAAGTCCTCGTCGCTCAGGCTGAGGGTGGTGGCCACCAGGCTGCCGACGTCCACGCGCGACCCCGGGCCGAACAAGATGCCGTTGGGATTGACCAGGAACACCTGGCCGTTGGCCTGCAACCGGCCCAGCAGGAGCGAGGGGTCGGCTCCCACCACCCGATTCAGGATCACCGCGAGCTCGGAAGGCTGAACGAACCGCACCAGCTCATCGGTCCCGATACTGAAGCGCCGCCAATCGACAATGGCTCGCTCGGTCAGCTGGTGCACGGTGGTGGTTCCGGCTGACTGCCCGACGTCGACCTGTCCGGCCCGCACTCGCGGGTCCTGGGGATCGGCTCCCGCGGGACTGGCGGCCAGCAGCGTGCCAGTCAGAATGGCGAGGACAAGTCGGGAATGATTCAAGGGCCCCTCCTGCCGAGGATCTGATTCTCTAGCGTACCACGAGAATCACTCTTCGACCAGGAACGGTCCTATACATCGTGGTAGGTTCCTTGACGCTCGTTACGTATACGCAAGCGGGTCTGACGCACGGCTCTGGCGAATCAGTCCGGACCGATGGAGATCCCTTCCCAGCCCACACCCCCCGCCGTGCGGGTCGCTGCCTATGTGGACGCGACCGAGGAGCATTTCGAGCCGCACGCGGTGAGCCGCGTGGACGCGTTCGAGAAAGCCGTGTCGGCCGCGCCCAACCTGGACATCCAGGCGCACGTGGTGCGCAACGGCACCAGCGCCTCGCGGAAGCTGGCGCGCGGCCTGGGGTTGCTGGCCCTGCACGTTCTGCCGCCCGTCATCGGGCAGGCCACGTTCGGGTTGCCGGGGCTGGCGCTGGGCAGCGCCATCACGGGATGGCTCGTCTACAAGGGCTACACGATGGAGGCCGGACGCGAGCTCGGGGGCGCGGCCCATCAGCCGTTCACGGCGCCCGGTCCGCGCTGGACCGGCACCCGGACCTACCAGATCGGCCCCGACCAGACCGATGGCATCGACTCCGAGGTGCTCTCCTCGCACGAGCGTATTCACGCGACCGCATCCGAGGTCGGTGATTTCATGAGCGGCCATTTCCAGGAGGGCGCGACCAACATCGCCTATGTGACCGGCCACGGCTGGGGCCCCTGGAAGGTCGCCTCGCTGTTCACGAAAGACCTCGCGGGTGAGGTCGGCAAGCAGGGCGTTCAGCCCGACGTGGTCGTCTTCGAGAGCTGCCTCATGGGCAACCTGGAGGCGCTGACCATGCTGAAAGGCAGGGCCCGCGTGGCCGTCGTCAGCGAGGAGTTGTTGGTGGCAGGCGGGATGGGCGCGGGCCACATGCCGATCCGCGCGATGCTGGCGGACGCGGCCCGCCAGGGTGGTACGCCCCAGGAGATCGGAGCGCGCATGGTGTCCATCGCCCACCGGGCCGGGGTGCCCACCCTGGCCGCCATCGACCTGGACCAGCTCGATCCGCTGCTGTCCGAGCTGGGCACCCTCTCCGACCGGTTGCTGGCGCAGCCCGACAAAGCCGAGCTCCGGGCCGCTTTCCACGAGAGCCTCTCGGTCCCGATCTTGGACCACCAGTTGGGTGGCAAGGCCGACTTCATCGACCTGGGCGACTTCCTGAAGCGCATCGGCGCCACGGAGGCCCGGGAGGCCCTGGACAAGGCTATCCTGGCCCGCACCGCCGGCCCCGATCACGCCGACACCACCGGACTCTCCATCTGCACCCGCATCCCCAAAGGCGGCGAGCCGATCTACGCCGGACTCCCCCTCCCTGATTCGTTCCGCCAGCTGATGAAAGAGCTCACGGCGTGAGGCTTCTCCTGGTCTTGCTGCTGGCCACGGCCGCGCTGGGCCAGCCCATCCAGGCGTTTCCGCAGCCCTTTCAGGAGGAGTCCTGGGTCGCTTGGAGTCCGGCGGGGCACCTGCTGACCGTGCACCACGACAAAGAGGTCTTCGTGCACGACCTGCGCTCCAAGCAGTCGGGGTCTTTCAAGTTCGCGGCCTACCTCTACAATCCGACCATCAGTCCGGATGAGAAGACGCTCGTCGTTCCAACCTACCCCTGTCACCTGCAGGTCTACGATCTCGAGAGCCGGCAGAAGCTCTGGGAGTTCCAGGGTCCGAGCGGGCCGCAAGAGGGCAGCTACCAGGTCGACTTCTCGCCCGATGGCCAGCACTTCATCGCCACCTCCGGCTCGAGCGGGCGCAACAAGCCCGACCCGTGGACCCGCGTCTTCGCGACGCGCACCGGCAAGGTGGTGCAGAAATGGCCGTGGGAGAAGAACGGCACGGTCACCGTCGGCTGGCTGCCCGACGGCACCATTGTCAAGGCCGATGGGAAGGTGCTGGGAGCCTTCGATCTGACCACCGGCAAGAAGACCGCCCAGCGCACGGGCGAGCGCCTCTACCTCGAGTCCGGCACCCGGCTGACCTATTGGGGCAAGGACCAGCATACCCACCAGGCCCAGATCAAAGACAAGACCCTCGAGCTGGTTGGCGACGAGCTCATCTTCGACCATCCGGCCGGCTCCCCGTGGAGCAACCTGCGCGTGTCGATGGATGAGCCATACCAGGTCACCGATCCCGGCGGCAAGGTGCTGTGGGAGGGCGGCGAGGGGCTGTTCGCCGCCTGGACCCCCGACGGCGGCTTCGCGGTCCGCAAAGAAACCGAAGGCCTCGACTTCTATGATTCGACCGGCACGAAACGAGGCAGCACCACCGAGAATCTCTACATTGGCGAGAACGACCTGGCCTGGGTCGGCTGGGGGTACGGCGGTCCGGTCGCCTTCTACGACCTCAAAACGCTGAGAAAGCTCGGCGATCTGAGCTACGGCACATTCCCCAGCCTCAGCCCCGACAAGAAGATGGTCGCGCTGGCCACCAGACAAAGCGTCGTCATCCTGGACGTGCCGGCCACGCTGCAATCCGGCAAGATGGTCTGGTGGAAGCCGTAGCTACTCGACCTCGATGTCCGTCAGGCCGATCGGGCCCATGTCGCCCACCTCGACCTCATACGCCTTCGTGAACTGCAGCAGCGCGGCCACCGCAGGCAGCTCGGACTCCATCTCGCGCAAGGCGCGGACCCGCGCGTGGAAGGTCAGCTGCACGATCTCCTGGCCCGCGAGCAGCCAGTAGCCGGTGGGGTCGGGCGCCACGGCCGAGACGGCGCCGACGCCGGGCACGAGACTCTCCCGAGAGCCGTCCCAGAAGCGCAACGAGCCGTCGGACAGGCCGTGGACCAGCACGTCGCCCACGACGAACAGCGAGGTGACCTCCCCTCCCAGGTCGGCCACGAGCTCCGCCGTCTCCAACGAGTAAAGGCACGAATCGCAGACCAGGAAGTCGCGCCAGAACGCCACGTGAGTAGCGGACGGCAGCCTCTCGCCGACCGGATGCACGGTGGCGGCCGCGAAAAGCTGGAGGAGCCGCCACAGCTGCACGCCGGAGCGGCCAAAGGTGGCCGCGTAGCGCCGCCGCCCCTCGCGCGCGACCACGCGCGAGGCCTCCAGATGGCGCTCCTGCGAGAAGCGAAGCTCGCGACCGCCGGCCCAGAACGCCCCCAGCCGCCCATCTAAGAAGAGGATGACCGCCCCGGGCGGATCCAGCGCCGCGAAATCGACGGCCGGAGACGGCAGGGCGATGGAATCGGGCCCCGGCCAGACCGACAGGGTGTGCTCCCCGCAGGTGCAGGGCCGCGTGCGCGACAGCGCAAACGCGGAGTCGTCCGGGGCACGGTAGAGCAGCACGGGGCGCGAGGGAGTATCCAGGCCCAGAAACGCCACCCCCTGGTGCAAGCCGGCCAGCATCGCCCCGGTCGGGGAGAACTCCATTCCGGCGAGCCCGGGCAGAGCCGCGACCTCCTCGTAGTCCAGCCCGATGCGGCCCAGGGATCCGGGCCAGGCCATCCAGCGGCCGGCGGGCGAAAGCACCAGCCCGCCCTGGGCCAGGTTGCGCCCGGCCACGAAAGGCGCCCGCACCTGCGCGTCGAGCACACGCCACGAAGGCAGTCGCGCGGACTGCAGCTGCTCCCAGGCCGCCCGCAGGCCGGCGGGAGGCGTCCAGGCCGCCGCCGCCAGCGTCTCCACGGCAAACAGCGCTTGCTCGGGACGCAGCGAGGGCAGCAGCCCGAACGCCTCGTCGGGCCCCGAGCGCACCAGCGCCGAAAGTCGCGACTGCCACTCGTCCGGCTCGAGCGCGAGCCAGTCGATCCCCGATACCGCCACGGCCCGCACCAGCTCCGGCCGTCCGCTGGCCGGCAGCGTATGCAGCACCCGCAGGCGCACGGCGTGCTGGCACAACCCCAGCGCCTCGGACAGCTGGTCCCCTTCGACCTGAGACCAGCTCGATGCCAGCGCGCTCAACAAGGCCAGGGCCGGCCGATCCGAGGGCGGAAAACGCTCACGATAATGAGCCGCCTCCGCCGCAGACACTCCCGCGTAAGCCATCGCCACCCGCCAGGGCTCGCGCTCGAGAAAGGGCTCCAGATGAGGATGCAGCACCGGGTGGAGGAACAGCTCGGCGCGGTTCTCCTCGGGCCATAACCGCAGCGCGTAGGGCACGCCCTCGGGGAAGCGTCGGGCCATCTCGCACAGGAGCGCCACGTCGGCGGTGCGGCCCACCCCGCGGGCCGCTTCCAGGCGCAGCGCGCGGGGCACCAGCGGAGCGAACAGCCCCGCCCGCAAGATCATCCCGCGGAGGAGCCGTTCAGCTCCCGAAAGGCGCGGGTGATCCAGCTGTCCACCCAGTCGTAGAAACCAAGCCGCATCCCCTGCGCCTCGAAGGGGTAGAAGCCCGCGTCGTTGCCACGGTCGTCCACCCAGACCTCCCCGGCGCAAGGGCCCGTCACCACCAGGAAGTGCTCGTAATTGCCCGACCAGGCCAGGGTTACCGTGCCGTCACGGTGCGAGTCGTCCTCGTCGTCAGGATGAAACGGCTCGGTATAGGGAAATGGCCGGTCCAGGCGCACGGTGCTGACGCGCTGGCCATAGATGACGTCCCAGTCACTCAAAGGGTAAATCCCATTGTCCGGCCCTACCCCGCCGTTGGCGAACCAGGTGAGCCACTCGCTGTACTCCACCGGAAGCGTCACGCCCTGTCCCAGCTCGAACGACTCCAGCTCGGCTCGCGTGAGCCGTGGACGCGCTTGATACTGGTGCGTCCGCGAGCCAAAGACCCGGAACGGGCAGGAATTGGTCAGGCCTGGCCCGTCCTGCCGGCGCAGCTTCTTGAGACGGGCCTGGAGAAACTCGATTCTAGAGATTGGTCATCGGCATCCCGAGGAAGCCGCGCAGCTCGTCGGGAGCGTTGGACTTCATCAGGGCGGCGTCAGCGGTGATCTGACCCGACTGGACCAGCAGCTTGAGCGCGTGGTTGAGACTCTGCATGCCCACGCTCATGCCGGACTGAATCTGGTTGTTGATCTGGTGCGTCTTGCCCTCGCGGATCAGGTTGCGCACGCCGTTGGTGCCGACCATGATCTCCATCGCGCAGCAACGGCCTTTGCCCTGGGCCATCGGGATGAGCGTCTGCGAGATGACGCCCTGCAGCGTGGACGAGAGCTGCATGCGGATCTGCTGCTGCTGGCCCGAGGGGAAGACGTCGATGATGCGGTCCACCGTGGTGGCGGCCGACGAGGTGTGCAGCGTGCCAAAGACCAGGTGGCCCGTCTCGGCCGCGGTCACGGCCAACCCGATGGTCTCCAGGTCGCGCATCTCGCCCACCAGGATGACGTCGGGGTCTTGCCGGAGCACATGCTTGAGGGCGTTGGCGAAGCTCATCGTGTCGGCGTTCAGCTCGCGCTGACGCACGATGCACTTCTTGTTCTTGTGCAGGAACTCGATGGGGTCTTCGATGGTGACGATGTGACCCTCGTGGTGCGAGTTGATGTGGTCGATCATGGCCGCCAGGGTGGTGGATTTACCCGAGCCCGTGGGGCCGGTGACCAGCACCAGGCCGCGCGGGCGGTTGCAAAGGTCGGTGATGATCTGGGGCAGCTTCAGCTCTTCGAGCGTCAGGGGACGCGAAGGGATGGCGCGGAAGACCGAGCCCAGCGTGCCGCGCTGCCACAGGACGTTGCCGCGGAAACGCGACAGGCCGGGAACCGAGATCGAGAAGTCGAGCTCGCGGCCCTTCTGGAGCTTCTCGAGCTGATCGACCTCGAGGCGGGGATAGAGAATCTTCTCCATCATCCCCTGGTCGAAGACGGGCAAACTGTCGTCGAGAGCCACGAGCCGGCCGTCGACGCGGATGTGGGGCGTGCTGCCGACCGCCAGGTGCAGGTCGGAGGCGCCTTTGTCGCACATCATGCGCAGCAGGTCGTCGATTTTGAGGTCGGTGCCGGTCGGACTGTCGGTCTGGAGCGTCACTGGAGTATCCTCCCCGAAGAGATGCGAGGCCTTTCAGTTCCTCCAGGCGACAGGGAGTCCTGCCTTTACACCAATGCAAAGACCGTCCGAAAAACGGTAACATCTTTCGAAGGAAGTCAATTTGCGAGAACTGGGTTCGTGAAGGGCGCGCGCCCTATGCTAGCGCCATGGACGCAATCTCGACCGACTACCGGGCCAACGATACCGGCCAGAGTTCGTTCAATCCCTTCAGTTGGGGCAGCAGCTTCCCGAGCAACACCCAGACCGAGAGCCCTCAGCCGGCCCAGCCGAGCGACACCGTCAATTTCAGCCCCGAATCGCAGCCAGGACCGCAACAGGAAGCGGCTGGCAACTCCAACTTCATGGCCGCGTTCATGGGGAACTTCAAGCCCGAAGCCTCGGCCCCCGGCGCAGGAAAAACCGAGCCCGCTCCTGTTCTGACCGGGGCCGATCGGCCCGCTCCGCGCACCACGCAGCTTCCTCCGCGGATCGACGCTCCCACCCAGATCGTCGGCCGGCCGGCCAATCCCAACCCCGACCGTCGCAACGTGATCGTCATGGACGACTTCCGCACCAATGACAACATCATTCCCGGCACCAACCCGCGCTCGCACGGCGAGTCCATCTCGCGCCCGCTGGAGACCCAGGGCTACAACGTTTACCGCGTGCAGAGCAGCGAGATGGACGAAAAGTCCAAGAATACCAGCGGACAGAGCGATATCGATCACCTGGCGGACCGCATCCAGCGCGGCGAGATCCCGGCCCGGCCGGGCGACGTGGTCAACATGAGCTTCGGGCCCGACAAGAACTACACGTTCAAGGATGTCAACCGCCTGGCGGGCTACACCGGTGACCAGAGACTGACCCGCGACAACCTTACCCCCGAGCGCGCCGAGGCGCTGCGCAAACGGTTCGAGGAGCGCGTGAACCAGCCCAACAATGGGCTCAGCGCCAAAGAGCGCGAGGAGCTGCGCGGCTTCATCCAGACGGCCGACGGCATCGACCGCCTCAAGAGCATGGGGCTCGTGGTGGTCAACGCGGCCGGCAACGAGGGCCCCGACAGCCTGCACCCGGGCATGCTCAATGCCACCCATATGCTGCAGAACCGCAATGGGGACGGGAGTTTCGACCCCACCTCGGCCCGCCACGCGTTGACTGAGCCTGCCCGCGGCTCGTTCACGACCCGGATCGGTCGGAACGGGGTGGACGTCAACAACGACGGAATTCCCGACTTCGAGCGCGGCCCCACGGGACGCGGCAAGGTCGAGGACATGTCGGGCACGTCGTTCAGCGTGCTGGAGTACCTGCGACGGACGTATCCGCCGAGCTCGAATTAAAAGGCGATCGAGTTGAAGGTCGACGTTCCCGGCGGGGCGTTGAGGTGGATCAGGTTGCCCGTCGGGCTGCCCGAGCCGTTCACCAGGCCGTTCAACTTGATCGAGAGCCCACCGATCTGGGCGCTGGCCAACACGCTCAGAACGCCGCCCGTGATCTGCACCTCGAGGGCGTCGCTGGTGGCGATAACGCCTGCATTGGCTCGCAAAGAGGAGGCCGCGCCGGCGGTCAGGTCATCCCCGGCGTCCACCCCGATCTCGCTCACATTCTGAGCCGAGATCAACGTCACGGCGCCCGAGGCCACGATCTCGTCCACCTGAATGCTGCCGGTCGTGTTGGTCGTGAGCCGGACGCTGGCTCCGGCGCCGTTGGCGACGACATGATTGGCCCGAAGACTGCCGCCGTTGGCACCGATGTCGATCAGGCCATTGGCGGTGGTCACGTTGTCCAGCGCCAGCAGCGTGCCCGCTCCCGACGTATCCAGCAGGTCGATCTTGCCCGTGCCGGTGACGACCGCCGACAGGCTCGCGCCGTCGAGCTCGAGCGTGTCGGTGGTGCCGATGCCCGTGACGGTGGTGAGCACGATGCTCCCCGTCGCGGCCGCCAGATCGGGGGTAGCATCGCTGCCCGCCTCGTCGAGCTTGCCCGCGGAGGTGACGGTGATGTTGCCGCCGGCCGCCACGTTGTCGACCAGCACGTTTCCAACCGTCAAAGTCTCGGCGATGACGCTGCCCAAGCCTCCCGCCTGAACGTTGGTCAGCGTCAACAGCCCGCTGGCGCGGATGTTGACGGTTCCGTTAGCGGTCACGGCGCCGGTCACCTGGAGGTTGCTGGTCTCGCGCAACAGAATGCGGCCGGCTCCCGAGATGGCGGCGTCAAGCCTCACCACGTCGGTCTCGAGGGTAGCGCCCGCGTCGCCCAGGCCTGCCGCGGTCACGTTCAGTTTGGTCGTGACCAGATCGGCGTCGGCATCGCTGTCGAGCTCGAGCACGCGACCCGCCGAGGTCAGGTCGATGGAGTCGCCCGAGGCGGCGATCCGGCCCACGAGCAGGTCACCGGTGCTCGTGCCCGTGAAGCTCTGGCCCGGGCCGCCCACCACGGCGCTGGTCACCGTCAGGGGCCCGCCCTGGGCGACAAAGGTCAAGGCTCCGTCGGTGGTGCTCGCGTTGCGCACCACCAGGCCCCCGCCGGTATCCTGGAGACTGATGGCGCCGACGCCGGACACGGTGGCCCGGGTCACCGTGGCGGTGCTCACGCTCAGCGGGTCGACGGTGCCAAGGCCGGTGGCGCTGACCGCGGAAACGCGCTTGGAGCTGATGTGCACGGTGGTGTCAGGATTGAGCTCCTCGATGCTGCCGGCCGAATTCATCGCCACGGTGCCGTCCAGGGCCACCAGGTCGTCCACCCTGATAGTGCCCGTGCCGTAAGTGCTCAGGCTCAGGTTGCGGGCCGTGCCCCCGGCCGTGGCGCCCTGGACGACCAGGTCGCCGTTCTTGGTGAGAAAGCGCACCAAACCGTCGCTGGTGGTGGCCGAGACGACCGTCAGGCCTCCGCCCAGATCGGCGATCGCCAGCGGACCCGAGCCGGTTACGCTGGCGCTCAGGGTCACCGCGGCGACGTCCAGGTTGTTGCCCAGGCCGATTCCGCGCACGGCGGTGAGGTCCAGGAGGGTCGCCGTGAGGTCGGCCTCCGGATCGTTGCCCAGCTCGTTGATGCGATTGCCGGCCTGAAGAGTGATCGCGCTGCCGGCGAGCACCAGTCCGACGTTGAGGTCGCCGCCGCTCCGGGCCGTGACGTTGAGGGCCTGAACGCCGACCAGGTCGAGATCGTCCAGGTCGCGGAAGCTCAGGTCGTGGCCCGCGACATCGGCGGTCAGGCTGTTGAGGTCATTCCCCGCGTGGTCCAGGACGAGGAGGCCGCCCGAGACGGTGGCCGACATGGTGTCGGCCACGAGAGCAGCGCTTTGCGACAGGCTGCCGCCGACAATCAGGGTCACGGCGCCAGCCCGGATGGCCTGCAGCCCCAGGTCGTCGGAGTCGGCGAAACTGAGGCTGCCACTTCCCAGATCGCCACCCAGACGGTTGACATCGTTGGCCGGATCGACCAACGTCGCGTTGGCGCCCGTGCCGTTCACGGTCAGCACGTCCAGAGTCAGAGCCACGCTCTGATCGACCAGTCCCCCCGCGTCGATGGACAGATCGTCGGCCGCGAGGCTGCCCAGAGTCAGGCCATCGGCATCGGTGAAAGCCACGTCGGCCACTCCGACACTCGCGACGAGCACGTCGATATCGTTGCCGACGTGAGTCAGGGTGACGGGGTCATCGGAAGTGGTGACGACCAGCGTGGTGGTCGACAGGGCGCCCGTCTGGGTGATCGCTCCCCCGGCGGTCAGGTTGACGGTGGCGGCCTGCAGGTCATCCAGGTTGAGGTCGTCGGCATCGGCAAAACTCAGGTGACCCGAGCCCAGATCGCCAGACAGAGTGCCCACGTCGTTGGCCGGATCCGACAGGGTGACATTGGCGCCGGACGTGGTGACCGCCAGCGTGAAGGCCGTCACGGCCTGGCTCTGGGTCAAGGGGCCTCCGGCGGCGAGGAGCAGGAATCCGACCGTCAAGTTGTCCAGAACCAGGTCGTCAGAGTCGCTGAAACTGAGGATCGAGGGCCCCACGTTACCGGACAGATGATTGATGTCGTTAGCCGGGTGAGTCAGCGTGACCGGGTCGTCCGAGGTGGTCACGGTCAGGGTGTCGGCGACCAGAGGGCCGGTCTGCGTGAGCGGGCCTCCGGTGATGAGGGTGACTCCGGCGGCTGTGACGGCGCCCACGGCCAGGTCGTCGTTATCGGAATAGGACAACCGGCCCGTGCCCAGGTCGGCGCTGAGGCTCTGGGCTCGATTGCCGACGTGGTCGAGCGTCACGTCGTCATCGGAGGTCGTCAGGCTGACCGCTCCGGCCAGGATGGCTCCCGTCTGCGTCAGCGGCCCTCCGGTGGAAAACGTCAGCGCGGCACCAAAAGCCGAGCTGAGCGAGAGGTCGTCGGTATCGACAAAGGAGAGACTGCCGTTGACCTGCAGACTGTCGACATCGTTGGTGGGCTCGGTGAGGACGCTGGCTCCGCCGGACGTCACGCTCAAGCTCTGCGTGGCGATCCGCCCGCCGGTTTGAGTGACGGAGCCGGTGCCCGCGTCCAGGGCCAGAGAGGTCGTCAGGCTCAGATCGTTGGTCAAAGTCAGTCCGGTGGCAACCAGCGAAGCGCTCGCGCCGCTCACCAGCCCCACGGCGATGTCGTCGCTATCGCGGAAGGTCAGCGCTCCGGTCAGGGCCGAGCTCAGAGTATCCACGTCGTTGAGACCAGCCAGCGAAGCGCTGGCGCCACTCAAGGACAGGCTGGCGGCAGCCACCATCCCACCCGTCTGGGTGATGGCACCCTGCAGGTCGAGGGCACCGGTGACGACCAGAATGCCGTTCAGGTCGAGGGCGTTGGCGCTTACCACCGCTCTACCCACCGCCAGATCACCGAGTTGGAGGCTGTCAGCGTCGGTAAAGAAGAGGCTGCCCGTACCCAGGTTGGCTACCAGGCTGTTGGCGTCGTTGGCAGCCAGGGTCAGGATTGCGTCGTCGTCGGTAGTGGTCAGGCTGAAGGTATCCACCACCAGGGCGCCCGTCTGGGAGAGGGCCCCTCCGGTGCTCAACGTCAGGCCGCCGGCCACGATGGTGGTCAGAGCCAGGTCGTCGGCATCGGTGAAGGCCAGGTCGAAGGTGCCCAGGTCGGCGGACAGGCTGTCGATGTCATTCCCTGCCCGGGTAAGGGTCGCGTCGCCGGTGCCGGTAAGAGTCAGCGTGGAGGCCACCAGGGCGCCCGTCTGGCCGAGGGTGCCGGCGGTGGTCAGGCTGACATCCCCGGCCTGGACCGCGCCCAGACTCAGGTCGACCCCGTCGGTGAAAACGAGAGCTCCCGTGCCCAGGTGGGCGGAAAGACTGCCGACCTGGTTCCCAGCCGCGGTCAACGACACGTTGTGGCCACCGGTGGTCAGGTCGAGGGCGTTCACGTTGAGGGCCCCGCTCTGCGTCAGGGTCCCACCGGTCACCAGGGTGAGAGCGTCGGCCACGACACCGTCGAGCGAAAGCTCGTCGAGATCGGTCAGGGCGAGGTCGCCCGGGCCCAGGGAGGCCGTCAGAATGTCGACATCGTTCCCGGCCAGGGTCAGGGTGACGTCGCCCGCACCGGTCAGGCTGAGCGAGCCGGTCAGGAACGCGCCCGTCTGCGTGAGAGCCCCGCCCACCGTAAGCGTCACGGCACCAGCCACAACCCCGCCCAGGTCCAGGTCGTCGCCGTCGGTAAAGGAGAGGAGTCCAGCGCCCAGGTTGGCGCTCAGGCTGTTGACATCGTTGGCCGGGTTGTCCAGTGACACGTCCAGGCCCGGGGTGGTGAGGGTGAGCCCGCCCACCACGATGGCTCCCCCCTGGCCGAGCAGACCGCCGACGTTGAGGCTGACTGCGTCGGCGCTGAGGGTGTCGAGCGTCAGGTCATCGGCATCGGTCAAACTCAGAGCGCCCGCGCCCAGGTTGGCGCTGAGACTGTCGATGTCGTTGCCGGCGTAATTCAGGGTGACATTGCTGCCACTGCCGGTCAGGCTCAGCGTGGGGGTGAGAAGGCCACCCGACTGGGTCAGCGGACCGCCCGTATCGAGAGTGACCGAGCCAGCGCTGATAGCCCCGAGCTCGAGCGCGTCCCCGTCGTGAAAGGTCAGGGCGCCCGTGCCCAGGCTGGCGAAGAGCGTCGTGACCAGATTGACGCCGTCGAGAGTCGCGTCGGCGTCAGTGGTGCTCAGCGTCAGGACATCGGCTGCAATGGGGCCGGTCTGACTGATCGTGCCCTGGACGGTGAGGGTGACCGTCGAGCCGGAGAGGCTGCCAACGGCCAGCGAGCTGGCCTCGCTGAGAGTGACGGTTCCGGTCGTGCTGCCATTGACGCTGGTCACGTCCGTGGTCAGCGTGAAGTCACCCGCCCCGCCCAGCCCGAGCGAGTCGGCCTTGACCGCACCGGTGACCGCACCGCTGCTCGTAGCAAGACCGGCCGTCTGAGCGGCCTCGAGCAGCTCCTCGAGAGCGATGGCTCCCTCCGCGCTCAGGCTGGCGCTGCCCAGAGTGGCCTTGACCCCGGTCAGCCCGCCCACCCCTCCCACGGTGAGGGCGGAAAGGTCGTGCAGTAAGATATCGCCGGCCGCGCTCAAAGCCTCGACCCGATCGACTTCGGTGTCGAGATCGACCCCTGTGGCCGCGTTCAGGGTGACCGAAGCGGCCGTCAGGTCGGCTTCGGGGTCGCCGGTGCTTTCGGCGATGGAGCCGCCAGCCGTGATGGAGATCAGGTCGCCCGCCGCGGTCACGGCCCCGACCAGCACGCTCGCGCTCGGCGAGCTCAGGGTCACGCCGTGCGCGCCTCCGGCAGTCACCTCGACGGCCTCCAGAGCGGCGTCGACGCCCACCAGGATCGAGCCGTCAAAGGTCGTGGCGGACACCAGGTGCAGCGTCTGGGCGCCCCCATGGACCAGGTTGATATTGCCCGGTCCGGTCTCCACGGCCAGGGTAAACGTGGTGGCGGCGGTCGCTGACTCGAACAGGTCGATATTGCCACGGTCGGTGTGGGCCGACACGGCCAGGGCGATCAGCTCGAGCTGCGAGGTGCTGCCGATCCCGGTTCCCGCGTCCAGGCTCACGGAAGGGGCCTGAAAGTTGGGGCTGATATTGGGGGTCGCCTCCTCGATGGTCCCGACCGCGCTCACCGTGATGGCGGTCCCGGACTGCACGGTCGTGGACAGCACGCTGGCATCCGAGGTCAGGGTGATGCTCCCGCTGGTGGCCAGCACCGAGTTCGCGGTCAGATTGCCACCCAGAGCGCTGAGGCTGATGTTGCCCCCCGAGCTCGAAACGCTCGAGCCCACGAGGCCACCGCTCTGGTCGCGCACGAGGATATCCGCGGGCGAAGTGGCCGTCAGGCTGGTGAGGTCGGTCTCCAGGTCGATGCTGTCGGAGGCCGTCAGGACAGCGCTGGTTGCGATCAGCTCGGCTCCAGAGTCGACCGGGCTCTGGCCGATCTTTCCAGCCGAGGTAATCTGGATCTGGTTGCCGCTGGCATCGATCTGCCCGATCAGAACATCGCCCAGGGTGCTGGTGGTTACCGTCAGGTTGGCCGCCCCTCCCGCCGTGGCGCTGTCCAGGGTCAGCGTGCCCGAATCGACGACCAGGTCGAGCGCGCCATTGGCGGTGGTCAGGTCGACCCCATGCAGGGTGCCCGCGTTCTGAAGCGTCAGCGGGCTGGTGCCGGACAGATGGGCCTCGAGCTGGTCGACATCCAGCCTCAGGGTGCCGGAGGCGGTCGCGCTGTCGAGCAGCAGCGAGGCGGCCGTGACCGAGACGCCCGGAACGCTCTGGCTCACGCCCACCGAGCTGGTCACGGTGGCGGCGCCGGCAGCGTTGAGGGAGCCCATGACCACGCCGGCCCCGGTCAGGGACAGCGCGCCCCCACTCTGAACCGTGGTGGCGGTCAGGACCCCGCCGGTGGCGGTCAGGCTCACATCGCCGGCCGACACCGCGCTGGTGACGGTGAGCCCGCCGGCCGAGTCGACCACGGCGATGGCACCCGAGCCGGTGTTGCTGAGGGTCACCGAGGTCGCGGTGAGCTCGAGCGGATCGAGGTTTCCGATGCCGGTCACGGCCGTGAGGGTCATGCTCGGGGCGTTGAGGTCGACACCGGCGTCCACCGGACCCTCCTCGATGGCTCCAGCCGAGCTCACCGTCAGGCTGATATTGGCCGTGACCGCACCCAGAGTGACATCGCCCGAGGTCGTGGTGGAGAGGCTGACGGTGGTCAACCCCCCGGCGGTCACGCTGGTGGCCTCCAGTGTGCCTCCGTCGGCCGCCAGGCTGATATTTCCCAGGGTGGTGGCGGCCGAGGTCACGGACAGCCCTCCGGAAAGGTCGACCAGAGTGATGGTGCCGGAGCCGGTGACGCTGGCGGTGAGTGTGTCGACCGCCAGCTCGAGATTGTTGATGCCGGTCCCGGCCGTGACCGTCAGGCTGGTGCCGGTCAAATCGGCCTCCGGATCGGTGCCGGCTTCGTCGATCAGGACCGGGGAGCTGAGGGTCAGGCTGCCGCCCGTCACATTGCCCACGGTGAGGTTGCCCGAGACCGTGGTGCTGAGGTTGACGCTCTGTCCGGAGCCGGCCGTCACCAGGGTGGCCGTCAGAGGGCCCGCCGTGGCGCTGATCGCGATGTTTCCGTCGGCGGTGGTGGCCGAGGTCACGGCCAGGCCGCCCGCGATGTCGGTGAGCTGAATCCCCCCCACGCCGGAGACGGAAGCCGAGGTCAGGGTGGAGACGCTCAGCTCCAGGGCCCCGATGCCGCTCCCCGAGCCCAGGGTGAGGGTGGCCGATTGGAGATCGGGCGCCGCGTCGGGGGAAAACTCGTCGATGGAGCCGCCGGCCAGGATGGAGATGTCGTCAAAGCTGGCCGTCAAGAGCCCTGCCAGCACGTCGCCCGTGGTGGTCAAACTGATATTGCGGGCGGTGCCGTTGGCGGTCACCGATACAGCCGTGAGCAACCCATTGGAAGCCAGGGTCACATCCCCGTCGGTGGTGGTGGTCGAGGTGACCACCAGCCCGCCGCCGACGTCGCTCAGTTGAATGGCTCCCACCGACGTGACCGTGGCGCTGGTCAGGGTGTCCACGTCGAGCTCGATTGCCTGTCCGGCCAGGCCGATCCCCGAAGCTGCAGAGAGGGTCAGAGAGCTGCCGGTCAGGTCGGCCTCGGGGTCGTCCCCCAGCTCCTCCAGGCCGCCGCCGCCCGAGGACAGGCTGAGGGCACCTCCGGCCGCGTTGCCGACCTGGAGGGTGCCAGGACCGGTCGTGCTCAAGCTCAGGGCACTGGAGCCTCCGGCCGTGGCCGTGTCCACCGCCAGGGTGCCAGACGAGGTCAGGGTAATGGCTCCGTTGCTGGTGGTGACCGCGGTGACCGCCAGCCCTCCGCCCGTGTCGAAAAGGTTGATGAGGCCCGCTCCGGATGCGCTGGCGCTCGTCAGCGTGGTGACATCCACCTCCAGCCGGCCGGCCCCGACGCCGGTGGCCTCGCCGACTCCGCCCGCCGAGGTCAGGGTCAGCGTGCCGCTGGTGAGGTCGGCCGAGCCGTCGCTGACCAGCTCGACGATGGTGCCGACAGACGTGACGGTGATGTCATCTCCGGCGGCGGTGACATTGCCCAGCCGGACATTGCCCGACCCGCTGGTGGCCAGACCGATACTCCCCGTTCCGCCAGCGGTAACGGTGGTCAAGTCGAGGTTGCCTCCCACCGTGCTCAGGGTGACGTCCCCCGCAGCTGTGGTCGCGCTGGTGACGGCCAGTCCCCCATCGAGGTCGCTCAGGGTAATCGAGCCGTCGGTGCTGGCGGTGGCGCCGACCAGAGTGACGGCGCTGATCTCGAGGAGTCCGATGCCGTTCACGGAGTTGAGGGTCAGATTGGTGGCCTGCAGATCGGCGGCCGCGTCGGGGCCGTCCTGGGTCAGGGTGCCGAGCGAGGCGATCGTGATGGAATTGCCCAGAGCCTGGATGTCGCCCACCACGATCGAGCCCGAGCTGGTGTTGGCCAGGGTGACGGAGCCTCCACCGATTGCCTGGGCCGAGGTGACGGTCAGGGTGCCGTCGGTCGCCCGCAGCGAGAGAGCGCCCCCGTGAGTCGTGGCGCTGGTCACGGTCAGCCCGCCCGCGGTGTCATTCAGGTTGAGGCTCCCGGAGGCGGTGTCGGCGCTGACCAGGGTGACCGCGTCAATTTCGAGCTGCGCCGACGCACCGATTCCGGTCTGGGCCGACAGGCTCAGGTCATTGCCGGTCAGGTCGGAGCCGGCGTCGGTGCCGGTTTCCTCGATGGAGCCGGCCGAAACGACCTGAATTGCGCCACCGGCCGCGGTGACGTCGCCCACGAAGACGGTGCCCGAGGTCAGCGTGGTCAAGAAGACATCGCCGGCGGTGCCGGTGGTGAGGGTCACGTTGCCGCTGGTGGCGCTCAGGGTGAGGTTGCCGCCGCCCGGCGTCGAGGCCGTGGTGACCACCACGCCGCCCGCGGCGTTGCTCAGCTGAATGGAGCCCCCTCCGCCGGCGCTAACCGTGGCGGCGGCCAGAGCGCCCCCGTTGGCGCTGATGGAGATATCGCCGCTGGTCGTGGTGGCGCTGGTCACCGAGAGCCCGCCCGCGAGATCGGCCAGGTTGATGCCGCCCGAAGTCGTAGCCGTGACGGCGCTGATGGCCCCGACCGTCAGCTCGAGGGGGCCAAAGGTGGTCCCGATCCCGAGCGCCGAGGTGAGGGTCGCGCCGAATCCGATCAGATCGGCCCCGGCGTCGTCGACCGCCTCGTCGATGGTGCCCGCCGAGGTCAGGTTGAGGTTGCCGTTGACCGAGCTGACCTGGCCGACCAGAATGCTGGGGGTCGAGGTGGTGGAGGTCGTGGTGAGGACAAAGACCGCGCCACTCCCCCCGGCATCGACCAGGGTAAGAGTAAGATCGCCGTCTCGAGCCGCCAGCGTGATCCCGCCCGAGGTGTTGACAGCTGAAGTCACTGTCAGGCCTCCGCTCACGTCGCCCAGACTGATCAATCCGGCCCCACCGGAGGCGGTCAGGGTGGAGGCGTCGATTTCGATCTGGGCCACCGTGCCGATGCCGGAGGCGGCAGTCAGATTGAGGGCGGATGCGGTCAAATCCGCGCCAGCGTCACTGCTGCTCTCATTGATGGCGCCGGCCGAGCTGGCCGTGATGGTGGCGCCCGAGACATTGTTCACGTTGATGCTGCCCGAAGTGGTCGTGGTCAGGCTGACGTCCCGGCCGCCGCCCGCCGTGACGGTGGTAGCGATGAGGTTGCCGCCGTCGGCGCTCAAGGTAATGTCGCCGTCGGTGGTGGTGGCGTTGGTGACGGTTAGGCCGCCCGCGGCGTCGGCCAGGTTGATGGCGCCGCTGCCGCTGACCGAGGCCAGGGCGAGGGTGGTCACGTCGATCTCGAGCGGCGAGCCGGTGGTGCCGATTCCGCTGCCTGAGCTGAGGGTAAGGGTGGTGGCGGTCAGGTCGCTCGAGGCATCATCGGTCGACTCGTGGATGCTGCCCGTGGCGTTGAGCGTGAGAGCGCCGGCCGACAGGCTGCCCACGTTGATGTCCGTGGCGCTTATGCTGACGGTGCCGGTCCCCGCGGTCAAAGTGCCGGAATTGGCCTGCGCGAATGCGCCGCCGCCCGTGCTGGTTATGTTCCCGCCGCGGGTGTCGATGTCGGTGGTGGCGCCGAGGTTGACGGCGCCGGTCGCGGATCCGGCCTGGAGAACCACGGTCAGCGTATTCCCGGCGGCAGCCGAGAGGTCGTCATTGAGCAGGATGGAGCCATCGGTGGCTCCCGCCCGGATGGTGAGGGTGCGGTTGCCTCCCGTCGAGTTGCGCAGGAAAGCGCCCGCGTTCTGGGTGACGTCTCCCGGAGTCTCTCCGAAATTGGGGGTGTTGGGGGGAATCGTGTTGTTGAGCTGGGTCTGGGCGTCGATGATGACGTCGGTGCCGGCATCCAGGGCCGCATTGATGGCCGTATTCTGAATCTGGTTGGTGGTGGGAGCCCCGGTTACGATGGTGAGGTTGGCCGGGTCGATCAGCCACTGGCCGGCGGTGACGCGGCCCGTGTAGAGCAGATCTTGCTTACTGGAGGTCTCGACCAGACCACCGCGGGCGGTCAGTTCTCCCGCCATCGTGGTGCTCCGGTCGGACCAGACCACGATGGTGCCCCCGTCGTCGGCGTGAATGCGGGAGGTCGCGGTCAGTTCGGTCGTGAGAGCGTGGGGCAGGGGACCCTGGCCGCGGGGTCCCCCACCGATGAGCACGCTGCCGCCCGCCGCCGGGCCCGAGGCGTCCACCGTGCCCTGCACCAGGACCTCCCGCCCGAGAATGCGGATGTCGCCCGGGGCGATGGTTTGACTGGCCTCGGTCAGAGTGGTCTGGCCGGTGGCTGCCAGATCGATCGAACTCGAGGCGCGCACAGTGCCGGCCTGGACCAGAGTCCCCTCGCCGCCCACCAGCTTGATCTGCCCGTCTTCCTCGACCAGGCGGGTGGCCGAGTCGGCTCCTACCGCCTGGCGCAACACAGTGCTGACGGCCGCGGGAGTCAGCACGACCGTGCCGTCGGAGCCGGCGCCCCGGGCTAACGAGAAGCTTACCAGGTTGCGGCCATCCAGGTTGAGGGTGAGCTCCTGCCCGGCGGCCAGGGTGACCTTGCCCAGGTTGGCGACGATCAGGCCTTCGTTGCTGACGAGGGGGGCGGTCAGGATGACATAGCCCTCGTCACTGACGCGCAAGGTGCCCTGGTTGACGACACTGGCGAGATCAAAGCCCGGGTCTTGCACGAAGCGATAGGTTCCGTCCAGAAAGCTCTGATCGCTGATCCCCAGGGTCGTGGCCACCAGTGAGCCCACGTCGACCTGGGCCTGAGGGCCGAAGAGAATGCCATTGGGATTGACCAGGAAGACCTGCCCGTTGGCCTGCAGCTTGCCCAGAATGAGCGACGGGTCGCGGCCTGTGACGCGATTGAGGATGACCGCCATCTCGGAGGGTTGTACGAACTTCACCATCTCGCCGGAGCCGACGTTGAACCGCTGCCAGTCGATGATGGCCCGCCCGGTGTGCTGCTCGACCGTGGTCGTGCCCAGAGTCTGCTGAATCGTCGCCTGGCCGGCGCGGACCTGACCTCCCTGGGGTTCGGAGAGCGCGGGCCGCGTGAGAGAGAGGGCGGAGCAGAGGAGCGCCGCAGCTGCCATGGTGGACTTGTTCACGCGTCGCCTCCCCGAGGTGGGGAAATTCTGCGAATCGCCGTCTTCACCTCTATAACGACGTTACAGGCGGTGGGCATCAAGAGATTCGCTGTGCAGATCGTCGGTTCTGCAAACCGGACGAGCGCGCCCGGAGTCGAGCCGAAAACAAGCGCCGCCCCGGCTGTCCGGCCCCTCCCGATGCTAGGCTGAAACTATCCGTGGCCGTCTTCTACCTGATCAGCTTCATCTGCCTGGGATTGCTCCCTCGAATCCTGGGAAGGCGCTCTCGCTTCAGCCTCCGGGATTGGCTCTGCCTGGGCTGGGGCCTGCTCCTGGGAACGGGCTCGCTGCCGCTCCCCGGACCGGAAATGCTGGTCATTCTGGTCTTTCTGACCTATCGGACCCTGCGGCCCGTCCGACCGGGCAACGAAGGCTACGTGAGCCGGGTGCCGGCCAGCCCGCGCGAGGAGGACGAGCTCGGCGAAGCGGCCGAGCTCGCCCTGGTGGCGGTGCATCACGACCACGCCCTGGTCGCGATTTCCGAGGAGCTGCTCCAGCCCGTCGAGAGCTAGCTGGCGCTCAGGGCCTTCAGCTCGCCCGGGTCGAGGAACATCCCGCGGCAGGTCGGGCACGCATCCACGCGCACCCCGTCGACCGTATGCACTTTCAGGAGCTCGTTGCAGCGCGGGCACTCGCGCTGTCCCTCGCGGCGGAACTGAACGTCCTCGCGGGGCACGGGCTGCACCGGCAGGGCCCGCGCCGCCGCCAGTTTGGCCGGCTCGTCGCGGTCGAGCCACATGCCGCCACAGCGGCTGCAGGTGTCCACGGTGACTCCGTCCACGTGCTGAGCCGCCATCGGCTCGAAGCAACGGGCGCAGGCGATGCTGGTGACCGGCGGAGGCGCGAACTCGCCCGCGGGAACCTGCAGCAGGTGTTTCTTGCTGGGCTGGAAGGTGGGCGAGAAGCCCGTTCCGCCGAGCTCGAACCCGGAGACCGCTTTGCCTTCCGCCGCGTAGAGGTAGATGGCCGCGCGGTAGACGTTCTCGAGGGCGGACAGGTAGATGCCAACGGCAATCAGGTAGAGGATGGCCAACCCCAGGGCGATCCAGACGTTGCGATTCAGCACGCCCTGGTTGATGGCGAACACGGCCACCAAGATCAGGACGGCCGGCAGCATCAGGAGCTCGCGCAGGGCTCCCAGCCCGAAGTAGCCGGTCAGGCTCTCGCCCCAGGTCTTGCGGATGATCTGCGTGGAGCGCGAAAGCGCCTCGAAGGGCCCCTGGCCCTCGAAGATCATCACCGGAACGGCGAAAAAGGTGGCGACCTCCATGGCATCCTCGGCCAGGTCGCCGAGGAAGGCGGCGAACTTGGATTCTTTGAGGCGCCGCTCGAGAAACGCCAGGAGCACGCCGACCGTGGAGTGGAGCAAGGCCCAGGCCACCACGGCGGGCAGGTGGCGCAGAGCCATGGCCACTCCGCCGCCAAAGTTCGGATCGCCGCCCTCGAGACGCTGACGGGCACTCGTCAGCATGGCCACGTCCCAGAACGTGGCGATGAGCGAGACCGCCAGGTAGAAGACGAACAACTCGCCATACAAGGTCAGGTCGTTGTCGGGAAGATGCTTGTCGAAGACGATCAGGGCGTAGACCCAGCCCGCGAAAGCCGCCAGGCTCATCACGAGGGAGAGCAGCGGAAAGAGCAAAAGCTCGGGGTCCTTCTGGAGAACGGCGAAGCTGCTACCGGCCATCCCCCATGCGCGGTTCACTCGATCGAACATAGCTCCAGTATAGGCCAGAGGGCCCGAGGTGACCACGGGAAAAGCGCGGGCATTTTTCCCCCCTCCGGCGAATCCCGCCCCGGTGAGCATCGACGGGCACGAGATTCTCGAGACGCTGGGTGAGGGGGGTATGGGCACGGTCTACCGGGCCCGTCGGCCCGACGGGCGCGAGGTTGCGCTGAAGATCTTCCGCGCCGCCACGGCCACGGGACTGCACGATCAACTGCGCTTCCAACGAGAGTTCGAGGTGGCTTCCTCACTGAGCCACCCGGGGCTGGTTCAGGTCTACGCGCAGGGCGTGTTCGAGGGGCAGCCCTACTTTACCATGGAGCTCGTGCAGGGACGCAACCTGCGCGAATACCTGCGGGCCGAGCCCTCCGCGTTGCAATCGGTCATCGCGCGCCTGCTGGAGGCGATCCGTCATATCCACCTCCACGGCGTGCTGCACCGCGATCTCAAACCCGAGAACGTGCTCGTGGAAGCCGACGGCAGCCCGCGGCTGCTCGACTTCGGCCTGGCCCGTCCCCGCGAGGTGAGCTGGGAGGTGACCGAGCCCGGCACCCTGCTGGGCACGGTGCACTATATGGCGCCCGAGCAGGTGCGCGGAGCCGAGTTGGACGCGCGCGTGGACCTCTACGCCGTGGGAGTCATGCTTTACGAAGTGCTGGCCGCCAGGCTGCCCTTCGACCAGACCGACATGATGGCGGTGCTGTGCGCCATCCTCAACGAGGAGCCCCCGCCCCTGCCCGAGGGACCGTTGCGGGCCCTGGTGCTGCGCCTGTTGGCCAAGCAGCCCTCCGACCGCTTCCAGAGCGCGGGCGAGCTGATGCACGCCTGGGCCGCGGCCTTCGGCTCGGTGCTCGACGTCGGGCCGGAGAGCAGTCCGGCCGCGCTGACGCCACGCTTCGTGGGTCGCGAGCGCGAGCTCGAGCAGCTCGCCCGTCGTGCGAGCGGCCTGGTAATGGTCACCGGGCCGACCGGGATGGGCAAGACCCGGCTCCTGGAGGAGGCTGCGGCCATTCTGCGCACCCCCACCCGGCCGGTGCTGCAGGCGCGTCCGGGCGAGGGCGCCTACGGACTCTGGCTGGGCCTGCTGCGTCGAGCCGTCCTGTCGCCCGAGCTGGAGGCATTCCGAGGGCCGCTCTCGGCCATCTTGCCCGAGTTGGGGCCGAGCCCGACTCAGGGCGACCCCGCCCAGAAATTCGCCCTGTTCCAGGGTATGCTGCAACTGCTGCTCAGCCTGCGCGGGGCGTCCGGGTTGGTGCTGGTGCTCGACGACCTGCACGAGGCGGACGCCGCCAGCCTCGAATTCCTGAGTTACGCCGCCGAAAGCTCCTGGCTGCTCTTGCTGGGCAGCTGCCGCGAGGACACGCTGGCTGCCACCGTCTCGCTCGAGCCGCTGGACCGCTTGCAGACGGCCACTCTGGCCAGCTCGATGCTGGGCTATGCCGAGCTGGCCCCCGGCTCGGCCGACGAGCTCTACGCCTTGAGCGAAGGCAACCCCATGTTCCTGGTGGAGACCTTGCGGACGCTGCTGACCTTCGGCCTCTTGCGCCGGGAAGAGGAAGGCTGGAGGCTCGCCGACACAAACCTGACCGGCTCCTACGCCAGCAAGGTGCGCCAGGCGCTGGAGCGCCGTTTGGAGCGGCTCGAGCCGGGTGACCTCGAAGTGGCCGTGCAGGCCGCCGTGCTGGGTGCGAGCTTCCCGTTCGACCAGCTGCGCGCCACCCTCGAGCTGGCTCCCGAGGAGCTCATGGGCAGCCTGGCCCGGCTGGTCGAGAGGCGCGTGCTGGTGGAGCAAGAGAACGCCTTTCGCTTCACGGTACGACCCCTGTACGAGCTGCTGCGCGAGCGCCAGCGACCCGAGCTGCACGCCCGCGCGGCCCGGGCGCTGGCCTCCGGCCTCGATCCCGCGCGCCTCGCCCACCACTATCGCCAGGCTGGTCAGACCCGGGAGGCCGCCGAGCAGCTCTTGCGCGCCGCCGACGCGGCCCTGGCCGTCTACGCCTATCGGGACGCTCTGGAGCTGCTCGACCTGTGCGCCGAGCTGCCCGAGGTGTCCCCGCTGGCCGAGCGCCGCGCCGACGCACTGGACGGAGCCGGCCAGACCGATGAGGCCCGACGCTTGCTCGAGCGCCTGGTGAACGAAACGCCCCGCGGTGAGACCCGCCTGCGTCTCCAGCGCAAGCTGGCCACCTGTTACCAGCGCCAGGGCCCTCTCAGCGAGGCCCATCGCGTGTTGCTCGAGGCCCTGACCGAGGCGGGCGTGGCGCTACCCTCCATGAGCTGGGTGCGCGCCGTCACACACAGGCCCGACCCTGGCGGGGAGCTCTCGAAGCTCCTCGACCGCATGGTCCGGGTGCTCTTCTTCCTGCGCCCCCGGGGATGGATGGTCGATTCCCTGGCCATTACCCTGCTGCAGCGCCGCCCTTCGGAATCGTTGGCACGCTACCAGGCCAGTCTTCTGCGCGCCTATGTCTCGGGGATGCTCTTCCCCAACTGGGCCATGCCCGCGGTGCGTCGCCGGTTGCTGCTGACCGCCAGCTTGTATCGCGAGGACCCGGACAGCCTGACCAAAGCGGCCTTTCTGCGCGAAGCGGGTTTCGTGCTGCTGACCTGCAACGACGCCCAGAACGGCCTGCGGCTGGCCCGCGAAGGCCTGGAGCTGTGCCATCACCTGGGCGATCGGAACGGCCTCACCCAGGCCCATCTGATCGTTTATCTCAACTATCGCTATCTGGGAGACCTTCGCAACGCGGGTCGCCACGCCGAGCTTGGCCGCGGCTATGCGCGGCAAACAGGCAGCCTTCCGGACTTCTCGGCCAACACGCTGAGCCTGAGTCTGGTGCGTGCGCTGCAGCGGCGCAGGGACGAATCGCGCGCGCTGATCGCCGAGTTACCCGAGGTCGAGCGAGACATGCCCATCAACCGGGCGGTCTGGCTGATGGCCCAGACCTGGTTCCACTGGTTGGACGGCGAGCCGCAAACCATGCTCGAGCGAGCCCGCGAATGCGTGGCTCATTGCCGGCGCTACCAGGTCGTGCTCTGGTGGCGTGAATCGCGCGTGCTGGAGCTGTGCGCTCTGGTGGCGCTGGCCGAGCAGGACGCGAGCTTGCGTCCCCACGCGTCCCGGCTGGCCCGGCGCGTGCAGCGCGAGCTGGCTGGCCCCAACCAGGCCTGGGAGGGCGTCGTGCTGCGCTGCCAGGGCCAGTTGCACGAGCAGGCGGGCGAGCGCGAGAAGGCGCTCAAGCACTATCTCGGCTCGCTCGACCTGATGGTCTCGGCCGGCAACCTGTTCGAGCAAGGCAATGCCCACCAGGCTCTGAGCCGGTTCTACGAAGGCACCCACCCCGACCGCGCCCGCCGCCACCGCGAACGGGCGGTGACCTGCTACAGCGCGATCGACGTCCTACCCTGAGGCCCGAAGCTCATGTTCCGCGAGAGTGCCACAGCCAGGCCCGACGCGCGGAGAAGGTCGCCTGCAGAAATCGATCAGTCGTAGCCACGTGTCTCCACCTGGGGCGGGACGAGCGACTGAGCCGGCGGGCAGGGCGCTCCTGGCTTGAGATCGAGGCCTGCTCAGGAAGGAACACTGCAAATCGCTCTAGAATGCCGCCTCCCGCGGTGGGGGAAGATAGCCAGGAATAAGAGTCCGAGAGCTCTCGACAGTCCCCATCCGTAAGCCCGTGGAAGCGGGCGAGTTCGCCGAAAGGAACCCTACACAGATGAGTGACGTGAAGACCGGTAAGAAGATCGAGAAGAGCGACGCCGACAAGATGGACCGCGCCAAGATGGGCGTGGCTCTGGCTAATAACGACGCTGAGGTCGAGGCCCAGGCCCACCCCGCCCTGGTTCAGTGTCCGCACTGCGCCAGCGTGGTTCGCATCGTGCAGTATGACAGTGTCTACGCCTGGTATACTTGCGGCGTTTGCGGCGGAGCTTTCTACGCCTGAGCTCGCGAAGGTCCAGTAGGGAGAGGCGCGGCAGCAATGTCGCGCCTTTTTCATTGACCGGCTCGGGGCGGACCGCAGGACCATTCCTGGAGGACGCGGTCGGGCTGGTTCGAACACCAGCGGCGACAAGGGGGATGCGCGAAAATTTCTAACGAGCCAGAAACAACCCAGCCCGCCCGGGCACCGATTCAGGCAGCCGTGCCCATGGCCGGGCCGGCCCGGGCCGCTGCCCCGATGGCCGGACCTCCCGGAGGGCCGGGGGCCGGACCGCGCGCCGGCCTGCCGATGGCTCGGGCGGTGGCCATCCAGCCGACCGGCGACATCCCCTACCGCAAGCTGATCCGGTGGGGGTGGTTCACGGTCTCGGTGGCGCGGGGATGGTTCCTGATCAACACGCTCCTCACCATCACCCTGGACCTGCTCACCCAGTACAACGTGCAGGTGCTGGCCGTGGTCGTCTCGGGACTGACCGGCAACCCCCGCGCCAACGGCCAGGGCTTCCTGTCCGCCATCCTGCCCCAGGACGTCCGCACGGCCGCGGTCGTCTTTGCCTCGCTCGCGATCGGGCTGCTGCTGGCCCGCATGCTCGAGCGCGTGATGACGGCCTGGACCGATACTTTGATGCTGACCCGCCTCCAGCAGGTGCTGCACGACCGCCTCCTGCGGCTGGGGGCCGACTACCACGGACGCCACGATGTCAGCGAGACGACCCTGATCCTCACCCGCTTCGCGCCGGGCGCGCAGCTCTTCCTCAGGAGCCTGATCAGCTTCCCCGTCGTGCAGGGCATCGGCCTGATCAGCGCCGTCGTGTTCCTGCTCAACAACCTGCAATCGGTGGGCAACACGCCTGCCTGGATCCAGCTCAGCCTGCTGCTGGTGCTGGTGCTGTTGCCGATCGGTGGCTACCGCCTGGCTCAGAACGTGCGCGCCGCCTTCACCGCCCTGCGCGAGTCGGAGCTGGTGCTGGTCAACGAATTCACCAATTCGGCCAGTCTCCCGCTCGAGGTCCAGATGATGGGCGCCGAAGAGCAGCGAGCCCAGGCCTTCGCTTCCAAGCTGAGCGGATTTCGCAAGGCCAAGGTGGCCGCCACGGTGCGCAACGAGATGGCCTCTCAGTTCCAGCAGATCACTCCCGTGGCCCTGCAGACCATTTTCCTGCTCTACGGGGTGTTCGTGGCGCTGCAGTCGGGCAATCCCGGTGCGGCGGGGGCCATCCTGGGCATCTTCTACTTCGTGCCCATGGCGGTCAGCCCGATCCAGCAGATCATCCAGTTTTTCAACGGCCTGAACTCGGCCTGGCCCCAGGTGGAGCAGGTCGTCGAGGTGCTCGAGAAGACCCCCCAGGACGCCGACCAGTCGGGTTCGCGCGACCTCACGCAGGGCGCCAAGGAGGTCGCGCTCGAGGACGTCGTTTTCAGCTACGCCAGAGGGGGCGCCCGCATCCTGGACGGGATCACGCATACTTTCCCGGCCGGTCAGGTCAGCGCCATCGTGGGGCGCGCGGGCTCGGGCAAATCCAGCATCCTCAACCTGGTGAGCCGCATTCGCACGCCCGACCAGGGGGGGCTCAAGCTGGGCGAGACCCCCATCCGCGAGGTGCGCCGCTCCAGCTTACGCCAGAACGTGGCCAAGGTGTCGCAGTTCCCGCTGTTCCTCAACGACACCATCCGGGCCAACTTCAAGCTGATGAAAGCCTCGGCTACCGACGCCGAGATCGAGGCCGTCTGCCGCAAGACCGGCCTGTGGGAGGTTCTCCAGCGGGCCGCGAACAGCGACCACCCGCTCGACTACGTGCTGCCGCGCAACGTGGCCGAGGGCCTGTCGGGCGGACAACGCCGCCTGCTGGCGGTGACCCGAGCCCTGCTCTTGCAGCCCGCCATCCTGATGCTGGACGAACCGACCACCGGCATCGACGCCATCGGCAGGGCCGACCTCGCCCAGGTGTTGAAAGGAGCCTGCGCCGAGTGCACTGTGCTGCTGGTCGACCACAGCATGGAGTTCATCTCGCGGGTGGCCGATCATGTCTGCTGTCTCGAGAATGGCAAATTCGCCGACGTGGGCACTCCCGAGGAGTTGTCCCGGCGGCCCAATCTCTTCCAGAGCTTGCTGGAAGCCTCGGAAGAAGAGGAGCATCGATGAGCACGACTCTGGATCTCTTGTCCCGTCACCTGGCCATCCCCGGCGCGGGGATGGAGGAACGCGCGCTGCGTCTCATCCTGGAGCTGGGCACCGAGCTGGTGGGGGCCGAGGAAGGCTCGCTGTTCGTGGTCGACGAGGAGGCCCAGGAGCTGGTGCTGACGATGACGGTAGGGAGCACCACCTCCGAGGAGGCGTTACGCGGCCAGCGCATGCCGCTGGGCACTGGAATCACCGGACTGGCGGTGCTGAGCCGCGAGGTCCAGATGGGCTCCACGAAATATTCGGACATCAAGCAGTCGAAGGAGCGCGACCCCGACCAGACGGGACTCGATCCGACGGCAGTGGTGGCCGCCCCTCTGCTGGCGGGCGAGAAGGTGGTGGGGGCCATCACCGGGGTGAGCTTCCTCCCGGAAAGGCGCTTCACCGCCAAAGATGCCGAGCGCTACGCCCGTTTCGCAAGCATCGCGGGCGTGGTCATCGACCAGCGCCGCCGGTTGCAGCTGGTGGCCGGCAACCAGGGCGACGAGCAGGAGCTGGTCGAGCAGCGCATCATCAACCGCCTGACCCGCATCATCGACCGCAATCCCCACTCGCTGGAGGCCATCGCCAACCTGCTGGATGCAGTGGACGCCATGATGTCGCTGGAGAGTGTGCTGCCGTGAGCCCCAGCGCGCTGCGCGACGCGCTCGACCTGACGCTGCCCCAGCTCAAGGACCGTGGTCCCCAACCGGTCGAGGTGGCCGTGCTGGACAGCGGGGTGGACGCCACCCATCCCGACCTGCAGGGACGCATTGCGGCCGCCTTCCAGGTGGGCATCGAGAGCGGTAAGCCGGTCATCACCGAGATCGCCAACAACACCAACAACGATGCCTTTGGCCACGGAACAGCGGTGGCCAGCATCATCGCCCAGATCGCTCCCAATGCGAGCATCATCGACATCCGGGTGCTGGGCGGAGGGGCCGTGGGAGCCGGGGCGGCCATGGTGCTGGGCATGGAGAAGGCCCTCGAGCGCAAGTCGCGCCTGATCAACGTCTCGCTGGCCGCTTCGGCCAAATTCTCCCAGCCGCTCTGGTCCTGCTGCGAAAAGGCCTATCGTCACAACCAGATCGTGGTGGCCTCACGGCGCAACATGCCGCTGACCGACGACGGTTTTCCGGCCGAGTTCTCCAACTGCATCAGCGTGGACCGCGACGACTTCGACTCGCCCTTCAAGATCAAGTACCGCGAGGGGCAGGTGATCGAGTTCGCGGCCCACGGCGACGAGGTCGTAACGGCCGCCCCCGGCGGCGGCTACACCACCCAGACGGGCACCAGCTTCGCCACGCCCACCATCACCGGACTCTGCGCACTGCTGCTGGGCAACTTCCCCCAGCTGCGCCTGTTCGAGATCAAGTCCATCTTGAAAGCGAACAGCCTCTAACTCGACCTTAAACGAGCTTCTCGAACTCCTCCAGGTCGCGCTCCACGCCCGCCATGGCCGTGCGCCAGAACTCGGGCTGCTCGAGATCGACGCCCAGCGAGCGTTTGGCCACCCCCTCGCAGGTGTCGCTGCCGGTCAGCCTCAAGAGCTCCTCGTATTTCGGTAGGAAGGACGGCCCCTCGGCCTTGGCCTTCTCGAACACCGCGGCGGAAAAGAGCGCCCCGAAGCTGTAGGGGAAGTTGTAGAAGCTCAGCTCGGTGATGTAGAAGTGCAGCTTGGAGGCCCAGAACATCTCGTCCAGCTCGTCCGAGGCCAGGGCGTCACCATACCACTCGCGCTCCTCCTCGAGGATCAGCTCTTTCAGGCGCGACGCCGTCAGCTCACCTTCGGCGCGCTCCTCGTAGACACGCTTCTCGAAGAAGTAGCGCATGGGGATGTTGAGCACGTAGGCGCAGGCATCGCTCAGCTTCTTGTCCAGCAGGTAGGCTTTCTCATCACCCGAGGCCGCCTTGATCATGTCTTCGTTGAAGACCGCCTCGGCGAAGGTGGAGGCCGTCTCGGCCAGCGTCATCGGGTAGTGACGCTGCCAGGGACGCAGGTCGCGCATCACCCACTCGTGGAAGCCGTGCCCCAGCTCGTGCGCCAGCGTGCGCACATCCCCCAGCATCTGGTGGAACGTCAGGAAAATGCGCGTCTCGTTGTTGATCGCCGAGCCGGTGCAGAAACCGCCCGGGCTGCGGCCGGGGCGCGCCTCGCTGTCGTGCCACTTGTGGTCGAAGGAGTGCCGGGCGTAGGCGGCCATGTCCGGGTAGAACGCCTGGAACGACTTGAGCACCTGCTGGCAACCCTCGTCCCAGGTCAGCTTGCGCTCGTCCTTGACGGGCAGCGGAGCGTAGATGTCCTGGTAGCCCATCTTCTCGCGCCCCAGAAGCTTTGCTTTCACCCGCAGGTAACGCTGGCCGATGTCGCGCTTCTCTTTGAGCACGTCCATCATCGTATCCAGGGTCTTGCGCGAGCAGCCTGCGTCCTCCAGCGCCACGTCGAGGAAGTGCTTGATCCCGCGCCGCTTGTTGAGAAGCAGCCGCTGGCCGGAGATGGCATTCAGAGCGGCCACGGCCACGTTCTCGACCTTCTCCCAGGCCTTGTTGGAGTTGACCAGCGTGTGCTTGCGCACCATCGGATCGGGGTCGTCCAACAGGCTGTTCTTGAGCGACATCGGCACCATGCCGCGGCCGGGCAGCTCGAACTCCAACCCGCCCGCGACGCGAGTGTAGAGCCGTCCCCAGGCCGTGAAGCCGTCCACGCCCAGCTCGGCCACCAGCGTCTCGAGCTCGGGGTCCATCGTGAAGCGGGCTTGGTGGCGCATCCTCGCGAGCGTGTAGCGCGCGGTGGCGAGCTTCTCGTGGCTGACGAGCTTTTCGAAGGTGGCGTCGTCCACCGCTTTGAGAGCCGCGTCGATGTGGACCTGGACCTTCTCCAGCTCCGAGCCCAACACGCTGACGGCGCCGAGCTCCTGACCTACCGCCTCCACGCGCGTATCTTCGGCCTGAAGGCAGTCGAGATAGGCGCCCACATGGCCCAGACGCGCGCTCAGGTTCTCGACCCGGGCCAGCAGCTCGGCCCAGGCGTTGACGTTCGCGCCGGTCATGGCCCCCAGCCCGGCGGCCTCCGTTTGCAGCGCGGCGACGTCGTGGCGGCATTCATCCAGGAATTTCTTGTACTCGGGACCCTGGAAGGTCGGGAAGAAAGACGTGAGGTCCCACCGGGCGGCGGGGATTTTTTCGACGGTCGTACTCATAGGCCTCGGCTTCGTTCCCATGGAGGGACTGGCCTGTCTGCGCCGTAATCAACTTCGTCGCGAGGCGCGAGCCCCTATCTAGCGGCGAAGAAACTTGTTTCGCAGCCGCCCCCTGTGTCGGGCTCGCGGCTCGCGACGAAGTTCCTTGGGATTGGATGACAGCTTGAATACCGCATTGGACCCGAATCTGGAGCTCGAAGAATTTGGCGAGCGGGTCGAGAAGATCCAGCGCAACCTCAAGGAGCTTGGCAAAGCGCTCAAAGAGCTCCGTCCCCAGGAGACCCGCAAACTGCGCGGACGCCTGGAGAAACTGAGCAAGCTCGACCTCGGACTGCCCGAGCTCCAGAGCGAGCTGAAGGCGCTCCTCACCCGGGTGGAAGCCTATGCCCGCGAGCAGGAAAAGTCCTTGCCGCTGCAGTTCGGACGCCAGTTGCGCGAAGCCGCCGAGGCCGCCGGCTCGACCTTCATGAGCCTCACGGCCGAGCCCCCCACCTACTTCCTCGACCCGTTCACCATCGAAGCCGACTTCGGCAAAGGCGTGGCGCGCATCAACTACGCCCGCACCACGGTGGCCGAATGCGCGCTGGACGGCAAGTCCATCCTGCAAGAGCGCGAGAAGATGCTGTACGCGCTGGAGGGGAAGGGCTTCGAGCCCGAAATCTATCTGGAGAGGCTCTATAAGGCTTACACGCGTCTGGCCAAAGGGCCGGGCGACCGCGTCGAGCTGGTCGATCTCCTGCCCGAGATCGCGCTCCTCTCGCAGGGTGAGGACTTCCGCAAGGATCCCACCCGCGAAAACTTCAAACCCTACGGCCGTGTGCGCCTGGCCTTCGACCTGGCGCGCCTGCGGAGAGCCGGAGCCCTCAACCACGGGGGCAAACGGCTCACCCTGGGCACGGCCACCATCGGCACCACCCGGCAGAAAGACCGGGTGATGTGGCTGGAAGAGGGTCAGGGGCGGGGACAATTCTACCTGACGGCGGCATTTCAATGACCATGAACGACCTGACCCAACCGGTTGCCCGGCACATCATCGCCCGCATGGGCGAGGCCGGCCAGCCCCCCGAGCTCGGCATCCGATTCGTCAATGTCGGCAACGAGAGCCTGCTCGAGATCCTGGCTCTCGATTACCTCGACCGTCTGCTCACGGGGGCGCGCGGCTCGGCCTTCAAGCTCGTGCAGGGCTATTACGGAGGGGGCAAGACCCACTTTCTCAACTGCGTGCGCGATCTGGCCTGGCAGCGCGGCTTCCTGACCGCTCAGGTCAACCTCTCCCCCAGCGAGTGTCCCTACGAGGATCCCTATCGGGTCTATCGGGCGGTCGTGACAGCCCTGACCACGCCGCCCCGCGAGCCCCACCTCGAGCCCAGCCGCGGATTACCCGACGTGCTGCGCGACCTGCTCGACGACCTCACGGGCAAGCTCGATGCGTCGGGCGTGAAGAACTGGATCAAGCGCAACGCCATGCGCATCCCGGCCGACTCCCACAGCCTGCGCCGCGCCATGGCCGAGTTCATGACGGCCGTCCTGGAGGAAGACCGCGAGGGCGAGGCGCTGCTGGAAGCCTGGCTGCGCGGCGATTCCGTGCCCCGCAGCGAGCTGAAGCGCTTCGGCCTGTTCGAGTGCATCGACTCCTCCAGCGCGTTCGGAGCGCTCCGCAGCCTGTGCCAGCTGATGGTCGGCTACGGTTACCCCGGGTTGGTGCTGATGTTCGACGAGGTGGACCGCAATCTATCGCTCTCCACCCGCCGTATCCAGGCGCTGGGCGACAACCTGCGCCAGGTCATCGACCTGTGCGGCGCCAGCATGCTGCCCGGCGTGCTCTTCCTCTACGCCGTTCCCCCCGAGTTCTTGCGCCTGGTCGTGCCCGAGTATCCGGCCCTGGATCAGCGTCTCAAGAGCCCGCTCCCGATGAGCTTCCGCTCGCCGCAGGCTCCGGTCATCGACCTGGAGCAGCTCGGGATGGGTCCCGAGGAGCTGCTGGTGGCGATCGGCTCGCGCCTGTTGGAAATCTTCCAGATGGCCGAGGGATGGGTCGCCACCGAGGCCATCCAGCAGGGCAACCTGCAGACCCTGGCCCGCGCCTGCGCCCACTACAGCTTCGAGGTGGGCCACCGCCGCCTGTTCGTCAAGACCTGGATCGCGTTTCTGTATCAACAGAAGTCGGCCGGCGAGTCGTGGCTGACCGACCCGGTTGCCGAGCAAATGCTCAGTGGCACGTTCGTGCCGGCAGGAGGCGAATTCTCCGATGTCTGAGCTGCCCGCAATCGGGCAGGAGATCGCCCATCCCTTTTACGGTAAAGGCACCGTGGTGCGCCACATGCGCGGCGGTCGCTATCTGATGGTCTCCTTCGGCTCGGGGGTGCCGTATCAGATCCGTCCCGAGGAGCTCGGGCCCCAGGAGCCGATGCGCCGCATCGCGCGCGAGGTGCCTCAACCGCCCAAGCCCGTCGCCAAGCCGGAAGCCCCCGCGCGCCCCGTGGTGGTGCCCGTTCGTCCGCGGGACGTCCCCCAGACTGACTCTCAGGCGATGAAGGTGCTCGAAGCGCTGCGCGTCGGCGTCGTCCCCTCGCAGTGGATCGAGTCCTATACCGTGGCGCGCGAGCTGGAGCTGGCGCTGGTGGACGGCGACCTGCTCGAAGCCCAGAAAGAGGGCTCGGCGCGCGTCTTCCTGGGCGACTATGGCACCGGCAAGACTCACCTGCTCGAGTCCATCGAGCAGCGCGCCCTGGCGGCCAACTTTCTGGTCGCGCGCCTCACGCTGGACGACGACGAGGTGTCGCCGGCCCATCCCAAGCGCGTCTACCGCTCCCTGGTCAACCACCTGCGCTACCCGGACCAGCCCTGGGGACGGGGACTCCGCCCTCTCTTCGACAAGCTCCTGGAAGGCCCCAAGAAGGCGATGCCCGAGCTCAACCCGGAGAAGCCCGGCTTCCACCGCTATCTGGCGCCGACCCTGCTCTACTACCGCGAGCTCAAGGACGACGTGATGTCGGACGCCCTGATGGACTGGATCGAGGGTCACCCCAGCGAGTCGAACCTCGAGCTCGAGCCCGAGCTGCGCCGCGCCAGCGGCCTGCGCGGACTGCGCCTCTACGCGCTGATGGATTATCGTCCCTGGGCCCACCTTTACGCCTACATGGTCGGAGGGTTGGCCGTCTGGGCCCGCCAGGCGGGCTACGCGGGCCTGACCGTGCTGTTCGACGAAGCCGAGTTCTACGCGTTGCTGGGCTCGGCGGGGCGCGACTTCGCCGACCTGGTCTTTGGCTACTACGCCAACGCGGCCATGGGCTCGGAGCGCGTCAAGTTCGACCTGGAGACCGCCAAGCGCGGCGGCCACGCCATCCACCGCAGCTTCCCGCCTCGCTTTGCCGACCACCAGCCGCTCTACTGCGTGTTTGCCATGACCGAGGACCCGTCCGGCGTGGGGGCCTTGAGCCGCCTGCTGCCGGGCGACCGCCTCAACCGCATCCGGGCGCTCGGGCTGGAGGATTATCAGGAGCTCTGCCGCCGCCTGGTCGAGATCTACAAGCTGGCCTATCCCGACTTCACCGTGGGAGCAGAGGTGCAGCGTCCTCTGGGCCAGGTGGTCTACCTGGGGGTCGACAAGGGCATCTTCGAGAATCCCCGTCAGGTGCTCAAGTTCATCCTGGAGATGCTGGACATCTCTCGCCTGTGCCGCGACCGCATTCCGGACTATGTCAAAGAAGTGCTGACCCACTTGCGGGGCGAGGCCGAGGTGAGCGCGTGACGCCGCAGGGCAGCTTGCTGCTCGTGGATGACGACACCAATTATCCTTTCCTGATGAAGCAAGCCTTCCTGAAGGAGGGCTGGGAAGGCCATCTGGAGGTGGCTGGCGACGGGCTGCAGGCCCAGGAGCGGCTCCAGGACAGCTCGCGACCGCTTCCCCGCGTGGTACTTTGCGACCTCAAGCTGCCCGGGCTGCATGGATTCGAGCTGCTCGACTGGGTGAGGGGTCAACAATCTCTTCGTCGGATCCCGATGATCATGCACAGTTGGGTCACCACCCCGGACGATCTTACTCGCGCCTATAAGGCTGGCGCCAATGCTTTCTTGCAAAAGCCCATGTCCTTTGAGAGTTTGCGCAAGCTGGTTCGCACGGTAGGACTCTACTGGCTGGTGTTCAACCAGACCAGCTAGGATGGGGGGATATACCGTCGCAGGCCTCCTCCTGGTCGTCTTCGTACTGACGGGCCAGGAGCTTCGTCGACGCGCCCGGCGCGCTCGGCAGATGTTCTCTACGCTCTGGCGCGCTCGCGAGGCGATGGGACGCGCCAGCGATGCTCCCTCGGCCCTCCAGAGCATGGTCGAGGTGCTGGGAGCCTGCCAGCTGATCAAGCACGCCTGGATCGGCAAGGCCGAACCGGATGGCACGCTGCGCGTGCTGGCCTGGTCGCGCGACTATCCGCGCTCGATGCGCGAGGACCTGCGCTGGGATGACTCGCCCCGGGGCCGCCGCACGAGCGGCCAGGCTGTGCGCGAGGACCGCACGGTGGTCGTGCACGATCTGCTGAAGGGCCCGATCAGCTCCGTCCGCCGCGAGGATCTGCGCCGCTCTAAGGTGCGCTCCACGGCGGCCACCCCCGTGCGCCGCCTGGGCCAGCGGTGGGGAGTCCTGGTCCTGCATGCAGGCGAGGCCCAGGTGGTCGATGGTGACCTGACCCGACTGCTGGAAAGCCTGGGGCGCGAGCTGGGCCGCTGGCTGGACGACCTCGAGTGCCGCGAGCAACTGGCCGAGAGTCACCACCACCTCAACCTGGCCATGCAGATCGCCCACCTCGGTCTCTGGAGCTGGTCCGAGGAGACCGGCCTGGAGTGGTTGGATACCCACGAGCTGGGCCCCAACATGCTCGGGGGCGTGCACAAAGACGATCGCGACGCCTTCGAGCGGGCTCTACGGGCCGGCAAGCCCGACCAGGGCGTCCTCCGGGTAGGGGGCAAATACTTCAAATACTGGATGGAATCGGCGCCGCCCCGGATGGTGGGCGTGTTGCAAGACGTCACTCGTACCCGCCAGACTCTGGTCGACCTCAAACGTCGCGATGACCGCTTTCGCGTAGCCCTGCAAAACTCTCCCGTCACCGTCTACGAGCTCGACGACCAGCTCTGTTACAACTTCGTGCAGCACACCTGCGGGCCGTATGTCGAGAGCGACGTGCTCGGAAAGAGCCCCACGCAGCTCGACGGTCCCCGGGCGCTGGCGCTCGAGAAGGCGATGCGCGAGGTACTGGCCACCGGTGAGTCTCGCCAGGTCGAGTACGAGGCTCGCGATCAGTATTACTCGTGCACGCTCGAAGCCCGGCGTGACGACGAGGGGAAAATCGTCGGAATCCTGGGCTCCTCGGTCAATCTGACCGAGCTGCGGCGCGCCGAGAAGGAGGCCCGGCTCCTCTCCTACGCGGTCAATCAGACCACGCTGCCCTTCATGGTGACCGATCAGGCCGGCACGATCCAGTACTGCAACCCGCATTTCCACGCGCTGAGCGGGTACGGCCCGGAGGAGTGCCGCGGCCAGCGGCCCGCCGTGCTCATGCAAATGGAGCCCGAGCTGGCCGAGAGAGTCCGCACCACGCTCGCCTCCGGCCAGACGTGGTCGGGCGAGGTGCACATCACCCGTAAGGACGGGCAGAAGGCCTGGGAATGGGTTTCGATCGCCCCTGTGCTCAACGAGGACGGCACCGTGGAGCAGTTCGTCGCCGTCAGCCAGGACATCACCGAGCTCAAGAGGTCCGCTGAGGCCCTGGCAGCGGCTCAGCGCGAGCTGGCCCAGGCTCACAAGCTCGAGGCGGTGGGACGCCTGGCCGGCGGGGTGGCGCACGATTTCAACAATCTGCTGGCCAGCATCATCGGTAACTGCGAGCGGGAGTTGTTGGAGCGCTCCAGCTCGGGCCTGGAGGAGGCGCTGGGCGCGGCGCGGCGCGCGGCGGCGCTCACCCAGCAGCTGGTTTCCTTCAGCCGTGGGCAGCAGCTCGAGCCGATCTGGGTGGATCTCAATCGCGAGTTGCAGGCCCTCGAGCCCGGTCTGAACCGGACGGCGGCGAACGTCGAGCTGGTGCTGGAGCTCTCGGGTGAGCCTCTCGAGGTGGAGCTGGATGCGACCCTGCTGGAGATCACCGTCAAGGCGCTGGCCGAAAACGCGGTGCAGGCGATGCCCGCGGGCGGCCGGCTCACGCTTCGAACCCGGCGACAGGAAGGGGCAGCCCTGCTGGAGCTGGTCGACACCGGGGAAGGAATGACGCCGGAAGTCAAGGAGCATCTGTTCGAGCCCTTCTTCTCGACTCGAGGCGGCCGCGGTCTCGGTCTGGCCACGGTCTACGGCATCGTTTGCCAGAGCGGGGGCGTCCTCGCGGTGGACAGCGTTCTCGGGGCGGGAACCACCGTGCGCATCACGCTGCCCACGCGAGCTTTGCCGGCGCCAGCCCTGCAGCCCGCGCAAACCCGCATTTTGCTGGTGGAGGACCAGCCGGACCTGCTCAACCTGTTCAGCCTGCTGCTGGCTCAGAAAGGCTTCCAGGTCGAGCAGGCGATCAGCGCCGAGAAGGCGCTGGAGAAGGGGGCCGATTTCGATCTCCTGATCAGCGACGTGTCCCTGACCGGGATGGACGGGTTCGAGCTGGCCCGGCGTCTGCGTGCCGCGAATCCAAAACTACGCGTGGTGCTGATGTCCGGTTATACCGACAGCCCGGCCGACCTGGAGTTCGAGCTGGTGGCCAAGCCCTTCACGCCGGACGAGCTCTACCGGCACGTCTCGGAAGCGTTTCTCAAGCCGCCAGGGGAATGAGCTCCGGCGTTTCCGGCCGGGTCTCGGCGGCCGGGCGCTCGCGGAAGACCACCCGCAGGAGCAACAAGAGCACGGCCACGCCGGCCAGGTTGAGCCCGGCGTCGGTCCAGAGCAATCCCCGGATGCCCCACTTGCCGAAGGCCAGGCCATCGAGCATCATCACGTAGGCGATGGCCTGATTGCCGGCGGCGGGGAAGACGGAGTAAAGCGTGGCCGCGGTCGGACCGGCATCGCCCACGATCTCGTAAACCACGGTCGAAAAGGCGGTATAGGCCAGCCCGGCGATGAGCAGGTAGCTCAGCGCCCCCACGACGTAGGCCGTGGGCGTGAGAGGGGCCAGGGCCATGGCTCCTGCGCACACGGCGGTCAGGATTCCGGCCAGCAGGTAGGCTTTGCGCCGATCCATGCGGTCGATCAGATAGCCGGCCGCCAGGGCGCCGCCGGCCGTGACAAAGCCACCGGCGTAGCCGTTGACGACGGCCACCATACCGCTGGAGGCCCGATAAGAATCGCCCATGGCCGAGAACAGGTTCATCAGCGCGACCGTGCCGACCGGGGAGAGGCAGAAGAGCAGGCCGGTCCAGCCGCGCCGCGACTTGACGGCGCTCCAGATGGTGCCGGCCATGCGACCGCAATGGGGCAAGAGCGCCTCGCGGGCCGGGGCCGACTCGGGAATGGTGAGAGCCGCCAGACTGGGAAGGAAGATCAGGAGGGCCAGGGTGAGGGCGGCCAGGGGCATCGAAACGTGGGCTACGGTCATGACCAGGCCGCCACCCAGCACCGCCGCCCCCAGATTGGCGGCGTTCACGTAGCCGGCGGCGCGCCCGCGCATCTCGGCCGGAAGGGTGGTGGAGACCAGCGCCCCGTTACAGGAGGCGACCAGGCCACAGCAGGCCTGTCCCAGGAGCATCAGGAGCTTGTAGGCGGTGAGCTGCTCGGGGAGCCGGAGCAACATCGAGCCGCCCAGGCACAGGGCTCCGATGGTCGAGACCAGCACCAGCCAGGCGCGGCGCCGGAAGCGCAGGTCGAGGATGGGGGCCCAGAACAGCTGGTAGGCGGCGGGGAGCATCGCCAGCGCGCCGATGCCCGCCACCGTGGGCACGTCCAACCCGGCCCTGGTCAGCAAAAAGGGCATGGTCACGCCGGCGTAGGTGCCGGCCACCCCGAAGGGCAGATTGGTGATCCCGAAGATCCACGGTCTAGGCTTCATGGTGGCCCGAGAATAAACCACTCGAGCCGCGTGAAAGCTACCGAATTGTTAACCCGGGTCCAGCTTGGCGAAGACCGCGCTGGCCGCCGAGCCCAGGAACAAACCGGGAACCATGGCCTGCAGGTTGCTGGCGGTCTGGATGATGTGCGTGAGGTAAGCCAGGAGGGTGGGCGGGTGCTCGAATGTCTGGTATTCCCAGAGCAGGCCGAGCAGCGCGCAGCTCATCGCTCCCACCGCGTGGCTGGTGCCTTTGGCGTCGGGGCGCAGAATCACCCACAGGATGGGCACGACAATCACCGTGAGGCTGGCCAGGGGCACGAAGATGAGGTGGGTGAAGAAGGCGAAAATCAGCGCCCAGAGGATGCCCACCGCGATGTAGTAGTTCTCCAGGAGTTGCAAGAGAGCCAGGATGACGAGCACGAGAAAGACCGCCAGAATGAGGAACCGGGTGGCCACCAGCGCGATCCCGCAGACCATCAGGAGGCGCAGCGCCAGGAGGCCCCAGGTGCGCCCGTCGCAGCGGGCGATGGCCTCCGCTCGCAGCGCGAAGGGGTTCAGAATGCGGCTCAGCGTGGTCTTCTCGCCCGACTCGGGCTGTGGGGGCTCGGCGCCCCAGGGGCTGACCGCCAGCCAGTACAGGCCGTCGATCGCGCCGGCCCAGACGACGACTCGCATGAGCGTCGCCAGTTGCGGGGGGACGCTCCGGTCCAGTATCGCCATGAGGATGGTCCAGGCGCTCAGCCCCAGGTAGAGCAGAGCCAGGGGCACGACCTGAGGGCGATTCAACAAGTCAGGCCTGACCCGGGGCCTTCTGGTTGGCCCACTTCTGCACCAGGTTGCCGAGCATGTCCCAGATGCCGCCGGAGATCTCGTTGTAGCTGGTGTCGAGCGCCTTCCGATTGAGGCGCAGCAGCTGCGAGCCCGAGCCGAGCGGCGTCTTGAGCACGACGTAGCTGTCGATGGTGTCTTCGGTGTAGACGATGACGGACAGGCTCTGGAGCGGCCCCTGGGTCATGTCGGTGACGGTCCAACCGTTGCTGGAGTCGCCCTCGAACTTCAGGCGGGGCGCCGGAATGGGGGGGCCCATCGGGAACTGAGCGGGGTCGACCTTGGGCTGAAAGACGCCGGGCTCGCCCTTGCAGTTATCCTGGTCAGTGTCCTTGAGTTGACCGATCTGGTCGATCTGCGCGGCCAGGCTGCTGATGGCCTGCACGGCGTCGGTTTCGGTCAATTGGGTGCGGCGCGCTTGGGAGCCGAGCGTATGATTCTTGCGGAAATTCGCGATGTCAGCCTGGGCCCAGGCGGGGATGCTTTTCTCCATGGCCGGAGTGTGCGACGGACAGGCCCGGGACACCTGTCGCCCGGGTGGCGCATTCCAGGCTGATCAGGAGTCCGATCAGGAGCAGCGGAATCTGTGCGTGGGCGTTGGCGAGACCGATCCGGCTGCCCAACGCGGCCAGCAGGCTCGGTCCGACCAGGAAGGCCGTGCCGGCCGCCAGGCTGGCGCGCGCGCTCACCGCGCCGGGCAGGTGGGGAGCGGTGCGCATCGCCAGCGCCACGGTCATGGGGTAGAAATTGGCCACGCCCAGTCCCGTCAGAACGAGGCCAGCAAGCGTTCCGGGCGTTCCGGGGGCCAGCCAGTAGAGGGTGAAACCGGCTCCGGCCAGAGCGACGGAGCCGCGCAGAATGAACTTCTCGGGCCGGTGCTGGGCAATCCGGCTTCCCACCAGCCTTCCGGTCAGCATCGACAACAGGAACAGGCTGATGAGGCTGACCGCGTCCGCCCTCGCAAGCGCCAGCTTCTCTTGCATGAACGTGGACCCCCAGAGCACCGTGCACTGCTCCACCGCGATCCCGCAGACCAGCGCGGCCCAGCAGAGCCAGAACCGGGGCGGAAGTTTACCTGTGCGCGGAGCTGTTTCGGCCCGGGGCGCAGGCTGGCCGGGCAGCACGCGCACGCCGACCACGAGAGCCAGGACTCCCAGGCAGAGGCTCACCCGCCAACCGGGGCCGCGCGCCAACCAGACGGGCGCCATGGCGGCCGCGAGGCTTGCCAGCACGGTCGCTTCGGCCAGCGCTCTCGCGCGGTGCGGATGACTCGAGAGGCCGCTCAGCACGACGATGCCACCCATCGAGCCGAAGCTGGCCATCCAGTAGCAGGCGGGCAGGCTGGTGCCGGGATTTTGGGCCAGCACCAGGCCGAGCGCGCCCAGACCTGCGCCCAGGCTGGCCAGTTTCATCGCGTTGACCGGTCCCTGGTGGCGCAAGAGCCGGTCGCCCAGAAAGCCGGCCGTCAGGATGCCCAGCGCCACGGCGGTGGAGTGGTGGCCCGCCAGGCTCAGCGTCAAGAAGAGGTCGCTGCGAACGAAGGGCAGGCTGGCGCTCAGGCTGCTCATCACGAACGCGGACACGGCCAGAGTCAGGTAGGCAACCCACAGCGCGCGATCGCGCCGCATTTTAGTTCGCCAGCTTGTAGCCGATGTAGCCGCCGACCAGAAGGCCGGCGACGCCTCCGAGAAGCCCCGCGCAGCTCAATCCGACCTGGGCGCCGAGCCCGGCTCCCACGGTGGTCAGGAAGGTGGTCGGAAAGCCTTCCTCGGCCCCTTTACAGGCCCCGATGACGGCTCCGGTCAGGCCGCCGACCAGTTGACCGGGAGGGCCCAGGACCATCCCGCCCGCGGTGGCGCCCGCCTCGAATCCGACGGCGCCGCCCCAGAGCGCACCTCCCGCACGGGACAAAAACGAGTGGTCCTGCGGCGGCGGCGGGCAGGGCGGCGGATAAGGCGGGTAATATCCCGGATAGTTGTTGTAGTTACAGCGATGGCATGAAGGCACCTGGGCCGAGAAGACGTTCATGGGACACGTAGTAAACCGGGGCCCTGAAAAAAGCCTGAAAAGATTGGCCTCGAATCAGGGTTTGCATGGGCCGGAAGCTGCTCGGAGGAAGCCTGGGATTCGGGACCGCCTACGCGCTGGCTGTGGCCGCCGTTTACTTGCTCGTGTTTTTGCGCCCGTTCGGCTTCCGGTTCGGTCCGCACGAACTCCCCCCTGGCCCTGAGCTCCCAGCTGGTTGGACCGTGGTTGTCGGTCTGGCGATAGCGTTTTTCTGTTCCCACGTCGCGGTCCGGCTGACCGGTCGCTGGCTCGGACCGCGAGCGGCGGCAGCCCATCTGGTGGTGTTTGGTGCCACGGTGATCGGGGCACTCCCCGCGATCGTCCTGGTGGATGCCGAGCACCAGGTCGGGCCTCTCCTCTGGCTTCAGGCTCCCGCTCTGCTGACGCTGCTCGGCACCCTGTCCGGATACCGAGCAGCCACCTTTACGCCGCGGGTGGCTTTCCTTCCAGGCGGTCCAGGCGCTCTTTGATCTCGCGAATCTCGTCGCGCGAGTCGGGTCCATCGGGGGGCGTGACCGCGTCGCGGATGGTCTGGACCGTCTGATTCAAGACCCCGAAATAGCTGGTCAACCCGGTCTCGATTCGCTCCCAGATCGCGTAGCTCTCGTCCAGGCGAGTCCTCATGGCGTCCAGACCCGAGTAGGCCACGTCCATCTGGTCACGGAGTCCGCCGAGGCCTGGCTCGAGATTCCCAACCTGCGCGGTGACCGACTCCAACCCGGTCTTGACCTCGGCCACGTGCCCGGTGACCGACTGCAACCCGGTCTTGACCTCGGCCACGTGCCCGGTGAGGTTTCCCAGACCGGTCCTGAGCTCGCCGACGGCGAGTTGGACCGTGCCAACGGCGACGGCCAGCCCTGCGGAGACATTGCGTTGTTGACCCAGGGCCCCCATCACCAGTTTGAACTCGGTTGATTGCACCTGGGCGAGGTCCTCGAGCCTCTCGTTCAATACCTGGTAATCCATCGATTGGTCCTCCTGAGATTCAGGATACCTCAGGTTAACCCGGGTTCGCCACCTCGGTCAGTGACGCATGATCACCGGTCAGCTGCTCGTAGGCCGCGTGAAAGTCGTCCACCAGCTGGTCGGGATCGCTGACGACGCCCTGGTCGCAGGCGATGCCCACGCGGACCTCGCCGCCGTAACTGAGGATGCTGACCCCCAGGCCCAGGCGACCCGACTGGGGCACCCAGAACATCAGGCCGGTGATGGCCTGGCCGGCCAGATAGAGGGTCTTGTCCGGGCCGGGCACGTTGGTCACCACCAGGGTCGACTTGGAGCCAAAGAACTCGACGACGCGCGTCTGGAGCTCGGCGGGAATGCTGCCGACCGCGCTCAGCAACCCGAAGACGACCACGGCCTGGGGACCGCTCTTCAAAGCGTCCATCCGCTTGCGAACCTCGGCCAGTTGCTCGGCCGGCGTCTGCAGGCCGACCGGAAGCGAGAGGAAGACCATGCCGAACTTGTTGCCCAGGTGCGCGTCGCTGGAGCGGCGCAGGTTGACCGGCATGACGGCGCGCACCGACACGTCCTGCTCGGGCGCGAATCCCCGTCGGGCCAGGTAGCGCTTGAGTCCACCCGTGAGAGCCGTGACCAGGATGTCGTTCACCGTGCCCCCGATGCGGCGCCGGGCGGCCTTCACGTCCTCGAGCGGGATGGGCCGCGAGACCGCGGCCAGCTTGTGGGGTCCGAGCGGCCCGCGCAAGGGAGTGTGCGGCTCGCCCTCGAGCAGCAGCATCTTGCCCAGCTTGCCGGCCGCCTCGAGGTGTTTGCGCGCGACATCGATGAGCTCCATGGGGCGCACCGAGATCTCCCGGCTGGCGTGCATCTTCGGACCCCGGCGCCGGCGGCGCCGCGACTCGGGTATCTCGGGCTGCTCGTCCGCCTCGGGAGCCGCCGAGGGCTCCGGGTCGGTCAGCGTGAGCAGCACCTTCATCAGCGCGATCCCGTCCGCGATCGAGTGGTGCAAGCGGCCGATCAGGGCCGCTCCGCCCTGGTAATTGCGCACCAGGTGCAGTTGCCACAGCGGCACCGTCAGATCCAACTGCCGGCTCATCAGCTCGCTCACGAACTGCAGCAGATCGGGCTCTCCCGCGCCTTCGGGCAGGCTGCAGACAACGTAGTGCCGGTTGATGTCGAAGGCTTCGTCCCGGATCCAGGTCGCCTTCCCCAGCCGCCCCATCTGCACTTTCATGCGGAAGCGCTCGTAGCGCAACAGGCGGCGCTCCAGCGTGAAGCGCAGCCAGTCCGGGTCAACCGGGGTCTGGAACAGGAACATCCCGGTGACCATCATCGGGTTGTGCGGCTCCTCCATGTGGAGCCAGGCGGCGTCGGCGTTGGTGAGCGGAATGCTCTTGGTGTCGGTGGTCGCCATGTTAGAGATGGCGCCGGATGAACTCGCCCGCCTCTTGCAACGATTGTTTCCCCTCGGGCACCATCGGGGCGAACAACTGCCACACGTGGGGCTGACCCTGCCAGACTTTGAGCCGGGTCGTGACGCCAGCCTGCTGCGCTTTCCGCGCAAAGCGGGTGGAGTCGTCCAGCAGAACCTCGTTGTCGCTCACGTGCAGCAGCACCGGGCAAAGCCCGGTCAGGTCGGCGTAGAGCGGCGAGATGGTGGGCGTGCGCGGATCGGCGTCGCCCACGTAATGGCGGACGGCGCGACGAATTCCTTCGCCGCTGAACATCACGCAATGCTTGTCGTTGTGGTCCAGCGACTGGCCTGTGCAAGCAAGGTCGGTCCAGGGGGAAAAGACCACGGCCGCTGCCGGCATCGGCTCGCCCGCCTCGCGCAGCGCCACCAGAGTCGCCAGCGCCAGGCCACCCCCGGCCGAGTCGCCGCCCACCACGATTTGATCGGGGCGGAACCCTCGCGAGCGCAGCCATCGGTAGGCGTTCAGGCCATCTTCCAGCGCGGCCGGATAAGGGAACTCCGGTGCCAGGCGGTAGCGCACGGCCAGAGTCTGAGCGCCCGTGTAATGAGCCAGGCCGGCCGTAATGGGGCGGTGCGTCTCGGGGGAGCAGAAGAAGTAACCCCCGCCGTGGTAATACAGGATGACGCGGTCGGAAGAGCCTTTGGGGGGCAGCGCCCACTCGCCGCGCACGCCGTTGTGATGGACGTGGGCGAAGCGAACGTTGAACAGCGACAGGTTGTGGATGCCCATGAGCCGGTCGATCCACCGGCGCACGAAGGGAACATCAATGCTGCCGCGCGACCGCGCCTTGATCAATCGGCGGATCAAGAAGTTCATCGCCTGACACTGCGGACTCACCCGGCTCACCCGTTCAACTACGCTCGCCTCTCGCTGCGCGCCTGGTTAACCGGAAACGCCTCCGGCTCGCTGCGCGCTTCGCTAACCAGGAGACGACGCTCGCCTCCAACTCGCAGCGCGCCATGCTAAACCGGAGACTACGCTCGCCTCCGGCTCGCTGCGCGCTTCGCTTGCAGCAACCGGAGACTACGCTCGCCTCCGGCTCGCTGCGCGCTTCGCTTGCTTATTCAACGCTGCGCCGCGCTCTCCTTGCCGATCGGCTCGAACCGCTCCAGGTCGAACTCCGCCTTGAGGGCCTTACGGAACTCGGTCGAGCTCAGCTCGCCGGCGGGACGGCCCTCGCGCGCCTCGAGCCGGTCCAGGAAGTCCTGCCACAGCCTTTCGCGCCGCGAGATCTCGATCGGGTCGCGGAGCTTTCCGAACTGCTGCACGTACTTGTTGTGCCGGCACAGCATGCGAAAAGCCATCTCGGTGTTGGGTCGCTCCTCGGGCAGGCCCAGGACGGTGTGGTCGTGACCCACGGCGTGGACCGGCTGACCCCACTCCGAGTAGCCCCCGAAAATGGTGCCCAGCTTCTGGAGCGCCCTGGCCAGGTTCTTCTGTTTGATGGTCTCCAGGAACCTGGTAAACATCGGCAGTTGCACCGCCCGGTGCATCACGGGCTCGGTGAGCTTGACGTCCATGCGCAGCTCGTCGCGCAGGATGTCCTCCATGCTCTGCCCGCTGATGCGATTGTCGGTGGCCAGGTGGATGCGCTCCCCCACGGCCTCGGGACGCTTCAAGGCGGCCACGATGCCCTTCCCGACCCAGTCGACGGGGATCAGGTTGAGCTCGGCGCTGGGATCGCCCGGGAAGATGCTGGCCATACGGTACAGCACCCAGGTCTTGGAGAACTTGATCCAGTCGCCCTGGCTCTCTTTCAGGGCATCGCGAGCCCGGCCGAAAGCGTTCACGGGCGCGTTGACCACCTTCTGGTCGCCGCGGTTGTTCCCGGTGCGGCTGTCTCCGATGACGATCGCCGGGCACAGCTGCACCACGCGCAGACCCTCGTCGAGCATGAAGCGCTCGGTCTCGATCGACCCGAAGGCCTTGGTCAGCTCGTAGAAGTTGTTGTAGAAATTGCGCGGAAAGACGACCTCGTCCTCACGCGCCTCCTGTTTGCGCTGGCGCCCGTGAATGTAGGCCGTCTCGATCGAGATGTGCTCGACGAAAGGGCTCCCGGGCGTCCGCTGGAGGCCCAGCGAGAAGTTGAGCGCGTTGAGGCTGCCCAGTACGTTGGCGTTGTACGACTCGAGATAAGGATCGTCGAAGGCTACGCTGGCCGCGCAGTGGATGACGTGGGTCGCGGTCCGGGCCAGCTCCTGGCGGTCTTCCTCGCTCACGCCCAGGTTGGGCTTCTCGATGTCCCCATCGATGAAACGAAACTTGGAGCGGTGGGCCGGCTCGTCCAACCACAGCTCGGAAAGCAGCTCCTGGCCACGCTCGGTGGGACTGATCACCTTTTCGATCTCGCCGGTGCGCCGATTCTTGATGACCTTGGGGCGGATCAGCACGACCATCTCTGCCACCGCCGGGTCATTGGCAACCTGGTAGATGACCTCTTTGCCCACGAAGCCGGTGCCACCCGTCAGCAGCACGCGCAGGCCATCGGCCTTCTGGAACTGCTCGGTAGCCTCGCGGCGGAGGCGCTCGATGGTCGCCTCGATCTCGGTCCGGTTCTGGGCCGAGCGCTTGTACCGGAAGTAAAACTCGCGGCGCCGCAGGCCGAAGAGCGATTCGGCAATCTTCTTGGGGTCCTTGGAGCCGACCGCTTTGGCCAGCATCTCGGCGGTCCTCTTGCCGAAGCTGCGAACGCGCTTCATCGTGGAGCGGGCTTTGTCTTCGTCGCCGGTGCGCACCAGCCAGGAGGCCAGAGAGCGGGCATAGACGTCGACGATGTTGTAGTCGCGGTGTTTCTGCACCAGCAGCTCGTCGGGCTCGATCGGTCCCTCGAGCACTTCTCCGGTGGCCAGACTCACGCGTTCGATATAGTGGCCCGGGGCGGAATCCTGCATGGAGCAACCATTGGACTGGACCTTTCAGCGTTCCTTCAGACGAACGATTTAGACTGCTCCCAGACAGATACACAAACCGACCTTGGAGGGTGTCCCATGAATACGATGTCTCCCCTGTCGATGAGCGCCAACACTTACGTCTCCTCCTCCTCCGGCCGCGGCAAAGCCGCCCCCGTCGAGCAGTCCGAGGTTCAGGCGCCTGGCGAGCAAGTTACCATCAGCGACGCCCCCGCCGCCGAACGGCGCTCGGGACGCGGCCTCGGACGCATCGGAATGGCGACCGCCGCCGTCGTGCTGGCCACCGTCCTCAGCGGCTGCGCCGTCACCACCGGTGGTTTCGGCCCCTACGGCTACCATCAAGAGACCGTCGGCGTGACCCCGAACGGAACGATTTACCAGCACAACACCCAGGTGAGCCCGTGGGGCATCCAGCAGCAGGGTGGCGCGATCGGTCCGAACGGCAGCTACTACTACCAGAACGGCGCGCCGGTCTACGTGGTGCCGCAGCATCACCACCACTACCGCCCGCACTGCACCCCGATGACCTACTGGAGCCCGGGCACCTGCTACTGAGCGCCCTTCCGGTCCAGACCACCGCGGACGCGCTGGCCTCCTCGGGCGGGGGCTACGAGGTCCTGCACACCTCTCCCGGCCTCGAGCTGGGGGTCTATGTCCTGTGCGCTCCCCATCCCGACGGGCAGGGAATTCACTCCGACGACGAGTTCTACATGCTCGTCGAGGGCAGTGGCACCCTGGTGGTAGAAAAAGAACGCTTCACCCTCGAGCAGGGTGAAGCGATTTTCGTTCCGGCGGGCGCCAGGCATCGCTTCGAGGACTATGAAGTCCTCAAGCTGCTGGTCATTTTTCGACGCTAGATCGCCTGGTAGTCGTAGTTCTCCGTCACGATGTCGATGTTGTGATCGGGGACGCTGATGGTGATCTTCTGGGGCGCGTTCACCCCCGGCGCCACCTCGCCGAGATCCACGTTCAGCTGCAGGGGAACGTTGTCGTAGGACGTGTTGACCTGCATCGATTTCGGCTCGCGGCTGGCCATGTCGGCCGTCACGGTGACCTGGTCGCCAGGGGTGACCAGACCGGTTCCGACGATCTGAACGACTCCGTTGCCCATGGGCGTGAGCTTTCCGGCCATCAAGAACGCTTTCATCTTGTCCTTGGGCACGGTCGAGTAAGGCTCGAGCGTGTTGCGAAGCCCGTCGATCCAGTCCTGGGCCTTTTCCGCCTTGCGGTTGGCCAGGCGCTGGCGCAACGGCCCCGAGGGGGGCTGCGCGGACACGTCCGGGGACGTGAGGGCAGTCTTCTGGAGCTGGCCGTCCGGGCCCATGCGCACCTGATTGACCATCACCTTGCGCACCTGGCCATTCACTTCGACCTGGGTCTTGCTCTTCCAGGTGTAGCCCTGGAGAGCGGCGTTCTGGGCCAGGCAAATCTGCACGGCCACAAACAACAGGAAAAGGGGTCTGAAGATTCGCATCGCCCCGGATTCCAAATCGACCCCAAAATCCCTCCGGGCCAAGTATCCCAATCCGTAGTCCCGGGGGCGCTCGAGGCCCTACACTGAGCCCAGAATCGGACAGGAGGACAAACCCAATGAGTGACCGTGAATTGATCGACCTGGTGGACCGCGCCCTTTCCCCCTTCGTAGCCAAGAAGGATTCCCGCCGCCCCAAACGTTAATCCCCCCGGATGAAGTTCGGGCTCCTCTTTCCTCAAACCGAGTTCGGCAGCGATCCCCAGGCCCTGCGCGAGTATGGCCGGGCCTGCGTCGAGGCCGGATTCGATCACCTCGTGTGCTACGAGCACGTCCTGGGCGCGGTGCGAGACCGTTTGCCCCGCGACTACGCCCCTTACACCATCGACGATGCTTTCCACGAGCCCTTTTCGCTCTTCTCGTTCCTGGCCGCCGTCGCCCCCGAGCTTGGATTCGCCACCGGCATCCTGGTGCTACCCCAGCGCCAGGCGCAACTGGTGGCCAAGCAGGCCGTCGACGTTCAGCTCAAGAGTGGCGGAAAGTTCCGTCTGGGAGTGGGGATCGGCTGGAATCACGCCGAGTTCGAGGCCATGGGCTGCGGCTTCAAGAACCGCGCCGCTCGTATGGAAGAGCAGATCGACGTGATGCGCCAGCTCTGGTCCCAGGACCGGGTCGACTTCGTCGGCCGTTTCCATCACCTGGACGGAGTGGGGCTCAAGCCCCGAGCGGACGTGCCTGTGTGGTTCGGGGGGCGCGCCGAGGCTGCCCTCAAGCGAGCGGCCGAGGTCGGCGACGGGTTCTTCCCCCTGGCTCACCTCGAGGGGGGATGGGAAGCGACTTTCGAGCGCATGCGCGACTGGCGCGAATCGGCCGGCAAGTCGTGGGAGGGCTATGGAATCGAGGCACGCGTCGACGGCGTGCAGGGCTGGCGTGAGCAGGCCGAGATCTGGGCCCTGCGCGGCGCCACGCACGTCTATCTGGCGACGATGAACAAGGGATTGAACGGCGCGGCGGACCACATCGCCCATCTGCGCCAGCTCGGCCGGGAGCTCTAGGCCTTCTTCAGGACGACTCCGCCGATGATGATGCTGTCTTTGCCCTCTTGCACCGTGTTGAGCGTGCCGGGCGCAACCAGCTTGCTGACTTCCATCAAAGTCTCGATGCTCTCGGCGATCGGCTTGCTGCACGGACCCTGAATCAGCTCCAAGACCTCGCGGTCATCGCCGCCCTTCTGGGCTTTTCCAAGCAGGTTCTCCATCAACTCGTCGGCCGTTTTGCCCGGGAGCTGGCTCAACTTTGCATGGACCCGGCCCATCTGCGCGGCCTGCGTGTACTGGCCCGCGGCAGCCAGCTTCTGTTCCTGCCCCGCCAACCCCGCCAGGAAGACCTTGCTGTCGATCGAGACCGTGCTCGCCTGGGTGGGCTGATAGCTGCGGATGAAATCCTGATTGCGCTCGACCGCGCTGACGATGTCGCGGTGGGTGGCTTTCTCCTTCAGCCGGACGCCGGTGTAGACTCCCAGCCCGACCATTCCCGCGGTCAGACTGGCGCCGACCGCAAGCACGGTCGTCTGCCCGGACACGGCGCCGCCGATCAGCAGAGAAGCGCCGACGAGACCCACCAATCCTCCGGGAATGGCAATCTCAGGGTGCCACAGGAGATAATTGCCCAAGCCCCCGGTCTCGTACTCGGAGATGTGCGGATAGCCCATCGTGCGCAGCCGCTCGCTGGAGTTGCGGTGCATCTCGTAGAGGTTGGCCCCGTTGCTTTTCTGGAGGGTGTCCAGATCGTTGCGCGTCCGCTCGGCGCGAGCCAGCTTCCCCTCGCGAATCTCCTCGCTGCAACGCGACCGGAGCGCCTGAAAAACGAGCTCTCGCCGAGGGGCCTGCACTTCCATCGTGCGCGGAGGATACGCATGCGTCCTGAAAAAATCCTGAAAACCTGTGCTCAGAGCTTCTTCAGCCGAAGCCTGAACCCATCGGGCTTGAGTGTCAACGTCTCTTTGACATCCAGCTGGTAGTTGCTGAAGTCCACCAGGTCGAACTCACGCAGCACCATCGCCTGCACCAGGGCCGCCTCGTGCAGCGCGAACTGCTGGCCAATGCAGGCGCGGGGACCGGTGCCGAAGGGCTTGTAGGCGTGCGCCGGGAGCTCGCGGGCGACGGCGAACCGCTCGGGACGGAATTCCTCGGCATCGGCCCCCCACACGGTCCGGTCACGATGCAGCTCGTTGAGCAAGATCACGATGTTGGCCCCTTTGGGCACCAGGTACTGCCTTCCGATAATGGTATCCTCGCGCGGGTAGCGCGCAAAGGCAGGGGCCGTGGGCCAGAGGCGCAGGGCCTCCTGCAGCACCATCTTGTTGTATTTGAGGGCTTTGACCTCGTTGTAGGTCGGCTCCTCGCTGAGGGTCAGCGCCTCCTGGCGCGCTTTCTCGAGCACCTCGCGGTGCTTGACGAGGTAGTAGAGAGCAAAGCTCAAAAGGCCGCTGGTCGTTTCATGCCCCGCGATCAGGAACGTGATGATTTGATAGCGGATGTTCTCGTCCGACAGCTTCTCGCCCGTGTCCGGATCGACCCCGGCCAGCATCGCGTGCAGCAAGTCCTCGGGCCCGCCGCCCTGGGCCCGGCGCTCGGCGATCACTTTGTCCACCACGTCGAACATCAGCTGGATGTCGGCGCGGAAGCGGCGCTGCGTGAGGAGCATCAGCTTCGTGATGAAGGGCGGGCGTTGCAGCTGACTCTGGGCCTCGGCCAATCCGCGCACCATGGCCAGAATGAACGGGTGCGGCGTCTCCTGGCGAAAGCTGTGGAACCGGTAGTTGAACCCGCACAGGCCGATGGTATCCATCGTCAGGCGCGTCATGTCGGCCGCCACGTCCACTTCGTCGCACTTGCGCCACTTGTCCAGGAGCTGGCGGGTCATCTCCAGCATCATCGGATGATAGCCGTGCATCGCCTTGCCGTGGAAGCTCGGCATCAGGATGTTATGGGCCTTTTGCCAGTTCGGCTCGTAGGTCCAGGCCGTGAACAAGCCGTCGCCCGAGAAAGGACGCACCTTCTGCAGCGCCGGACCGATGTTCTTGTCGAAAGTCTTGTCGTCGCAGACCTCGGCCACGAGATCCCGGCTGCACACGGAATACAGCATCCCGTTGGGCAGCGCGACGCGGTAGATCGGGCCATACTCGCGCGCCAGGCGGCACAGCTCCTGGAGGGGTTTTCCTCCGAGCATCTCGGGCAGGTTGCCCAGCGGACCGTAGGTCGGGGGTTGCGGAATAGGTTTCACAGGTGTGCTCCATAAGGACCTTTGCCGGTCAAGCAGATGGCGCCGCAACGGGCGGCATAGGCGAAAACGCGCTCCAGCTCCCAGCCCTGACCGAGGCCATAGGTCACACCCGCGGCAAAAGTATCTCCGCAGCCGTAGGCATCCACGACCGGCCCGGGCAGCTCGGCGGCCGGGAAACGGCCCTGGCTGCCGTCCTCGCGCTCCCAGACGCCGCCCTCCCCGCCCTCGGTCAGCACGCTCAGGGCAGGCGGCGGGTGAAGATGACGAGGGTCGAAGCGCTCCGTCAGGTCGTTGTTGCTGCCGATGACCGCATCGAGCTTCACGCCGGTCAGCTCCTGCAGCACCCGACTGGTGGATACGAGGTTGCGGGCCCGGCGCGCGTGGAGCAGCGCGCTGCGATCACCGGCGGTGAAGTAGACTGCGTCGCAGCCGTCGAGCCGATCCCAGTCCAGCTTGTCGTCGCCGCTGGCTCCCAGACGCGGCCCGAGCACCGTGATGGTGCGCTCGCCCTCGTCGTCCACGAAGGTCACGCCGCGGCGTTGGGGCGGGGGGCGCCAGGCCACTTGCAGCGTGACGCCGAGCTGGCTCAGCTCGGTGGCGGCCCGGTGCCCCAACTCGTCATCGCCCAGGGCGGTGTAAAAGAGCACTTCTCCGGCCATGCGCCCCAGTTGGACCGCGGCCACGCCCCCTCCCCCACCGGGCTCCTGCCAGCTCTCGGAGGCGTGCGCGATCTCTCCCGCCAGCGGCACGTGAGGCACTCGCAGAAACTCGATCCACTCCACGTGCCCGACCACGGCATAGCGCATGGGGAAGCGCTTTCACCCTCGACGGGGGAGTCCTCTCCGCGAAGGTCAGGCGATCCCCAGCGAAAAGAAGTTCGTCATGAACTCGGCGAACGTGAGCTTGAAGATCCCGTCATCCTTGCCATCGTTGCCAGGCTCGGTATCGCCCCAGGGATTGCGCAGGGTCAGCTGATCGCTCTTCTCGTCGAAGGCCAGCACGGTGTAGGCGTGACCGGCCACGAGACCTTTCAGCTTGGGATTCATGCAGCCCGCCTCGACCAGACGGCCGGCTTTCAGAGCGTCGACCAGCTTCTTCTTCAGGTCGGCCGGTTTGGTGGAGCTGAGGAAGTACGCTTCGGCCGGCTGGCGCGAGAACGGCTCGAGCCCCGTGTCCACCGAGCCCATGAAACCCGGCTCCATCGAGGTCGGGCCCTGCGTCATCTTGGCGTAGGCCTTCTCGAGCACGGCCGCCCACAGGCCGTTGGACCGGGCGGCCAGCGCCTTCTCCGAGTCGGTCAGCGCCGACACCGTCACGGGCGGTCGACCCGGGAACGTCACGGTGTAGGAGCCGTCCGGATTCTGCTTGATCATGTTCTTGACGGCTTTGGGGTCTTTCGTGCACAGCGCCACCAGCGCGGCCAGGAAAAAGCAATCGCCGATCTGGCCCTGTTTGACGCTGTTCGGGTCGGGCATCCCCTCGAAGAGCTCGGTGCTCTGGCGTCCGATGCGCTTTTGGAAACCGCTGTAGTCGTCCACGGCCTGGGTGATGAAATGGGCGTTCCTGCCCCCGGTGACCCGGTCGTGCTCGCTCGTGTCTCCCTTCCCCAGCCGCTCCAGGTCCTTCAGCGTGACGCCCTTCTGGTCGTAGTTGCGGCCGCGGTCGGTCTCGTCATGGCTGAGCCACATGATGTCGGCCTTGTGCCGGATCAGAGTCTCCAGGGCCGCGGCGTCCTTGCCTCTGATGGAGGGATCGCGCTGGGCCTCGTTGAGCTCGTCGTTGGACAGGACCCCGTCCTTGTTCTTGTCGATTTTCGGGAAGAGCCGTTTCAGGCGCTCCGCCAGCTCCTCCGCGCCCTCGCGGCGGGTTTCGCCCGCGGGAGCGGCCTGCTGGCTATTCTGGACGTAGGCGGCCGCGGCCGCGGTGGCCTGCGGACCCACCTCGGCGGCGCTGGTGCCGAAGACCTGCTGCAGGGTGCCGTCCACCGCCAGCGCGTCGGTGCTTGGCAGCGGCAGGTTCCGCAGGGTGGTGAGATCGTTGCTCACGCCGCGGAAATAGCTCAGGTACCTGGCGGCCTGCTCGGGGGGGAGCTGCTCGACGGGCACCAGGCCCTGCTCGAGCGCCTCGACGCGGCTCAAGCTCCGCGCCATGGGCGCCTGGAGAGTCAGGTTGGTCCCGGCTCGGATCTCATTCATCGGGGATCTTCATCCAGGGCTCGGGCTCATTCAGGAGCGACTTCGCCTGGGCGCTGCTCAGCTGGCGTACGGCGGGAAGGATCACGTCCTGGTAATACCGCGGATCGACTCCGCGACAAGGGCCCGTGGGATACCGCAGATATCCCAAAGCCTGCTCTTGCCGCACCACGCTCTTCGAGCGCAAAGCCTCCACGAGGGCGGGCCCGCGCTTCCAGCCCTTCTGCTTGACCCACCAGGCCCGCGCCTTCTGCGCGGCCGCCTGGCGCTGGGCCTGCGTGCGCGCCTGCCGGAATCCGAAATCCTGGAACGTGATCGTCTCCAGAACCCAACCCGCGCGGGCCGGCAGCCAGTCGAGGTCGTAGTCGATCATCAGCCCGTGACCGTAAAACTTGTCGGCCCCGGGATAGATGAGGTCGGCCGTGTGGACCAGCTTCACCTTCTCCTCGCGGTCCATCAGCTTCAGCAGGTTGGGGATGGCGTGCTCCTGGCGCCCCTCCAGGCTTCTGGCCGCCTGCACGACCTTCGGCCAGTCCGCCTTGGAAAGCATCTCGGTCGAATCTTGCGCCAGCGAAAATTGCGTGAGCAGCACCACGATCAGCACCCGTAGCATTCAGGGAGACCCTCCGACTTCAAACCCTCGCGGGTCGCGTAGTGCAGAATCTGGCCCGTGGGTGAGAGGGCGACGGGTGAGTAAGGCTCGCGCTCGTGGACCAGCTTACCGTGCGCCAGCGGTCGCTCCCCGGCGCCCCAGACCTGCATCTGGCCATCGGGAAAGAGCAGCACGAAGCGATCCGCCTGGCGGTGACCCGCCAGGGTGAGGGCGGAGTCCCGCGCACGGGCCATCTGGCGACTCCACAGCTGCTGGCCGGAGGCCACGTCCCAGGCGGTGAGGCGGGTGGAGTCAGCCAGCGCGGCCAGGTAGCGGCCGCCGCCGAACGTGACCGCCGGGAAGCTGTCGGGGTGGTGGAAGACATGCGTGTTCCAGAGCATCAGGCCGTTCTCGCGTGCGGTTCCCAACACCAGGCCGGCCTGGACCAGATCCACGAAGAAGGGCGCTTCGTGGCGAACGCAGTCGAGGCAGCGGCCGCCGGGCAACTCGAAGACGTGGGTCTGACCCGGAGCGGACTCGAGGTCGTCGCGCTCGGGCCGCCCCGAGACCGCCAGGCGCGTGCCGTCTTGCGAGACCGCCAGGCACTCGGGCCGCTTGAGCACGTCCTCGCCAAACTCGACCAGGACCTGACCTTTGGGCAGCCAGACCAGACTGGCGGAGGCATCGTCCTCCTCGGGGCTGTGATGCACGAAGACCATCAGGTCGGGCCCCGCCGGTGCAGCCAGCCGCGCCTCGGGAAGCAAGGCCAGCAAACCCTGAGCCGTCCCGTCCACGCGCCGCACGGCTCCCTCGGGGACGAGCTCCAGCGTCTCGCGGTCAGAAAGCGCCAGCAGCGGATGGCTCACGGGTTCCCCTTCGAAGCAGGGCTGGAAAATCCTGAAGGAACCGCCCCCGGGCCTGCCAAACAGCGCGCCTCGTGAAACGCCTCTTGCTCGTCCTGTGGCTGACCGGGCTCTGTCTGGCCCAGCAGCCCCTTTTCATTCCGGTCTGGATGCAGAACTCCGACCCGCTCACCGACCAGACCCTGAATCAGGTCGTCGGGGAGGTGGCCAGGGTCAACCCCAACCCGAGCCACATCGTGCTGCTGGTGCACGGGTTCGACAACACGCAGGCGCAGAGCACCCAGCAGTTCAACGAGGTCACGCCGCGCATCCAGGGCGAGTTTGCCAAACGCAACCAGACCGTGCCCGTGATCGGAGTGCAGTGGAATTCCGCCCCCGAGGGCGGGCTGCTCGACCTGCCGGGCCAGTATGGCGATAAGGTCGTCACGGCGCGCAGCGTGGGCCGCACCCCCATGCGCCAGTTGCTGCTGAAGCTCCAGGAGCGCTTTCCCAAAGCCTCGCTGGACGTGATGGCGCATTCGATGGGCTGCGAGCTGACCGCGGCGGCGCTTGTCCCGGAGCTGAAATTCGACGACGAGAGCGCCCAGATCCCCGTGTTCCAGCCCGCTCAGGACGCCCACCTCACCACCGCCACGCTGTGCGGCTCCGATCTCGACTACGACATCTGGTTCAAGGGCGGCGTGGCGTTTCGCACCCAGAACCCGCGCGTGCGCTTCGTCTGGATGACCATGTCCCAGATCGCGGGCGACGACCGCGACAAGGTGCTCGAAATGCGCAAGCTCGCGCGCGGCCAGGCCGCCGGCTCGACCTTCCCCAAGATGACCCGGGAGCAGTACGATACGATGTTCAGCCATCGGGCGGCCGTGTTCGACAACACCGCCATCCCCGAGAACCACGCCTTTCTGGACTACTACAGCGCCGATCGGCTGGCGCGCATCGTGCCCAGCGTGCTGTTCATCGCCAATCCCAAACAGCCCGAGCCCGACGAGCTGGCCCAGCTCGACCAGATATTGGCCTCGCCCAACCAGGTGAAAGCCCTGACGCCCTGGCTGGACACGCCCCAGGTCTCCAACCAGCTCTACGCCTTATGGAAGCTCGAGCAGACGCTGTGCGGCGGCTCCCAGCACTTCGCCGACGAGTACCTGGTGGGTCTGGCCAGGAAGATGCGCAACCAGCCCCGCGCCGTGCTGATGGCCCGTCCGGACAGCCCATGCCAGACGGTGCACGACGGCTACTGGCCCACGAAGCTGCAGATGAAGAAGGCCGGTGCTCCCGAGGACTAACCTCCGCGTTTCTTGAGGCGGACCCCGGCGAACTGCACGTCCTTGTCGGTCTCGAAGATGGAGTTCGTGCGTTTCATGCCGTCGTTGAGCGCGCGCACCTGCTCCTCGGCCTCCCCGTTGGCCAGCGCCGTGCGCGCGTCAGCCAGCAGTTTCTGCATCTCGGCCAGGGAGCGGTTCGAATCGTCCAGCTTCTTCTGGTAGTAGGCCTGCTCGCTCTTGAGCTGGCGGCCTTCCATGAGGTGCCCGAACGAATCCCGCCACCCTTTGACGAAGCAGCCGAAACCGATCAGCGCCGCAATCCCGACCCCGGGACAGGCGATCCCGAGCCCGATGCCGGCCAACCCGCCGGCCAGCCACTTGCAGTCCTGCACCAGCGCCGTCCGGCACCGCTTGCGCCCGGACTCGCAGGCATCCACCGAGACCTGCCAGACGTCGGTCAGCGGCCGGTAGCTCCGCAGCTTGTCCTCATGCTGCGCCACGGTCGAGCGCAGCTCGGCGAGCCGCGGATTGGGACTGGCTCCCAGGATGGCGTTCACGCCGACAGCCTATCCCAGGGTCCTGAAAGAAACCTCAGTAACGCGGGCAGACGCGGAACTTGATGGCGTAGACGCTGGGGTGACCGGCGGTCGACTGGTGCAGCAACCGCAGCTCCACCTCGACCAGGCGAGTGTTGCCGCCCACGTCGCCGTTGGCCAGCGTGATCTCGTTGGGGTTCTGGTCGCCGAGCGACTCGGCCCCGCCCTCGCCGCCGGCCCGCCGCACGAACTGGGAGCGGAACCCGCCATACTTGTCGGTAGTTCCGGGCGTGCCGCCCTCGAACACCGCCACATTGGGCAGCAGCACGTTGTGCAGGATGGCGCGCGACTGCGTCTTGTCCGCGATCGTCGAGGGCATCACCGTGGAGGGAGAAGGGATGAGCTGATTGGCCGCCACGCCGGTCGTCCAGCGAACCAGGTTGCCGACTTTGTCGCCCGCGGGCTCGAGCGTGTAATAGACGTACGAGCTCCATTTCGGCACGCCGAACTCGTTGATCAGCACGGTGGAGGGCTTGTCGGGGGGCGCGCAGGTGCACATCGACAATCCCGGCCGCTCGCCTCCCGTGGCCGTCGAGGGATAGACCCGGATGCTGGCCAGGGAGCTGTTCTGCAGGTCTCGGCGCAGAGTCCCGATGCCGAGCTCGGTGTCCTGGCTGACCAGGTAGTTGGAGTAGGTCGCCTCGCTGGTGCGCCGGCCCACGATAAAGAGCGACGTGACCAGGGCCAGCGCGGCAAAGGCGATCACCGAGCCGACCAGAACCTCCATCAGGGTGAAACCGCGGTTCTTCATCGCCACACCGCCGTCTTCACCACGAGCTCCTTCTTTTCGGGGTTCTTCCCCACGCCCTCGTGCCAGTTGAGGGTGATCGTAATCTCGTCCCAGTCGCGCGTGTCCAGGCCGATGAAAGCTTTGGTATTGAACGAGATGTTCTGGGCGAACTCGTAGGATTGCTTGCGTCCCTCCACCACCACGTCCACGGGACGAGCGGTGGGAGCTTTCCAGCTCTGAGGCTCGGGTTGGCCGAAGGGATGCGCCTTGATCTCCTCGAGCAGGGTCTGGGCGTACATGATGGCCACGGTGCGATTGCGGCTCTGCACGGCCTGGCGGAACCCGCCCGAGAAGACCGAGAAGAGCACGAGAAAAGCCACGGCCATGATAAAGAACGCGAGGATTGACTCCATCAGCGTAAAGGCCTTTTGTTTCATACGGAATTCATAACCGACCCGGGGAGTATTTACCGTGCGTTGGAACACAATGGGGGACTGTTCGCTCCGGGCGCCAAAGGCTCCCCTCATGCACTCCCGCGCTGACCTGGCCTACGCCTTCCGTGCTCTGGGGGTCGCGGAAGGCGATACCGTGATGCTGCACGCCAGCGTCCGCGCGGTGGGCGAGGTGGCGGGGGGGCCGGACCAAATTCACCTGGCCCTCAAAGACGCCCTGACCGAGCGGGGCACGCTGGTGATGTATGCCAGCTGCCCGCAATATGTGGACGAGATCGGCCGCGGCAACCTGACGCCCTCGCAGGAGCTGGAGCTGAAGGCCAAGCTCCCCCCGTTCGACCCGCTGAACGACCGCAGCGCGCGCGACAATGGCGCCCTGGTGGAGCTGCTGCGCACCTACCCGGGCTCGCGGGTCAATCTCCATCCGGCCCGCTTCGTGGTGTGGGGAGCCGGGGCCGACGAGTTGCTCGAGCCTCAGCCGTGGGACTACGCCTTCGGCCACGGCTCCCTGCTGGAGCGCTTCTGGCAGCGCAACGGCAAGATCTTGCTGCTGGGCGCCGATCACGATACCGTGACGTTTCTGCACTACGCCGAGCACACGCTGGACTTCGCCCACAACCGGGTGGCGCGTTTCCTGGTGCACACGCAGGACGGATGGCGTGAGATGGCCGAGATCGATACCTCGGGCGAGCACGCTCCCGAGCGTCTCTTCGAGCGGATTGTGGACGCCCACCTCGGAGCCACGCCGGCCGCGCGCGTGGGCGACGCGGAGAGCTACCTCTTCAGCGCCGCGGGACTGCTCGCGGAAGCCGTCAGATGGTCTTGCAAACCCGCTGAACCTCCTCCAGGGTGACCTTGCCTTCGGCCACCTTCAGGAGACCGTCGTGATAGAGGGGCCGATAGCCCTGGGAGAGCGCCACGCGCCGGATCTCTTCCTCGGGCGCGGCCCGGTTGACCAGAGCGCGCACCTCGGGAGTGATCTCGAGCAGCTCGTAGAGACCGAGACGGCCGCGGTTACCGGTGCCGTGACACTTCTTGCAGCCCGCGCCTTTGTAGAGCTTGGCGTTGGGGAAGCCTTCCCTGGCCAGCATCTCGAGCACCTCGGGCGAAGCCGGATCCTCGACGCGGCATTCCCCGCAGATTCGCCGCGCCAGTCGCTGGGCCACGCCCCCGAGCAGGGTCGAGCCGATCAGGAACGATTCGATCCCCATGTCGCGCAGGCGCGCGATGATACCGACCGAGTCGTTGGTGTGAATGGTGGAGAGCAGCAGGTGGCCGGTGAGCGCAGCCTGCACGGCGATCTGGGCCGTCTCGGGGTCGCGGATCTCACCCACCAGGATGACGTCGGGGTCCTGCCGCAAGAACTCGCGCAGCACGCGGGCAAAGGTAACCTTCTTCTCCTCCTCGCGCGGGGCGGTGTTGACCTGCACCTGGCAGATGCCGGGCATCTGGTATTCGATCGGGTCCTCCACCGTCAGCAGCTTGCGGTCGGGGCGCTGGATCTGCTTGAGCGACGCGTAGAGCGTGGTCGATTTTCCCGATCCGGTGGGTCCGCAGACCAGGATCATTCCGTACGGCTGCGACAGGATCTTGTCGTAGCCACTGCCCGTGTGGGGCGAGAAGCCGAGGTCGCTCAGGGTGAGGTGGAAAGCGCCCTTCTTCAAGAGTCGCATGACCACGCTCTCGCCGGCCGGCACGGGCACGATCGAGACGCGCAGGTCGAGCTCCTGGCCGGCGACCTTGAGCGAGATGCGACCGCCCTGAGGGATGCGCTCCTGGGCGATGTCCATGTTGGCCATGACCTTCATGCGCTTGACCATGGCCGAAGCTTCGCGGGTAGGGAAGTTGTTGATCGGGTGCAGCACGCCGTCCACGCGGTAGCGCAGCTCGGAGCCCTTTTCATAGGTCTCCAGGTGAATATCGGAAGCGCCGGCGGAAATGGCCTCTTTGATCAGGCGGTCCACCGCCTCCACGATGGGGCTGGTGATGTCGTCGAGCCCGAAGGCGACGTCCGCCATCGGGTTGGCGACCTCGAGCGACTCGGTCTCGAGTTTCTTGCGCTCGAGCCACTCGCCCCACTGCTGGCCGCCCGAGTACTTGTAGCAAAACTCGATGGCCAGGTCGATCAAGAGCGCGTCGGCCCGCAGCAGCTGAGGCCGGAACTGGCCGTGGCTGGCTAGCGAGATGTGGTCATAGATGTGGATCTGCGACGGATCTTTCACCGCCACCACGATCTCCTCGGGCGACGGGCGACCGATGCAAATGCCCTGGATGGAGCGGGCTACCGTCTCGGGCAGCAGCCGCGCCACGGCCGGGTCCATCGTGACCTGACCCAGGTCGACGCTGGGATACTCGGGTTGCTGGAAGACGCCCGACTCTTCGGGAGTCGCCCGCACGCCCTGCTCTTTCTTCTGGCTGAGCAAGATCTGCCAGGTGTTGAGCTTGCCCGAGATGGCCTCGAAGAAGCCTTTTTTCTTCTTCTTGGGCTTCTCGACGGCCTGGCTCTCGCGCACGGGCGCCTCGGGAGCGGCCGGCGTCGCGGCGACCGGGGCTGCAGGAGCGCTTTCGGCCACCGGTGCGGGGGCGGCCTGAGCCAGAGCCCCGTAGACCTCGGCCACGGTCGAGGGACGCCGCGTGAGCTCGGGATCGTGTAGCCAGGCCACCAGCTGCGCCATCTGTGGTCCCAGCTGGTCGAGCCGGGGCACGTCCACCGCGCCAAACAGGCGGTCCACCGAGCGCGGAGGCTCCTGGCCCGTGGTCAGGTAGTAGAGGATGGAGGCCACGGCGTACAGGTCGTTGCCGGGGTGGCTCGGCTCGCCCAGCAATTGCTCCGGGGCGGCGAAGTTGGGCGAGCCCTGCGAGCGGAAGGCCGTGCCGCTCTTATCGGTAGTCGACTCGCGCATGCGCGCCAGGCCGAACTCCACGATCTTGAGCACGCCGTGCTGGGTCACCAGCACGGTCTTCGGGTTCAGGTCGCGGTGCACGATGGGCGGGTCCTGGCCGTGCAGGTAGTCGAGCACCGACAGGAACTGCTCCAGATAACGCTGGACCAGCTCGGGGGGCACCGGACCGGACGTCTTCACGACCTCCTCCAGCGTGCGGCCCTGAAACTCTTCGAGCACCAGGTAGATGCCGGTCTTGTCCTCGATGACCTCCATGACCTTGGGGAGGTTGCGGTGCTGCAGCCGCGCCAGCAGGCGGCCCTCGCGCAGCGTCTGGAGGCGGGCCTCGCGGGTGGCGCTCTCGAGGTCGAGGCGGCGCAGGCGCAGGGGCGTTCCGGTGGCTTTGTCCTGGGCCTCGTACAGGGTGGAGAAACGGCCCAGCATCACCTGCTTGAGCACCTCGAACCGGCCCCCGACCACCTTGGGCACCTCGGCCGCGACGGGCTGGTAGCTCTCCTCGGCGGGGGCGGCGGGGGGCGGGCACAGCCGCAGCAGCACCGGAGCGAGACTGTTGGCGTAGGCGAAGGTGCGCTCCAGATTGCCCTGATCGAAGGGGCGGTTGGCCTGCAACCGATGAGCGTACAGCAGACCCAGCACGCGGCCCTCGTGCAGGATGGGCACACAGAGAGCGGTGTGCTCCTGATTCTGAGGGGTGCGGATCTCGGGAACCTTCTTCTTGCAGACCGAGCGCACCAGCACCAGGTCGAGCGCCGCGCCGCTCCAGACCTCGTCGGGGTGGACCCCGCGCACATCGGCGACGGCGTATTCGCCATCCCACAGCTCGTCGTGCAGAATCACGCCGCGGTCGGCCTGGAGCTCCTGGGTCAGGAAGCCCAGGGCGCTCTGCCAGAGTTGCTTGACTTCTGTTGCTCCGGAAAGGGTTTCCATGTTGTTCGGGTTCCCCAGGCCCCGGGGGGGAACCTCTCTGCGCCAACTTGAATCTGACCCTGGCGCCATGGCGAACAAAAAACTGCGGTTCGATGAGGACTCTCCGCTTCCCGAGCGTTTCGAGCTTCTGGCCGAGATCGGCCGGGGCGCGATGAGCGTGGTTTATCGGGCGTTCGATCACGAGCTCGAGCACGAAGTCGCTGTCAAGCTTCTGCCCGAGGGAGCGCGCGGGGGCCAGATGTCCGAGCGTTACCACCGCGAGGGACGCGAGCTGGCCCGCATCAACCATCCCAACGTGGTCGGATTCTATGGGGAGGGCGTTCACAAGGGGCGCGACTACCTCATTCTGGAGTATGTGTCGGGGGGCGATCTGCGGCGCTACATCAGCCGTCCCCGCGTGCGCAACGAGCTGCTGCAACTTTTCCTGGGCATCTGCCGGGGGCTGGCCGAGTTGCACGCGCGCGGGTTGGTGCACCGCGATCTCAAGCCCGAGAACGTGCTGATCGGAGACGACGGCGAGGCCCGCCTGACCGACCTGGGGCTGGTCCGCTCGCTGTCGAGCAACACCCACCTCACCAGCGAGGGGGCCCTGGTGGGAACCCTGAGCTATCTCTCCCCGGAGCAGATCCTCTCGGGCGAGCTCTCGGCCGCCGCCGATCTCTACGCGCTGGGCGCCTGTCTCTACGAAGCGATGGTCGGCCGGCCGCTCTTCGACGGGCGGACCGAGTTCGAGATCCTGCAGCGTCACGTGCGTGACGAGCCGACGCCGCCGCGAGACATCATCCCGGACCTCGATCTCGAGCTGGAGGATCTGATCCTGCGGCTGGTCTCCAAAGACCCGATCCAGCGCCCCAGCGCCGACGAGTCGGCCCGCATCCTGGCCGAGTACCTGCTGCGGGAAGCGCGCGGCGAGGCGCTGCCGGCCGACTGGACCCCGCGCCGCAAGCTGCCCGAGCCCGAGGTGGTCGAAGAGCCGCCGCCTCCCCCGCCCGCGCCCGAGGAGAAGCCTGCCGTGGAGCCGCCGGCCTTCGAGCTGGCGCTGCCCAACCACCCCCTGGCAAAGAGCCACACCCACCGCAAAGGACTGGCCTCCGCCAAGACCGATGTGCTGGGCGATAGCGGGCGGTTGCCGGCGGTCGAGGGGGTCGGGGGGGTCGGGGCCGGAGAGGTCGGGGGGGTCGGCAGTCGACAGTCGACAGTTGACAGTAGAGGAGACGGGGAGGCCCCCGCGGGGGAGGGGGTCGCCGGGGCGGTCGAGGGGGTCGGCGAGGGGGTCGGGGCCGGGGTCGGGGGGGTCGACAGTCGACAGTCGACAGTCGACAGGAGAGGAGACGGTGAGACCCCCGCGGGGGAGCCGTCGCTCACCGAGAGCGGGAAACAGCGGAAGCTGAAATTGGCCGAGGAGCCCGTCGGGGAGCCCTCGCTCACCGACAGCGGGAAGCAGCGGAAGCTAAAATTGGCCGAGGAGCCCGTCGGGGAGCCCTCGCTCACCGACGGCGGGATGCAGCGGGAGCCCGCGGTGGAGGCGAAGCCGAGCCCGCCGGTCGTGGTTTCGCCCCCTCCCGTGGAGCCAAAACCGACGCCGGTCGTGGCGGAAGAGCGCCCGCGCGTCGGGCGAAAGTCGTCCCGAAGCCTGGTGCTGGCCGGTGTGGCGGTCGTTCTTCTCCTGGTCCTGGGCGCCGGGGCGATGGCCGTGAAGTCCTGGCAAACGTTGCGCGTCGAGTCCGTTCCGTCCGGGGCCACCCTGACGCTGGACGGGCAGGCGCGCGGTCAGACGCCGCAAGAGCTTTCCGGCCTCTCGTTCGGAGACCACCAGGTCGAGCTGCAGCTGCCCGGGCACAAGCCCTTCCAGCAGTCGGTGACGATCGCGCCGGGTCGTGCCCCCGCGCCGCTGCATCTCGAGCTCGCGCGGCTGACCCGCGTGAAGGTCACGCTCGACCCGCCCGATCTCGCTTTGCTCGTCGACGGAGAGCCCGCCGCCCTGCAGGACGGCTACCTCGTGCTCGAGCCGGGCGAGCACACCTACAATTACAGCCGCGAGGGTTATCTCGCCGCCGGGGAGGTCGTCACGGTCCCGCCCGGCGATTCCGAGCACGCCGTCAAGCTCGAGCCCATCACCACGGCGTTCCTCACGGTGCAGACGCGCCCGGGAGACGCCCGGATCCTGGTGGACGGCAAACCCTACGACCCGAGTCAGCCCTTGAAGGCGGGTTCCCACCAGCTGGTCGTGCGCCGCAAGGGCTTTCAGGAGAGCCGCCAGACCGTCACCATCGTGGCCGGCCAGGACCGCTCGCTCGACGTCAAGCTCACCCGCGCCCGGGCGCAACTGAAGATCACCTCCGACCCCGTGGCCAACGTCTTCTTGAACGGGCAGTCTAAAGGCAAGACCCCGCTCGAGATTCGCGGCCTCCAGGAAGGACCGGTCACCCTGAAGCTCACCGCCGCGGGCTACGTCAGCCTGACCCGCAAACTGACCCTGGAGGCCGGCGCCAACAAGCGCGTCTCCTATCAGCTCGAGCCGGTGGCCCCGCCGCCCCCGCCGCCGCCGAGCTATCCTCCGCCGAGCTACCCCCAGCCGAGTTACCCTCCACCCTATCCGAGCTACCCGCCGCCGCCCCCGCCCGGCCCGGCGCCCACCCCCGATTACTGATGCTGGCCTTCCTCCGCAGCGAGCGCGCCACGGCCGCCCTGCTCCTGGTGGCCGTGGTGGGCCTCTTTCTCCTGACGCCGCTGGCCGACATGGGCATCATCCACTCGCGCACTCCCGAGTATGCCTTCTGGATGTTCCTGGTGCTGGGCGTGGCGGTCATCACGCACCACCCGCTGGTGCGCTGGGTCGGCGTGCTGCTCGCGCTGGGAGCGGTGGCCGCGGACCAGATGAAAGGCTTCCACGCCAGTCTCACCGAGGCGCTCTGCACGCTGGGCTACTGTCAGCTCCTGCTGTGGGTCCTGTGGCAACGCGTGTTCGCGCCCGGCCGCGTGACCGCCAACAAGCTCGTCGGGGCCGTCACCATCTATATTTTGTTGGGCGTGATCTGGAGCCAGGTCTACGCCATCATCGAGCTGCTCGTGCCCGGCTCGTTCCGCTTCGGCAGCGAGTTCGGCGGCATGCCGGTGGAGTCCAACTTGATGTACTTCAGCTTCATCACGCTGACGACCGTGGGCTACGGCGATGCCACTCCGGTCATGCCGATGGCCCACGCGATGGCCGTGCTCGAAGCGCTGGTGGGACAGCTCTATCTGGCGATCTTGATCGGAAGACTGGTGTCCAACCTGCAGTTGCCCACCGAGAACGACTCGGAGTAGCTGACCAGGCCGCTTTTGAGGCGCCACTGGTAGACCGTCTCCTGGGCTGCTTGCTCCAGGTTGAAGTCGGCGCGCGGAAACGAGAATACCAGGGCTTCGGGACGTCCTGAGGAGTCCGTGCGGGCCACCCCCAGAAAAACCAGGTCCTTCTCGGTCACCTTCAGCTTCGTCTCGCAGAACTTGCGCTCGGAGTAAGCTCCGGACTTGTCTTTGGCATCGAAGTGGTAGCTGAATTGCGTGCCGCGCGGGGCTTTGACCTCGATCAGAAGCTCTTTCAGGCGGTCCTTGAGATCTTTCTCGAGCGGGGTGCGGTCGCTCACGTATCCGATCAAGACGATGACGTAGCGAGGGGCGGCGGTGAGAGGCAGGCTGACCAGCGCCAGGAGGAGAGCCAGGAGAAGCAGAGGCCGCATTCTAGCCGGCGCGGCGGGCCATCTCCACCGGGGTGCCCCAGACTTTCGCCTTCGGGGGAGCCTTCGGCTCGGCGGTCTCGCCCAGACTCTCGGTCAACTGATTGAGCATCGAGCCCATCGGGGTGCTCTTGGTGGGCGTCTCGATCTGGGTGTTGGGAACGGTCTTCTTGGGTTTGGGGAAGGTGCTGAGCGGCTCGGGCGTGGTGGCCAGCAGCGGCTTGGGACCGGGGGCCAGCAGCGAGGTCGAGGGAGCAGGCGACCAGCCGTCGGCGGCGGGCTTGTTCATCCAGCTCAGGTCCAGGGGCTCTTCCATCTCCTCGGTCATCAGCGCGGCGGCGGGAACGGGCTCGGCCATGAGAGCCTGGAGGAAGTCCGCGATACGGTTGCGATTGAGGTGGAAGAACAGGCCCCAGATGAGGCCCCACATCGCACCCAGGCCGGCCAGCAGGCCCACGCCCTGTCCGCCGCCCAGGCACAGCGCCACCCAGGCGGCGTAGGCCAGACCGACGAGCAGTCCGTAAACGACCATGACGGGAATCGCGATGGGCTTGCGCGGCGCGGCGGCCGGCTTGACAGGGGTGGCATAACGCTCGTTCATCTCCTGACGAACGCGGGCCCTCTCGACGGCCTCTTCCAACGCCAACCGGTTGCGATAGTATGTGTGGACGTTGATGGTCATGCTTCCTCTGCGACCATCCTAGCCTTGGCGCCCTAAAAAAAACTGAACTAAATTGTAAACACACCCCGGGCTGACCCATGATCCGCCCGAGCAGAAACGTATGTTCGCCCACATCGGGCGCCCAAGCGCATGCCCAAACCCTTGGAGCGTCCAGGGTCAATCCCCTGGACTTCAGGTTGTGTTAACTGTGCCACACAAATCTTAAAGGAACCTGAACAATTTTCTCCAGAAGGACCCATCATGGCTTCTTCAGAATCCCCCGCCCCATGCGCAAGACATTCGCTCTCTTCATTCTGGTACTTGTGGCCGTGGGTTGCTCCTCGAGCCCTTCTCTCAAAACGGGCGCCGTGGTGCACGCCTCGGACGTTCTCGCTATGCAGTTCGCTCCCGATGGACTGACGCTGGCCATGGGCTCCAACGACCACTCGCTGCGTCTCGTCGACGTCGATACCGGTCGCGAGCGGGGCAACCTGACCGGCCACGAGCAGGGCGTCTGGGCGCTGGCCTACTCGTCCGACAGCAAGATGCTGGCCTCGGCTTCCTCCGACGGCACCGTGCGCGTCTGGAACCCCGACCAGCAGAAGCTGCTGACCACGCTCAAGCCGGGCGGCTACTCGGTGGCCTTCCGTCCTGACGGCAAGCGCCTGGCGGTCGGCTCCGACTACGCCATCCGCATCTACAACACGGACAAGTGGACGCTCTTCAAAGAGTGGAAAGAGCCCGACGGCAACGTCTTCGCCCTGGCCTTCTCCGAGGACGGCAAGAAGCTCGCCTCGGGCACCTCGGCCGGCCTCAAGCTCTGGGACGCTGACAGCGGCACCCAGATCGCGGCCCACGTCGAGAACAACCAGGCCGTGAAGGCCATCTGCTTCCCCAGTGAGCAGGATCTGATGGCCTATTACCAGGGCTACGGCGTCGTGCTCCTGCGCGCCAACGACGGCTCCTCCCGCGCCACGCACGCCGAGAACGGCACCGTGGGCTTCTCGGGCAACGGCAAGCGCGCCATCGTGGCCTCCGCCAGCCTCTCTACCCTGGTCAAGGACACCGAGGCCTGGAAAGACCTCGGCGCCATCAAGCTGCCGCTGGGCTCGGTCAACTGCGTGGCCATGTCCATGGACGGCAAGATGTCGGCCGTGGCTGGCCTCAAAGACGTGACGGTGCTGAAGCTGCCCTGACTCGAGTTGAGAGTTGAGAGTTGAGAGTTGAGAGTATCCCGGCGAAACTCCTTACTCCTAACTCCTAACGGTCGCGGCGCATCGTCTCTTGCATAAGAGCGTCCATCTCGGACTGCGAGATGTTGAGGCGGCCGGCCATTTTGGCCAGGTACAGCGCCTCTTCGTCGGGGACGTCGAGGTCGGCGTAGGCGACCGCCAGCAGCAGTCGCATGGCGTTGAGGCGCTTGGGCTTGTCGGGGATGACCTTTTCCAACTCGGCCAGATCGGTGGTGTCCTGGAACTTCGTCTTCAGGTCCTCGATCTCGTCGGCCTGCAGGCCGATGCGGGCCAGGATCAGCCCCACCAGGGCCTCCTCGTCGGGCGTCCACCGCCCGTCGGCCCAGGCCATCTGAATTAAGGCTTTGACGATCTGTCGTTCCCGTTCTTCCATGCCGGGTTCTTTCAGGGAAGCTGCCAGGGTCCTGCCACAACGGGAATCTCGACCTCGCTGGTGGTCCAGCGAATGGACCCGTAGGCCAGTTGCACCATCTCGAGGTCGGCCTCGTGCAGCACGTGGCCCTGCTGGTCCTGGAGCTGTACGTAGCCGGGGGCGTCGCTGCCGCCTCCGATGGACGAGAACAACATCGGAAAGCGATAGACCACCATCGCGTAGCGCCCGTCGGGGCTGGGCTCGCGCATCAGCTCCGAGGCCAGCAGCTTGCGCCACCAGGGCCAGGTGGCCAGGAGAAGGCCCACCAGGGCCAGCACGACCGCGAGCTTTTTCACACCTTCTGGGCGGTGACCAGCATCGTGTCCATCACCTTACGCTGGGAAATGACGAAGCCCCGCTCTTTCATGAGCTGGGGCAGCCAGCCCTTGGGGCAGGCCCGGTAATACATCACGAACTCCGGCTTGAGCACCAGGTTGCGCAGCCGAATGGCCAGATCGAAGAGGTGCAGCAGCACCTCGGGTCCGCCCGTGCGCGGCAGCGTGAAAAACGCGAAGGTCCCGCCAGGCTTGAGCGCGCGGTAGACCACGTCCACGAACGCCGGCAAGTCCTCGGGCAGAAAGTGCCCCAGCGCCCCGAAGCACGTCAGCACGTCGAACTCCTCGTGCCAGCGGGGCTCGAGCGCGTTGCCGTGGATGAACTCCACGTCCGGATAGCGACTGCGCGCGACCTGCAGCATCCCCTCGGAGAAATCCAGCCCCACGACGCGCCGGCACAACTGGGTGAGCACCTGGACTCCCGCCCCCGTGCCACAGCACAGGTCCAGCCCGGCCTCGCCGCGCGGCAGGTATTCGAAGGCCGCCTGAACCAGCTTGGGAGGCGTGCAAAACGGCGTGTAGTCGAACTTGGGCGCGATCAGGTCATAGCCGCGCTGCGTGGAGGACAACGCTTGCCTGGCCAGCTCGAAGAACGACGGGCCGTCGGGATGGAACATCAGGCGCCCCGGCCGGCCAGCTCCCTCACTTCGCGTCTCCCGCCGCCGGAGTCCTGATCCAGCACGTCGGCGGCGATCCATCCGCTCATCATGACCATCGGCATGCCGGGGCCCGGATGCGCGGCGCCTCCGGCCAGGTAGAGGTTCTTGATGTAGGGCGAGCGGTTGTTGGGCTTGAACGCCCCGTTCAGGCGCCCGTGCGAGGCCAGCCCGTAGATGGCGCCGTTGAGCACCGCGTAGCGGTCGTGGATGTCCTGAGGCGTCAGGACCTCTTCCACCACGATGTTCTCCTCCAGATCGGTCAGGCCGGCGCAGCGCGCCAGCTTGTCCAGAATGACCCTGCGGTAGCCCGGGAGCATCTCTTTCCAGTTGTGGTGCGGGCGGAGGTAGGGGGTGTGCACCAGGCAGTAGAGCGACTCGCAACCTTCCGGAGCCGTGCCCGGCTCGGTGCGCGTCGTGACGGCCAGATAGGCGCTCGGATCGGGCGCAGGCTCGCCCTTGCGATAGATGGAGTCGAACTCTTCCTCGGGATCGCGCGAGAAGATGAAGTCGTGATGCAGCAACTGCGGATATTGCTTCTTCAGGCCCCAGTAGAACACCACGCCCGAACAGGCGGGCTCGTACTTGCGCAGCGTGTCGAACTTCTTGGCGGGCTCGCCCCCGATCAGCTCGCGATAAGTGCGAACGGCGTCCATGTTGGAGACCAGGGCGTCCACCTCGAAACGCTCGCCGCTCTCGGTGACGAGCGCCTGCACCTGCTTGTCGGCCACGTCGAAGCGCTCGACCCGAGTGTTGGTGCGGAACTCCACCCCCAGCGAGCGGGCCAGCTTCTCCAGAGCCACCGGCACGGCGCGGGTGCCGCCCATCGGATACCAGACCCCCTCCCCGGTCTGCATGTGCGCGATGCCGCACAGTACGGCCGGCGAAGCGTCGGGTGAGGAGCCCACATACTGGGTGAAATGGTCCAGCATCTGGGCCACCTTGTCGTCCTTGATGTAGGAGCGAACGGCCTGGAAGACCGTCTGGCCGGGCCGCATCTTGGCCAGGTCCATCAGTGGGCCCAGTCCGACGCCGCGCGACTTCATGATGTCGCCCACACTGGACACGGGTTTGTAGAAGAAATACCGCCGCGAGATCTCGTGCAGCTCGCGGGCGTGCACCATGAAGCGCCGGAAGCCGGCCTGGTCGAGCGCCCCGCTGAATTGCTGGATGCGCTGTCCCATGACCTCGGTATCCTCGACCAGATCGAGCACCGAGCCGTCGTCAAAGAAGCAGCGCCACTGCGGGTCCAGGCGCACCAGGTCCAGGTGCTCCTCGAGCTTGAGCCCCGCCTCCTCGTATATGCGGAACAGCACCTCGGGCAGGGTCAGGATGGTCGGCCCCATGTCGAAGCGGAAGCCGTCCTTCTCGAGCTCGGCGGCCTTGCCGCCGATCCAGTCGTTCTTCTCGAACACCGTGACCTGATGGCCGCGGGCGGCCAACGTGCAGGCGGCGGAAAGGCCCGCCAGCCCGCTTCCAACGACTCCGACTTTCATCGCGAAACGACCTCTTTCCTCATCGCCAGGGGCGGGCACCAATTCACTTTGAACCCGAGATCCTGGCACAATAATGCACTGCTGATGCGGGCCGAGCTGAAGATCACCGGCAGGCCGCTGCCGGGATGCGTCCCTCCGCCCGCCAGATAGACCCCATCCAACTCCTCGAAACGATTGTGCGGGCGCAGGTGCAGCATCTGGCCCAGGTTGTGGGCCATGCTGAACGTGGCCCCGCGGTAAACCTCCATCGACTCCCAGTCGTTCGGTGTGAAGACGTTCTCATACACGATGCGATTGCGCAGGTCTGGCAACCCGATTCTCTGCAACTGATCGAGCGCGGTCTCGCGGAACGAGGGCTGCAGTCCCTTCCAGTCGAGGTTGCTGTGCTGATGCGGCACGGGGAACAGGACGTAGAGGGCTGAATGGCCCGGCGGTGCCAGGCTCGGGTCGGTCACCGAGGCGTTCTGCACGTAGAACGACGGATCGTTGGAAAGCCGGTAGTGGCGCGTGATGTCCTGCAGATTGGCGCTGTAGTCGCGGCTGATGTAAATGGTATGGTGGCTGAGCTCGGGGAAAGTGCCCTGGACGCCCAGGTAGAGCATCACGGTGCTGCAGCTGAATTTCTTCTTGGCGATCCGCTTGTCGCTCCAGCGCTTGCGCAGGTGACTCGGAACCAGACGCGTCATCGCGCGGGCGAAGTCGGCGTTGATGACGATGGCGTCGGCCCAGTGGGTGCCGGCGTCGGTGCGCACTCCGCGGGCGCGGCGCCCCTCGCACAGGACTTCCTGCACCTCTTCGCCCAGCGCGAACTTGACGCCCATCTCGCGGGCGATCTGCTCCATGCGCTCGCAAACCGCGGCGCAGCCGCCCATCGGGTGAAAGACGCCGTGCTCGTATTCCAGAAAGCTCAGGATCGTGAACAGGCTGGGGCACTGGAAGGGGGACATGCCGAGGTACTTGCTCTGGAAGCTGAAGGCCAGGCGCACGCGCTGGTCGCTGAAGTAGCGGCGCAGGTCCTGGTCCACCGAGAGCCAGGGACGCAGCATCGGCAGCAGCTTGATGACCTGCCAGTTCAAGAGATCGCGCCAACCGCCCATGGGCGATTCGAGGATGGGCGCAAAGCCTTTCAGCTTGTTGCGGTTCTCGGACATGAAGCGCTCGAGCTGGGTGGCATCCTGCGGGCAAAGTTTGGCGATCTCCTGGCGCATCCGCTCGAGGTCGGGCGAGGCCAGCAGCTCGCCGCCCTCGCCGAAGACCAGGCGATACTGCGGGTCGAGGCGCACCATGGGCACCTCGGCGAACAGGTCGCGGCCGATCGAGGCAAAGATCTCCTGCAGGATCCGCGGATAGAGAAAGAACGTCGGGCCGCGGTCGAAGCGGAACCCGTCGGCCTCGAGTGCGGAGTTGCGCCCGCCGACCCGGTCGAGGCGCTCGACCACCTGGACCTCCAGCCCGGCGTGGGCCAGAAGCAGGGCGGACGCGAGTCCACCGGGCCCGGCTCCCACGATCAGAACGCGCTTGGCTGCCAAAGACTACCTCCTGAACTAGAGACAGCGCCGTTCATCGGCGCGGTGCGATGGTTTAGCTTTCCGTGCGGAAGAGTCCTTCAGGGAAGGCTGTTGAGCAGCTCCTGCGAGGGGACGGGCGGAGCAACGGCCCGTTTGGCCAGCAGCTCCGCCACGTGCATTTGCACCTCCGGACAGCCCCAGTAGGCGTGGGTGGCCCATGGATCGTCCCCCGACCGAACCTGCACGTCCTGTACCGCGGCGTGGTTTCCGAAGAGCGGACGCAGGGGGAGGCTGAGAGGATCGAGGTCGTCATAGAAGTTCTTCCACAGGATCTCTTTAGAATCATTCGGGATGCCGATCTCGTCCACCGGCAGGTGGTTGGAGGTGGCCAGTTGATCGACCACGCGCTGGCTGCGCAACAACATCAACGGCAGGGCCGAGCCCAGGCTGGCGATGGCGCCCAGCTCCAGGCGCTCGTGGCCGTGCTCGCGCCACCAGGTGAGGCGCTCCAGCGTCTCGGCCCGGCGCTGGCGCAGCACGTCGGTGCGGAAGAAACGGGGCAGCTTCTGCTCCTGCCCTTTCAGGCGGGCGCTCCGGGGCGCGAACAGGGCGTGCAGGAAGTCGTTGGCGATGGACACGCCCAGGCTGTGTCCGACGACGTGCAGGCGCAGCTTGACGTCCAGGTGGCGGTAGGCCTCGAAGGCGGCCAGGATTTGCTGGAAGACGCTGAGCTGCACGGCGATCTGCCCGTCGGAGCCGCAGTAATAGAACATGTCGCCCATCCCGCGAATCAGGAGCGTCTGGCGCAGCGGCCCCGCCAGGCTGTCCCAGGCTCTGGTCTGCAGCGTGGAGCGGCGCGGGGGGAGGATCAGGTTGTTGGGGCCCGGGTTCTTGCGCACTTCCTCGGGGTCGAGGATGCGGGCGAGGTGCTCCTCGGCCAGGTTGATCCACTGGTCGGGCTCGATGGTGTCGCGGACGAACTTGCCCCACTCGATCTCGAGCCGATCCACGTCAGCGAACCGCTCGACGAGCTCGGGGTGGCTCTCGGCCACGGCGTCCCACAGCAAGCGGTACTGCGACCTGCCCAGCGGGGGATGCTCCTCGAGCATGATGCCGTGCACGAAAATGAGGATGTTCTTGGTGTCCATTTGCGGGCGATTCCACGTCTGGACGGGGAATCCCCGCCGGGTTTGCGAAGGCGATCCCGTTATGAATTGGGTCCAGCAGACGGGTCTACGATTCTGGACGGGCGTGCCTTGCTCGTTCCTGGCGCGTCAGTGGGACTGCGCGTTCGGGCTGCCCGACGTGGTCTCGTGCGTGGCCGCCCAGGAGGGCGACGCGGTCGCCATGGCCTGCGGCGCGTGGTTGGGCGGCTCGACCGGGGCCGTCTTGATGCAGAGCTCGGGATTGGGGAACTGCGTCAACCCGTTGACGTCGCTGGCCTCGCCGTTCGGGATTCCCGTGCTGCTGGTGGTATCGGTGCGCTGCGACGAGCCCCAGCACGAGCTGATGGGGGCTCTGACGCCGGGATTGCTGGCTTCGATGGGGATAGGGTTCTCGGACTTTCCGGGCGACCTGTCCGGGATCCAGGAGGCGCTGGCCTCGCGGCAGAGTTATGCTTTGCTGGTGACGGACGGCAAGAAGGGGACCTCTTCGCTGGCGCGAGAGACTCGTCCGGTTCGGGCGGGCTCCTGGGAGCCCTTACCCGGAGTGGCCACGCGGCGCTCGATGCTCGAGGCGGTGCGCGGCTCGGACCTCCTGATCGCCACCACCGGCTACACCGGCCGTGAGCTTTACGCGCTGGGCGACGCCGCTAACCACCTGTACATGGTCGGCTCGATGGGTTGTGCACTGAGCGTCGGCCTGGGACTTGCGCTGGTGCAGCCCTCCCGGCGCGTGATCGTGCTGGACGGAGACGGCGCGCTGCTGATGCGCCTGGGCTCTCTGGCCACCTGCGGCCATTACCGCCCGGAAAACCTCGTCCACGTCCTCCTGGACAACGGCGTCCACGACTCGACCGGCGGTCAGCCCACCGCCAGCGGCACGGTGGACTTCTGTGCCCTGGCTGCGGCTTGTGGCTATCCCGTCGTCGAGCGCTTCAACCGCCCGTCCGACTTCGCCACCTGGTTGGGTAGCGACGCCGTCGGCCCGGCCTTCGTCCACCTGCCGATCGTCTCGGAAACGGGCGACCTCCCGCGGCCCGAAATCCATCCTCGCGAGGTTGCGGAACGCTTTCGGGGAGTGGCCACCCGATGAGCGCTTCGTGGCGCTCGAGCCTGCCTCTCTACGGCGGGGGCCGGCTGGCGTGTTAGAGGCCCATTTCGAGGACAGCGACACCGTTTTGCGGGTGGAGCGCGACGGGGTGGAGCTTTGTCGGGTTCCGCTGAGCAGCGACCAGCACGAGTGCTACGCGTTTCGAGAGACGCGGCTCTGGCGTGGGATGCTCGTCCTGGGCCTCGGGCATCGCGTGCTTTTCGTTGAGGTCACGCGCGTCGCGCACTGGCACGATCTGGGCGAGTACTTTGGCCATTTCTTCGAGGCCGAGGACTGCTTGCTGGTCGCAAGTTGCTCGCGGGTGCACCGTTTCGATGGGCCGGGGACACCCACATGGTCCAGTGCCTGCTTGGCCGTGGACGGCGTGATCGTGGAATCGGTCGCCGATGGCCTGGTCCTGGGTTCGGGGGAGTGGGACCCCCCGGGCGACTGGCGCCCCTTCACCCTGGAGTTGACAACGGGACGCCATCTCCAGCCGTTAGACTGAGAGCATGCGTTGGCTCATGGGTGTTCTGGTCGTCATTGCGTTGCTGGCGAGCTGGCAGCCCGCCGAGGTCAAGCCTCAGCACTATCCCCCCGCCCGTCTCGAGGAATTCGAGCCAGAATACCTGGACGCCGTCGGGTTGCACAGCACCGTCCCGCGACTGACGATCTGCGGACTTTCGACATTGATGACCGAGGAAGCCCAGTTGGCCCGCCTTCCCCTGCAGAACGAGCGAGCTGAGGACCACCTGGTGCATCGCTCCTGGGGCAACAATCGCGTCCGGGTCGGGCGGGGCTGCATCATCCAGGTGGAGGGCGTCCAGATTGAAGACGCGGGTAAGCTCCTGGCCGTAGCCGACGGGTATCTGCGACGAAGCGAGCTGGAGCGGCGCGTCGGACCTCCTCTCAAGCAGTATCCCGACGGCGCTCACTATGGAGTGGGAGACGAGTGCTTCTTCGCGTCCTTTCGAGCGTGGAGCGGCTCGGACCCGGTGGTCGAGAGCTTCAAGCAGTCGTTTTACTGACCCTGGAGCCGATCCGTAACGAGTGCCGTGAAGATCTTTGTAGTGTCGCTTTCAGAAAACGACACTACAGAGATTGCCAGGTGGTTTCTTGCCAAAGAAGGTCCTGCGTGGCAGTGACTCGCGAAGGAAATCGTCCCCGAAGCAGGCTAGAAGATCATCCCGAACAGGAGAGGGATGCCGATAGCGGCGCCCGCGGCGATGGCGGCGATCTTCCAGCCCGACATGCGGGATTGCTGGACGAACGGGCCCTGCTGCGCGTTCGTGTTGATCGAGTAGGGGCGCCCGTTGGGATACGGGTCGAACTGGTAGACGCCCGGATTCGGAGCGGCGTAGCTCCAGTTATTCGGGCCCGGAGGTCCAAAGCGCGGATCCATCGTGCGTGGGTCCATCCCCTGGAAACGCGGATCCATCGCTATGCGAGGATCCATCGTGCGCGGGTCTATCCCCTGGAAGCGAGGGTCCATCGCCATGCGCGGATCCATGCCCTGGAAGCGCGGGTCCATGGCCATCCGCGGATCCATCGTGCGCGGGTCCATCCCCTGGAAGCGCGGGTCGGAGGCGCCCATGGTGGGGTCGGTCGGAAATGCGGTCGGCATCGGCGCTCCGAAGAGACGCGGGTCGAACGGCACCCCGCCAGGTGCGCCAAAGAGGCGCGGGTCGTAAGTGGGCGCGACGTTGGCCCCGAACTTGCTCGGATCATAGCCAGGCTGGACCCCGCCCTGCGGCTGCCCCGCGCCCTGAGGCCGGCCCTGCGGCTTCCCGCCACCCTGGACCTGCGGACCAACCTGAACCTGCGGCCGGCTCTGCGGCTGCCCGCCACCCTGGACCTGCGGCCGGCCCTGCGGCTGCTCGCCCCCCTGCAACTGCGGTCCAACCTGAGCCTGCGGCTGGCCGCCACCCTGCTCCTGCGGTGCACCCTGAGCCCGCACGTCACCCGCCTGCACCTGCGGTCCACCCTGCGGCGCCTGAGCTTGCGCAGCGCCCTGCGGCTCGGCGCTCGCGGGGGAGGCTCCCCCACCCTCGGCCTTCAGCGCCGCCTGGCGCTGGCGCTGGGCCACGAGGTCCGGGTGGTTCTGATCGTCGTCATCCTCATCGAGCGCCCGCTGCTCGTTCAACATCTGCTCGACAGCCGCGCGGACGCGGTCCTGGTCAGGCGCGGGAGGAGCCTCGCCGCCCTCGTCAGCCGCCGGGGCCGCCTCGGCGCGCTTCTTGACCTTGATGCCGCCCACGTTGACGTAGCCTTCGTTGCCGCCGATAGTACCGGCCTCGGCCCGCTGCTTGCCGTGCAAGACCCAGTCGTCGCCGCGCTCCTTGCCGATCGCCTCCAAGCCCTCATTGACGGCCTGCGAGGGCGTCCACTCGCCCGAGCGAACCTTGCTCAGCAATCCGGCCGCTTCGCCGTGCTCGGGCAGCGAGGAAACCGCCTCCAGCACGCTGGTCGCCACGGCGTCGCGGCGGCCTTCGGGGACCTGGGGCAGGATGAGCCGTCCGGCCGCCAGCAGGTTGACCGCGTTGGCCTCTTTGCCGTCGGCCACGTAGTCGAGCAGGCTGCGGCAACCCTCGGCGCCCGGCCCGCCGTCGGCCAGCTTCAGCCCCAGCTTGCTCCAGACCGGAGCCTCGGCGCCCAGTCGTCCGAACACCTCGCGGGCCACGACCTGGGCCGTGTCGGGAGGCTTGGAGTAGCCTCCCGATTCCTCCATGTAACGACGGTTGCCCTCGTCGACGTAGAGCAGCATCGAGCTGCCCAGCGAGGCCATCTCGGCCGCGCTCTCGACGTCCTTGCGCATCGCCACGCTCGAGAACGCGGCGTGATAGACGCCCGACATCCCCACGAAGTCGAAGCTCTCACCCGGGCCGATCGAGTGGTGCGGAGAGTTGATATTGAAAGCCGAATGGTCGGTCGTGGTGTGACCGGGCTTGCGCAGCTCCTGACCGATGTCCAGGGCCATCGAGAGCGCCAGCGATACGGGTCCCGGGATCGAGGAACCCACCAGGCTGCGCATGACGGTCTCGGTGGAGGCCAGGAGAGGCGCATAAACCCTGGTCGGATCGGTCAGCTCCTCGCCCATTCGCGCCTGGGCGTCGAGTCCAGCGAAGTCCTTGTCGCGCAGAACCTCGAGCGTAGCTTTGCCGGCGCGGCGCGCGGCGTATTCGGCCAGCTTCCCGTCGCCCTGAATGCCCTCCATCGCCGACAGACCGACCGAGGCGACGTCCTTCGTGTCGGCATCGGGAGCCTCGCGGGAGACGCGCTTGATCGCCTTCTGGATATCGCTGTTCGAGCTATCCAGTGACTGCGTGACCAGTTTGCGGACGTCGGCGTCGGAGCGCAGGGGGTTCATCATAAGCGAATTCTAAAGGCTTCCCCTTAAAACGGTCTGACCGGAAGAATTCGCCTCCGGGCGCCAGAAAACTTTTTTTCCCGACTTGGAAGAAGAGCGCCGGAAGGGCGACAAATCCTTTCGAACGCAACCGAGGCCGCCGGAACCTGGGATTGCGCTTCACGATCTAGCAAGAAGCTTTCCAAGGAGGCATCCCATGGCCATGCGCCCGCATTTCGCCGCGTCATTGCTCGCTCTCGGGCTGATGCTCGGCACCGGTTGCAGCACCACTTCTCCCAGCGCCACCCCGAGTGACACCACGCAGAACACCCCGCAGCCGGCCCAGACGCAGGTTGCGATCACCGAGGAGAAACCCGCCGAGCCGACTCCGGCGGCCAAACCCGAGAATCAGCCGATCAAGCGGCCCGAGGTGGCCAAGATCACCAAGGACCCCTTCGTCAACCCCTTCACCTCGCAGCCAGAGCGCGGTCCCGTGGTCACGGGGAATTCTGACCAGAAAAAAGTCGTCAACGAGGGCAGCGGCCCCAAGACCAATGACCGGGCCAACCAGCAGGTGGCTTCGAAGGACGTCGACGTTCCCGAGCCCGACATCGAGGTGCGCGGGCTGGTCAGAGGCAGCACCGGCATGATGGCCATCCTCAGCTCCGAGGACAGGACCAGCATCGTGCGCGACGGCCAGATGGTGGACAAGTATCGCGTCGATATCGACAACCGCGGCGTGACGCTGTCGCGTGACGGCCACAAGTTCCGCGTCAAGATCAAGAACGAGTTCGGGATCTAAGCGCGCACGAAAAAGCCCGGGGAGAGGCTCCCCGGGCTTTCTTCTATTCCGGCTCCTCGGAATCGTCCTTGAGGCGTTTGCGCAAATCACGCCAGCTCTTGCCGCGCGGCTTGGCGGGCTCGGCCCCGTCTGCAGCAGCGCCGTCGCTCTCTCCCATCTTCTTCTCGAGCAGCCGGGAGGCGCCGAACTTGATCTTGGCCGGCTTCTCCTCCTCGGCGACGGCCGCTACGGGAACCGGCTCCGGCTCGGGCGTGCGCTCGGGGGCGACCTCCGAAACCGGCTCGGGCTCGGGGGGCTTCTCGGCCTCCACCAGCGACTCGGCCGCAGCCGCCACAGTGGCCACCGGCTCGGTCGCCACCGGGTCCTCGGAGGTGGCCTCGGCACTCACGGGCTCGGCTGCGGCCGGCCATTCCTCGGAAGGGTTCTTCTTCAGCTTGACCGTGGAGCCCAGCTTGTCGTGGCGAGCGCCCTTCGCGTCCTCGCCGGGCTCCTCTTCTGTCTTCTCGACCGGGCGCGGCTCGGCCTTGCCGAACTCGGGGCGCGCGCCGAACTCAGCCCGCTTGGCGACCAGGGGCTTGACCGGAGCCGCCTCCTCGGGCTCGGGTGCGTTCTCGGGCTCCTCGGGCTTGTCCACCAGCACCGGCCCCGCGATCAGCGTCTCGCCCTCACCGTCGGCGGCCGCTTCGGCCTCCTCGGCACCGCTCCACTTGCGGCGCAGGGCCGCGGCCCGCTCGACCACGCGGGCGTAGAGCTCCTGCCCGGCCTCGGCCTGGATGCGGCGTGCTTCCTCGGGCGACGAGAACGGCTCGAGGCCCATGGCCTTGAGTCGGTCCGCCACCCCGTCCAGCGACGCCTTCTGGTGCCGGTAGAACTGCGAGGCGCGCAACCGTACGAACCGCCATCCGACCCGCTCCAGAACGGTCTCGCGGTAGATGTGCTGGCCCAGTTTTCCGGGGGGATAGTCCCGCTCGCCGTCGCACTGCAGCGCCACGCGGCCGCCGCGGCCCTCGACCACGAGGTCGAGCTTGTAGGTGCCCACAGCGTGGTGCACCAGCACCCGGTAACCCAGCGAGGTCAGGTGTTTGTACACGATCTCCTGGAACTTGAACTCGAACTCCGGCTCCTCGGAGTGGCCCGCCTGCTTCTCGGTCAGGATGTAGGGGTTCTGGGCGTGCCGGATGAGCTTCAGGCGCAGGTCGCCCTCTTTCAGCTCCGTGTCCGGGTCCATCGAGTAGACCACCCACATCTGGTTCCGCGCGCGCGAAGCGGCCACGTTGAAGCGCTTCACGAACATCTCCTGCGTGCGCAGCGAGAGCGGTCCGTCGGGGGCCGTATCGACCATCGACAGGAAGATGATGTCGCGCTCGTCGCCCTGGAACTGAGCCGGCGTGCCGCAGACCACGCGCCGGCGGCCATACTCGGCCAGCGACAGGTGACGCGTCAACAGTTTGTCGATCGCCAGCGCCTGGTCCTCGCCCACCAGGCTGATCGCTCCCATCGAGTAGCCGGCATATTCCGGCTGCTCGGCGCAGGCGGCCAGCAGCGAGGCCACTTCCAGAGCCTCCTCGTGGTTGACCTTCTTGGCCGGCTCGGTGCACACGACGCGATGCGCCACCGTCGGCGGAGCCACCCGCACGCCGCTGCGCTCGCGCAGGGGCTGCACCTCGCCCTCGTAGCAGAGGTTGTTCGAGAAGGCGATGATCTCGGGCACCGAGCGGAAATGCTCCAGCAGGCGGATGGTGCCGCCAAAGGAGCGCCGCGCCAGGTCGTAGACCGAGGTCTTGCCGTCGAACAACTCGCTGTTGGGAACGTCTTTGAGGTAGCGGTCGATCAAACCCTCGATGGCCTGGGCCGACTGACCCACGACCTCGGGGGAGACCTGCTCGTGGTCGCCCACGACCAGCACCTCGCGACCGAGCGCGAAGGCGATCAGGCTGGTGAGGTCGCTCTGCGAGGCCTCGTCCAGGATGACCACGTCGAAGAGCGTCTCGCCCGGCTTGTAGCTCTCGGCCACGCGCGAGATCGGCATGATCCAGACCGGCACCGACTCACGGCACTCGGCCAGGCGCTCGCGCGCCTTGGCTTTGAGGAGCGGAGCCCGCTTGCCCTTTCCGGTGCCGATCTTGCGCATCAGGTCCAGCCACCCGATGAGGGCCTGCTGCTGACGCATTCCGGTGCGGCGCAGCTGGGCCGACCAGGTGAGATTCTCCACGAACGAAGCCGTGGCGTCCTGAAGCTGCTGACGCAGACGGGTGATCTCTTGCTGGAGATCGTCCAGGCTGAGCTCGGCGAAGCTGTCGAGCAACTGAGCCCACTGGCGATGCTGCCAGGCCACCTCGGGGTCGCCCGGGGGCTTGGGCTGGTTGTGGGGCGGGGTGCGCTCGAACACGGCCTCGGCCCAGCCCGGGGCTTTGCGGCGCAGGCGCTCGAGATAAGCGTCGCGGCGCAGCTTGTGAGCCTTCTGCTGGTGCAGCACCACCAGGCGGTTCCAGGCCTCGGCATAGCTTTCGGCGTTCTTGGCCAGGACGGCCTCGCGCAGGCGCTCCACCACGCCGCCGTGGTCCTCTTGCTCGGGCACGTCAAGAGTGGTGAGCAGATCTTCGCGACGCTTGTCGATCAACCGGCACTCCACCCAGGCCACGCGAGCCTCCACGACGGGCTCGAGGTGCTCCTTCAGCGTATCCCTGAGCCGCAGGATGTCGCCCTGCGGAGCCGGATTGGGGGGCACGCGCTCCTCCAGGATACCCCAGCGCAGCCCGGTCTGGTCCATCGCCTTCTTGGTCTCTTCCCAGGTGTCGGTCCAGTGCAGGCTCTTCTGAATGCGGGCCACGTGCTGCGAGGCCGTGTCCTCGGGGCGCTCGCCCAGATCGGCGGCGGTCGGCACGCTGGCGGTGCCGGGGCTCATAGCCAGCCAGCGGCCCACCTGGCGGTCCCAACGCGCGCGCAGTTGCTCGCGCTTTTGCTGAATGGAGATCAGCGCTCCCACCGCTTCCATGTCGTCGGCCGTCTTGGGCGCTCCCCCGCCCACGCGGATGCCCGTAAGCAGCTTTTTCCAGTTGCCCTTGGTGAAAAGCTCGATGCCGGTGATCGACTTGCCGGCCCGCAGGTGAGCCACGATCTCGGCGCAGGCGGTGGCCTGGGTGGCCAGCGGCAGATCGCATTCGAGCGTGGGTCCGACCGCCATGACCTGACGCTCCAGGTGGGCGATCTCCTTACGGGTGGTCTCGATGAACTTGACCAGGTCTTGCCACGACTCGGCGTGCTCGCCCCCGGCCAGGCCGGCGCGGATGACCTCGCGCTGCAGCACGTCCGCGTCCACCAGCGGCCCCATGGCCGAATGGACCGCGTCTTTCAAAGCTTGCAGGCTCTCCAGATCCTGGTCCGAGCCGGTCCAGAGACCCGCCTCGAAGCGGTCCGAGTGCTCCTGCAGCACCCCGCGGCGCTCCAGATCGGCCACGAAGCGGCGCTCGGAGGGAACTTCCTCCAGCGGCACAAGCCGGCCCTGAAGGTCGTGCTCGTCTTGAGGCGTAATGAGCGCGTTCAGCGCGTACAGCTCGGTGATCTCCTCGAGCGACAAGGGCAGTTGCTCGCCCGTGGGCACGGGACCGGTGATCCAGTCGTTGATCCCGCGCCCCTCGGCGATCTCCTGAGCGGCCCGGGTGGGGTGGATGGTCTCGCCGTCCAGCCTGGGAATCGGGTCGTATTCAGCCGTGCGCGCTTCGATGAGCCGCTCCTCGGCGGCCGACAGGCGCGACTTGATGTCCATGCGGCGCTCGCCGTAAGTATTGGCCAGGCGCTCGAGCTCTTCGGCGTCGCTGGAGCTGAACAGGTTGACCATCCCCTTGACGGCCTCCTCGAGCTGCACCTGCGACTCGCCCTCGTTGTCCAGCACCGAGACGCAGAGCGGCCGGACCTGGGGACTGATCATCTCGCGCACCACGCGCAGCGCTTTGGTGCGATGGCTGGTGACCAGCAGGCTCTTGCCCTCGGCCAGCAGGTGGCCCACCAGGTTGGCGATGGTGTGGGTCTTACCGGTTCCGGGAGGACCCTGCACCAGCACGGTTCCGTGCGCCACCAGGCGACCCGCCACGCGCTCCTGCTCGGGATTGGCCGGCATGGTGTAGAGCGGGTCCACGTTGCCCACCGGATCCACGCGCGTCGCGGGCCCCTTGGACTCGAAGATCTCGCCCTCGGCATCGATGTCGAAGCCCACCACGCGGGTCAGCGCGGGCGGAAGCTGCTCGAGGGTCGGCAGGGCCTCGAGAAACGCCTCGATGGCCGAGCTGAAGCCCATGGAGCGGTTGCCCAGGTAGATGACGGGATCGCGTGCCAGCTGGGGCTTGGCTTTGGCCCCACCCAGGTCTTTGGCGCGCTCGGAAATCTTTACGCCGGGCCACAGCAGCTCGAGGACCGACTTGAGGGGGTCGGCATCCTCGGTGTTGGCCAGCGCGTGGCGGGCCTCCCCGATCGTGTCCTGGGACAGGTCGAAACGCTGGAGAAGAGCGCTGTAAAGACCGGGCTCGCGATCCGTCTCGCGAAAGATGAACTCGGCCCGCTCGGGCTCGAACTCCATGTTGAGCTTTTGCAGCACCACCGGATGCTCGATGGTGCCGTGCTCGTCCTTGACCTTGATCAGCCCCAGCCCCACGACCAGCTCGACGGTCTCGGACTCGCGCTCCAGGCGGCCCCAGACCTCCAGCAGGTTGTCGAACAGCTCGTGCACGTCGTTGGCCGCCAGTGCTGGCTGCTCCCAATTCTTGCGCTCTTTCATCCAGTTTTTCAAAGCCGCCGGGCGGGCCGAATCGGCGTCGAAGGCAACCATCGAGCCGCCCTTCTTTTTGCGCACGAAGGCCGTCACGGTGCCGTCCAGCTTGTCCCACCCGGGCTTGAGCCAGCCGTCGAGCTCGGCGGGGAGCTCGGGACAGGGGACCTCCTTGGGACGTCTCACCCGCAACAGGAAATCCTCGGCTTCCTCGCGCGCATCCAGGGGCAGCGGCCCGAGGGTCACGGCCGGATGCTTGGGCAGCTCGTTCAGCCTCAGCTTGAACGGGTATTCGTCGAGATCCAGACAGGGTGGAGTGTTGAGGCGCTGGACGGCCAGAAGGTAGTCGAACAGGCGGCGGATTCGCTCACGGGCCTGTCCGCGAAGGTCGGTTGCGGAAGACATAAGTTCGGGGAGATTCAAAGCAACCTACCGCATGTCCTACCGGAACACGCGGCACGGTAACAAACTGGTCACAAATGCGCCCGGTCACTCGGTTTATAGCAGGAGATGGGGGTGGTTTGCCTCCCAGAACAGGAGTTTGCCCATGCCGGGTCTTATCGAGCGTCGTCAGGAAATCGAGTTGGCGAGGTCGTTTCTATGGGAGGATCGCAGCGCCGAGCTGGCCGGGTTGAGCCTGTTGCTCGGGATCGACATGTGCGAGAAGCTGTGCGCCTGCGAGCGCCGCTGTATGCTGCTCCATCCTCACGTGGGGCCGCACGAGTGTTGCCAGGGGCACCTCTGGGCCCAGGGCTAGGGTAAACCCGACTCGAGGTCTTCGAGGGTCACGAACTTGTCCCAGGTGTGGAGCACGTTCCCCTTGGAATCCAGCAGCACGATGTAGGGGGTGGCCGACTTGGGGTTGTACTTGCTGTACTGCTTGTAAACCGGGGCGTCCGTCTTGTCCACGTCGACCTGAATGCGATCGACGTTCTTGTGGTGGGCGAAAAACTTGTCCACCGAGGGCTTCATCTTGGCGCTCCACGGGCACCAGTCGGCCCGGAACCAGACCAGCCGGTAAGTGGTCTCGGCTTGGGCCGGGAGCCAGGTGAGCAAGAGCAGGACCAGCAGAGCCAGGCGTTTCATGAAAAAACCTTTCTGCCGCCCATGGGCCTCTCCTTCGTGAGCCAGCTCACAGATCGATCGGAAAGCTTGTGTTAATCTCGGGCTTGTGGGGAAGCCCAGACCGGAGAGCGGCGGGCAACACGCGACAGGAGCCCTCCGAATGACCGACAGCCGCATAACGCCATCCCCCGCGCATCAAGACGACAGCGACGGCCCCGAGTTCATCCGCCCCTACCGCGAGGAGATCGACGTCCAGGGCTGGGTGAGTCGCATCGCCAGCGTGCCCGGCACCTCGCGCCCGCAACCCGCCTCGATGTGGAAGACGTTGCGCCTGGCGCTCACTCTATCAGTTGCAGCTTCAGCGAAGTGACGCTGATGCGGTACGTCTGACCTTGCAGAGCGAAGCAAAACACCGGCGGCGGGCTGCCCTGGGCCAGGACCAGGCGCGGGCTCGTCAGCTCCTGATACCCCGCCGTGGGCGGACCCACCACCTGAAAGTAGAGGATCAGGTTTTCGGTGCCGGTTTCGCGCGTGACCGAAAGGGTGACACTGGTCGCCGCCGGCATGCCTTGCAGTTCCAGCGGGCGTGGGACGCTCTCTTGCACCCAGAAGCTGCGCTGGTCCAGCACCTCGGTCCCCTGGCGCAGAATCTCTAACTGAACGCGGTAGCGCCTGAGCTCGGCGTGGGCATTTTGGGTAAGCAGCAGCAGGATTAACACAAGGTCGAGGAGATTATGGGGATTTCTCTGGAGATTAGGGAGATTCATTTTATAATCATCTCCACAATCTCCAAAATAATCTCCTGAATCTCCTCGACCCTCGCTTGCGGCTCGGCCTACATGGGTTTGTCGGTCGGCGGCGCCACCGCCAGGACCTCGTGCGTCAAACGCTCGTTGTAGTCGTGCAAGAGCTTCGTGATGGTGTCGTGGCGATTGCTGGCCATCACCAGGCCGGCGTGGAACTCCTCGCTGAGGCGCCAGACGACCTCACCGGCGGTAAAGCCGGAGAGGTCGGGGGACTGGTGGCGGGAGAGGCAGAGCAGAAGCCCGGCGTTGTCGTTGCGGCGCTTGGGCACCTTGTAGGGCTCCCCGCGCAGGTAGGCGGCCTCGAGCCGGGCCCACTCGCGCCAGAGGTCGATGCCGGAAGCTGCCTCCACCTCCACGTCGAGGTGCGCGCCGCACACGCGGGCGGCCATCTCCAGGAAGTAGAGCCGCCCGTCGTGGCCCTGGATGAACTCGGCATGGGTCACGCCGCGCTCGAGACCCAGACCCAGCACGACGCGCTCGTTCATCTTCTTGAGCTCGGCCAGGATCGGATCGTCGTGAGCGATGCTCTGGCTGATGAAGACCCCGCCCTTGTTCCATACGTCGAAGGGCGGACGCCAGTAGCGGTGGGGCTGGGCGAACAGCATCTTGTGGCCGTATACGATGGAGTCGACGTGCAAGACCTGACCGGGCACATACTGCTCGAGCAGGTAGTAGGAGTGGTCGTCACCCAACTCGCTGACGGCCTGCCAGACCTCGAGCTCGGAGTTGAGCTTCTTGATCTTGACCGAGCCGGCCTCGGCACGCGGCTTGAGCACCCACGGCGGACTGACGCGGCGGGTAAATTCATGGATCGCGTGGTGATTGAGCACGTGCACGTAATCGGGCTCGTTGACGCCGACCTCGCGGGCGCACACCCGCATGGCCAACTTGTCCCGGAAGTTGCGAGCGGTGGTGTCGCCCATGCCCGGGATGCGCAGATGCTCGCGCAGCGAGGAGGCCAGGCTGACGGAATAGTCGTCCAGCGCGATGATTCCGTCGAACTTCCGGCTGCGGGCCAGATAGCTGACGGCCCGTGTCACCGCGGTCACGTTCTCCAGGTCGGGCATGAAGAAGCGCTCGTCCAGCGTGTCCGGCCAGGGCTTGTGACGAATGGACTCCTCGGCCAGGAGCACCGTGCGGCAGCCGAGGCGATGGAACTCGTCGATCAGCCGGTTGCCTTTGAAGTAATGGGACAGCAGCAGGAATGTGAGCGGTTTTTGCATGTTCTGAAGTCCTTTGGCGTGGAGAACCCCTGGCAAACTTTTAGCGACGACAGGAGCGGTCGCTAGATTTGCCAGGGGCTCTCACGGGGTTGGCCCTACGCGAGGGCTACGCGGCCTCGCTCGCGGGAGCGGCCGGGGCCTTGTACTCGGGCGACTTGCCACCGCCGTGGATGCGCATTCCGTAGAACGACTTCCAGACGAAGAACAGGCCGACGAGCAGGAACAGCAGCGACAATCCGAGCTTCAAGCTGGCGTCCATCTCCAGGGCGATTTCCACCGCCAGGAGGCCGAACAGAGTCGTGAACTTGATGATCGGGTTGAGGGCCACCGAGGAGGTGTCCTTATAGGGGTCGCCCACCGTGTCACCCACGATGGTGGCCTCGTGGAGAGGCGTGTTCTTGGCGTGAAGCTCGACTTCGACGACCTTCTTGGCGTTGTCCCACGAGCCGCCGGCGTTGGCCATGTAGATGGCCTGGTAGAGGCCGAACAGGGCGATGGACACCAGGTAAGCGACGAAGAAGAACGGGTTGAAGAAGGCGAAGGCCAGCGTCAGCGTCAGCACGGCGAAGAAGATGTTCCACATTCCCGCCTGGGCATACTGGGTGCAGATGCGCACCACGTTGGTGCTGTCCTCGACCGAGGCTTTGGTCGAGCCCTCGAGCTTGATGTTGGCTTTGATGTATTCCACCGCGCGGTAGGCGCCGGTGGTCACCGCCTGCATCGAGGCACCGCAGAACCAGAAGATGACCGCGCCGCCGGTCATCAGACCGAGCAGGATCATCGGGTCGACCAGGGCGAGCTTGTCCATACCGGCCGTGCCGCCATTGGTAAGCAGGAGGATGATCGAGAAGATCATCGTGGTCGCGCCCACCACCGCAGTGCCGATGAGCACCGGTTTGGCGGTCGCTTTGAAGGTATTGCCGGCGCCGTCGTTCTCCTCGAGGAAGTGCTTGGCGCGGGTGAACTCGGGCTTGAAGCCATAGTCTTTGTTGAGCTCGTTCTCGATGTCCGGGATGGTCTCGATGAGCGACAGCTCGTAGATGGACTGGGCGTTGTCGGTCACGGGGCCGTAGGAGTCGACCGCGATGGTGACGGGGCCCATTCCCAGCATACCAAAGGCCACCAGGCCGAAGGCGAAGACCGCGGCGAACTTGATGGCGCCGGGGTCGAGCAGGGTCGAGGTGTAGTAAGCGATGGCCATCAGGAACATCATCGTCAGGCCCATCCAGAAGGCCGAGAAGTTGCCGGCCACCATGCCCGAGAGGATGGTCAGCGAGCTGCCGCCCTCTTTGGACGAGTCGACGATCTCGGCCACGTGGGCCGACTTGGCAGAGGTAAAGATCTTGGTCAGCTCGGGGATGATGGCAGCCGACAGGGTGCCGCAGCTGATGATGACCGAGAGCTTCCACCACAGGTCCGGGGCGGGAGCGCCGTTGATGGCCACGTCACCGAGCATCAGGTAGCTGACGGCGAAGGTGACCAGGATGGAGACGGCCGAGGTCAGCAGCACCAGCGTGGTGAGCGGAGCTTCGAAGTCCATCTTGTCGGCCTGCTGGTACTTGCCCTTGGCCATGACGTCGTTGATCATGTAGGAGCCCATCGAGGTGATCACCATGAGCACGCGCATCACGAAGATCCACACCAGCAGAGAGGCCTGCAGCGGGGTGCTGCCGACGGCCAGGGTGATGAAGACGATGAGGGCCACGCCCGTCACGCCGTAGGTCTCGAAACCGTCGGCGGTGGGACCCACCGAGTCGCCGGCGTTGTCGCCGGTGCAGTCGGCGATGACACCCGGGTTGCGCGCGTCATCTTCTTTGATGTTGAACACGATCTTCATCAGGTCGGCGCCGATGTCGGCGATCTTGGTGAAGATACCGCCGCAGATACGCAGCGCCGAGGCGCCCAGCGACTCACCGATGGCGAAGCCGATGAAGCACGGGCCGGCCCACTCGCCGGGGATGAAGAGAAGAATGATGAGCATCACCATCAGCTCGACGCAGATCAGCATCAGCCCGATGGACATACCCGCCTGCAGCGGGATGGCGTAGCACGGGAACGGCTTGCCTTTCAGCGCGCCGAAGGCGGTGCGGGAGTTGGCCCAGGTGTTGATGCGGATACCGAACCAGGCGACCGCGTAAGAGCCCAGGATACCGATGACCGAGGCCACCAGGATGACTCCCACCTGCACGAATTCCATCTTCTTGAGGAATCCGAAGTAGTAGACGATGCAGACCGCGATCATCCCCTCGAGAATCATCAGGAATTTGCCCTGCTGGTTCAGGTAGGCGCGGCAGGTCGCGTAGATCAGCTCGGACATCTCCGCCATCGAGGGATGCACCTGCATGTTCTTGATCGCCGTCGCCTGCATCCACGAGAACAGCAGTCCCAGGATGCAGACCACGATGCCGCCCATCAGCAGCGTCTGGCCGTTCAGGTTGCCCAGGGACTGGAACGCTTGCGTTTTCAGCTCGCCCGGGACTTTGATATCGGTCTCGCTGGCCAATGCGGGCAGCTGAGTCAGGGCCATCATGGCGGCGATGGATGCGTATCGCCAGAGGCCGGTCAGTTTCCGTAACACCTTGTTATCCTCACTCTTTCTACACTCCGGCGCCTTTGGCCGGGAAATCTCACACTTACCCCCAAGAAAAAACTTCCGCTCATTCTAGGTCATTTCGCCGGACCCTGCCTGACATGTAAATTGATTGTTAAGACATCCCCGGGCCCTCGAAACGAAGAATCCACCTCAAGTCTTGAAAAGTTTTTTCGCCTCGCCTGACAGCTTGACAGTTAGACAGTTAGACTGTAATATAGCTTCAGAAGGGCGGTGACGAAAATGGTAATCCTGATGCTCTGCGGACTCGCGGTTCTCTGGTTCCACCTGGACGTGCTCGAGGGGGTGCCTGACAGTTAAGGTAGACACCCTAACTGTTAACAGCTATGCTGAGGGGGTGAAATCTCCCGACGCGGGCGAGTGGAGTCTGGAAGAGCTGAGCGAGCAGGCCGAGAGCCAGCTCGAGCAGTGGAACCTGCCCAATCCGGGCGGGCGCGTCTCCCCCGTGCCCAGTTCGCGGACCATCCGCTACTACACCAGCCTGGGGTTGCTGGACAAGCCCAACTACGTGAGCGGAGCCGCGCGCTATAACCGGCGCCACCTCAACCAGCTCCTGGCCATCAAGGCGCTGCAGGCGGAATATCTTCCCCTGCCAGCCATTCAGAAGCGCCTGGAGGGCCGCACGCCCGAAGAGCTCGAGCAGATCATCGGGGACGCGACGCTCCGCCGTCCGCCCGAGCCCGAGAAGCCTCGCGTCGAGAACTGGGGCACCTGTCAGGCCCTACCGGGGCTAAGGCTCCTGGTGGAAGACCGCGAAGCGCTGCTGGACTTCATGCTGACCCACGGCGCCACCGAGGTGCAAGAACGTTTGATCCGCGCCCTGAACTCACTGTCCGCGCCTCGGGCGTGAGGGGTCGACAGTCGACAGTCAACAGTCGACAGAATACCGGATAGAGCGAAAGCCGCCGGACCGCCAAAAATCCCAGGAAGGAGCGACTGCTTTTGGCTCCGTGTGCCCTTCAGGGCCGGTGAGCCGCATCGGGTGTGACAAATATCTCACGGCAGCACGAGATGTCGGCCTGGTTCGACTTCCCGGCTCTGGCTCAGCGCCAGAGCCCACCTTCTTTTGGAGACGGGGAGGGCGCGCGAATCCGGAACACTAGACCCGCGCGCCCGACCCCCGGTCCAAAACTCAAAGGCTGGCGTAAGTCTGCTCGAGAATGGCCACGCGGTGCGGGAAAGCGCGCCGCAGACGCTCCACGGCCTCGGGGCCGTTCTCGCGAGCTTCCAGATAGGCCGACCAGCTGTCGGCAAAATCCTCTCCCAGATTGGTGTTGCTGTATTGACTCGGAGCCCGGCCGTCGGCCGCGGTCGCCTCGCCCCAACCCCGGGCCACACCTTGCGTGCGGCCCATGACACCGCGGTCCCACAAGGTTCCCAAGATCCCGTCGCGGACGCCATCGGTGGCGTTGCCGACCCCGTGGCCGATCTCGTGATTGAAGACCGCCTCGTTGAGGTTCTCCAGGCCGTTGAAGAAGCGAATGGTGCCACTCCGGTAGTTGTAGTCGGCGGCCACGTTGCCGTAGGTGTCCCGATGGAGCTCCATGGCGTTGGCCACGTTGCGGGCGCCGTTGGGGAGTTGCGTGTAGGCATCGGCGATGCGGGCCAGGGCTACCTGCTCTTCGTCCGGACGCAGGCTCGACTGAATGCGCACGTCGTGCCCGTCCGCTCCCCGCAAGTGGTAGGCGCCGTCCTCGGCGCGGGTCAGCGAGATTTGCTCGGTCTGGCCGTTGCCATTGGTGAACTGGAAAGGCTGCCCGCTGGCGATGCCCTGCCGGGTCTGCTCCTCTTGACGGGCGATCAATTCGGGAGTGCGTTCGCTGTTGCGAAAGTCGACCTCGGCGAAGTCGTCGCGATTGGCCGCCGGCTGGACGTTGGGCCGCGGGGGCACCGGCGGGCAGTCGCGGTGGCCGCCGTAGTTGTCCATCAGGCCGCCGAGCAAGCCGCCCAGGCTGGTCCCCCGCTCGGGGCGCTCCTGACTCATCTCCACCTTGTCACCGGTCGAAGGCTTGGAGGCGCTCCGCTCCCGGGTCTTGGGACCGTCGTGCAGCCGGGGAGCTTCCGTGGTGGGGGCTTTCTTGTCGTTGATCACCATCTGCTTGAGCACCTCCTGTGCGATGCCCAATGCAGGGGGTTCGGGAAAAGTTCCCTCAGCCGCGAGATTTTTTTCGGCTCAGGAAACCCGCGCCGCAGACGGCCGCCAGCGACGCGATCGCCAGCACCCAGCCCAGCCAGGGGATCAGGGACAGGCCGGCCAGCACTCCGGCGCCCCAGAGCGTGGCCCGGGCGGTATCGAGTTGAGGACGGTCAGCCAGGGTCCCGATCGTCTCCCCCACCCAGGCCAAGGCGCCGGGAAGCGCCGCCAGCAACTGCCACAGCACCCAGAGCATCAGAACGGCCACGACCAGACCCAGCCCGGGACGCTTCTCGGCGATGGCCATCAGGAACAAAAGCCCGACCATGTGCAGCAGCCCTACCACCAGCGCGCGTCCGCGCGCGGCCTCGATCGTCTCGCGCGCCGCCCGGGCCCGGTTGGGCCAGAGCACCCAGCCGAACAGGCCGAGGCAGCCGACCGAAATGCCGGCCAGAGCGAAACAGAGAGCATACAGAAGAACGGGCATCAGGCGCGCGCCCAGCGCCAGTTCAGCGCCGTCGCCCCCAGCAGGGCGACTCCGGCGCAAACCGCCATCATGGTCTCGGTCAATCCCGGCAACTCGAAAGATGGCAGAGTCCAGCTCGCAACGAGCGACCATCCCGCCGAGAGACTGACCGGCATCGGCACGTAAGTCCAGCCCACCAGGCAAAGGAGCACCAGGAGGGCCGCGGCGACCTGCATCCAGCGCCGATCGCGGGTGGGGGTTACCGCGGGCTCGGCGGACAGCGCCGCCAGCACCCCCGCGGTCAGATCCACCGGCACGGGGGGGATTTCCGACAGGCGCCGCAACGAGCAATCCACGTTGACCAGCTGCCAGCAGGCCTCGCGGCAGGGCCCACAGCCCTCCAGGTGGCGCTGGGCCCAATCGGGCAGACGCCCCGCCAGCTCCAGGGGATGACGCGTCCCCTCCAGGTGCTCTTGCATGCACTCACGCACCGATGCACAGCTCATGCGGGTCCTCCCAACCGGGCTCGCAGCCGTTCTCGCGCTCGAAACAGCGCCACCTTCACGGCCGACTCCGTCATTTCCAAGACCGCTCCGATCTCACCACAGGTCATCTCCTCCGAGTAGTGCAGCACCACGATGGCGCGTGGGATGGCTTCCAGCGTTCCGACGGCGGCCATCAGGCGCTCCATCTCCAGACGCCGCTCCACCTCGACCGAGGGCTCCGGGGAAGCGTCCGCCACGTCCGATTCGAATGGCTCCAGCCGGGCCCGACGCCGCGTGCGCAGCATGTTGAGCCCCAACCGGGTGGCAATCGTCACCAGCCAGGGACGCAGGGGCCGTCCCGCTTGAAATCGTGCCAGTCCGCGCAGGGCCGAAACGAAGGTCTCCTGCACCAGGTCCTGCGCTTCGGAAGGAGACCCCAGCAGACGATTGCCCAGCCGCCAGAGGCCTTCCTGGTGCAAGCGCACGATCTGCTCCAGCGCGGGCGCGGAGCCCTGCTGGGCGGCCAGCACCAGCTCGCGCTCGGACGGGTCCACCTGGCGGGCCGGGCTCAAAGGAACGGCACGGCCTCGTAGCGCCCGCCCAGGACGGCCGTCGCGTCGCCGCCCAGCCAGCGGCCGAGCAGCGTGGTGTAGACCTGCCGGAAGTCCACCGTATGCACCAGATCCCCTTCCACCAGATGGTCCAGGGAGGGGTATTCGCCGTAGAGGCCGCCCTTCACCCCGCCCCCCAGGACGAACAGCGGGCCAGCGGTGCCGTGATCGGTGCCCTGGCTGGCGTTCTCCTCGACTCGCCGACCGAACTCGGAGTAAACGACGACCAGGGTCTTGTCGTCCACGCGGCGCATGAATCCGACCAGAGCCTGGGCCAGCTGCCCCAGGACCTCAGCCTGGCGGTCCTTCTGGCCCGAATGAGTGTCAAAGCCGCTCAGCGCGGTGCAGAAGACCTTGCCATAGGGCAGCAAGCGCGCGATGACGCTCAGCGACTTCCCCAGGTCGCCGCTGGCCACCGACTCGCCCTCGCAGGCGTGGCAATGGTCCAGGGCTCCCTCGAGGCGCTCGAACGTGCGCCCCAGGTGGCCCCCGAAGTCGGCGTACATCCCCTGGAGCAGCGCCCGGTCCTCGGGCTGCGCGAACTGGAACTGGTCCGGGTTGCGCAGGCACAGCGGCTGCGATTTGGCGGCGTAGAGCGCGCGGGTCAGGGAGCTGCCCACGTTGACCGCCTCGCCCCCGGCCCGATCCAGATAGCGCCCCAGCCAGCCGTAGTGGGCCGCGCCCCGGCGCACTCCGGTGTGCCAGATGTCAGCCGAGGCGAAATGGGAGCGGTCCGGATCGGGATAACCGACCCCGTTCACGATCGCCATCTTGCCCGCCCGGTAAAGCGGCAGCAGAGGCTCCAGGGCGGGATGCAGCGCCAGGCCCTTCGCCAGGGCCGTCCCGGACAGTGCCAGCCGGGGGCGGGCCCGGCGATAGGCGCCGCAATCGTTGATCACCGTGTTCAGGCCATCGTTGCCGCCAAACAGGTGGATCATGACCAGTTTGCGCCCGCCCGGCGAGGCCCAGCTCAATTCGGGCAGCATCATGACCCCTGCCAGCGCCAGGGTCGCCTGGAAGAACTCGCGTCGCTTCATGCTCACCTCACCTGAAAATCGGGACTCGCCAGAATCATGGCCAGGGTCTGCTCCGGTCCCCTGGCAGCGCAGATCCGCGCCAGATGGGCCCGGGTCTTGGAAGTCACGTCGCTCAGCCCGCACGCCTCCAGCATCCGGGCCAGCGCCTGCTCGGCCGTGGCTCCGTCCACCAGCAGCGCCAGCGAATTGCGATAGTGTCCGGCCACCAGGTGCGCGTAGTTGAGCCTGTCGAGCAAAGTGCCGGTGTTGAACCAGGCGGCCCCCTCGGCCCAGCCCGCCACGCTGGGCGGAAGCCAGGGCAGCTGGCCCATCGAGACCAGCTTCTCCAGCCAGAGCCAGGTAGGACCGGTCCCGATGCCGTTGCGGAACTGGCCGTGCAGCACGCGCAGAGCGGACACGGCATACTCCACCGGGCTCTTGAAGGCCTGGCGGAGCTCCGCGGTCTGGCGGAAGGCCGAGCCCAGAAAGAGAGCCTCGAGCACGGCCGCTACCACGCCGTGGTGCTGCAGGTAGACCGCGGCCAGGCGCTCGACCTCGTCGGCGGGCGTCTCCACCCCCGTGAAGAAGCGGAACAGGCGATCGCAGAGGCGGCGCGCCGTCTGAGGATGGTTGGCCAGGATTCGCACCACCGCTTCGCCGTCGAGCTGGCCGGTGTGGCCCAGAAAGCGCTTGGGACCGTCGTCGTGGCGCTCGGGCTGATTCTGGAACACCCCGTGCACCCAGTCGATGCCCCAGCCGCTCAGGGCGCGCGCGGCCGCTTTGATATCGGCCTCGGTGTAATGGCCCGCGCCCAGCGTGAACAGCTCCAGGAGCTCGCGAGCGTAATTCTCGTTGGGATGGCCCTTTTCGTTGACATGGCCGTCCAGGTAGACGAGCATGGCCGGGTCCTGCGAGACCGCCCGCAGCAGGTCGCCGAAGCGGCCCGTGGCGTGGGTCCGCAACAGGTCGTTCTGGTTCGCCAGGAAGGCCGGGAAGACCACCGGGACGACCGCGCTCGTGAAGTGGCCGTGCCAGAAGAGCGTCATCTTCTCTTGCAGCGGACTGCGCGTGGTGATCATCTGGTTGAGCCACCAGGTGATCAGCACGGCCACCTGACCGAGGGTGAGCGTGAAGCCGGGAGGCAGCTCGGTGAGCCGGGGCACCTCGGGCCGCTCCGGTCGATAGCGTACCAGCTCGCGCACGCTGGCCTCGTAGCCCTGGCGCAGGCTGCGCCCGAGCTCGGTGGGCGTTACCCCGAACCCGCAGGCGCGCCAGAGATAGGCGTGCAGGCGCCGCTCGTCCACGTCAGCGCTCCCCCGTCAGCGGTGCCCCCAGGGCCGAGAGCCCCAGGCAGGCAGCGCCCAGCCAGCCCAGCACGGGGAGGCCCAAAAGAGCTCCCATCAAGGCCGTGCCGGCCGCCGTGGCGCGCTTCTCGGTCAGGGCCAGACCCTGGCCGATGCGGGAAGCCAGCGCCGGCAGGCCCTGCGCCAGCCAGATCAGGTTGACGACCACGGCCGCCAGCGCCAGCACGGGCAGGCGCTGGATCAGGAAGATCTCCGCCAGCACGATCAGGATGCCCATCAGGAAGCTGCGCAGGGGGAAACGCTCGAGCGCCAGTCGGCTGCGCTCGACGCGGGCCGGCCAGAGAGCGCAGGCCAGCAGGTTGAGGGCGGTCAGCCCGGCCAGGCCGAGGCCCAGCAACAGGAGGAAGGTGAGGAGCCCTTGCGGGGCCCTCAGCAGGAGGATCGCCACCGGGATCAAGATCAACATTCTCTTCATACCCGGGATACACCGACCGGGGGTGATCGGTTACAGGGGTCTCAGAAAATTTTCGATCACCTCAGCGCCACGATTCGGGGATCGACTTCTGCCAGGCCGGCAGAGCCGCCACGCGGGCATACCATTCCTGGATCGCCGGATAGCCATCCCAGGGTAAGGAAGCGGGTTTATGCAAGGCCAGGGGCGCAGCCACGGAAAAATCGGCCAGGGTGAGCGACTGTCCGGCCAGATAAGGCTGTTTGCCGAGGGTGGCCTCGAGCACGTCGCACCAGTGCCGGAAATCGGTCGTGGCCGCGGCCACCTTGGCCTCGTCGGGCGGGGCCCCGCCTTTGAGCATCCGCTCGATCTGCAGGGTGTGGATGGTCGGATACCACTGGGCCACTTTCCAGAACATCCAGCGGTCGATGTCGATGCGCGTCCGCACGTCCTCGGGCCACACCTCGGTCGGGCCCGCGCGTCGGGCCAGCTCCTGCAAGATGGCGTTCGACTCCCACAGCACGAAGTCGCCGTCCTGCAGGGTGGGCAGGAAGTGGTTGGGATTGATGGCCACGAACCAGGGTTGGCGCTGTTCCCCGGCCCGCAGGTCGACGACCTGCAGCTCCAACTCGACGTTCAAATGGTAGGCCAGCGCCAGGCACTGCGTGGAGTTGGGTGAGAAGGGGAAATAATACAGCTTCATGGCGCCCCGCTTTCCCTCCTGGACGGCGAAGGACCTCCCCCGAGCCGGAAGGAAGGCGGCTCCATGAAAGTATTGATCGTTGGCGGCGGAATCGCCGGTCTGGTGCTGGCCAACTCCCTGGTAAGACGGGGGATCGAGGTCCAGCTCTTCGAGAAAGTGAAGCGCTACGGGCACGTGGGCGGCGGCCTGCTGCTGAAATCGCCGGCCGTGGTGGCGCTGACGAAGGCCGGGCTCATCGACCAGGTGCGCCCGCAAGGCCTGCCGCTGCTGCGCCACGAGATCCTGGACCAGGCCGGCGTGCGGCTGGGCGAGATCGATTTCCGCCCCATGTACGCCCGGGGCTTCGCCGAGGGCGTCCTGATTCACCGCGCCATCTTTCAAGACGTGCTCTTCCGCGCTCTGCCCGAGGGACTGGTGCACCTGAACGCCAGGGTCACCTCGTGGGACCTTCGCCCCGACGGCGTCAGCATCGAGGTCGAAGGCCTGGGGACGTGCCATGGCGACGTGCTGGTGGGGGCGGACGGTCTGCACTCCGAGGTGCGCGAGCAGATCACCGAGTTCGGCTCTCATCCGCTCAACTTCCGCTCCTACCGCTACGTCGTGCCGAATGTCGATGGCGCCGACCATTTCATGGAGTTCATGGGCCACGGGATGTCGCTCGGCTACATCCCCCTGAACGCCAAAGAGCTGTTCATGTGGCTCTCCATCCGCGCCACCCCCAACTCCAAGGTCTACTCCGACCCGGCCGAGTTCAAGCAGCTGATGGCCCAGTTCACGCATCCCGCGGTACTGAAGGGGAACGAGGGGCTCACGGACCCCGAGCAGTTACTCTGCACCGACATCCACGAGGTGACGATGGAGGAGTATCACTGCGGGCGCTGCGCGCTCATCGGCGACGCGGCCCACGCGATGTCGCCCTCGATGGGCACCGGGTCGGCCATGGCGATGGGCGACGCCGTCGTGCTGGCCGAGGAGCTGGGGTCCGTGCTGGCGGGCGAGAAGGGCTACGACGACGCCTTCTCTTGCTACTACGATCGACGGATGCCGAAGGTGGAGGCCATGCGCGCCCTCACCCGGGCGGTCGACGCCGAGCACCACGCCGAGCATCCCGACGTGATCGCCCGCCGCAACCGCAAGATCCAATCCTGGCTGCAAGACGTCCCGGCCGTCCAGGCCGACCTGGAGCACTCGCTGGGCGGGGGCCTGTAAGAGAAAACCCCCGCCGGTGGGCGGGGGCTCTCGTTTCCAGGCTCAGGGGCCGAGCTCGTCCCAGACGGGGTAGGCCGGGTCGGTGACATCGCACCGGAACAGCAGACCATTCTTGGCGATGGCCCAGATCGTCTTGCCGTCGTCGCTCACGGTAAGCCCCTGAGGACCGTCCTCAGCCAGCTTGGACATCAGGTCGATCCTGGTCCATACGGCCGGAGCGGTCACGTCGCACCACTGCAGCGTGAGAGCATCCATCACGAACAGGCGGCTGTTGTCGCGGGTGATGGCAACGCCGTTGACGTGGTCCATCGAGTTGTCGGGGTTCTTGTAAAGGGTGGGGTCCCAGGCGTTCGCGCTGGCTTTGTAATGGCGAACGCAGTTGTGGTCCACGTCTGCGACCCACACGTGGTTGCCGGTGTCGTCGACGCTGATGTCACGAAGGCGGCCCAACACGTCGGAGCCGGAGGGACGAATGGCGCCCGACCAGGTGCCCGCCAGAGCCGGGACGTTGTTGTACTTCCACAAGCAGTGGTTGGACTCGTCGGAGATCCAGATGGTATCGGCCGTCAGGTTCATCGCCACACCGGTCGCCCACCCCAGGCCGGCGGGGCGCAAGAGTGTGCTCGACCAGTTGGGCGTGGTGTTGGAGAAGTAGCGCAGTCCGCCGTTGACATAGTCCACCGCGAACATCGCCTTCAGGTCGGGAGTCGCGCAGACATCGCCTGGACGGCCCCCGTTGGGCATCGGCTGAATGGTCCCGCTGGCGAAGGGGAAGAGCGACGCGGGATCGAGCGTGGCGGTGGCATACTCCCAACCGTGCACGTAAGGGTAGCTCGCATCGGCCGAGCCCATGAACGTCAGGTCCGGATTGGATCCGTGGCAGGCCACGCCGATGAACGGCTCCGGAGTCGAGCGCAAGGCCATCAAACTGGCGCCGCTCTTGTTGTCCGGCGGGGTCACCGTGAGGGTGATCATCTTCATGTCGTAATCGGGGACGCCGTCCCCGTCGTAGTCGCCCGCATCGGCGACCTGGACGTCGTAGACATACTTGTCGTACGGCGCGGCAAAGGTATCCGTCCCCTGAACGATCTGGTCCAGCGGCGTGGCGGCCAACATCTCCATCTTGCCCTGGGCCAGCAGGCCTGACGTGGACACCTGTTTGGAGCGATTGTTGTTGCGCGTGGCCGAGACAAACAGCCCCATCAGGAAGCTGATCGCCAGGAAGGTCACGGTCATCGCCACCAGGAGCTCGAGAAAGCTTAATCCCCTAGCTTTTCTTCTCACAGGCTCTTCACCCGCACTTCCGTTTGAATGGGATCCGTTATCGAGGTCACTTTCATTTCGAGGTGCAGAAAAGGAACTCCGCTCGTCAGCGCCGGATCCATGCGCTGAATTTTGAAGTCCTCGACCTCCCAGGTAACTTTCTTGGTTTCCAGCACGGTTTGCGTGGCCAGGTTGCCCGGGTCGAAACCCGGGTCGTAGAGCAGGCGCTCGACGATTTTCGTGGTCTGATCCCACCGGTAGGCCAGAACGCGGCCGCCGGTCGCGTCGTAGGTCCGGAAGATCATCGGGGTGTTGGTCCCGGTCAGGGGGGTGTAGAACCCGTAGGTCGACCACGGGGGCGCTAACGGGTCGGGGTTGTAGATCTTGTCGGCGGCCCGCAGCTCGCGGGTCATGCGTTCGACGGCCACGGTGGCCTGACGGTAGTCGCTCGACTTCTTGGCCGTCACCGTGTAGGTACGATAGGCCACCACGAGGGCGTGGCAGACCATGGTCATAAAGAGGCCCAGGATGGCTCCTGTGACCAGAACCTCCATCAGGGTATGTCCTCTGCGTCTAGCCCGCATCGTACATAGCTCCAAAATTGCCCTGCGGCACGACCAGCGTGCGCTGCGCCTTGATGTTGCCGTAGGCGTCCTTGATCATGCCGGTGGAGCGCACGGTCAGGTCCGCCTCGACCCAGACCTTGAAGCGATGGACGGCGTCGCCTTCCGGCAAGCCGAACTCGACCGGCGTCCCTCCAGGCGTGAAGGTGGACGCGCGCGCTTTGTAATAGTCCAGACCCGCCTGGGCCAGGAAGTAGGCCTGGTGGCTGCGCTCCTGATTGCCCGCAAACCGGTAATCCTGCTCCATCAGGGTCATGAACGTCAATCCGATCACCAGCAGGAACACCATGAAAAACAGGGCGGTCATGAGGGCGATGCCGCGATTGGGGCGCCTCATGCTGCGAGCTTCTCCAGCAGTCCGTAGATGGGGAGGAACATGCCCACGCACAGGAACCCCATCGCCACGCCCATCATTCCAATGACGGCGGGCTCGACCACCGTGACGATCTGGGTCAGCACCACCTCGTTCTGCTCCTCGAGCATCCGGCGCGAAGCCGAGAGGAGGTCTTGCAACTCGCCGGTCTCCTCGCCAACGATCAACATCGACGAAATCATGCGGGGGAAGTAAGGCACGACCTGGACGGCCTCGGCCAGGCTGCCCTCTTGCTCGAGGCGCTCGCACATGACGCTGAGTTGATTGCTGTAGGTGCGAAAGGGAGAGGTGCTGCGCATCAACTGCAGGCCGCGCTGCAGGGGAATTCCGTCGCGCTGCATGGTCTCGAGCACGTCCACGAACTGCGCAGCCAGCAGGCTTCCCACCAGGTAGCGCGTGACGGGGTTGTTGACCGCCATTTCGAAGGCTCTCTGCTGCAGCCAGGCCCGCTTGGCCACGACCAGGGCGATCAGTCCGACGATCAGCAGCAAGAACAACGGGCTGTTGATCACGTTGACGACCCCGATCACCACCTTGGAGATGGCCGGGAGCTTGGCGTCCATCTGGTCGTAGAGTCCCAGGAAGCGCGGCAGCACGAACTTGGTGATGCCGAAAAGCACGCCGACGCAGGCCACGCAGGTAATGAGCGGACTGGTGAGGGCCTGCTTGACCTTGCAGAGCAGATTGTACTTGCGCTCGAGCATCTCCGAGGCGCGCATCAGCCGGTCGGCCAGATCGCCCGACTCTTCGCCCGCGCGCGCCAGCAAGAGAACCTCGGCGGGGAAAACGCGGGGATGGCGGCTGAGGGCGTCGGAGAAACTCCAACCCTTGTCCAGCACTTGCGCGGCGATATCCTCGAAGGCGTGCCGGATGGCCCGGTTGGTGCTCTGCTCGGCCAGGACCGTGAAAGTGCGCCCGGGATTGATGCCGGCTTTGAGCATGACGGCCATCTGCTGCAACGAGACCGCGACATCGTGGTCGTTGGCCCGGGCCATCTGAATCTCGAAGTCGTGGTAGCGCTCGGCCAGAGAGCGAGCGGGGACGCTCTTCTTCTCCTGGCGCTCCCGAGGCTTGGAATCGGAGACCGGCTTGATGAAGGCCGCGGGCTTGGGGGCTCGGATCACGCCCGAGGAAGTGACAGGAACTTGTCTGGTGGGCCGTGAGGGCGAGAGTTTGAGGGTGGGGGTGGAGTCGAGGCTCTCTCCTACCGGCACCCAGGCCGCGGTGGGTGAGGAAGGCGCCGCCGGAGCCTCCGCAGCTTCGGAAGGCTCTTCAGGCCAGGCGCTGACGTCTGGCTTCTCGAGGGAAGAGGACGCGGCGTCGGTCGGAGCCTCCTCCGGCCAGCCCGTCAAACGACCCCTTTCCATTACGACAGTGTTTCCCAGCGCACTCTGAAACCCCGCTCGTCGAATCTTCCCGGACCCCTCGTTAACATTTTAGCAAAGAAATGATCGTTCGCCCAGTCCAGGGAAAAATTTGTCGCGCAGGAAGACTGGGGCCGATGAGACGCTCGCTCCTGTGCCTTCTCCTCTCGCTGACGATGGTTGGTTGCTCGCAACCACCGTCTTCTCCCTCACCCAGCGCCAGTCCGGACCCTCTCGAGGCCCGAGTCCAGGCGGCGACAAGCTCGGCTTTCGCATACCTGCTCAAAAGACAGAGTCCAGATGGCGGGTGGCGTTCGATGAAATACGAGCCTTATCAAGACGGGGAGTCGCTCAGCCCGATGGTCCTCAAGGCTCTCCTTTACGGTCCGTCCGGCCCGGAAGGCCAGGTTGCCGCCCAGAAGGGGCTGGCTTTTCTGGCTCCCCATATGCCACCGGCCAGGAGCAAGATGCTCTTCCCCAATTACTCGCTCTCCATCGCGGCGCTGGCCTTTGCGAGAGATCCGGCCTACAAGCCGACCGTGGACGCGATTGTCGCCTACCTGCGCGAGCAGCAACTGGTGGAGTCGTTGGGTTGGAAGCCGAGCGACCTCGATTATGGAGGCTGGGGCGAGTCGCGCAGCCCCTACCGGCGACCCAAGAACGGAAAAGTCGATCCGGCGCGCGCCGCCAACCTCTCGGTGACTTTGATGGTGCTGGGCGCGCTGCGCGTCAGCGGCGTTTCCGCCCAGGATCCGGCCATTCAGAAAGCTCAGAAATTCGTCTTCCGCTGCCAGAATTTCGAGCAGGGAGGAGACGGCGGTTTCGTCTTCTCACCCTGGAACCTCCGCCAGAACAAAGCCGGCGAGCGCACCTCGTACGGCAGCATGACGGGCGACGGCTTGCGGGCGCTGGTCCGTACCGGCTTGCCGCCCGAGCATCCCCGGGTGGTGGCTGCTCGCACCTGGATCTTGACCCATTTCGATCCCAAGAAGAACTCGGGCGACTTTCCCAAGGGTCAGGAAAAGATGCGCGACGCGCTGTATTTCTACTACTGCTGGACGACGGCCCACGCCCTGGTCGAGTCCGGGGGCGCGCGGGACAACGCCTGGGCCCGCCCCATGCTCGAGGAGCTGCTCGCCCGCCAGAAACCGGATGGCTCCTGGCTCAACGCCGAAGGTCGCATGACCGAGGATGAGCCCCTGGTGGCCACGACCATGGCCCTGGCTGCCATGACCCTGGCCCGAAGCGCTTTGACCCCCTGAAAGGAGCAGTCCGGGTCGAAAGGCGAACCGTGTGGCCATGTCCGAGCAACTACCCCTTAGCGAGCGAACCCTCCAACTGGCGGAACGCGTGGTCGAGCGCGAGGCCTCGGTCGAAGAGCTGGCGCGCATGTCGGCGCAACTCCTGGAGGGCGCCCAGGCGGGTCGCGCCCAGTTCCAGCAAGACTCCGAAGCCAGCCCCGAGCTGACCGCCGACGATCAGTCCGTCATCTTGAGCTCGATGGATGCTTACATCGACGCCTTGGCGGCCGTCCACGCCCGAGCCCAGGCGGGCTCGGTCGAGACTCTCGGAGAGCCCCTGGCCGCTGCCCGCGCGGCCCTGGCGGCCGTGCGAGAGCATCAGACCCGCTACCAGGCGGCCTGCATCTACGGGCCGGCCATGCATCCGTTCCTGAATCGGGTGCTGGGCCACCTCGAGGGAATGGCGCGGCGCGAGACCGACCGCCGTCACACCCTGAACCTGCTCGAGAGCCTGCCAGCCTTCATGGACGAGGTTGGAGAGCAGGTGGGGGGCATCGACGAGCCCCTGGTCCTCGAGCGCTCCCAGGCAGGTCTCAAGGCCATTGCGGACGCCTGCGCCCGCTTGCGCGACGCGCTCGAGAACGGCCTCGAGGGCGATAAGGATGAGTTTTTGGGCGGTCTGCGCCAGGCGATCCTCGAGGGCTCCGACGCCGTGGCCGAAGGCCTGGGCTTTCAGTTCGAGAAGGACCTCTCGGTGGGCCGCACGCCCTATCCGCCGGTCAACCTGGTGCTGGCCGCCTGCGACCGCCTCATTACGGACCACATCAGCAGCGAGCATTTCCGCGAGGTCGTGGGTCAGGCCGTCTGGCTCCTGGCCCAACGATTCCCGGAAGAGTCGCAGGACAGCGTCTCGGATGCTTCGCGCGAGGTCCGTGAATCGCTCGAGCGGCTCTACGCGCTGCCGCCGCGCCCCGACCCGGACGAAGTCGTCACCGAGCGTGAGGTCTTGCGGTCGGCTACCGAGAACCTTTCCATGTTCGTGGCCGTGCTGCAGTCAGAGGACGAGGTCTTCGACCTGGTCCAACACGAGGGACTGGGCGGCGGAGGCGGCGGGCAGGCCGCCCGCGGTCTGCCGATGATGCTGGCCGGTCTGCTCCAGGTGGGCGAGCAATTCCTGGAGGGTCAGGCCAGCGCGGATGACGTCCTGGAGGGCATCGCCCTGTTGGAGCAAACGGTTTCGCGCAGCCGCGGCCAACTCGCCTCCGCCCGCGACTCGGCCGACCGCTCCAAGCTTCTGACCGGAGCCATCGACCACCTGACGGCGGCCATCGAAGCGCTGCGCGACATGCTCGAGCGCAAGGGGGGACGGAGCGCTCTCGAGCGCGCCGAAACCGAGATGCACGCCTCGCAGGAGGCCATGAAGAGCCTGGAAAGCCGTCGGCCCGGGTAAAGCCTAGCTGGCGGGCTGCTCTCCCAACCAGGTGGTCGACTGTTGCGACCGAGGGCGCGCCCGGGGAAGTTCGGGCTCTTCGGGCTCGTAGGTGGGAATGCGTTCGTTCTCGGTCAGGTTGTCCTCGCGGTCATCATCGCGATAGCTGATAAAGCGGCCGAAGATACCCCGCATCCGGCGATTGCTGAGGAGACGCTGCCCGACTTTGTCAGCCTTGGCAAGGACGTGCTCGATGGCCGACGTCTGCTGGTTGCCGCCTTTCTCCTGGTAGGCTTTGACGATTTCCTCCCAGGCTTTGTCGGCCGCCTCGCGACACTGGCGGGCGCGTTTGCAGAGCCCCTGGACACGTTTGTTGTCGGTAAACTGGCGCGAGTCGAGGTGGAGAGCCCGAATGCCGAGCTCCTGAGCCTGCTCGGCCACCAGGCGCTTGTAGCGGCTTACGTTACGGCCGATGACGTAGCGGGCGAAGAAGCCGGTGACCTTGTTGCCGCACATCTCGTCCTCGAGCTCTTTCTGGTAGCGCTGAGCGTGGTCGAACAACTCATCCATGCTGCGGCACAGGTCCAGGAGACTGTCATCGAAGACCTGATTCTTCTTATAGCTTTTATGGACTTCCTGGGCGATACGCGTGACCAGCTCTTCATGCGTCGCCGTTAAAGCGATCCAGCGATGGAGGCGCTTGAATCGCACATGCGCCTTTTCCTTACCCACACTACCCCCTCGTGACCAAAAACACGGACTCCAGCGGACCTAGTTCGCCCTGAACGGACCTACAACCTGCGGACGATCTGCACCCTCTCTTCCACGAAGCCCAGACAGCGCGCCAGACCTCGCGCCACGGGGTTGCTGACGGAAACCATGCCGACCATGTATTTGAGTCCACGGGCTTTCAAGAGGGCGCTCGCCTTCTTCACCAGGCGAGCCGTGGCAAACCGGCCACGTTTGTCGGGCAAAACGGCGATGTCGACCATGAAAGCCTGCTTCTCGCCGGTGGAGGGCTCCACGTGATTGAGCTCGAGCATCAGGTATCCGGTGAGCTGGCGGCTGGCGGCCTCCTCTTCGACCAGGACCAGCAGGTTTCGGTCACTGGCGAGCACCTGCTCGAGGTTGTCGTAAGAGCTCAGCGCGTACTGACGGGCCGCTTCCGGATCGACCTCGCGGTTGGCGGGCACGCTGCTCAAAATCGACAGGGCGGCCAGCTCACGGATGAAAGGGGCGTCCTGAGGCCGGGCCAGCCGGATCAAGAAGCGCTCCCGCCGAGTCGCACCGGGAGTGTCTTCAGGCGCCGAAAACCCAGGGTGGGATACCGCTCGGGCTGTCCCTCGAGACGGAGGCCGGGCCAGCGCTCCAGCAGGCTGCCGAGCACCAGCCGGGCCTCCAGGCGCGCCAGGTGGGCGCCGACGCAGGTGTGGATCCCCCTGCCAAAGGCGAGGTGCCGGGCCAGGTTGGGCCGCTCCAGATCGAAGCGGTCGGGCTGGGGGAAGATGGCCGGATCGCGGTTGGCCGCGCCCAGGCACAGGTTGACCAGCTGCCCGGGGAGCAGGCGCTTGTCTCCCAGTTGCACCTCGGCCAGGACCGAGCGGCTGGCGATCTGAGACGGACTGTCGTAGCGCAGGACCTCCTCCACCGCCACCTCGGGGGTCACGCGACCCTCCACCAGCTTGCGCTTCTCCAGGGGGTTCGTGAGCACGGCCAGCAGGCCGTTGCCGATCAGGTTGGTGGTGGTGTCGTGCCCGGCCGCGAAGAGCAAGATCGACATGGAGACGATCTCGTCGTCGTTGAGCGGCTCTTCCTTCTCCGACCGCGCGGTGGCCAGGCTGGAGATCAGATCGTCGCCCGGGCGCGCCCGCCGCTCCGCCAGCAGGGGGCGGAAGTAGCCCTCCAGGGACGTCAGGCTCACTTCGGCCTGGTGAGCCATGTCGGCGCTGAGCTCGTCCGAGCCCAGGAAGGTTGCCAGGCGGTGGCTCCAGTTCTCAAAGCGATGGATATCCTCGGCGCGACCGCCCAGGACGTCCGCGATGGTCATGACCGGCAGAGGGCTGGCCAGTCCGCTCATCAGGTCGACCGGCCCGGAAGGGTCGAAGCGGTCGAGCAGCATCGCGATCCGCGCCCGCACCGAGTCCTCGAAGCGCTGCAGGGTGCGGGGAGTGAACGCCTTGCTGATCAGGGCGCGCAGCCGGCCGTGCGCGGGCGGGTCTGTGAAGAGCACCCAGCTGGCCAGTGCGCGCTCGATCCGGCTCGTGTCGTAGGGCTCGCTCAGACGCTGGGAGAAGTCCGACACTTTCTCAACCGAGAAGTTGGGATCTTTGAGCACGCGCTCCACGTCCTCGTAGCGGGTCAGGAACCAGGCTTGCCAGCCCGGGCTGTAGTGGACCGGGTCGAGCTTGCGGACGGTGTGGAAAACCGGGTAGGGATGCGTCCGCAGCTGGGGTAGAAGCGCTTTGAAGGGGTCGCTTTGCATGGGCCCGGAAGCCTTCGGTTTCGGGCGTTCACAACCTGTTTACATTTTGGACAAGAGAGTTTTACTTGAGCCGCTTTTCAAGTCGTGTTGCGGCGATGTAAAATATGTCCAAATCAACTTTGGGAGGAACGACACTGATGGGTGGCGTACGCGCAAAGCACGACAATCCCCAACCGAACACCGACCAGAACAATACCACGGCGATCGCCTTCGCACTGGCTATCGCCCTCAGCTCGCAGGGCGGCCGCGGATGCGGCTGCCACCACCAGCACGGGATGCAGCAGCAGAATCCGGCGCAGCAGCTCTTTGGCATGGGCTTCATGATGGGCGCCATGGCCAGCCAGATGAACGGGATGAACAACCCGATGGGCGGTTTCTGCCAGCAGCAGAACCCCATGTTTGGCAACCAGTTTGGCAACCAGTTCGGCCAGAACTACGGCATGCAGATGAATCCGTCGTTCGCCGCCGGCCTGGGCTTCGGCACCGGCCTGGCGATGAGCCAGCAGGGCGGGTTCAACCCCGGCAACACGCTGCTGGGTAGCCCGATGTGCGGCAACAACATGTTTGGCCCGCAGTTCGGCCAGCAGCCGTTCGGCCAGCAGCCCTTCGGTGGCCCGCCGCAGAATCCGATGGCGGCCGTGGTCGGCCTCATCATGCGCATCCTCTCCGGCGGTCAGGGCGGTGGAATGCCGTTCGCCGGAGCCGGTGGCGGCGGCGGCCCGTTCGCCTTTGCGGCGGCCGGCGCGTTCTAAACTCGCCACCTGCGCAAGAAGAGAGCCGGACCTCGGGTTCCGGCTCTTTTTCTTTTTCCGTGCTACCCTTGTGACTGATGGGGAGGTTGCGGGCGTGCGGGTTGAGCCTGCTCGAGACGGTGATTGCGGCGCTGCTCTTCGCTACCATTTCGGTGGCCTTGATCTCGCTCTGGTTCTCGCATTACCGCCTCCTGGCCATGTCCCAGTCGAGGCTGGTGGCGACCTACGTCTGCAAGCAGCTGATGGAAGACCAACTGGCAACCTCCTACAGCGCCATCGTGTCCATTCCCCGAGGCTCGGAGCCACCCATCCAGGTCGACAGCATCGTCAACGATTCGGCTCGCAAGGTGGTCTACGAATGGGCCGTGGTGGTGGTGGACGCGCCCAACACCAAGGACGTTACCGTCCAGGTCTTCTGGAAGGAGGGCAACATCGAGCATGAGACTCATCTCGAGACGCTCCTCTTCACGATGTACTGAGCGGGCTTTCAGTTTGATCGAGACGATGGTGAGCTCGGCCCTCATGGCCGTGGTGCTCACGTGTATGTATCTGCTGTTGACGGCCGGGATGCGCTATCACAAGTCCACCTCGGCCAGCCTCGAGATGCAGCAAGACACGCTGCTCTCCATCCTGGCGCTCAGCCGCGAGCTGGGCGAATCCAACCCGCGCACGGTGGCCCGCTATACCGCCCCCCAGGGCATCCTGTTCGCCTCGCCGCGCGACGATGCCAGCAACGTCTGGGTCGAGCCGAGCGGCCTGCTGCGCTGGCCGAAATTCATCTGCTATTACGTGGGCGATGTCAACGGAACGCCCTGCCTGATCCGCAAGGAGCAGTACCTCGACGATCCGGACCTCCACACCGACCCGCCTCCCATCGCGGCGCCCATCCCGCGACCTTTTCAGGACGGGCCTTACTACCAGGGCCTCGAAGTGCCGCCCAAGGTGGTGGCGCGCAACCTCACCAACCTCAAGTTTACCGGACTCAACCCCATCACGATCGACCTGGGGGTCGGCAAGAAGGAGTTGGGGAGAACCTTTCAGTTGAACGTCTCGGTCAAAGTCAGCCTGAGGAACTAGGGGGAATCGATGCTGTCCAAGAGGGGAATCTCGCTGGCGATCGTCATCGCGCTCGCGGCGCTGCCGTTCGGAATGGCGGCGTTCGCGACCAACGCCGTGCGGATCAACAAGACGCAGGCCCTGGACGCCAACATTGCCGAGCAGTGCCGTTACGCCGCCAACGGCGGACTGCAGCGCGGGCTGTTGGAGCTGGCCACCAACGGGAACGTGGTGCAGTTCACCGACCCCCCCCAGAACCCGGCGCCGGTTATCGACGAGCCGCTGACCACCGACAGCAAGCTTCGCTACCACGTAGAGCTGCTGGCGAACGGCACGCCCAACATGATCCAGGCCCCGGACGGCTCGGATATTCCCCCCGGAGCGGTGTACGTCTACTCGGTGGGTTACCTCGAGGGCTCCGACATCCGCGTGAGCGCCTCCGGGTTCTCGGCCCTGGCCGTGCGAGCCAAACCGATCTTCGACTACGCGGCCCTGACCGATTCCACGATCACCATCCAGACCGATGCCCTGATCGACGCCTGGAACTCGACCGCGGGCGCCTATCCGGGCGCGCTCCCCTTCAATCCGCTGGATTCGACGACCTGGACGAAGGCGGCCAAACTGGCCACCAACATGGGCACCGCTGGCGCTATCACCGTCACGGGCAACACCGCCATCGACGGGGATCTGCTGGTGGGACCCGACGTCCTTGACCCGACGACGATCATCAGCACCGCCGGTGGCGTCACCCTGAGCGGTCAGAAGGGAAATATGCTGGGGAACCGGCGCATTCCCCTGTGGGAAACCAGCCTCAACCCGGTCGACGCGACCCAGGACGTGACCGTGGGCGCCGGGGGCAACCAGGTGCTGGCGCCAGGCGCCTACAAGAGCTTGAGCGCGGGCGCGAGCGGCGCGGCCCGCACCCGGGTGGTGTTGAGCCCGGGCGAGTACTACTTCGAGAAAGACATCGACCTGACGAACCTCGACCTCATGGTGGACAGCTCGGCCAATCCGAACGACCCGGTCATCGTCTACGTGAAGGGCAATTTCAGCACCACGGATGCCCAGGTGAACCTCGACCTGGCCAACGGATCGAACGGCGCTCCGCGCAAGTTCCAGGTCTACTTCGTGGGGCCAGACAAAGCCTTGAGCCTGCGCGGTGGCTCGGTGGCCAACTTCGTGGCCTCGGGCTCGAGCACGCGCGCCCGAATCTCCAACAGCGAGATCTTTGGCGCGGTCATGTCCCGGGACGTGCTGATGTCAGGCGCGAGCTCCAAGCTTCACTACGATCAGGCTCTGCAGGGCCTGGCCCTGGAAGGCGTCGGCAAATGGGCCCTGGTCGGAGTCAAAGAGAAGAACGGCAAGACCATCGGTGGCGGCGGCGGTAACGGCGGCAATGGCGGCAACGGCAACGGAGTCGGGGTCAATGGCGGCGGCGTCAATGGTGGCGCCAACAATGGCGGCGGCAACAACGGCGGTGGCAACAACGGCGGCGGCAACAATGGCGGCGGCAACAACGGCGGCGGCAACAACGGCGGCGGCAACAACGGCGGCGGCAACAACGGCGGCGGCAACAACGGCGGCG
>JBDHVW010000011.1:0-134486 GCA_039809865.1 Vulcanimicrobiota bacterium
AGGAAGCCCGCGGCTCCGCCCGCGATGGCGCCACCGACGGCCGTGCCAGCCGCACCGATGAGAGCCGTGGCCAGCGCGCCGCCGCCCGTCACTAGACCGAAGCCCGGGATGACCAGCGAAGCGAGACCCGCCAGGATACCGATGCCCGCGCCCACGCCGGCGCCGATGCCCGCGCCCGCGGCCGCATCCTTCCCGGTGGTGGTGGTGATGCCGCTGTCGGCCTTCTCGACCAGATTCTTGTCCTTGGGCTCGCCGTCCTTATTGTAGCGTTCCTCGAAGAGCACGCTGATGTCATCTTTATTGGCGCCGTGATCAAGCAGGGCACCGACGGCCTTCTCGGCCATCTTGGCATCGAGAAAACTTGCATACAGAACGTTCGTCATTGGATTTTCCTCCTATCAGTTGGCGGGCCGGGCCAGGGAGACCGTTCCGCCTCCTCACTATAGGTCTACCGGGGGGCGTGCCCCCAGGGGATCGGATACCTCGTGGACAGTATGCCGATCCCTCAGGACCTGGGGAGGTCTTTCTCCTCTTTGGAGTGATACATGATGTTGCCCTGGAGGACCGAGTCGACGACCCCGCCAGCCAGGCCTTTGATCCAGGCCCCGTCGCCGTATAGGCCGGCCATGATCATCTCCTTGCCGAAGGAGAGCGGGATCACGCCCAGGGTGCGGGCCCACTTCTTGCTGGGCGAATCCTCGCCATCGGTGGCTTGCTTGAGACCGGTCAGGGAGCGACCTTTCTCGCCGACGTCCTCGGCCAGGTTGCGAAAGAACTGGTTCATGCGCGGTCCCAGCACCGAGCCGCCGGTGCTGGCCACGCAGCCGATGAAGGCGGCCTTGAGCGGATCCATCGGCAGCACGCCGGCCAGCGACAGGGCCACCGCGAAGCCCGTGCCCGAAAGGGCTGCCGCCAGGACGCGGTGCTTCTCGTTTTCGAAGTGGGCGCCCACGATGGCGCCGAGGCCGCCCACAACCTTGGCCGGGCCCGAGATGAAGGGCGCCGAGATCAAGAGGCCGTTCACCCCCGAGTCGCGGATATTGGCGTTGCGGTCCCCGCGCAGGCCCGAGTAACAGCCCAGCAGGGCGCCGCAGGTCATCAGAGCGGGGGTGACGGGGGCTCCGGTCACGCAGGTCGTGGCCACCGCCATGGCGGTGCCCATGGCCGAGCCGGCCAGCGCGCCCACCCAGGGAGAATCGGCCACGTAGCGGCGCGCCAGCGATCCGGCCGCGCCCGCGCCGCCCTGGATGAAGACGCCCGGGAGGTCCATCAGGTAGAACCCCTCGGTCGCTCCGTCCACGACCGCCTGGAACAGGTTGGGGCGCTCGAAATTGCCCCCCGTCGTGCTGCGCGGAGACGTGTAGCGGTCCAGAGCCTCCACGGCTCTGGCAGCCTGACGGAAAGGAGTTGCGGCACGCACGTCCATACACTCCCGGTATACAGCTTTGCTTTGAAAAGGGTCTGAAATGGGGGTCGACAGTCGACAGGAAGGTAGGTTGGGCGTGAGATTTGCGTTGATTTGGATTCTTTTGCTGGGGTTGGTGCAGGCGCAGGAGGTGGGGGTGGCGACGGGGTCGCGGATGATCGCGGTGCGGTTGATGCCCGGGCAAGACCTCAAGACCGAGCTGGTGAGGGTCGCCAAAGAGCGGCACCTGAAGGCGGCCGCGGTGATGACCTGCGTGGGCAGTCTGAATGCCGCCAGCGTGCGGCTGGCGGGGCGTCCGGACGTGCTGCAGTTGCAGGGTCCCCTGGAAATCGTGTCGCTGGAGGGGACGCTGAGCGAAGCGGGGGTGCACCTGCACCTGGCCGTGGCCAGCAACGACGGCACGACGGGGGGCGGCCACCTGATGGAGGGCTGCCCGATCTACACCACCGCCGAGATCGTGGTGGTGGAGCTCGAAGGCCTCGAGTTCACTCGCCACGAGGATCCCAAGACGGGCTTCCAGGAGCTGCGCATCCGGGAGCTGGGCCCGTGAGATGGCTGATCTGGCTGCTACTGGCCCTGCCGCTGCAGGCCCAGGCACCGTCCTGGCAGGCCTGGGGGGAGGCGCCGTTCGACCAGGCGGCGCGCGAGAACAAGCTGGTGATCCTGGACGTGGAGGCGGTCTGGTGCCACTGGTGCCACGTGATGGACGAGACGACCTATCACGACCCGGCGGTGCAGAAGCTGCTGGCCGAGCGCTACGTCTGCGTCAAAGTCGACCAGGACGCCCGGCCCGACATCGCCAACCGCTACAAGGACTACGGCTGGCCGGCCACGATCATCTTCAAAGCTGACGGCACCGAGCTGGTAAAGCTTGAAGGTTACGTCAAGCCCGAGCGGATGGCCGCCATCCTGCAGAAGCTCGCCGACAACCCGGTCAGCGAGGTGCAGGCGACCGTGATGGGGACCTCGACCGGGACGCTGACGCCGGAGCTGCGCCAGGAGCTGGATCGCCTGATCGCCGACCGCTACGACAACGAGCGCGGCGGTTGGGGGCGGGTGCACAAGTTCCTCAACTGGGAGACCGGCGAATACTACCTGGTGCGCGCTGCGCGCGGCGACGCGGAGCCGGCCCGGATGATCCGCACCACGCTGGACAAGCAGAAGCTGCTGGTGGACCCGGTCTGGGGCGGCGTGTATCAGTATTCTCACGGGGGCGTCTGGGAGAACCCCCATTACGAGAAGATCATGCTCGTACAGGCCGAGAACATGCGGTTGTACGCGATGGCCTATGCGCTGTGGGGCTCGGAGGACGATTTGCGGGTGGCGCAGAGCGTGCGCAGTTACCTGAACGGCTTTCTGCGGGGCTCTAACGGCGCCTATTACTCCTCGCAGGACGCCGACCTGGTGCAGGGCGAGCACTCCCACGACTACTTCGCGCTGGACGACGCGGGACGGCGCAAGCTCGGCCTTCCACGCGTGGACAAGCATCAGTACGCGCGCGAAAACGGCTGGGTCATCCAGGGCCTGGTCGGGCTCTACAGCGTGACGGGCGATCAGGCTGTGCTGGATGACGCTTTGCGGGCGGCCGACTGGGTCGTGAAAGAACGCTCCTTACCGGGCGGGGGATATTCGCACGACGCGCGCGACAGCGGCGGCCCCTATCTGGGCGACACCCTGGCGGCCGGGCGGGCGTTTCTGGCGCTCTACACCGTCACGGCCGACCCGGTCTGGCTGCAACGGGCGTCCGCCTGCGCCGACTTCCTCGAGGCCAAATTCCGACTCGCTGCCGGCGGCTACGCCACGGCCGTGAGCGCCAGCAAGATCGACCAGCCCTACCGGATGCGCGAGGAGAACATCGGCGTGGCGCGTTTCGGCAACCTGCTGTTCCAGCACACGGGCGAGGCGCGCTACCAGACGATGAGCTCCTACGCGATGAGCTACCTGGCCCACCCGGAGGTGGCGCGCGAATTCAGCCCCGGCGGGGTGTTGCTGGCCGACCTGGAGCTGGCTCAGGCCGTTCCCCACCTGACGGTGGTCGGCCAGAAGACCGATCCCGCCGCTCGAGCGCTGTTCCTGGCCGCTCTGCGCTATCCGCTGGCGTACCGGCGAGTGGACTGGGCCGTCCCGGGCGAAAAAGCCCTTCCCTATACCGAGACGGAGTATCCGACTCTGGGTCGGGCGGCAATTTTTGTCTGCTCGGGAACTAAATGCAGCCCTCCGACGTTGAACCCGGCGGACGTCTCTCGGAGCTTTCCGAGGGCGGCCCGGCCCTGAAGGAGTCCGTTCGAGTGGGGTGAAGTGCTTGCATCACTTCCCCGGCGGGCGGGATGACTGCGGGGCCGGAGAGATAGAACTACTGGAGGACCCAGGGATGAATCGTCGGGAGTTCACCAAGATGATGGCCGCTGCAGTGGCCGGTATGGTCGCTGGAAGCGCTGCTCTGCCCGCCCTTGCTAAAGACGGCGGTGAGTGTAAGGACTGTAGCGGGAAAGACGGCGACGGCTGCAACGGCAAAGACGGTTGCAACGGCAAAGACGGCAAGTCCGGCTGCAGCGGCAAGGACGGCTGTAACGGCAAATCCAGCTGCTCGGGCAAGGACGGCTGCAACGGCAAGTCCGGCTGCTCGGGCAAAGACGGCTGCCAGGGCAAGGACACCTGCAAGAGCGCCGACGGCAAAGACACCTGCAAGAGCAAGGATGGTTGCCAGGCCAAAGGAAGTTGCAACGGCAAAGACGGCTGCCAGGGCAAGATGAACTGCGCCGGCAAGGATGCCTGCTCGGGCAAGGATGGCTGCAACGGCAAGTCCGGTGGCGACAAGACCGCCTGCTCCGGCAAGGACGGCTGCAACGGCAAGTAAGCCGCTCTGACGAGAAAGGCCGGGCTCGCAACAGCCCGGCCTTTTTTCATGTCCGAGATCATCCCCCCATCTGGGCGATATACCTGTTGGTCTGATCGATGTACTGCTGGTTGGTCGTCCCATTGACGCTGTCGCCCTGGCCGCTGGGGTTGAAGTACCACGAGGTGGCTCCGTCCCAGGTGCCGGTCGTGTCGTGGCCCAGCTTCAAGAGGTAGCCGGCCATGCCGATCTGCCCGTCGGGCGTGTTCAGGTCGTAGCCGAGCCGGCGCGCCTCGTCGCCCCAGATGGCCTGGTTGATCTGCATGAGTCCCGCCGTGTCGCCGTGCTGCGGGTTGACCTGGTAGGCCCCGGGGTCGCCGCCCGACTCGATGGCCATCATCGCCTTGATGCGCTCGGGGGGGACGCCCCAGCGCTCCCCGGCCGCCAGCACCTGGTCGTCCCAGCGATCCAGGTTGGGGTTCAGCGACCCCAGTTGGCCGCTCGCGTGCGAGGGGGCGGGAGCCTGCCGGCCGGGGGTTGCCCCATAAGGCTGCATGCGGCTCGGAGCGGCGCCCGGTAGCGCGCTACCGGCCGGGGTCGCCCCTCCGGGCCGGGTTGGCATGCTGAAGCCACCCGGTTTGGCGATCCCCCCGGGCTTGAGCCCGCTGGCGCTGCCGCCCGGCGTCAGGCCGCTGGCGCTTCCTCCCGGCTTCAGCCCGGACGCCCCGTTCAGCCGCATGATCGGCCCTCCCGAGGTCCGGGGCGGCGACGGAAGGCGCGGGCTGCGCAGCCCCCCGGGCCCCTCCCCCATCGTGGGCGAAGGCACCGCTTTGCGCGGAGAGTTGGACTTGCGCGTCGGCTTGTCCCAACGGCAGTGACCCTTCGAGCCCTCCATCGCGGCTTTGATCCCCGCCGCCAGCGACTCGGCCAACTTGCCGTGGTCCCTCTCGGGCTCCCGGGCCTCGTCGCTCAGGTGCACCGAATCTCCCTTGGGTCCGGCCGGCCGGGAGGCCGGCTTGCCCGCGGGGCCGCCACCGGCGGCCTGACGTGTGGGGAGCGCGTGCGTGGTGTTGATCATCGCGGAAGTTCCTCCTGTATCGCTGAGTGTGGTCGCTCTCATCCTAGCGGGCAGGCCTTGGCAGATGCCTTGGGAGGCACCGCCAAACTTCACGACTCCAGTATAGGAGTCGTTCAAATTTCTGGCGAATTCAGGCGATCTTGGCGCAAGACCCCGACCTGGCCGCCCTTGTCAGCACTCTGGCCGCTCGCCAGGGCTTTCTGCTCTCGCCCACAGGCGACGTGCTGGCTCGGGCCGGTCCCGACCCGGCCCCGACCTCGTCGTTGCGCCAGCTGGCCCAGCAAGCCGGCAGCCAGGGGCGACCCATCCTGCAAAACGACGGACTGGCGCTGGCGACCCCCGTGGCCGGCGGCGTGCTGGTTCTCGACAGCCGGGCTCCGCTGGATGTGCGAGCGATCGACCGGGCGCGGTCCTTCCGGCTGCGCCGGCGCCTGCCGCGCGTCTCTCTCCTCCTGCTGGTCGGGCTGCTCTGGCTGTTCGGCAGTCTTTTGTTACCGAGGGAGACGCCCCAGGCTCCGCCACCGCCACCCTCCATGACGCTGCTGCAGACCGGGCAGAGCTACCTGAGCTGCCTCCAGACCGGGCGCTATGCAGCCGCCTACGACCTGCTGTCGGGCGCCACCCGCGCGCGGCTCGACCGGGCCCGCTTCGAGGAGCGCGCGCGCGCCTTCATGGACGATGCCCAGAATCGCTATGATACGAGCTACCTCGAGCTGCGCGAGAGCGACGGCGGGCTGGACGTGAAAGGACCCGAGGGCTCCTACCGGTGGACGGCCGTGCGGGAAGGAGAGGGCTGGGCCCTCGACAGCCTGGACGGGCCGCTCAGAATTCCTGCCGACTGACCGTCACGACGTCGGTAGTGAAGCCCGTGTCGTTCTTGAGCGCGCGGTCGTAGCGCAGCGCCGCGCCTTCGAGCACCTCGACGCGCTTGCCCACGATCGACCCGTAGATCTGGCCGTTCTGGGCCACCTCCACCTTGGACTCGGGCGCATAGACGACGAAGTAGGCGTCGGTATCGCGTCCGTTGACCACGATGTCGCGACCTTTGACCATGAAGCGCATCATGGAGGGCCGGGCCGTCTTGTTCACCACGCTGCCCCCGCGCATGTCGAGATCTCCGGCGATGTAGACCTGGATCTGACCTGTCACGTTCTGGCCCAGCTCGAAGGTGGAGTCATCCGCCATGCGCACCGAGTTGAACACGTAAGGCACGCCGGCCTTGAGCCGGACCTGTGCGCCATCGGTCAGAATCAGGTCTCCGTAGGTGCCCGGCTCCAGGGTGTGCTGCCCGGCGCCGAGCGCCAGGGGAGGGAGCCCGGTCGGATCGGAGGGCAGCGTAACCGGGGCCAGCTCGCGCTGCCGATTGAGCTCCCGGACGCGCCCGTGCACGCGCGCCGAGCGTCCGATGTCGACGGTGCGAGGGCTCGAGCCCGGCCCCGTGTAGACATCCCCTTTGATCTCGGCGTTGTCGGTCAGGATGACGGCCTGGTGGGCACTGGAGTTGGTGGCGACGTCCGCTCGTCCCCCTCGGCCCGCGGGAAAGGGGCCGCGGCTCGAATCATACGACTCCGTCAGGCTGTCGTGGCGCATCCGGATGTTCTCGGCCGCGAAAGCCGCCATCTTGAAGTTGGTGCTGGTCAGGGTGACCATCTCGCCGATCTGGCGCTGCTGGTCCCGGTAGCGTCCGGTGGCCAGGATGTAGAGCATGCCGGCCGGGACGCCGGCGCCGTTCGGGGCGGTGGCAGGACCCGCCGTGACGGTGCTGGAGTAGGTGGCCCGGGTGACCCGTAGCGGTTGCGGTGGCGAGATCCCCGCGAAGTTGGGATTGGTCAGCAATTGCTGGCTCGTCATGGCCACCCCGGCCTCGGCCGCCAGCAGCGCCTGGTCGCGGTTCGAGTCCGAACGGCTCAGCCACAAGCTGCGCGAGCCGAGGGCCGCGATCGCCCCGGCCGCGATCGCCAGCAGCGCCATCGCCAGCAGCATCACCACCAGGGCCAGTCCGCGCCGTCTCAATTGCCCGGCCTCACCTGGCTGGTCAGGGTGAGCTCGGTGGCTTTGTCCGAGGCGGTGGCGCGGCGCGTGGTCACGGCGACGCGCAGCAGAGGAGGATAGGTGCCGTCCGCCACCGAGAAGCTCTCCACCGAGCGGGCCACCACGCGCTCGGTGCCACTGTCCACGAACGCCCGGAGCGGCGGACGGGCGGCGGGCGGCTCGGTGGCCGGGGTGAAGGCCACCTCGGCCTGCACGAGGTCGCGATCGCGCAGGTAGAAGGCGATCCACTTGTGCCACTCGAGCTCGCCATCGTCGTAGGTAAAGGGAGAGCCGGGCGAAGGGAACATCACGTAGGGATACGGCGCCGGCAACGCGCCGACCGAGCTCTGGACCAGGTCCCGACGGGTCTCGCAGAGCTCCGACTCCATCCGGCCGAGCGCGACCAGCGCCTCCTGGTGGGTTTGCTCGCCCTCGCGGGCCACCTGCCAGTAGCGCAGCCCGAACGCCACCAGTCGTTGCACGCCGAGCAGCACGATCAACAGCAGGCAACTCGTCACCATGACCTCGACCAGCGTGGCGCCCTTCCTAGCGGTCGACAAGCAGCGTCTCCATCTGAAGGCGGTGGCTGCCCTCCCAGTCGACCTCGACCAGCAGCTCCTTGAGCCCGCTCGTGGGCCGCACGTTGACCGTGAGCCACAGCACGACGTTTACCGGCACACCGTTGCGCACCAGCGAAGTCGGCACCGGGTGCCGGGGCACGCTGGTCACGGCGCTGAACGCCTTGCTGCGCTCCACGGCCAGCGTCTCGCGCGCCAGCTCGCGCGCGAGCGAGTATTTGAAGGCGAGATCGGTGGCCCGATGGGCGCCGGGAAAGACTCCGAAGACCATGGAGATGGCCACGAACAGGAGGAACATCGCCAGGACGCCCTCGATCAAGCTCATTCCCCGGGAGCTGCGCATACGCCTCAAGGATAGCATCAGAATCCCAGCTTGCCGATCATGGAATACATCGGCAGCATCATGGCCACGAAGAAAGCCGTCAGGACGACCCCCAGGACGGCCATCAGCAGGGGCTCCAGAGCGACCTGCAACGCCTGCAGGCGGCTGTCCACCTCGAGCTCGAGCAAGCGCTTGACCGAATCGAGGGCCCGGTCGAGCACGCCGGTCTGCGTGCCGACCTCCAGCATGGCGCTGACCGAGCGCGGAAAGAAGGGCAACTCCTCGCGCACCGCGGTGGCCAGGCTGCCGCCGCCCTCCATCTGATGGCGCACCGCGGCCAGGCGGCGAGCGTAGCTCTCCTCGCCGGCCGCCTCCTCTTGCAGAAGCAGGGCGCGGTTCAAGGGCACGCCGCTGGCGTAGAGGCTGGCCAGCACGTCGCAGAACTGAGCCGACAGCAGCGAGCCCGCCAGCTCTCTCGTCCAGGGCAGCTCCAGCGACACTTCGAACAGCCAGCTTCGCAGAGCGGCGCGATGGTTGAGCAGGAGGGCCGCCGCAATCAGCACCAGAGCGGGGAAACCGGGGTGGTTGAGCACCTGCACGATCGCCATGGCGGCCCGGGTCAGGAAGGGCAGCTCCAGCTTGAGGCTGACATACATTTCGGCGAAGCGGGGCAGGATCAGCTTCACCAGCAGGGCCAGGACGACCGCCGAGAAGACGCCCGTCAGCACGGGGGTGCTCAGGGCCTGGCGCATCCGGGCCTGGTGAGCGGCCTGGCGGGCCAGCAGCTCGGAGGCGCGCTGCAACCGCAAGCCCAGCTCGCCCGTCTCCTCTCCCACCCGGGCCAGCATCACCACCAGCGGCGGAAAGATCTCGGGCTGGCGGGCGAAGCTGTCGGAAAGCTTGTGGCCAGCCTCTACCCGGGCGCGCACGTCTTCCCAGGCGCGGCCCATGACCGGGCTCTCGGGGTCGCGCGTCAGCGCGCTCAGGGCGGCGCCGACCTGAATGCCCGACACCAGCAAGAAGGCCAGGTGCCCCAGGCTGGTGGCCACCATCCGGGTGGAGGCGAGGCGACGCGTGGAGCTCATTCCCAGAGCGAGCGAGCCAGCTCGTCGCCTCCGTCCCGCAGGTAGGGGGCCAGTTTTAACTGCTCGGGAGAGATCCGTCCCGACAGGACGTTCTCGTAAAGGCGTCGGAACCGGAGCTGCTCCGGTTTGCGCGGCGGCGCGAGACGACTGCGCTCCAGGGCCGCCACCCGGTCGATGCTGCAGCGGTACCCCAGGGCCAGGTCGGACGGGCTGGCCGGGCTGAGCGCGAGCCGCTCCAGCTCATCCCAGACGCCCTGCGCCTCGAGCTCGGTCAGCTTGCGCGAGCGCACCGCGGTATAGAAGGTCTGGAAGGCGAGGTCGCGGAGAGCCTCCCACTCGGGCCGGGCCTCTTGCCGGAACCGGCTCAGGAACGCGGCCAGGCGGGCCCGGTAGGATTCGCGCTCCTGCGGAGCCTCCAGCACGCGGCGGACGGCCGCCATGAAGTCCTGGAGCTGAAAAGGCTTGTAGAGGTAGTCGTCGGCCCCCAGGGCCACCGCCCGTCCCGGCGCCTCCTCGCTGGCATAGCCGGTCATCACGATGCTGCGCATGGCCGGACGCACCTTGCGCAGCGCGGACAGGCACTCCAAGCCGTCCATTCCCTGCATGCGGATGTCGGTGACGAGCAGGTCGAACGGCCTGCGGGTGGCCAGGGCGATGGCCTCGGGACCCGAGGTGACGCCCAGGGCCTCGAGTCCGCGGGCCTCCATGGTCTCGGTCAGCAGCTCGCAGAAATCGAGGTCGTCCTCCAGGACCAGCACGGAAGGGCGGCTCACAGGCTGAGGCGCGCCCGTTGGTAGAGCTCCATCAGGCGCAGCCCTGGCTCCAGACCCAGCTCCTCGGCCAGGGTGCGGCGGCAACGCTCGAAGAGCCGCACCGCCGCCTGGGGACGGTTCAGGGCCAGCTGGGCGGAGAGCGCGGCCTCGTAGGCCTCCTGGCTGCACGAATCAAGCTGGAGCAGGTGCTGCGAGTGCTCCAGCGCTTCCTGCGGGGTCGCCCGCGCCAGGAGGCGCGTCAGGCATTCCTGCAGGCGCGCCGTGGTCCGATCGCGGATGGGGTTGGTCCAGTCCATGTAGCAGGCTTCCAGGAACGGGCCGCGGTGCAGGCTCACGGCTCGGCGCAGGAGGGCGTCGTCGCCCTTCAGGCCCGCTTCGGTGGCATGCTCGAACTCCTCGAGGTCGTGCCAGCGGGGCAGAGTGGGATTGAGCTGCAAACATCCGCCCGAGCGCAGGATGTAGTCCAGCTCCTCGCCCCGGCCCTCGGGGCGGAGGCCGGCGCGCAGGGTGGAGCAGTACCAGTAAAGGTTGCGCCGTCCCTTGTCGGCGTCCTCGGGCCAGAAAGCGTCGATCAGCTGATCCTCGGGCACGGGCTGGGCCCGGTGCGCCGCCAGGAACGCGAAGAGGTAGCGGCCTTTCTGGCTGCGCCAACCCTTGTCGGTGACCCGTTGCTCGCCGCGAAACACCTCCATCGGCCCGAAGGAGAAGATGCGCAGCACCGGGGGACCGCTCTGCTGCGCCCGGGCCACCTCGGCCCGCACCCGCTCGTCGGGGTCGGTGGCGAGCTGCCCGAGCAGCTTCTCGGGTCCGCCGGCGCGCGCCAGTGCGCGAGCGGCGGCCAGCCGGGCCTCGCCCTGGAGGGAGGGGAGCTGACGCTCGAACTCACGCGGCACATCCCGGGCCAGCTGGGCCAGGGCCCGCTCGGACGGCCCCGGATGGGCCAGCAGGAACGACAGCAGCCAGGATGCGGCGCGCGCCAGCTCCCAGGCGTGCTCGGGCGCCAGCAGCACGGCCAGGGCCGGCTCCCAGGGCTCGCTGACCACGTTGGCCAGAACCCGGGCCGACAGGCGGGCCATCGCTTCCTGGCCGGGCTCGCGCAGTTGCCCGGCCAGATGGGCCGCCTGGGAGAGCAGGGACGGATCGCGCAGCAGCTGCCCCGCGCGCAGGTAGGCCTGGGCCGCCACGCCGGGGCTGGCGTGAGCGGCCTGAGCGGCGGCCCGGCGCGCCTGGGCGGCGGCCTCGGCCGGCTCGGGCGCCAGACGGGCCAGACCGAGATGAGCTTCCACCGTTTCGGCGCCCACGTGCCGGGCCAGGGCCAGCTCGGAATAGGCCTGGCGGGCGCCGTCCCGATCGCCGGCCTCCTCCAGCGCGCGGCCCAGCGAGAGCAGGCCGCGCAGATGGGCGGCCGGATTGAGGGGGCGAGGCGGGGCGGTGCCCTCGAGCGCGGCCAGCACCCGTGGATCGCAGCGGCCCGGGGAGCGGTCATCGCTGAGCGCCACCGTGACGATGCGCGACTCGATCGGGATCTGCTCGCCGGCCAGCCCGTCGGGACCGCCCAGTCCGTCGTAGCGCTCGTCCAGGTGACGCAGCACCAGCGCCAGTCCGGCCGGAAGCTCCTCGGGCTCGGGCCCGAACGGCACCCCCTCCAGGGCGCCCAGGCCAGCCATGAGCGCGGCCAGACGCGCCATGTCCCCGCTCTCGAGACCCAGGGCCCGGGCCAGCCGCGAAGCCAGCTCGGCCGCCCCCATCAAGCCCCCCGGCGGGCGCCCCGGATGGCCCAGGCCATCCAGCATGCGGGCCAGCGCCTCGGTGGAGCGCAACCAGCTCGTGCGCATGCGGCTCTCCATCTCGCGCCGGGCCGCTTCCTGGCGGCGGGCGCCCACCAGCCGGCGCACCGAGCCCAGGAACTCCTTGAAATCGAACGGCTTCTTGAGGTAGTCTCCCACCCCCAGCCGGATGGCCCGGATCGAGTCATCCTCGGTGCTGTAGCCCGTGACCACCAGGCTGCGCACCGCCGGCTGGTGCTCGCGCACGCGCTGCAGGGCCTCGAGCCCATCCATGCCTTCCATCCGGATGTCGGCGATCACCAGGTCGAAGGGCTCCTGGGCGGCCAGTTGCACGGCTTGAGCACCGCGCCCCACCGCTTTGACCCGGTAGCCCTCGCCGTCGAGCACCGCGGCGATCATCTCGCGCATGTCCTCGTCGTCCTCCAGCACCAGCACCCGAACGTCGTTACTCATGCGGCTGGCAGCCAGAGCACGAAGTGTCCGCCCGGACCGGGTCCGAGCTGCAGGCGCCCGTCGTGCGCCAGGGCGATCTGCAGGCTGGTGGAGAGTCCCAGGCCCGTGCCGGCGCCCACCGGCTTGGTGGTGAAGAACGGATCGAAGATCTTCTCGCGTATCTCCAGAGGCACGCCCGGGCCGTCATCGCGCACCTCGATCTCGGCCCCCGACCGGACGGCCCGGGTGGCGATCGAGATGTTCTTGCCGGCATCGCGAGCGTTGATGAGCAGGTTGGTCAACACTTGCTGCAGCTCGTTCTGGTTGGCCGACACGCAGGGCAGCTCGGCCAGGTCGGTCGCTACGCTCACGCCGTCCAGCTGTAGCTGGCTGCCCAGCAGGTCCAGCGTGTCTCGAACCACGACGTTCAGGTCGGTGGGCTTGCGCCCGGTGCGGGCGTCGCGGGAGTAGTAGAGGAGCTTGGCCACGATCTCCTTGGCGCGGGTCGCGGCGCGCAGGACGCGCTCCAGCGTCTTGTCCGGTCCCGCTTCGAGCCGGGCCCCCACGCCCAGCAGCACGGCTCCCAGAGGGGTATTCAGCTCGTGCGCCACGCCGGCGGCCAGCTGGCCCACCGCGGCCATCTTGGAGGACTGCACCAGCTGCTCCTGCGAGCGCTTGAGCAGCTCGTGCGTCTGGGCGTTCTCGAGGGCGACCGCCGCCTGATAGGCGAGCGTCTGCACCACTTTGGCCTGCTCCGGGCTGAAACCGCCCGCGGCCACCAGGCTCACGACGCCGATCGCGCGCTCCTCGGCCAGGAGAGGAGCCGCCAGCCGGTTCTCGCGCAGGATCATCTGGCGCCGTTCGATCGCCTCTCGGGCCAGGGGATCGGTCGTGTCGGGGGCGTGCAGAGCGCCGCTCTCGTGCGGCACCGTGGTGCGCAGAAGCTCTTGCAGCCGGCCCATCACCTCGTCCGCGGCCAGGCCCGACGCCAGCACGCGGGCTCCCTCCAGCAGGAAGTCCTGACGCTGGACCCAGACCGCCAGCTGCTTGCGCTCGGTGCTCTCCTGGGCCAGCTCCTCACGGGTCTGAGCCAGCGCCGCGCGCGACTGGCGCTCCTGGAGGGCCAGCAGCTCGCGGTCGAGCACCTCGAGCCGCAACAGGTCGAGCTGGGCCGCCCGTTGCAGCCCGAGCAGGATGGGACAGAGCCACAGGCCGTTCCAGGCACTCGAGCCGCACAACAAAGCCAGCGCCGGGCCCAGGCCGGCCACCCCCAGAATGTAGACCGCCGTCATTTCGCGGTGGCGCTGCCAGGCCAGCGGGGCGGCGGCCGAGAGAAGCCTTTCGGGCACCTGCAGCGCCAGCCCCGCGTAGGCGACGAGACCCAGCGGAATGGCCGCCGCCGGCAGCCAGGCCGCCACAGCCAGGGCCGCCAGGCTCGGAACGAGGTCGGCCAGCGTCTCCCGCGGGCCCGAGCGGCGCACGAGGGCGCGCAAGCCCAGGCCCGCCGCCAGCGCCAGGGCCGCCGTCGTGGAGCCGGAGAGCAGTGCCAGCGCGAACATGGGGGCGAAAGCGCTGGAGAAGAAGCCCGCCCCGGCCAGGCGCACGGCCGTGACCTCCAGGATCACCGTCAGCAGGGCCAGCCAGGCTGTGGACGTCGCCAGCCGCGGCGGGCCGCCTCCGGCCAGCGTCAGCGCCGTCAGAGCCAGGGCCAGCAACGTCCAGGGCAGCATGTCGGGAATTTCCGAGCGCCGGCTCGTCAAATCCTTCAGGCATACATCCACGGAATTCCGTCCACGCCTGGGATGTCCCGGTCGCCGACCGTCCGGCCCTGATCGTCGGGCGGCACCGTGCCCCGGTACCGGCCGCCGCCCAGCGAGATGCCCACGTGGCCCCAGTTGTCGCCGTTGGCCGGGTTGACGATGTCCGGAAAAAAGACGATCGCGCCCCTCGGCGGGTCGCCATAGTGGATCTTGCCGCTGGCCACGGCCTTATCGTAGGCCGCCCGGGCATCCTCCGCCTGCAACTCGGGGATTCCTTTGCCGCCGTTGGCCCACTTGGTGGCTTCGTTGACCCAGCCCAGACACCAGAGGTTCCAGTTCTTGTCCCCGGTGTTGGGGTTGATCGCGTTCCCGTCGGCGTTGAAGTCGAGCGCCCGCACGCCCACATCGTTGGAGCCGCCGTTGGGGGCGGGCGGTCTGGCATCGTTTCCGGGCGCGGCCTGGAACTTGCGGGTAGGGCCTCGCCCGTAATTGTCCTCCAGGCCCCGAGTCAGGTGGCTGACGTTCCCGTTGCCCGAAACCCTGGGCTCGGGCGCCGTGCGCGTGAACCGGTCGCCGCCGTGAACCCCGTTGACCCGGTTGGCAACGTCGCTGCGGACTTTGTTGCTGATGGCGTCGTGGGCCGCCCGGTTGGCGTTGCTCCCTCCGTTGACGACGGTGTTGCGGATCGAATCGCCGAGTGCGGATGACATCTCTTCTGGCCCCTTCCTGTGTTTGGAAAGAGCATAGCCGGGAGACCTTGGCAGACCCTTGGCATTCGTGTTAGACTAAGTGTGCAAATGACACATATAAGCAAGACACTCGCTTACGTGCTGCGGCACAATCCCTCCGACCTCAGTCTTCAGCTCACCCCCGATGGGTGGGTCGAGGTCGATACCCTGCTGGTCCGACTGGCCCAGCGCAAGAACATCCATCTCACCCTGGCTGAGCTCGAGCAACTCGTGGCCGACGACGCCAAGGGCCGCTACAGCCTGCGCGACGGCATGATCCGCGCCAACCAGGGGCACTCCGTGAAGGGAATCCAGGCGGTGGAGCTCATTCCGCGCACCCCGCCCCCCGTGCTCTACCACGGCACGACCGAGCAACGCTGGGCAAGAATCCAGCGGACCGGCGGCCTCAAGAAAATGAAACGCCACCACGTCCATCTCACCGAAAAACTCGAGACGGCCTGGGAGACCGGCCGCCGCCACCGCAAAGAAACCCCACTGGTGCTAAGCATCGACGCGGCCAAGATGACCGACTTCGAGTTCTACCTGTCCGAGAACGGCGTCTGGCACGTCGACCGGGTGCCCCTGACCTTCCTGACCCCCTCCTGACCGGGGCCGATCCGGGGGGTTCCGTTCCCCTGGACGACGATTCGTGTGGCGCGGGAACGAGGTCGTTCCTCGTCTTCCTCACTGTCGACCCCAAGAAACCTCGTTAATCCAGCTCGATGACGCGGCAGGCCAGCGCCTCACCGGCGAAGCGGCCCAGGTTGTAGCCCAGGAAGTCGAACCAGACCGGGCCGGTCACGAGGCCGGCGGCGGTGCCCGCCATCACGGCGCTGGGGATGGCCACCAGGCGGTTGCGGGTGCGCGAGCGGACCTGGCGGGCAACCCAGGCGCCCGGGCCCAGCACGATGCCCTCGCTGCGGCTCCAGCCGAACGCGGCGGCCACCGCGAAGAGCGGACCCAGCACCACGCCGGCCAGCAGGCCGAGAATCGCCAGCAGGAAGGCGCTGCCCCGAACGATCAGCTCGTAGGCCACCTTGCGCATTCCGCGGGGGCGCACGGCCCGGCGGGCGGAAGTCTCGGTAGCGGCGGTCAGGTTGCTCATGGTCCCAATCTACCGGGGCCACCTGAAAAAACCATGCAAAAAGGCAAGGCTGGCTTAACGCCCGAAGGACCGGGCAATGCAAGCGCAGCGCGCAGCGAGCCGAAGGCGAGCGTAGTTCCATGGACCATCCCCAGTCGATCGACGGCTACGCCGTGCTCGAATTCCTGGGCCACGGCGGGATGGGCTGGGTCTATCGGGTGTCCGAGCCCACCACCGGCCGCGAGGTAGCCCTCAAGCTGCTGCGCACCGCGGTGGCGACGACCTTGCTCGACCGCCTGCGCTTCGAGCGCGAGTTCGAGGTGGCCCGAGCCCTGGAGCATCCCGCCCTCGTCGGCGTCTTCGATAAAGGGCTGGTCGACAGCCAGCCCTACTACACCATGGAGCTGGTGGCGGGCGCCAATATCCGCGAGAACCTGCTGCGCGATCGCGAGCGCCCCACCCGCGAGATCTGGCTGCAGCGCGTGGGGGCTCTGGTGGCCCACCTGTTGGACGGCCTGGCCTATATTCACCAGCACGGCATCATCCACCGCGATCTCAAGCCCGAGAACATCCTGGTGGACGCCGAGGGGCATCCCCGGCTGCTCGACTTCGGCCTGGCGCGGCGCCGCGAAGCCAGTCAGTTCACCGAGCCCGGGACCGTCATCGGCACGGTGCACTACATGTCCCCCGAGCAGATCGCCGGTCACGAGCTCGACTCGCGCACCGACCTCTACAGCCTGGGCGTCATCCTCTACGAGTTGCTGGCCGGCAAGCTCCCGTTCGACAACCCTGAGATGGTCTCGGTGCTCTACGCGGTGCTGCACGAGCCCGCTCTCCCCCTGCACGAGCACGCGCCCTGGCTCCCCCAGCCGCTGGTGGAGCTGGTGATGCGCCTGCTGGAGAAGGAGCCGGCCGACCGGTTCCAGAGCGCCTCCGAACTGTTCGAGGCCTGGTCGGAGATTTTCGGCACGCCCTTCGACCTGCCGCCTTCCGAGCCGGTTCCGGCCACTCCGGTCTCGCCCCCCGAGCAGCTCTTCACACCGCGGTTCGTGGGTCGCGAGCCAGAGCTCCGCCGGGTCCTCGAGCGACTCGACCGCCTGCACGAGCGGGGCGCGGTGATGCTGGTCGAGGGCGTGAGCGGCGTGGGCAAGACCCGCTTCTTCCAGGAGGTGGCCGGCCAGGCGCGCTCGCTGGGTCTGGCCACGCTCTGGGGCTACGGCAACGAGGTCGAGGCCCTGCCCTACAACCCGTGGATCCGCATCCTGCGCCGCAGCCTCCGGAACGGGCTCCCCGAAGAGTTGGAGGTCTTTCGGGACGCCCTCTCGGTGCTTTTTCCCGAGTTAGGCGAAGCGCAGTTCGATCGCGACGATCCGCTGCTGAAATACCACCTGTTCGAAGGCATGGTGCGTCTGCTGGCGCATATGGCCAGCTCGCGGGGGCTGGTGATCTTCCTCGAGGACCTGCACTGGGCCGATCCGGCCAGCCTCGAGTTCCTCCATTATGCGGCTCGCAGCCTGCTGACCCCGCCCGAGGAAGGGCAGAACCCCACCCCCGTGGCCATCCTGTGCAGCTGCCGCGACGAGTATCTGCGCACCTTCGAGGCTTTCGGCCGGGTGCGCTCGTCGCTGGTGCGGCTCGAGGGCCTCGACGAGATCGCCCTGGAGGCGCTCAACGAAGAGCAGACGGCGGCTGTAGTCAGCTCGATGCTGGGCGTGGGCTCGGTCGAGGACGAGACGATGGAGCGCCTCTACAGCGAGACTGAGGGCAATCCGTTGTTCATCGGCGAGATCCTCAAGACGTTCGTGTCCGAGGGGCGTTTGCGCCTCGACCGGGGCTCCTGGAACCTCGAATCGACCGCCCTGCCACGCACCAGCGCCGGAGGCAGCCGCATCCCCGTCACCGTGCGCGACGCGGTGGAGCGCCGCCTGGCCGGTCTCGACCCGGCCGACCTGCGGGTGGTGCGCCAGGCCGCCGTGCTCGGCCGCAACTTCGAGTTCGACGTGCTGGCGCGCGCCTGGAACATCCCCGAGGACGAGCTGATCGACCGCGTAGAGCGCCTGGTCGGGCGCAAGATCATCGCCGAATCGCGCGAGCGCGGCTGGCTGACCTTCTATAACCAGCCGATCCTGGAGGTGCTGCTGGAGGCCACCCCCCAGGACGTGCAGTCCGACCTGCACTCGCGGGCGGCGCGCGCGCTCGAGTCGTTGCCCCACCCCGAACGCCAGGCAGCCCGTCTGGCGCACCACTATCGACTCAGCGGGCAGGGCGCCCAGGCCGTCATCCACCTGGTGCGGGCCGGGGACGCGAGCATGAAGGCGTTTGCCCACCTCGAGGCGGTGGATCTCTTCAAACGCGCGCTGGAGCTGCCCGAAGTCGAGCTGGTGCTGCCGCGACGCGAGTTGCAGGAGCGCCTGGCCGACGCAAACTACGGCGCCGGGCTCACCGAGCAGGCCCTGGAAACCTACACCTGGCTGCTGGGGGGCGTGGTGGAGCGCCTGGAGCACGCCCGCCTGCTGCGCAAGCTCGGCACCTGCTGGGAGCGCCTGGGTGACCTGCGCCAGGCCCAGCGCTGTCTCCAGGACGCTCTCAAACAGCTCGGTATCAAGCTTCCCTCGAGCAGCTTCCTGGCCACCATCGGCATCCCGTTCCGCCAGTTGGTGCAGCTGGTCGGCAAGAAGACCCGCCTGCCGCGCCTGCGGCGTGACACCCGACGGATCGACGAGACCGAGCGCGTGCTCGAGCGCCTCAGCCGGGTGCTCTTCTTCCTGCGTCCGGAGGGATGGGTGCTGGACACGCTGGACATGAGCCTGCGCCAGCAATTCATCGCTCAGGACCTGGGGAGCCGCGAGGCCAAGGGCCAGGCCAAGCTGTTCTCGGGGTACTCGATCCTGTTCTTTCCCAAGGTGATGATGCCGCACGCCCGCCGTCAGCTGCGCGTGGCCGGCGATATGGCGCGCGAGCTCACCGACTCGTTGCAAAAGGCGGCCTTCCTGCGCGAGTCGGGCTACCTGCTCTTCCTGGTGGGCGACCACCGCAACGGCCTCGCGATGGAGCTGCAAGCTCTCGAGCTCTCCCAGCGCCTGGGCGATATCCACGGCCTGGCGCTCAACCACTCGATCTTGCAGCTGATCTGCCGCTATCGCGGACGCCTGGACGAGGCCACGGTGCATGCCCAGAAGACGCGCGAATATGCCGAGTCCACCTCCAGCAAACTGGACTACATGTTGTCGCTCATCAACATGGGCCACATCGCGGCGTTACGGGGCAACGTGCAGGAGGCCGACCGTTGGTTGGGCCAGGCCGAGCGGCGCTCGCGCAAGCTGGGGCTGCCCTTCATCAGCATGCTGATCGAGCTGGCGCGGGGCTGGACCTACTTCGCCGAAGGGAGCTGGCAGGACGCGCTGGAGTGCGGTGAGGCCTCCACCCGCACCTGCAAGCTCAGGCACGCTCCTTACTACCTGGCCGAGTCGCGCCTGCTCGAGGCCTGCGCCATGACGCGCCTGGCGCGCGATCGGGCCGGCCGGGACGCGGCCCTGCAGCGCATCAAGGCCGCTCGCTCCGAGGTGGCGGGAATGTATCCCCTCTTCGAAGGGATCCTGCGTCGCATGGAGGGCGACCTGGAGCTGGGCTCCGAGCGGCCCGAAGAGGCGCTGGCCGCCTACGAGGAGGCCCTGGACACGTTCCAGGCGCTGCAGAATCCGCTGGAGCAGGCCAACACCCATCGGGTGCTGGCGAGCTTTTTCGAGAGTCGCGACAGCCGCAAGGCGGAGCAGCACCGGCGCGAATGCGAAGCCTGTTTGGAGGAGGCGGGCGCGGGGCCGGTCCTGCGTGAAGCGGATCCAACTTTGTGATACGCTAGAGCGGTATGCGACGTCGGGGCGTAGCGGTGGCCACGGTTTTGGCGGGAGGGGTCCTGCTGCTGATCTTCTGCCTGCTGGTGGCCACGTTTTGCATCACGCAGCTCGACTTCTCGCGCAACTTCCGCGAGCATGCCGAAGGCGAGCAACTGGCGCGAGCCGCGGTGGCCATGATCGTGGGCCTGGAGACGCGCAACGGCCAGCCCAACGACCCTCTCGGGGGCGGCGACCTGGCCCAGCGCTACCACTGGCAAAACCTTTTCGGCAACGATTCGGCGCGCCTGGGCGGCAGCGTCTCGGTGGGCTTCAGCCCCGACCCGGCCAGGGGCTATTACTCGCTCGACAACCACCTGGGCAGTCAGAAAGCCGCCGGCTGCCTGGACCGCGGCACCAACCGGCGCTCGGTCCCCCCTTACTCCGTCCAATTCCTGATGAAGGTGCAGAGCGGCGGGCGGACCAGTTGGTACGACGTCATCCTCCAGAAGCGCTGGCCCTACGTGGTGACGACCCGCGAGCCCGTGACCTTCACCAATGCCCAGAAAGGCCCGCCCAGCCTGGTGACGGGCAAAGTCCTGGCTTTGCCGCGCGGCGGGAAGGAGGTGGCCAATCCCGAATCCCCCGTCCTGCTCAACAAAGCCCAGTTTCAGGGCCTGGCGTATCAGAGATACATGCAGGCCGAAGGGGGAGTCAGCGTGGGCGGCTTTGACAACCAGCTGATTGGCGATGTCAATTTCCTGCGGGGAGTGGGCGATCTGGACCCCTGCGTGGTGGCCGTCGACCGTCCCGAGAACATCTGGGAGGGCGCGGCCCGCACCAGCGACGGCGATCCCAAGCGCTTGCTCGAGGATGTGATGGGGCAGTTCGCCCGGCCCCCGCTCAGTTACTCCTACCTCAACGTCGGCCAGCCCATGTACAAGACCGGTCCGCAGCTCTTCTTGCTCGACAAGGATCTGACCATCATGGGCACCCAGCCTGACGGATTCGACCCGGCGAAATTTCCCGGGGAGTGCGCGTTCGGCAGCGATTTTCTGATCGACGCGTCCCTGGGCAACACCTACCTACCCGACCCCAAGCGCGACTCGGACGAGAAGCGGGTGCGCATGACCAAATGCAGCTTGAACCTGCAGGATACCCGTCTCTACATCCGGGGTGACCTCGACCTGACGGGCCCGCGCACCGACGTGGGCGGCAACAACCTTCCGCTGCTGAACGGCAGCAACGCCACCCTGGTGGTCTACGGCACGCTGCGCGTGGATGGGGGCATCCTGGACGCAGTCGACCAGGGGATGGTGATCTACTGCGAGCGGCTCATCATGAAAGCCAGCGGGGAGTATCGCGGCCTCATCACCGTGCGCGACTGCGCCGTCTTCTACCCCGAGATCCGCGAGGTTCCCCAGGCCAGTGGCAAGCTGGCCGAGATCATGGTCGGTTTCAAGCTGCACGGAGGCCTGATCGTGGGCGGGAAGCCGGTGCTGGTGCAGTACGACGAGAATCCCGAAAAGTACATGGACGGCCAGGAGATGACCGTCAATCCGAACGAGGTCGTGAAACCGCCGGTGCTGGCCACCTCCTACGGCGTCTGCATGTCGGGAGTGACGCTGGAATATGATCCGGCTTACCTCAAGACGCTCCACCAGTTCGGAGACTACGAGCTGCTGTCGGTGCGGCGCGTGCCGTGAAACGCGCCCGGGGGTTCTCGGTCATCGAGCTCATGGTGGCGGCAGCTCTCCTGAGCATCGTGCTGACGGTTCTGCTGGCGATCTTCGTGCCCATCATGCGCAGTTGGGTGCGCAGCGACAAGCGCGCCTACATCCAGACCCAGCCCGCGCTGGTGGTGGCGCGCCTGCGCGAGGAGTTGCGCGGCGCCGAGCCCCAATCGCTGGTGCAAATCCCCAACGGCCTGGCCTTCGTGTCCTGCTTTGACGCCAACGGCCAGCTCGATTACGGTCCCAAGGGGGACTTGCTGCTCCAGAAACGGGTGGCGTTCTACTACCGGCCCGACCTCAAAGCGGTCTACTGTCTGATCGATTCGGATGTCGACTCCGATCCGAGCACCCCCGGCCCGGTCGAAAAGATGCCGCCGGCTGCCTTGATCAGCACGTCCTGGCTGAAGGTCAATCGCCCCGACGCCCGGCGCCTGGCCCAGAGCATCCAGCGCTTCGAGGTGACGGTAGCCCCCAAGAAGCCGGTGGACGTCTATGTGGAAGCGATCAAAGACGAGAACCGATCGGAGCTGAGGACGTCCATCCTGCCTCTGATCGCCCCTCCGGCGGGCTCCCCGGCGCAAACGAAAGACGTCTGAGCTCTACGCCAGGCCGCCGAGGATACGGAAGCCCTCTTCTTTGCGGCCCGTGTTGCGCAGCAGCGTCGAGAGCCAGCGGCGGGCCTGCCCGTAGGCCGGGTCGACGGCCACCGCCTCCCGCCAGTGGATCTCGGCGTTGGCCAGATCGTTCTCCTCGTAGGCCAGCACGCCCAGGTTGAAAGCCACGCGGGCGTCTTCGGGCGCCAGAGTGCGGGCCAGGTAGAGAATCTCGCGGGCCTGGGCGCGCTCTCCCAGAGCGGTCTCGGCCACCGCCAGGTTGGTCAGCACCTGCACCGAGCCGGGCTCGAGACCGGAGGCGCGCTGCAGGTCGCCGCGGGCGTCCTGAGCCAGGCCCCGGCGCAGCTGCAGGGAGCCACGGTTGAACCAGAACGTGGCCGTGCCTGAGTCTTGCTGCAGGGCCAGGGTAAAAGCTTGCTCAGCCTCGTCGGGCCGCTCCTGGAGCGTGAAGATGATGCCCGTATTGTTGTGGCAGTAGGCCAGCAGCCGCTCCACCGAGATCGGGTCGAAACCCTCGGGCTCGCGCCAGAAACGGCGCTGGGCCAGATCGAGCAGCTTCAGCCCCTCGGGCGTCTCGATCCCGACCGCCACGTGGCCGAAAACGAAACCCTTACCCTCGCCGATCGACTCGCGCTTGCGCAGGGGCACGGCGGAGAGGCCGGCGGCGGGTGCCAGCGCCAGGAACAGCAGCGTGTACTCGATGCAGATGGCGTAGCGCTTGCCGTCGGCGCCCGGCTCGGCGAACACCTCGTAGGCGGTGCGGCAGCCATTGGGTCGTCGCTCGCGGCTGAGATCCTCGCAGTAGCCGATCTCCAGACCGTAGTCAAGGATGGCTTTGTAGAGCCGCCGGCAACGATCGATCAGGTCGCCCTCACCGACGGCGCGGCGGGCGAAGTCGAGCATTTCCGGCGTGGCATGCAGAGGATGCATCATGACGGTATCACGACACTTCGTCCATTTGGAAAGGGGTCGCGCATGCTTTACGTCGAACAACGTTTGGCCCCCAGAGGGAGCAAGTTGTTGGGAGGATTCGCTCGATGGATAAGCCGATGATGGACATGGCCCCGATGAAAGACATGATGGGCAAGATGGCCGACTGCATGATGCGCATGAACGAGAGCTGCAACGAGTCCCAGATGATGATGATGAAAATGAAAGACATGTGTATGGAGATGCACGACATGATGAAAAAGATGAGCATGATGTCGGGCGACATGATGAAGCACTGAGCCTGAAAAGCTCATGAAAAAAGGCGCCCGTTGCGGGGCGCCTTTTTTGTTGGGCGCTCAGCCCCCGGCTTGCTTTTTGCTGTAGAGAAACACGCCCGCGCCTACCGCGCAAAAGAGCGTGAATCCCCATGCCCCCCGAGAGGCGGGATCGGCCATCATGACCGCGGTCATTCCCACGAAAACAATCACCACCAGAGCGATGACCAGACGCTTGATGTTGGTCGCCGACATCGCCCCGCCCCGGTCTTTGTCGCCCAGGGAACGCTTCATGTCGTTGACCGAGGCTTTCACCTTCTCCGAGTGCTTCTCTTGCTGCGCGTATAGCTTCTCGAGCGCTCTATCTCGCTGATCCGACACGGCTCATCCTCCTAATTCAGGCTTCGATTCCAGACGGCGCCAGCACCACCCGATCATACAGGTCGCCATACTGCCGTTGGACCTCGTTCCTGATCTCGGACGGCGTTGCCCGCACCGAACAGCAGGCCACGACATCTTCTGGAATGAGTTTCGCCATCTCACCCCAGCGCCCTTCCCGTGAAAGCTTGTGAAGCTCGCGATGCAACTCGCCCTGCCCAATGACTTCCAACACTTCGGCGTAGGCCGGGGTGGAGCCATAGAACGCGATCGACTCGCGCACTTTGCGCTCCATGCCCTCCTGGGCCTTCTCGTCGCCGGTGATGACGAAGACGTTACCGACCAATTGCACGTCTTTACGGTCGCGACCGGCCTTCTTGAGGCCTTTCTCGAGCGAAGGCAGAGTGATCTTCTCGACGTAGGCGCGGTTCGTGAACGGGTGACCGCTCAGGAAGTCGGCGCACTCCCCGACCAGCTCGCTCATCTTGGGACCGACCGCGGCCAGTCCGATAGGGATGTGCGGGTTGTCTTGCGGTCCGGGGTTGAAGAATGGCGTCATGAGTGTGTGCCGGTAGTAGGGCCCCTGGTATTTGAGCGGCTCGCCCGTTTGAAAGCTGTGGAAGATGGCCCGCAGGGCGGCCACGTAGTCGCGCATCTGCTCGATCGGCTTGTCCCACGGCATGGAGAAGCGCTTGGTGATGTGGGCTTTCACCTGGCTGCCAAGCCCGAGCCAGAGGCGTCCCTGGCTGAACCGGTGGAGGTCCCAGGCCGGGTAGGCCATGGACATCGGGTTGCGCGCCAGCGCCACGGCGATGGCGGTTCCGAGGCTCAGCTTGCTCGACCCCTCGGCGGCTCTGAGGAGGCTGAGGAACGGGTCGTGCTTGCTCTCGGGCACCCAGAGCATATCGAACCCCATCGCTTCGGCCCGCCGGGCCTGGTCGGGAGCGGTCAGGAGATCCCCATCGAAAACGGCGTCAAAATGCATTCGGCGGCCTTCACCGGCCGGTCGGCGATTCCTACGGGAGATGCGCTCGGGCGTGAGGCACGCCTTGCTGGGCCGCCCGTGTCCACGCTGGCAGGGACATCAGCACGTCCACCTGTTGGCCCGGACATGTCCACGCTGGCTGAGGGACATCCGCGTGTCCACCTGTTAGCCCGGACATGTCCACGCTGGCTGAGGGACATCCGCGTGTCCACCTGTTAGCCCGGACATGTCCACGCTGGCGGAAGGACATCCGCGTGTCCACCTGTTAGCCCGGACCTGTGATGCTGCAGCTCTCCATCAGGTGCAGGCCCAGGCGAAGCCCATCTGATCGGGGTGGTCCGCGCAGCGGAAGACGTGGCCGGTGCCGTCGGCGGCGAAGAGCTGAGGGAAGAATCCGCTCTCGTTGTTGATCTGGAGCCAGTAGTGCATCGGCTTGGCGCACGTGGGGCAAGCCGGATAGCGGGCCGCCTGAGTCCAACTGGGCCAGCCCAGAATCTTGTCACCGGAATCGCAGGTCAGCACTCGGACCACCCTGGCCAATTCCTCGGTCGAGCTCATCTGGTAGTAGTCGAGGAATGCCGCCAGGCGGGTCTTCTCGACCTCATCGCCCTCCAGGATTTCCGCCCAGGACGAAGCCAGGTAGGCCGCTTCGCGCTCGTCCTCGGGCAGTTCGGGGCGCTCCTCGCCGTGGGGAAAGTCGGCCGCCCTCAGCCATCCTGCGATACGAGCTTCCGAATACCCCGCCAGTGGAGGATCGGTTGGCTCCACGACTGGCTCCGCAGGGATCAGTCGACACAGGCTATTGCCCGCGAAAGGCTCCCAGGCGTCGTGGACACTGCAGTCGGGCGCGGTGCAATAGAAGAGCTGGAAGTAGCCCTGGCTGGCATCCACGGGAAGCTGGCTCAGGTCGAGCTGCGCCACCAGTTGCATCCTTCGATCGCACTGACAACGCGGCCAGCTCTCTCCGGGCTGCAGAGCAGGGAGACCCCCAAACTTGCTGCCCCGATGGTCCGACGGCTCGCCAAACTGAGGAATCCAACAGGTGCGCGCCTCGAGCCTGCGCTCGAGCGAGGCGCTCAGGGGTTCGGCGCGGGGCGTGGTCCAGTGCTCAGGTAAGGTGGCAGGAGGCTGCACATTGGGCTCTGGCGGCGCCGGCGGAGCGCCGTGCTTCGTGACACTCCCATCGGCCGCGATCACGACCATCTGCAGGCCATACTCGAAGAATTCGGGGGGCGGCCGGTCGGGGACGCCCAGAATGAGCCGGTGCCCTGTCAACGCGGTCTGTAAGACCATCTCGGCGATCTCCAGCGACCACAGATCGATGGCGATACAGTCGGGGTCCTGCCGCAGAGCCGCCCGCAGGAGGTCGAGCCGCGAATGGTCCAGGTCCACCACCAGGACCTGACAATGCTCGTGAGGCTCGAAACTCTCAGTGATGACGACGGTATTCTCTAGCGGGTCCTTATAAGACAGCACCAGCGGAAGGAGCTTGGCACCCATCCCGCCGCAGATAACGACGTGCGCCCTCGACGCAAAAGCTTCCAGCAACTCTTCTCGCATGCTTTCCCCTTCTCCCAAATCTCCAAAAAAATCCCCCAAATCTCCTCGACCTCCTCGTTCTCGAAGCACTGTTCGAAAGGAGTTCAAGCAGACCCTCGCAGAACTTAACGCTATGTCCATTTCCGAAGTTCTCCGCCGTTTCCTCGAGTCCCAAGAGGGCAAAGGCACGCTCGCGGCCGTTCGCACTCAAGAAGCTCTCCCCGCGCGTTACGGAGAGTGGCCCGCGCAGCTCAGCGACGAGGTCACCCAGATGGTCAAGGGTCGCGGCATCGAGCAGCTCTACACCCACCAGAGCCAGAGCATCGCTCACGTCATCCAGGGCAAGAGCACCGTCATCGTCACGCCCACCGCCAGCGGCAAGACGCTGTGCTACAACCTGCCGGTGCTCGAGGCCATCAAGCAAGACGACAGCGCCCGGGCGCTCTACATGTTCCCCACCAAGGCGCTCTCGCAAGACCAGCTGGGCGAGCTGCAAGAGTCGATCAACGCCCTGAAATCCGACGCGCGCGTCTTCACCTACGACGGGGACACGCCCGCCGACGCCAGAAGAGCCATCCGCGGCAGAGCCCACGTCGTCATCACCAACCCCGACATGCTGCACACGGGCATCCTCCCCCACCACACCCGCTGGTCCCGGTTCTTTGCCAACCTCAAATACGTGGTGATGGACGAGCTGCACACCTACCGGGGGGTTTACGGCAGCCACCTGGCCAACGTGCTCCGCAGGCTGAAGCGCATCGCCAACTTCCACGGCAGCAACCCGACGTTCGTGATGTGCAGCGCCACCATCGCCAACCCGCGCGAGCTGGCCGAAGCTCTGACCGAGGGGCCGGTGGAGCTGGTCGACGACAACGGCGCCCCGGCGGGTGCCAAGACGCTGGTGTTCTACAACCCGCCCGTGCTCAACAAGGAGCTGGGCATCCGGCGCTCCTACCTGACGGCCAGCCGCTGGATCGCCACGCGCTTTCTGAAGGCCGACCTGCAGACGATCGTGTTCGCGGGCAGCCGCCTCAACGTCGAGGTGCTGTCGCGCTACCTCAAGGACCGCTTCGAGCGCACCATCCAGGACGAGGGCAAGATCCGGGGGTATCGCGGGGGCTATCTCCCGGGCGCGCGCCGCGAGATCGAGCGCGGGCTGCGCGAGGGCGGCATCCGGGGGGTGGTCAGCACCAACGCCCTCGAGCTCGGCATCGACATCGGCAGCCTGCAGGCGGCCGTACTGGCGGGCTATCCGGGCACCGTGGCCAGCACCTGGCAGCAGGCGGGGCGCGCCGGCAGGCGGCACGACGCCAGCGCCGTCGTGATGGTGGCCAAGAGCGACCCGCTGGACCAGTTCCTGATGGAGAACCCCGACTACTTCTTCAACGCCAGCCCCGAGCACGCGCTCATCAACCCCGACAACGTGGCCATCCTGGTCAGTCACCTCAAGTGCGCCGCCTTCGAGCTGCCGCTCGACGAGGGCGAGCCGTTCGGCAAGGCAGACGTGGGCGAGATCCTGAACTACCTGGCCGAAAACCAGGTGCTGCACAAGTCGGGTGGCCAGTATCACTGGACCCAGGAGGCCTACCCGGCCGACGCGGTCAGCCTGCGCACGGCCTCTCCCGAGAACTTCTGCATCATGGACGTCACCCAGAACAACCGCGTCATCGCCGAGGTCGACTGGAGCTCGGCTCCCAGCACGGTCTACGTGGACGCCATCTACATGTGCCAGGCCCGCACCTACCAGGTGAAGCAGCTCGATTACGCCCAGCGCCGAGCCTACGTCAAGCCCGTGGAGGTGGACTACTACACCGACGCGATCACCGCCACGAGCGTCAAGATCCTGGACGGTTTCGAGCGCCAGGAGCTGCCTCGAGAGAAGGCCCGCAAGGAGCACGGCGAGGTGCACGTCACCTGGCGCGTGAGCGGGTTCAAGAAGATCAAGTTCTACAGCCGCGAGAACGTCGGCTACGGCGAGGTCAACCTGCCCGATCACGAGATGCACACGACCTCGTTCTGGCTCACCATCGCCCACGAAACGCTGGCGAAGCTCGGCTTCCCGCGCTCGGAGCTGCTCGACGGCGTCGTGGGGCTGACCTACTGCCTGCACCACCTGGCGCCGTTCTACCTGATGTGCGATCTGCGCGACCTGGACCGCTGCGTGGGCGACCGCGCCGCCACCTGGTTCGCCCGCTCCGACCGCGACACGCAGGGCCGCTACACCTTCGCTCCGGCCGAGGAGAAGATGGAGAACAGCGAGGCCTGGATGCGCGTGGGAATGGACCCGTTCGACCAGAACGCCACCCTGGAGGCGCTCCCGGTCTTCGAGCCAACGCTCTTCATCTACGACAACTATCCGGGCGGAATGGGCTTCTCCTCGCAGATCTACGACCGCTTCGAGGAGCTGGCCCAGAAGGCCATGGAGCGCCTCGAGCACTGCGAGTGCGAGTCGGGCTGCCCCTCCTGCGTCGGGCCGCCCAACGAGGTGGGCAACGCCTCACGCCAGGTGGCCCTGGCCATCCTGAACGCGCTGCTGGCCCCGGTGGAGGAACTGGTTCCGGCCTGAACCATCTCCAGGAGCGGGTCGCGCATTTCTCGAAATTATCGGGTCCATGGACCCGATCCAGCCGCCGTCGAGCTTTCCGGTTTTCAAAAAGAGAGAGCCAGGCGAAGCTCTACCCAAAGAGGTCAAATGGGTCCGGCGGGACGACGTCCAACTCGAGCCACAACCTGCCTCGGAAAACCTCGAGGCGAGAACGCCCGCCGGACGGCCGCCCGAAAAGCCCGTGGAGAAGCTCGACTGGGAGAACTTTGACCGCGAAGTGCTCCGCAAGCTCCCTCCGGACTTTGAGTCCTCGCGCTCGACTTCGTTCCGAGCCGAGGAGCCGGACTGGAACCTGGCCGGCGCGCCCGTGCCGTCACCCTCGGCGACTCCCACTCCGGGGCCGTCTCTCGCTCCCGAGGATCGGGAGGCCCTGAAAAACTGGAGCACCCGCTTCAAGACGTTCACCGGCTCCCTGTTGACGCCGCCCGTCGGGCAGATCGACCCGGCCGTGAAGAAGGCCCAGGTCCACCTCGAGCAGATGGTGGAGAAACTGGCCGGCGAGAAGCTCCGGAAAGCCGGCATCCAGTTGGCGGTGCACATGTTTTCGGGCGCCGAGGTGAACGCCTTCGTGACCCGCCTGGGAAGCAAGGGCGAATCCCACGAGGACTCTCTCTGGGCCGATCCCGCCCGGCTGGCCCGGCTGCACGGCCACGATCCGACCAGGAAATCGATGGTGCTGGGACTCAACGTGGGACTTCTGCGAGCGGTCAAGTCCGAGGACGAGCTCGCCTTCGTGCTGGGGCACGAGCTCGCGCACGTGCTGCAGGGCCATCTGGAGAATCCCGGGCGGAGCTGGATGAACAGCCAGTCCAACGAGGCCGTGGCCGACCACCAGGGCCTGGAGATGATGGCCGCCGCAGGCTACCAGCCCGATGCCGGCGTGCGCCTGCTGGAGACCCTGTTCCGCGGGCACGAGTCGCCCCAGATGAATGTGCTGCTCGACAGCGCCCGCGCGGCCGCGCAGGCCCACCACCACGAGGGCGTGCGGCTGATCTTGGCCCAGGCCCAGGCCGAGAACATCAAGCGCCTCGACCCCGCCGCGCGCGAGCGCTCCGAGCAAGAGCTCGACCCGAGCTTGAAGCTCACGGTGGCGCCCCGCATCGCCCCCCCGCCGGCCACCAAAGAGCAGGCGGAGTGCGACGATAAGGCGGTGCGTCTGGCCCGCGCCTTCCTCAAGGAGGAGCCCCTGAAGAGCGGCTGGGGCGGACCGGTCCCCCGAGATTACAACCTGGTCTCCGACACCGTTAGCCGCTTCGAGGGGGCTACGCCTCGCCAGGGAGCGCTGGCCATGCTGGCGGTGATCGACGACCTGAGACAGGCCCCCGGCCCGGCTCAGGCCAAAGGGGATGCCTTCTTGCTCGCCTACCTCTCCCTGCAAGACAGAGTGCCCGGCAAGACCTTGCAATTCGACGGCCTGGAAGAGCGCCATAAGGTGCGCGACTTTCTCCTCGGCTGCTCCGTGGGCGGGTGGAAGGCCGAGCCGCTCCTGGACAAGATGGTGGTGGGAGAGAACAACTTCTCCCATCGCCACAACCTGGTCCAGTTGGTCAAAGCACCGGACTTCCAGGAGATCGCCAGCCCGCTCTACCTGCTGAGCTCGGCCTGGAAGGGGCTCGTCGACCGCCTGCCCACCCTGGAAGATAAGCGAAGCTCCCAGTTCTACTACGCCGCCGACCTGGCCGAAGAAGTCGCGAAGAGAGCCGACAAAGGCGAGCAGGCACCGCTGGACACGCCCCTCAAAGCGTCGGTCCTGCGTTTTCTGAAAGAAGCCGGGATGCGTCCCGAGCTGGTCGATTCGCTCAAGTCCTATCGCGAGTTGCAACTGGAGCGCTTTCTGAAAGCGGAGCCGGACGTGCGGGCCGCGGCCGAGCCGATCGCCAGGACCTATGAAGCTTTTCGCGTGGACGCCGTGCAGCAAGCGATGCAGCAAGACGGGCCGACGGCCTGCGAGGGACTGGATGCTTACAACGACAGTCTCGAGGAGCTCCCCACGGGGGACCGTGAGCGCGAGCAACTGCGCCCTGCCTGGCTGACCTTCGCCAACCGCGCCATGAGGGAGCTTGATCCCGCAGTCGGCAAACTGAGCCTCAGCGCCCGCCATGAGTTGATGGGCGAGCTGGTCCCCTGCCTGGGGCAGGCTCCCGACCACAAAATGCGCGATTTCCTGTTCACCCTGTGTCCAGTCGGCACGAGCCTGCCCCGGCAGGGGGCCCGGGGCGAAACCTATCGGGCGCTGTCGCAGTCGCTCGAGGGCCTCTCCAAAGAGCAGCTGTTCCGGCTTACCGAGGATGACAGCAGTCTCAAGGCGTGCATGCAGCCGCTGTCGGAAGCCGCCTCGCGGATGCTGGGCAAATCCGTGACCGAGAGCGAGTGCCTGAGCCTCACTTACGAGAAGGACCTCCGGGGCTTCTTCGACCAGGATGTCCACAAACGCGATCGCGAGGCCGAGAGTACCGGTCGGGCCATCATGCAGCGCTGGGCCAACCAGGTCATCGCCCCCCTGACGCTGCTGGGCTCCAACGCCAGGCTGCGCAGCGAGATGCTGGACAAGCTCGACCACTCCGACGTCCAGCGCCTGCTGGCCGGCGTCGACAAGGTGCTGGGCGACCAGGAGAAGAGTCCTTACGACAGCCTCTGGACGATCTTCGGGCTGGGCCAGCCGGGGCTCAATCGCGACGCCCGCCTTTTCCTGCTCGACGGCGTGGCCAGGACGCGCGAGCAACTGGGCGGCCTGGACGGCTGGACGAAAGCGATGGGCACCGTGCTGGGGGGAGCCAGGACGAGCCCGGGCGATCTGCTGGACGGCCACCAGAAGCTGCGCTCCGACCTGTCGGGCTACCTGGAGAGAGAGCTCGGCTCCTTGCCCCCCGACCAGCTCGGGGAGCGCCTGAAGAATCCCGCGATTCGCGACTTCCTGCTGCCAGAGGCCGAAGCCGGAATGCTGAGCCGCCTGGCGCTGAAAGGCGGCCTGGACCGCCAGCAGCTGGCGGCCGCCAATCGCCAGCTCGAGAAGGACTTTTCCATCAGCAAGCGACCCACCGTCGAGCGCCGCTTCCGCGAGATGGTGGCCGAGGGCGCGCGCCTGCAGCCCAACGAGCTGGACGCCATCTTCCCGCCCGACAAGCGCACCTTCTCGGATCGAGCGGCCCTGCTGCAGAAGGAAGTCCGCGGCCTGTCGGCGCTGGTCTCGGCCGCCTGGACGCGGCCCGTGGAGGACCAGCTGGCCACGGTGGATTACCTGATGGGTCGCCGCTCCGAGCTGCCCGACTATCTGTCCGGCATGGAAGCCGACCTGGAAGGGAAATCCACCCGGGTCACCCTGACGCCTCTGATGGAGGAGGCGCGAGCCGCGATGCAGCGAGCCGATCTGGGACTGCGCACGCTGGTCGCCGGCAGCTTCCTGGGGGGCCCGAACTCGTTCTTTGCTCGTCCCGAGGGGCGCGCGGAGCTGGTGGAGCACCTGATGGGCGATGTCCGCCCCGAGCGCCGCGATCTGGCCCGCGAGCTGGCCCATGCCCTGATCGAGGCCCACGGCACCAACGCCGCCGTGGCGGCCGGTTTCGCCCTGGCTCAGCCTCCGGGCGAGAAGGGAAGCGAAGGCGAACTGCTCAGCAACCTGATGGACGCCTACGGGGTGCCGGGGGTCAAGTTCAAGCAATACCTTGCGTTTACAAGCCAGATGCAAGAATACAGCCAGGTCTTCGAGGAGGCCCAGGACCACGCGCTACCGCTGAGCTATCTCGAGGGCGTGCGTCTGGCCGAGCACCACCTGGGCAAAGAGTGGCCCGCGCACTGGAAGCTCGAGGGAATCAAAGGCTCCGGCTCGGTGAACGTGGCGCTGCGCATCCTGGACGAGCGGGACGGCAAGCACAAGATCCTGACCCTGCCCCGCGAGAATGTGGACCAGACGGCCGGCTACGACTTCATGCGGCTGCGCAATTTCCTCGAGACGTTGACGAAGACGCCCGAGAACCGGGAGCGCTATGGCTTCCTGCTCGGGCTGCTGCAAGTGATCGAGCCCTCGGTTGGATTGGAGTTCGACCGCCAGAACGCGGCCGAAATGCAGAAAGCGGTCCAGCCGCTCTACAATCGCGAGGTCAACGGCTGGAAGGTGCGCACGGTGAGCGTGCTGGAGCAGCATGGAGACGCCATCCTGATGGACGAGGCGCCGGGCAGCACCGCGCGCAAAGTGCTCGAGAGCGATCCGGCGACCTACCGTTCGGCCATGGGCGCCCTGGCCGAGGTCGAGCGGGACGTGCTGCTCGGCGTGGACCAGAGCGGGAAGGCACGCCCGGTGCCGCTGCACGCCAATCCCGATTTCCACGACGGCCAGGTCCTGATCGACCCGGTTACCAGGACCGTCACCCTGCTCGATTTCGGGCAGGCCGTGCCGATCTCCAACGAGCGGCGAGATTACGGCGTCGATCTGCTCTCCATCCTGTCGGGCGCCCGCAAACCCGAGGTGGCGGCCCGCATGCTGTCGGAGCGCTCCGGGGTGGCTATCAGGGCCGAGGAGGTCGCTCCCCTGATCGGTGGCCGGGAGCCGATGGACGGCTTCGTGCGCCTGCTCGGGATGATGAACGTGAAGGGGGCCCAGGTGCCCCAGGACGTCGTCCACTGGATCCTGGCGGTCAACCGCCAGCGCAAGCTGGGTGCCAAGATGGGCCGCCCGGTGGACGGCGAGCTGCGCACCACCATCGTCGGCCGCAAACTGGGGGCCTCGCTCGAGACGACCAATCTCGTGGTACACGCCCAGCGGAGCCTGACGCAATTGACCCGCAGTCTGACCGGGTGGTGGCCGGACTTCTAGCTTCGGTCGCGAACGGGGGGGTTATGCGTCGACATCTCGTTCCCGTGCTCCTACTGCTCTGCCTGGGCGTGCTGATGAATCAGCCTCCGCGCAAGATCGGCGAAGTGGGAGAAGGCCTCACCCTGGCTTCGGTCTCGCCCGATGGCAAGTTGTGCGCGGGATTGCGCCAGGATGGCTCGTGGAGCTTCGTGGTCTTCGAAGTCGCCAGCGGTAAAGAGCGTTTCGGACAGAAGCTGCCCGACGGCCCGGCCTCGTTCAACCCGTTCGCCTGGTCGGCCGACAGCGCCACGCTGGTGGTGGGTACCGGCGAGCAAGTTCTGGTGCTGGACAAAAACTTCCAGCGCGTCCGCAAGCTCAAAGCCGACTGGATGGTGCGCGACGTGCGCTTCAGCGGCTCGGTCCTGATGGCCCGCTGCGACCACGCGGTGCTGCTTTACGAAATGCCCGGCGGCAAGATGTTCTATCGCCAGGCCCAGCAGCGGCTGCTGGCCGCGCGGCTGAGCCCCGACGCCCGCTACCTGGCGCTGGCCAGCTACGAGGAGCCGATCTTCGTCTTCGACGTGAAGGAGAAGCGGGTCGTACAGCAACTGAAAGCGGGTCCCGTGACGATCAACCTGGAGTTCTGCCGGAACTCCGAGTGGCTGGCCTGCGGCTTCCGCTTCCGCGACCAGCGCGACAAAGATCTGGCCCTGGTCTACGACTGGCGCAACGCCCGAATGGTGGGCGACTTCCTGGGTCAGCGCGGCATCATGGGTTTTGCGGTGGCCCAGGACGGCTCACGGCTCCTGGCGCGAGGTCTTCAGGAGACCCGCGTCTGGGACGTGGCCACCAGCAAGCTGCTCTGCCTGCGCACCGTTGATTCGCAGGTGATGGATGCCCTGTCGGCCGACGGTCGAATGGCCGCCTCCGTGCCCGTTGGCCGGAACCAGGCCGTCGTCTGGCACACGGACGACGGTCGGGACGGGTTTACCCTGGAAACCCGCACACCGCCGACCGGCGTCTCGTTCCCGGGCCCCGGCCTGGTGGGCGTGACCGCGGGCTCCCAGTCGGTCTACCAGCTGCCCTAGAATCCGCTCCAGGTGCGATTGTCCAGCCACATCTCGGTGATCTCCTCGGCCGGGACGGGCTCGCTGAAGTAGAAGCCCTGGGCGAGCTCGCAGCCTTTATCCAGGAAGAACGTGGCCTGCTCGGGGGTCTCCACGCCCTCGGCCACGGAGCGCACGCCCAGGTTGGAGCAGATGCCCAGGACGGCCACGCAGATGCTGGCGCCGTGCCGGCTGCCGACGTCGGAGACGAGCGTGCGGTCGAACTTGAGCATCTTGACCTGCGTCAGGCGCTTGAGCGACGAGAACCCGACGCCGAAGTCGTCGATGGCGATCGACGCGCCCGTGCGCGCCAGCTCCTCGAGCGTCAGGTCGGTCCGCTCGGGGTCGACCAGGTTGGAGCCTTCGTTGATGTCCAGCACGATCGACTTGGGATCGGTGTTGGTGACTTCCAGAGCCTTCAAGAACGTCTTGGCCAGGTCGGCCTGCATGAGCTGGCGCGTGCCCACGTTGATGGCCGTGAAGATCTCCAGCCCCTCGTCACGCCAGAGCGCCGCCTGACGGCAGCCCTGCATGATCGCCCAGGTACCGATGGGCACGATCAGGCCGGTCTCGTCGGCGGTCGGCAGGAAGTCGGCCGGGAGCAGCACCTTGTTCAGCTCGGGATGCCGCCAGCGAATCAGCGCTTCGGCCCCGGCCAGGCGACCGCTCGAGAGGTGGACGATCGGCTGATAAAGCAGCGTAAACTCGTCGTTCTCCAGCGCCTGCCGCAGCTGGCCGTCGAGCGACAGTTTGCGCTGGCGTCGTTGCTTGAGGTCGGCCGTGTAGAACTGCAGGTTGTTGCGACCGGCTTCCTTGGCGGCCACCATGGCAGTTTCGGCGTGCTCGATGAACTCCTCGGCGGTCTCCGCGTCCAGGCTGATGCTGGCTCCGATACTGGCGGTGACGTGCAGCTTCTGGTTTTGCACCGAGTACGGGGGCGCCAGGGCTGAGAGAATGCGGTTGGACACCAGGGTGGCCATCTGCTTGCAGGCGTTCATCCAGTCTTCGGGCGTGCGCACCTCGGGCAAATCACCCTTCTCCAGCTCCGAGAGGAGGATGAGAAACTCGTCGTCGCCCCGGCGCCCCAGCACGTCGGACTCGCGGGTCAGGGCCTTGAGGCGGTCGGCCACCTGGCGCAGCACCTCGTCGCCCGCGCGGAAGCCGAGCGTGTCGTTGATGACCTTGAAGCGATCGAGATCGATGCACAGCAAGGCGGCACCGCGCTTGTAACGATGGACCTGCTTGAACGTGTAGTCGATGTACTGCTGGAGAATGTTGAAGTTGGGCAGATTGGTGAGGCGGTCCTCGAACGCCATCCGCTCGGTCTCGGGATCGAGCTCGGCGCCCTCGCCCGATTTCAGGCGCTCCTCGGCCTCGTGATACTTGCGTTTGAGGTTGTCGATCTCGCGCTCGAGCTCGACCACCTTCTCCTCGGCCGTGCGCAGGCGCGCGCTGGCCTGCACCATGCGCTGCTCGGACTGGAAGAGCCGATCGACCGACTCGCGCGCCTTCTGCTCGGCGGTCTTGGCGCGGGCCTCGGTGTCCTCGAGCTTCTTCTTGAGCTCGTCGAGCCCGGACTGGTCGGCCACGCTCCGGGCACTTTCCAGCGCCTGACGGGCCTGCTCGAGCTCCTCTTTGAGCTGGATCGTGTTGGCCTCGACCTCGCTGAACTTCTCCTCGAGCTCGGCGGCCCGCTCGTTCGCCTCGTGAGCTTCTTCCTCGAGCTCGGCCTGCTTGGCCTCCGCCAGCTCGGCGCGCTCCACCGCTTCCAGCTCGGTGCGCTCGGCGTTCTCCAGCTTCTCGCGCAAGGCCGTCATCTCGGCCGAGCTGGTTGACGGCGCCTCGGTCGGCGCGGCCGCGTCGGCGGTGGCGGCCGTGCGCCCGGTGGCGACTTCCAGCGAGCGCAGCTTGCGCTCGGCCTCGCGGGCGCGCTTCTCGGCCACATCGGCCCGCTCTTCGGCGGCCCGGGTGGCTTCGTCGGTCTCTTCGTAGATCTGCTTGATCTGCTCGAGGCGGAACTCGGTCTGCTTGAGCTTTTGCTCGAGCTCCTCGGTGGCCTGCGCGGCCGCCGTCATCTTCTCCTCGGCCTCCTGGGCCCGGGTCTGGGCCTGCTCGAAAGCGTCCTTCGAGGGCGCCGCGGCCAGCTTGTCCTCGGCCTCGAGCAGGTTGGCCTCGAGCATCTCGAGCATCTCCCGCAATTCGGCAGCCCGCGTCTCGGCGTCAGAGGAGCCCTTGACCTTCGTCTCCAGCTCGTCGATGCGGCCCTGGTGCTCGGCGGCCTCGGCCTGAGCCTGCTCCAGCTGAGCCTGCAGCTCTTCTCGCAGCTGCTGGGCCTCGGCGAGCTGGGCGTCAAACTCGGCTCGCGCCTTATCGACGGCCTCGGTATTGGTTTCCAGGGCTTTCTTCTGACGTTCGGCCTCGGCCAGCTTGTCCTCGGCCTCGAGCAGGCTGGCCTGCGCCGTCTGCAGCTGCTCCTCCATCTCGCCCAGGCGATTCTCGGCCTCGCGCTGCTTGGCCGTCAGGGTGGCGCTGTTGGCCTCGGCCTCTTTCAGCCGGGCCTCGAGCTCCTTCTGCTTCTCGTCGAGCTCCTCGCGCCGCGCCTGCTCTTCTCGCAGCTTGCTCTCGGCCTCTTCCAGCCGGGTCAGCTTGGTCTCGAACTCGCGCAGAGCCGCACCGTGGCTTTCATCGGCGTTGCGCAGGCGCTCCTCGAGCTCTTCGCGGGCGCGCTCGACCTCCGAGAGCTTCTCGGCCATGTCGTCCTCGCCCGCCAGGCGCTCCTCAAGCTCCTTGCGCGCGCGCTCGGCTTCGGAGAGCTGGTCGGCCATGCGTTGCCGGGCCTTGATCTCCTCCTCGTGCTTGAGGTCGAGGTCTTCGAGCTTGGTCTCCAGCTCGGAAAGGCTGCTCTTGAGGTCGTTCTTGTCGTCCTCCAGCACCAGGAGCTGTTTCTCCAGCACCTCGACCTGGCCGCGGGCCGCGGTATGGAGCTTCTCGAGCTCTTCCACGCGGGCCCGGCCCTCGGCTACGGCTTTTTGCTCGAGAACCAGCTTGTCTTCCAGCTCCTCGACCTGGGCGTGGGGAAGCTCCATCGAGTCGCGCAGGCGGCGCGCCTTGATCTCGGTCTCGGCCAGGATGGCCCGCAGGTTGATGGCCATCTCTTCGAGCGAGGGCTCGGGGGTTTCGTCCTCTTCCTCCTCGGCCTCCGGTTCGGCTTCGGCTTCGGCTTCAGCTTCAGCCTCGAGCTCGGCTTCCTCTTCGGGTTTCTCCTCGGTCACCACCGGAGGATCGACCGCCGGCACCTTGATGGCCCCCGACTGCTTGTTCTTGCCGCCCTTGAACTTGTTCTTGCCCATGTGCTTCCTTACCGAGATTGCTGAAATTCGGCCGTTCGTTTCGAGCCGAGACCCCGCGCGCACCTGCCTGCGGGAAGGAATCTCCCCCCGTCGTGGGGGACTGCCCAGGGATGGGCGAGGCTTCCGACGAGATGGACCGGGTTCTGGAGGCGCTGGGGCGCGGCGGCCGACACGAATCGGCCGGGTTCTTCACGATCGACGTGATGAAAGCTTTGCCCAAGCTGAGCCGGCACCAGCTGCCCATGCCTTCTTTCTATCTCCTCAAGTGGGTGCAGTGGGCGGTTGCCGCGCGGGCCCAGAATATCCGGGTGAAGACCGGCTCGGGCAAGGTCAGCCTCGAGCATGACGGCGCGGCGCCCTCGGTGGAGCAAATGCAAGACCTGCTCCAGTTCGTTTTTCGCAGCCAGCGCGAGCCGCTGCATCATCTGGCGGTGGGTATGGCCACGGCGCTCACGCTCGCCCCGCGCGCCGTGCTGGAATGCTGGGATGGACAGGTGGGCCACCGCTGGATCGTCGAGCCCGGGGGAGTCCGGCTCGACGGAGCGCCCCGCCCCCGGGAGAAACCCTTCTGCCGCCTGACCTTGCCGCGCCAGCCCGACGTGGAAGAGCAGCTCCTGCGCAACTTCTGCCCCTTCTGCCCGGCCGCCCTGACGATCAATTCGTCGCGGGTGGACCGGCAGCTCTTCGGGGCGCCGGAGCGTCCCTGGCTGTTCCGCAACGTGCTGGAGAAGGTCCTGCCCGACAGCGAGGCGTTGGGTCGGCTCTATCGCCAGGCTATGCGCATGCCCGCGTCGTTCAGCGCGGGAGAGGAGCTCAAATCCAAGCTGCCCTGGTGGTTCCTCATCTTCCACATCGAGGAATACGTGCTGGGCTCGGTGCACCGTCATCACCACCTGCTGGAAGCCCAGTTGGTGCGTAACCTGCCCACCGATCGCGTGGGAGTGCCCCCCGACAGCCGCGCCAGCCTGCGCTGTCACATCGGCATGGAGGAGAGGGGGGCCGATTGCTGGGCCCTCATCGCCGTGGAGACCTCGCTGGAGGAGCAGGCCCGCGTTGCCTTCGTGCGCGACGGCGTGCTGATTCCCGCGCAGGCGCCGCCACTCCCTCTGCCGGGGCTGGTGATGGCCATCTCCAGCTATGGCCTGACGACGGACGCAAGCGAGTTCGCGCTGGTCGAGGATGACGCGCTGCGCACGGTGTGGGAGACCCTTCAGGAGCGCCTGAGCGAGCTGGCCGAGAAGCTGCTCAAAGCTTGCGAGGACAAGCAGATTCCGCTGGACTGGTATGTCCAGCCACGCTTGCAGAGCCACTATAGGGAAAACCGTTTGCGGCGCGAACGAGGGCGTTACTTCGGGACCTGACGCGAAGGCAGGAGCGGCCGACGGAGGTAAAATGCAGATTCAGGGCAGTGGCAAGGGCTGGGTGAAGCTCTTGATTCTCGGCGGTGCCGTGGTGATCGGCTTGCCGCTCGTCGTGGGCGGGCTCTACTTCTTGTTCGGCAACAAGGGGGAGAAAGAGTCGGCTCCCAAGCCCGAGGAGAAGCCGCCGCAAGACCGGCCGAGCCCCGAGAAAGCAATCGCGCAACCGATCGTTCCCCAGCCCGTAGGCACCAATGGCTCGTCGGCTCCGCCGCCGGTTGCGGAGGCTCCCCCGCCCAAAGAAGAGCCCCAGATGCTGGAAGAGGTCGTGCCGGTGGAGGAGTCGTTCGAGCGCATCGAGGAGTCGGTGGAAGAGTCTTACGAGATCCCCGCCAGCCTGGAGACGCTGCCCGTGTCTTCGGAGGAGTCGCCCCGCGTGGTGCCGGCCGAGATCCAGGAGTTCCGCTCGGCCATGGTGGCCGCCATGCGTCTGCTCGAGGAGAAGGAGCCGCCCAAATGGCTGTCCTCGATGCTGGGCAACGTCAAATCGTTCGGGGTGGACAGCGAGAAGACGCCCGACCGGCGCCGCAGCATTCGCGTCCACAGCCAGCTGGCGCTCGACTTCAAGCTGGGCGACAAGACCGGTCAGGCGCAGGTGGTCAACATCGGCCTTGGCGGCCTGCACCTCTATCTCGATATCGAGCCCGAGCGGGGCGATACGATCGTGCTGCTCGACCCGGCCGTGGGCAAAGCCAGGCCCATCGGCATCAAATACCAGGTGCAGTGGGTGCGCAAGATGCCGCGCAGCACGCGCCTGCTGGTGGGCGTGAACTATGACGAGAAGCCCGAGACGCTGGCCAGGTCCCGCCTGGCGCAGCTGTTGTCCGAGCTCGGGTTTCTCGAGAAGCTCATCTACCGGCGTCGGCGCAGCCGCCGCGTCAAAGCGCGCATCGAGGTGGCCGTCAACAAGCAATATGACGGCACCGTGCTGAACATCGGCGTGGGAGGCGTGCTGCTCGAGTGCGCCGAGGAGCTGGCCGAGGGCGCCAACATCTCCCTCACCGTCGGTCCCCAGGGCCGACTGTACGCTCTGAACACCGCCGGGGAGATCCGCTATCGCCTGAAGACCGAAGAGGGATGGCATTACGGAATCCGATTCTTGCACTTGAATCCGGATCAAGTCAAACTTCTGGGCAAATACGTGCTGGAGCAATTGAAGGAAGAGGCTTAGCGACCGGGAAATCCCTCAGGATTGGCTCGCCGGAGGTGGGGATGGACGGTGAGCGCCGAGAGTCAGCGGTGCCATTGCAAGATGAGGTCTTACGCTCCCAGATCAAGCTCGGGAGTACGGCGCAGAGCTTTATCCAAGAGGTGGCCAGCGCCATCCCCGACCCCGTATTCGTCAAGGACAGCCAGCATCGCTGGATCTTCATGAACGACGCCATGTGCAAGTTCATGGGTTACCGGGCCGAGGACCTGGTGGGCAAATCAGACTACGAGTTCTTCCCCGTCGAGCAGGCGGACGTGTTCTGGGCCGAGGATGCCCGGGTCTTCGAGACGGGCCTCACGCGCGAGAACGAGGAGTTCTTCACCGACGCCAACGGTCAGACGCACACCATCTGGACCAAGAAAACGCTGGCCCGCACCAGTGACGGGCAGCCCTTCCTGGTGGGGGTCATCCGCGACATCACCGAGCGCAAGCGGATGGAGGCCGAGCTCATTCAGGCGCGCGAGCGCTCCGAGACGGCCACCCGGGCCAAGTCCCAGTTCCTGGCCAACATGAGCCACGAGATCCGCACCCCGATGAACGCCATCATGGGCATGACCGAGCTGCTGCTCGACACGCCCCTCGACGCCGAGCAGCGTGAGTATGCCGAGATGTCCCTGCAGGCCGCCCGGTCGCTGTTGGGCATCATCAACAACATCCTGGACCTCTCCCGCATCGAGGCGGGCAAGATCGTGCTCGACCAGATGCAGATGGACGTCCGGGCCCTGGTTCAGGAGGTCGTCGAGTTGTTCGGCTACCGCGCAGCGGACAAGGGCGTGGCGCTGACCTGTAGCTGCGGGGAACCCTTCGAGACCTGTCTGGTGGGCGACCCGGGACGGCTGCGTCAGGTCCTTACCAACCTGGTCGACAACGCGGTCAAGTTCACCGACCAGGGCTCGGTCAAGGTCGCCTGCGAGACGACGCCCACGGCCGACGAGAGGGTCTGGCTGGCGCTCGAGGTGAGCGACACCGGTATCGGCATTTCCCCGGCCGGTCAGGCGTTGCTTTTCGACGAGTTCAGCCAGGTGGACAGCTCCAGCAAGCGGCGCCACGGCGGCACGGGGCTCGGCCTGGCCATCACGCGTCGTCTGATTGAAGAGATGGGCGGCGAGATCAACGTGGAGAGCTCGCTGGGCAGCGGCACCACCTTTCGCCTCGGACTGCCGTTGCAGCGCGAGTCGCAAGACGTTCCGCCGCTCGAGCCCGAGCACATTCTGCCGGCCAGCTTCCAGGGGAAGGTGCTGGTGGCCGAGGACAACGCGGTCAACCAGCGCCTGGCCCAGCGGATGCTCGAGAAGCTCGGTCTCGTGGTCGACCTGGCGGCCGACGGCAAGCAGGCCCTCGAGAAAGCCTGCCAGGGCGACTACCGCCTGGTCTTCATGGATTGCCAGATGCCCGTGATGGACGGCTACGAAGCCACGCTCAAGATCCGGGATCTGCACGGAAGGCGGGGGAAGGTCCCCATCGTGGCCATGACGGCCCATGCGATGGTCGGAGACCGCGAGCGCTGTCTCGAGGTCGGAATGGATGACTACCTGACCAAGCCGATCGCCCAGATGGCGCTGCGCACCACGCTGGCGCGCTTCTTGGACGGACGACCTTGAAGCGGTTGGGCCTGGTCCTGCTGCTGGGACTCGTCCTGGCAGCCGTCTACTTCTTCGTGCGAGGCGGCAGCGGCGTGGAGGTCACGACCGCCGCCGTGGAGCGTGGCTCGGTCAGCGAGAACCTGGACGAGGACGGTATCGTCAAGAGCGATCTGGAAGCCGAGCTGGCCCCCCGCATCCAGGGCCGTCTGGCCCGGTTGCTGGTCAAAACGGGTCAGCACGTGCGCAAAGGGCAACTGCTGGCCTCGCTCGAGCAGGCCGACCTGGAGGCGGCGGTCGCCGCGGCCCGGGCCAACGAGCAGGCCGCCGCCGCCACGGTGGAGCAGGCGCGGGCCCAGGCCGAGCTACAGCGAGGCACGGTGGCCGCCGAGCTATCCCAGTCGCAGGCTGCGCGCGACGTGGCGGCGGCCAACCTCTCCAAGGTCGAGGAGGGGGCGCGTCCTCAGGACCGACTCACGGCGCAGCGCCGTTACGAGGCCGCCCGGGCCTCCGAGGAGGAGGCGCGAGCCAACTACAAGCGCAACAAGCAGTTGTTCGAACAGGGGTATGTCTCCGCCCAGCAGGTCGAGGCGACCCGCACCGCGCTCGGCACGGCCACCGCCAACCGCCAGGCGGCCCTGGCCGAGCTGAGCTCGCTGGACGCGCGCCGGCAGGACCTGGCGGCCTCGCGGGGCGAGTTGGAGCGGGCCGTGGCCTCCGAGCAGGGAGCGGCGGCCCGTCAGGGGCAGGTGACCGTCTCCGAGCGCGAGGTGGCCGCCGCCGAAGCCCGGCTGGAGAGCGCACGGGCCGGCCGGGAGCAGGCCCAGGCCAATCTGGCCATGGCCGAAATCCGGGCCCCGCGCGACGGGGAGATCGTGCTCGACGAGGTGGAGCCGGGCGAGGTGATCGGACCGGCCAACCGCTTCGGCCGTTTGATCGACCCGTCCCACATCTGGGTGGAGATGCTGCTGGACGAGAACGACCGCGGCCGCGTGGAAGAAGGCCAGAAAGTGGTCATCACCACGGACGCCTACCCGGGCGTCGAGTTCGCCGGCACATTGGAGCGCATCGAATCGCTGGCACAGCTCAAGCGGCAGCTGCGCGGCACGCCCACGCAGGATGAGGACCGCGTTTTTCGCAGCCGGGTGCGCCTGACTTCGGTCGAAGCGGACGGCAAACGCCTCTATCCGGGCATGTCGGTCTTCGCCGAAGTGGTCCTGCGCCAGCTCGAAGGGGTGTTGTTCGTGCCCCGCGAGGCGCTGGTGAGCCGCGAGGGCAAGTGGGTGGTGCTGGTGGTGGACGGCGCGCGTGTGAGCGAGCGCGTCATCAAGGCAGGCAGCCGCGACGCCAACCGGGTCGAGGTCCTGGAAGGTCTGCGCGAGGGCGATCGGGTGGTGCTCAACCCGGGCAACCTGCGCGACGGCGCGCGCGTGCGCGCACGGACGTGAGCGACGTCGTTCTGGAGCTGCGCGGCGTCGAGCGCACCTTCTCCGGGCACGGGGATGTCGTGCCGGCGGTCCGCGGGGTGGATCTGAAACTCGAGCGGGGGGAATTCGTCTCGCTGGTCGGCCCCTCGGGCTGCGGCAAATCGACCCTGCTCAACATTCTCGGATGCCTCGATCGGCCCACGGCCGGTCAGGTCATTTTGAACGGGCGCGACGTGGCGCAATATTCCAGCGACCAGCTGGCGCACGTGCGCAACCGCGAGATCGGCTTCGTCTTCCAGAGCTACAACTTGCTGCGCCGGATGAGCGCCGTCAAGAATGTGGAGCTCCCGATGGTGTATGGCGGGGTGCCGCGCCCGGAGCGGATAGCGCGCGCTCGCGAGGGCCTTTCGCGCGTGCACCTGGAGCACCGCTTCGATCACGCTCCCAACCAGATGAGTGGCGGTGAATGCCAGCGGGTGGCCATCGCTCGCGCCCTGGTGATGCGCCCGGCGCTGATCCTGGCCGATGAGCCGACGGGGAACCTGGACACCCGCACCGGAGCCGAGATCATGGAGATCTTCCGCCGCCTGCACGGCGAGGGGATCACTTTGCTGATGGTCACCCACTCGCCCGAGATGGCCGAGCAAGCGGAGAGGCAGATTCGGATGCTCGACGGAAAGATCGTGGCCAACGTGGGCCGGGCCTCCTGATGGACCTCTGGGAGAGCTTTTCGTCCGCACTGGACTCTCTGCGCGCCAACAAGTTGCGTTCGCTGCTGACGATGCTGGGGATCATCATCGGCGTGGGACTGGTGATCACGCTGGTCTCGCTCGGCGAGGCGGCCAAGCTCTACGTCAACCAGGAGGTCGGCGGGATGGGTTTTGGCTCGAACGCGCTGGTGGTCCACCCGGGCAAGATGGATCCGCCGATCGAGCCCTCGCGCCTCAGCTACGGCGATTCCCGGGAGATCCTGCGGCGCGTGACGGGCGTAAGCGATGTCGTGCCCGTGCTGATCGGCTCGGCGCAGGCGCGCATGGGCCGCCACGAGGACAAGATCGCGGTCTGGGGCCTGACCGAGAACTGGCCGGCCCTGACGAACTACCGGGTGCTACAGGGCCAGTTCCTGACGGCAGCCGACATCGAGAAGCACCGCAAGGTCTGCGTGCTGGGCCCCGAGGTGGCCGAGAAGTTCTTTCCGGGGTCGTCCCCCGTGGGAGAGACGCTGCGCATCGGCGGCAAACGTTACCACGTCATCGGCGTGATGGAGCCCAAAGGCGAGATGCTGGGCATGAACATGGACAACATGGCCATCCTGCCCGTCACCTCGGCTCAGGATCTGCTGGAGACGAGCCGGCTGACCGAGATCATCGTATGGGCCCGCGACGCCGAGCAGGTGCACGGCGTGCAGGCTCAGATCGAGATGTTCCTGCGCCACCGGCACCTCGACCAGGACGACTTCCACTTTCACACGCAGAGCGAGATGCTCTCGATCCTGGGCAACATCACCGGCACTCTGACCCTTTTCGTGGCGGGCATCGCCGGGATCTCGCTGGTGGTCGGCAGCATCGGCATCATGAACATCATGCTGGTCTCGGTGATGGAGCGAACCCGCGAGATCGGCATTCGGAAAGCCATCGGCGCGACCGACCGCGACCTGTTCCTGCAGTTCTTCACCGAGGCGCTGGTAATCAGCCTGGGAGGCGGGTTGCTGGGAATCCTCTCGGGCGCGCTCACGGCCGCCGCCGTCATGGCCATGAGCGGCCTGCCTCTGGGCGTCAGCAGCTGGGCCGTCCTGGCCGCCATCGCCTCGAGCGGCGTCGTCGGCCTGGCCTCCGGCGTCTACCCGGCGATGCGCGCGGCCCGCCAGGACCCCATCCAGGCCCTGCGCTACGAGTAGCGCACAGTAACGAGTTAAGAGTTAAGAGTTAAGAGTTCAGAGTAGAAAGGAGTAAGGAGTACGGAGTTACGATGGAACTCCCTACTCCCGTCTACCGTCTACCGTCTCACGCGTCTAGACGCGGGTCACGGTCGTGGTCGAGGTTCGGTCGCGGCCGGCGGCCATGGCGACCAGGCCGAGGAGCGCGGCGACGCCGATGATGCCGCCCAAAACGTAGGCCGTGGTATTGTCCGCGACCGGGGCCGTCGAGGTGCGGTCGATGACCGTCGTGTCACTCGTGGTGGTGGAGCTGGTGCTGGTGGCGGCCGGGGCCGGGGCGGTAACGTTCACGTTGACGGGGTCGGGAGCGGCCGGGGCCGTGGTCTCGGTGGTGACGTTGACGTTGGCCGTCGGGGCCGCGTCGGGCTGGGAGGGCTCCTGGGCGAAACCAACCCCACCCGCTCCAAGCATCAGCATTCCAGTCATCAGCGCGGTTACAATCTGCTTCTTCATTGGTTTGGTCCCTTTCAAAACTGGTCGGAGGGTGAACGCCCTCTCGCTGCCCAGTATGCCGCACGGCCGGGCCCATGCAGAATGGTTTCTGGTGGGTACCGGACAGGACTTGGATACTCCGACAGACAATACTTTGTGATGCAAAGTTGTCGAGCTTACCTCTCGGTCGTCATCTTCGGCTTGCTCGTGTCGGGCGTGACGGCCTTTCCGCTGCTCACGGAGGTCACCTGGCTGGCGCGCGTGACGGGCTCGCCCTGGATCGAGTCGGTGCTGGAGGCGCTGCGTTACAACGACCAGCACTTTCCGTTCCTGGCCTACGGCACGGACTGGCTGGCCTTCGCCCATCTCGTGCTGGCACTGATGTTCGTCGGCGCGTGGCGAGACCCCGTCCGCAACGTCTGGATCATCGACGTGGGTTTGATGGCATGCGCGGGGGTCGTTGTGGTGGCGATGGTCTGCGGTCCAATCCGGCACATTCCCTGGCATTGGCGCTGGATCGACAGCTCCTTTGGCTTGTTCTGTGCCGTCCCGCTCTGGTTGGCGCGGCGAATTGTTCACAAGTCCACGGTAGCCCCGGGAGCCCCGTCCGCCTAAAGTAAAAAGAAAAAAAGGGTTTCTCTGGAGGATTCACACCATGCAGGCCACTCTCGCCATGCCTTCCTATGCTCCGGCGCGCTCCGTGAGCACCCCCACCCCCACCGTCACCCGCCGCTCGCAGGAAGAGCCGATCGACAAAGCGGAGCTGACCGGCAACATTCTGGGCGGCCTGGCTGGCGGCGCCGGCCTCGGCTACCTCGGCCTCGAGCTGGGAATGCGCTGGGGGATGGAGTACGGGATGGGGCTGCTGGGCAGCCATCCGTTAGCTCAGGTTCTGGCCCTCTTCACGGTAGGAATCCAATATGGCGTGCTCGGTGGCATCGCCGCCGGGGCTATCGGCGCCGGTATCGGCGCCGGTCTCGGCTGCTGGCTGGGCGGCATGGCGGGCAAAGCCATCGGCGGCCACCAGGAACAGCCGCCCCGGACGGCTTGACCGACGACCTCACCCTGCGCGGCAAGTGGACCCTCCGGGCCCACGGCAAGACGCGCGTGTTCGTCAAGCGCTCGGTCGAGAGCGGGGCTCACGTCTTGATGAAGGCGCTCCTGTGGGCGCTCTATCTTCCTCAGTACCCGGACGTGGCGGTCGAGATCTCGATCGGCCATCGCTATAAGCCCGACCTGATCGCCATGGTCGACGGCCAGCCGTGCTTCTGGGGCGAATGCGGCCATGTCGGGCTGCAAAAGCTGCGCACACTCTTGACGAAATTCCGCCGCACCCACTTCGCCTTTGCCCGCTGGGCGACGCCCCTGCGGGCCCACGACGAAATGATCGCGCGGGCGATGGAGGGCGTGCGGCGCGAGGCACCGGTCGAGCTCTGGCGTTTTCCCGAGGACAGTGCCGAGCGCTTCGTGGATGCCCGAGGAAACATCCGCCTGGATTTCGCCCAGTTGGAAGGGCGGCGCTACGAGGGATAAGGCCTCGTCCGTACCTCCAGCTCCGTGAGCCGAACCAGCGCCTCCGCGTCCGTGCTCCCGCACATTTCCCGGGACGGCATCAAAGACGAGCAGACCGCCGGCCTCTCGGGCTGGCCGAAAATCTTGCAGCGATTCGCGCTGTCGAGTTGCACGCAGCGCACGCCCGCGGGTTTGCCTTCGGGCATTCCGGGGATCGCCGAGCTGATCGAGGGGGCGATGCAGCAAGCGCCACAGCCGACACGACATTCCACCTCACCAGGGTAAGCGGTGCGCCCCGAGAAACGCAAGGCGATGGAGATCGAAGCCGCCCTTCGCCAACACGCCAATCCCGAGCGCGCGCACGGGATGAAAGCTTACATGCGCGATCAGTTCGAATATCTCGGCTTGCAGTCCACCGAGCGACGCCGTCTCTCCAGACCCCACCTCCAGGCGCTGCCTCCCGCGCAGCTGAAGAAAGCCATCCACCACCTCTACGCCCTGCCCGAGCGCGAGTTCCAGTACTTCGCCGTCGAACTGGCCGCGAAGTCCCACAGGCTCTGGGTGCCCGAGCAACTGGCGCTCTGGAAGTGGATGGTCGGGCACAAATCGTGGTGGGATACGGTCGATTGCCTCTCCACCAAAGTCGTGGGCGTCCACATGAAGAAATTTGGCGGCGACGTCGACAGCTGGATCGATGCGCCAGACTTCTGGCTGCAGCGCGTGGCCCTGCTCTATCAGCTCGACTACAAGAAGGACACCGACCCGGCCAAACTCTTTCACCACATCGACCGGGTCATCGACTCGCAGGAGTTCTTCCTGCGCAAAGCTATCGGGTGGGCTCTGCGCCAGTATGCCCGAATCGCTCCCGACGAGGTCAGGAGGTTCGTGCAATCGCGCCCGCAGCTCTCCGGGTTGTCACGGAGGGAGGCGCTCAAACACTTGCAGAAGGAGCCGGCATGAGCTATGACGCCCTGCTGCTGGTAAGCTTCGGTGGTCCGGAAGGCCCCGACGATGTAATGCCCTTCCTCGAGAACGTCTTGCGCGGACGCAACGTCCCGCGCGAACGAATGCTGGAGGTCGCCGAGCACTATCAGCACTTTGGCGGCGTCAGCCCCATCAACGGGCAAAATCGAGCTCTGCTGGCGGCTCTGCAGGACGAGCTCGAGCGCCACCAGATCCCCCTCCGGCTCTACTGGGGCAACCGCAACTGGCATCCTTACCTGCGCGATACGCTGCAGCACATGGCCGAGGACGGCGTGCAGAGAGCCCTGGCTTTCATGACCTCGGCCTACAGCTCTTATTCGGGCTGCCGCCAGTACCGCGAGGATGTGGCCCGGGCCCGCGCCGAGGTGGAGGGCGCCCCCGAGGTCGACAAGCTGCGCGTCTTTTACAACCATCCCGGCTTCATCGGCACCCAGGCCGAGCTCCTGACCCGGACTCTGGCTGGGAATCCCGGTCCGGTGCTGTTCACCGCCCACAGCCTGCCGATGTCCATGGCCAACAATTGTCGCTATGTCGAGCAGCTCGAGGAAGCCTGCCGCCTGGTTGCCGCCGAGACCGGCGTAACCGAGTGGAAGCTTTGCTGGCAGAGCCGCAGCGGTCCTCCCACTCAGCCCTGGCTAGAGCCCGACGTCTGCGACGTGATGCGCACGATGCAGGGAGCCGTGACGCTCTGTCCCATCGGCTTCATCTCGGACCACCTCGAGGTGCTCTACGACCTCGATACCGAGGCACGGGAGCTGGCCGTCGAGTTGGGCCTGAAATTTGCTCGCTGCCCGACGGTGGGAACCCATCCCCGTTTCGTGGCCATGATCCGCGAGCTGATCCAGGAGCGCCTGCGCGGCGACGAGCGTCTGGCCGTGGGGCGCTTCGGCCCCAGCCACGATGTTTGCCCCCAAAGCTGCTGCCCGGCGGCGACCCGGCCGGTTACGGCTCCAGCATCTTGAGGATGGTCTTCATGTTCTGCTCGCCCGGGTCGATCTTGCCATAAGGCTCGGGATTGGTGCGGTCGAGCACCTCGGGCACCAGGGCGGTGTCCATCTGCGAGACCTCCTGGTGGGAGTAGACCTTGTCGATCGGAATGCTGAACTGCTCCATCAACGAGCGGGTGAGCCAGGCGCACGTCTTGAGGGTCTTGGGACGCCGCGCCAGGTCGGAGGCGTCGGCCGCCACCATCTCGATGTTGATGGCCCGGTGATTGATGCCGAAGGCTCCGCGTGAGCGCACGGTGGGCGGAACCAGCTCCCACACCTGGGCACCATCGATCACATAGTGACTCGCCAGGCCCGGCGCCTCCCCGGCGAAGGTGCCGGTGTTGACGAGGTTCCAGGGAAACGTCGTGCCGGCCGTGTAGTGCAACACGATGCAGGTCGGCTCGAGCTTCCAGGTGTCCTCGCCGTAGTGCCGCTTGGAATAGGCCTGAATCTGCTTCTTCCAGCTCTCCAGCTTGCGCGCGCGGCTCTTGTCGAGCTTGGGATCGCCCAGCGCCAGGGGAACGAGCAGCGCCAGCACCAGGGCGAAAAGCCGCTTACTTGCCATCTTCGAAGGGACCGGGGTCGAAGACCGGCTCCTCGATCGGGGGCACCTCGAGATCCTGGTCGATGGTCATGCTCGGGGCCGTCGGCATCTCGGGCCGCGGCGGCGGCTGCGGCTTCTCGGGTTTGGGGGGAGGACCGTTGCCGCTGTCGGAGGAGACACGCACGCGCGTGCCGTTCTTGTCCAGCACGACCTCCTTGCCGTTGATCGACTGCACGCGGTAGTTGCCGACGCTCTCGCCCTCGCGAACCTCGACGTACTGGCCGCCCTGGTTGATGATGGCCTTCTTGCCACCGTCGCCGTCCATCACGCCCATCAGGCGGAGATTCCCCGCGGAGCTCTGCTCGGGTTTGGTCCCGGCCGTCTTGGGCTCGGTTTTGTCCGTCTTGGGCTTCTTGGGGGCAAAGGCCGCCTTGGGAAGGTCGGCGTTGGTAATGGTGCTGGGGTCGCCGTCATCACGCCACTCTTGAGACGGCTCCTGGGGCGCCGACTGCGTCCGGGGAGTCGGCGTCGAGGCCGGCAGGTCGGCCACGGGGGTCACGGTCTCCTCGACCACGGGCTCGGTGCTGGCCAGGAAGGCCGGCGCCTGACTGTCCTTGCCCGGGGTCCAGGCTTCCAGCTCCTGGGCCAGCTTGTTATCCGGCACCGCCTGGCCGTTCTCGATGCGCCAGGCGAGCTCGAGGCTCTGCTGACCGTGTTTGAGCATCAGCTTGACCCGGCTGGAGGACTCCGGCACCCACTCGGGAGCGCTTTTGGCATCCCAGGAGGCCAGCAGCTCGGCCTTGGCGCCGTTGGAGATGGCTTTGCCCGTGTGAGCCTTCACCACCGGCATCGGATCGAAGGGAGTGGGCTCCCCCGCCGAGGCGACCGGCATCGGTACGGAGGCCACGGGTTGCGGGGCCTTCTCCGTCTTGGCATTCAAAAGGTAGAACATCCCCAGGCAGCTCAGCACCAGGACGGCGCAAACAGCCACAAGAATGAGAACGGCGTTTCCGTGCCGAGAACGTGTCGTCGCTGATGGTGGGACATTCATGGCGCGCTTAGTTTCCGCAACGAAGCGGATCTCCCTGCACTCGCCACGACCCTCACCTCGAAGAAAATTCGAAAATCCGTTTGCTCATCAGCAGGCAACCCGGCTGTCTCAGCGAACTCCAAGCCCCTGGAGGTGCTCTGTTCATATGGCCACGGCCCCGCGCGCGCTGCAGATCGGTGATACCGTCTACCGGATGGACGAAATCAGCTGGGTCAAGTTTCAGCGCCTGACCAAATTCGAGCAGATCGCCCGCTGGAGCCTGCTGGCGGCTGGAATTTTGTTCTTCCTCGCGGTGGGCAACGGCAAGAACAACTTCGTCAATATCGAGGGACTGATCGGGCTGTTCAGCCTCATCGCCGCCCTGCAGATCGCGGGCAACAACCGCATCGCCTCGAGCGGAGACCTGGAAGAGACCTACCACGACCACCGGATTCGCACCACCGACAAGCTCGGGCCGCTGCTCAAAGAGCACAATCCCGACCTGCTCGAGCTGGCCAGCCCCCAGCATGGCTACCATTATTACATCCAGGCCTCGCGCATCGCGTGGTGCAGTCCCTGGTCCTCGATCAACTGGGGGCCCCTCTGGCTCTTGCTCATTTTCGGACTCTACTACGCCATTCTGAGCCTGCACATTCACCTGCCCGACAGCCCGCCGTTCGATAAAGTGGACCTCTTCGTCTTCAAGTCCGGCCTGTCGGGCGTCAAGCTGCTGGCCATCGTGAACATGGTGCTGGCCCTGGCGGCCATCATCGCGTCGTTCAAGACCGGGCTGCGCCTGGCCGCGGTTGGCGGCGTCAGCGACGGTCTCCCGCTCACCCTGCTCGACCGCCAGAAGCTGGTGAACTACCTGATCAACTCCGGCGAGGGCAAGCGCGTCGAGGCGGCGCCGGCTGCTGCCGCGGTGGTGGTCAGCCAGCCGTCCGCCCCGCCGGTCGTCACCGCCCCGGCTCCCCCGCCCGAACCGGCGGCCCCGCCCGCCGAGCCTTCCGAGCCCGCCGCGATTTGAATCGTTTTCCTGCGTAGGAAAGGCTCGCGCTCCTCAAGAATCTTCGCTCTATGGTACTGGGGTTGGCGATGATCTTCCTGGCAATCTGGGTTCTCGGTTGGCGCCTGGCCGCCACCCGACCCGAAGTCTGGGGTGAGGTGGGACGTGCCGGTCAGACCCAGGGCGTGCTGCCGCCACCGGCTCTGCCCATCCGCGAGCTTCCCGTTCCGCAGCTCGTCAACACCGGAGCCGGCCCTCTCTTGACCGGCACGCGCCACAGCGCCGGTTGGCAGGCTCCCGACGGTACGCGCCTCTCGCTGAACTGATCCTTTCAGGATCTTTTCAGGATCTCGGGCTATTCTTCGGCCGTCATGCCGCTGTCGGACATCAAGAAGCGGGCTGCTCTGGTGTGCAGCCGTGTTTTGCAGGGGGCGCTGGAGCTGCTGGCTCAAGATGGTCCGGAGCAAGAGCTTTCCGGAGTGATCCGCGCCCGGCACGCCGAGTTGCACTTCTCACCCAGCCGCATCCACCTGAACCCCTTCGGACCCCTGGGGAGTCAGCGCGCGCGCGGATTGTTCCACTACCACGCGGATCAGGGCCGCGAGATCCAGGCGCTCTCACGCGACGGTCATCTGGAGACCTACACCTTTTATCGGCGCTCCGAAGAGCAGGCCTCGTTCGTCTGCTGGTACCAGCAGGTGCGCATCAACCGCCAGACCGGCGAGGTCAGCTACCGCGAGAACGACGCCTGGTACGAATGGGCGCTCAAAGCCGGGTAAAGCGCCAGATCACGCGGGCTCGCATGCCCGACGGCCTGCCCACCAGCGACTCCCCGACCTCTTCGAAGACGACGGGCCGCTCGCCCGAGCGCGGACCGAGCCGGTAGACGCCGCGCAGATCGGGGCCCAGACGGATCTCCGGTCCGTCCACCACCTGCAGGATCAAGCTCGTCCCTTCGAGGCGCGCTTCGGCGAGCTGATCCGGCTCGAAGCGCCAGCGGCCGACGAGCTCCTTCACGCCGTCATCTGCGTGGGAGCGGGGGCGTTTAGCTCGCTCCTGGCCACGAGGTCGCCCTCGGGCTTGGTGCGACACTTGATGCCGCCGAAAAGTCCCAGCGTCTCGGGCGTCAGGTCGCGGCCCATGAAATGCACGCGCTGGATGCCGGTAGGCATCTCCAGCATCAGCTTGCGCGCCACGTACACCTCCGAGCGACTGTCCCCTCCCAGGCCCACGAAGAAGCGCTGTCCGTCGTCGTTCACGCCGTGGCGACCGTTGAGGTAGTTGAACATGTCCTCGCTCGGGCGGTTGGGGTTGACGAACACCCCCGCCAGGCGCAAGACGCTCATTCCGGCCGCCTGCAGATCGCGCGCCGACAGATCCTCGTAGAGGGCCCGCCGCTCGGCCTCCTGGCGAAGGGCCGCCTCCTGTCGCACCAGCGCCACCTCGCGGCGACGGTGGAAGAACAGCTTGCGGTGGTAATTCAAGCGCTGCCAGATCGAGCCATCCGGACCTGGATGGCGGGGTAGACTCGCCTGCAGGTCGTCCTTCAGCCAACCAATCTGCACCTCGGCCGCCGCGCGGGCGTCGTTGAGCACCACCTGGCCCGGGCCGATGCACATCATGCGCATGTCGAGGTGGAACTCGCCCGGCTGCTCGACCGGGAAGACATGGCTCGGCTTCAGGCCATGATCGCGGGCAATGCTGGCCAGAGCGGCCTTCTCTCCGACTTTCAGCAGGTCGCGGGTCACGGCGACGCTGTCGCGTCCCACCAGGCCGTAGCCCTCGCCGTTGGGAAGCGTGCCGAACAGCGCGTTCCCGCCCTCGACGTGGCTCAGGCCCTCGCGCATGGACTGTTTGGAAGCCTGCGCCAGCGCCAGCAAACCCCACTGCAGGTTGCCCGCGCTTACGGAGCCCTGGCACGAGAACGCCGCCAGAGGGTAGTCGCTGGCCGCCAGGCTTTCGTAATCGTCCGAGTCGGGAACGGGCTCGTTGGGATAGAAACGCCGGATGCGATCGCGGTGCACGGCCTGGGGCACCCGCTCGGCATCGTCGATGAAGGCCGGCACCACGACCCCACCGGCGAGCGTCCGCTCGCCATAATCCTCGGTCCAGATCTCCCCCGCCATCGACAGCGGCAGCACGGAGACGTTCTCGGCGACCTCCTCGAGCACGGTGGGAACCGCCTCCTTGGGAGCTTCGGCCACCACGTGGTAGCCCTCGATCTCGCCGATGAGGCTCATCTGGTTGACAAAATCCACCGAGACCGGATCGGAGCCGTCGCAAAACATCGCGTAGCCGGTGGGGTTGAGCGAGGCGTCTTTAGGCACGACCCGGTCGCCGACCTCGCTCTGGCGGGCTTTGAGGGACGCCTGACGCCTGGCATGCACGCCGTTGACCGTCTTCTTCAGCGATTTGGCGCCGACGTAGCGGTAGCGCCGAGGAGGCTCCTGGGGGCCATCGCCCTGCTTGCGCAACTGCTCGAAATCGAGCAGGGCCATTTCGTTACCGGTCGTGACGGCGTACGTGTGAATACTCTGGTCGTCGAACTCTTGATTGAAGACACGGTCGCCGGTGACCAGAACGCCCTCGACGTCAGGTGACTTGAACTGCTGGACGGGCTCGACCGGGACGGGAACGGGCGGGAGCTTGCTGCCCACGACCAGCAGGCGCCACAGCGAGCCGACCAGGCCCGCCGTCCATTCGGCGGTCCGCTCGGCGATGCCCTCGGGACGCACACTGGAGGGCGAGGAGAGCTCCACCGAGTCGGTTGGCTCAGGAGGGCGCGTGGCCACCTGAGGCCGCAGGGCGACAGGGCCGGGCCGCAACGAAACCGACATGGGCTGAACGTTCACATGGTCAGTTTACGCAACGGTAATGAAATCGAGCTTAAACGGGGCGCTGATCCATCAGGCCCAGCAGCTGGCGGGCGGCTTCCTCGGCCGGGAGCAAAAACTCGCGGGCGGCGGAGTTCTCTTCCAGCATGGGCAGCCCGAGATTGAGGTAGCACAGGAGAGCTGTCATCGAGTTGTTCAAATCGTGGGCCCAGCGCCGGCGAGCCGCAACCTCGGGGGTCACGTCGAGGTGCAGGACCACGACGCCGTCGGGGATGCGCCAGATCGTGGCCAGGAAATGGCGCCGCTCGACCTCTTCGAAACAACTGTATTCTTGAGTTCCACGTTCGGTGGTGCGGGTGAGCACGCTCTCGAGCAAGCTCGCCAGCGGGCCGCCCTCAGTCGCGACCAGATCGCGATAGTTCTCGCCCGGCGGCGGTCGCACGCCGAGACCCGCGGAACGTCCCTGGAAGCTTTTCCAGGCCTCGTTGACCGCCAGGATCCGTCCATTGTCGTCAAGGCAAACCGCTTGCCCCGGCAGTTCCTCCAGGTTCAATCCACCCTCCGGTCCGTCAAGCTTCGACGAAGCGTTTCTCCGCTCGTTGGTCCGACCCCCCCAGTCCCGACCAGAAATCTCAGGCCACTGCCTTCTGCAACATGAGCTCCGTGTCCACCCAGACGGCGAGCTCCTCGGGGCAAACGGGAGACTCGAGCACGATGGAGGCCCTGTCCATTCCCGGCTGTACTCCCTCACTGCCGGCCAGGCAGACCAGCGGCATCCAGGGCGCTACCCAGCTCAGCTCGCTGAGCATATGGTTGGCGTGGCGGCCCGAGGACACCACCAGCTCGATCGACTCGCGCACGATGAGTTCGGTGGCCGAAGTGATGTCGGCCGCTTCGTGAACCCTGTGGCCGGCGGCTTTCAGGACGTTGCTCCAGCGCCGGCGGTCCAGCACCGAGCTCTCAACAATCAAAACGTTCGCCATCGTGTATTCCTCCAGCTGGCTTTTCTGCTATTAGAATAGCGAATCCGGCCCGGGGCCCGCATCGGGCGTCTCCCTCTCCCAAGAAGGGGGATCCCCCTGCGCAAAGGTAGGGGAAACCCCCATCGTCAGCAGTTGCCTGCCAGCTTCCCAGGTGCTAAACTCTGGTTACTGTGAGGGGCGGGTCAGAGCGGTTCCAGCGCTGAGTTTCGGGTTTTGAAAGCTATTGCCTTGACAAAAGTCGCGCTTGTGGACGACCACGATCTTGTCCGGGGGGCATTCCGCTCGATCCTGGCTCAGGAGCCCGATCTCGAGATCGTGGCCGAGCTCAGTTCGGCCGATCAGCTCGGGCTCTTGGAGACTTCCAAGCCCGACGTCGTCACCCTGGATTTGATGTTGCCCGGGCCACTATCGGGCCGGGACCTGGCGGTTCGAATCCGCGAAATGTACCCGTCACTCCACATTCTGGTCGTATCGCAGCGAATCGAGTCGGTCGAGTTACAATACCTCGTTCGCGCGGGCGTCAAAGGCTTCTTGAGCAAACGCAGCGCTTTCGAGGAGTTTAGCCGGGCCATCCGCACCGTGGCGGCGGGACAATTCTACTTCTGCCCGGAGTCCTCCAGCGCGCTCGCCTCTTCGGTCGGGGTCACGAACGACTCCCCCCTGAGCGACCGCGAGGTGGAGATCCTCTCGCGGGCCGCGCGTGGGGCCACCGTCAAAGAGATCGCCGACGCCCTGTGCATCTCCCCCAAGACGGTGGAGAAGCACCGGGGGAGTATTCTGCGCAAACTCGAGAGCCGCAATATCCTCGAGGCCCTGCAACGGGCCCGAGAGCTCAAGCTGCTGTCGGACTAGCCTGCGATGGGGCCGCGACGACCCCGAAAGTCAGCCGGATCTCCAGGATGCGCTGGAGGTTGGCCATGAACACCTCCACCACCCGGGGATCGAAATGCTTGCCGCTGCTGCGGTTGATCTCGGCTACCGCCTCCTCCACCGGCCAGGCCTTCTTGTAGGGACGCTCCGAGGTGAGCGCATCGAAGACGTCGCAAACCGCGACCAGCCGGCCCACTACCGGAATATCCTCCCCGCTGAGACCCTGCGGATAGCCGGAGCCGTCCCACTTCTCGTGGTGCGTGCGCGCGATGACCTCGGCCATCTGCAGCAGCTCGCTGCGAGCTCCCGACAGGATGCGCGCCCCGATCTCGGCGTGCGATTTCATGACCTCCCATTCCTCGGGAGTCAGCTTGCCGGGTTTGAGCAAGATGTGGTCCGGAATACCGATCTTTCCCACGTCGTGCATGGCGCTCGCGTGCCGCAGCAGCTCCACCTGACGCTCCTCCATTCCCCAGGCCTCGCCCAGGACCGAGCAGTATTCGCCGATGCGATGAATATGGTTGCCGGTGTCGTCATCGCGATACTCGGCGGCCAGCAACAGCCGGCGCACCACCTCCAGGTGCGCGTCCTCGACCTCGCGCGCGAGGTTGCACCTGGCTTCCAGATTGCGGCGATGAACGACCCGGAGCTCGAGCAGGTTGGTGAGCTTGATGACGGCCTCCTGGGCCGTGAAGGGCTTCTGCAAGAAGTCCCGGGCGCCCATCCGCAAAGCGCGCAGCCGAACCTCATCGCCCAGGTCGCCGGTCAGGGCCAGCACGGGAACCCAGCTCTCGTCGCTCTCCACGGCACGCAGCTCCTCGAGGATCTCCCAGCCGCTTTTCCCCGGCAGCTTGAGATCGAGCACGACGGCGTCGGGCCGGTGCTCCATGTACAGTCGATAAACCTCCTGGGGGTCGGAGGTGGTGATGACTCGGGTGAAGCCCTCTCGCGCCAGAATCTTCTGCAGCAGCATGAGCACGTGGGGCTCATCGTCCACGATGAGAATGCGAGAGTGTTTCAGGCGCAGGCTGTCCATCGAGTCGTCCTCCGGGGATAATTACCTGCTGGCTCTATCGGCGTGAAGGAAAGACTTTGAAGGGGGTTCGCGAAAACGAGGCGCCTGAAATCAGCAATGTCAGGAGCGCCAGCCCGTGTTGAAATGGCCTGTAATCGTGAATCCGAGCTCGGGCGGCGGCAAGGGAAAAGCTGCCGAGGAAGTCTTGCAGGCATTCTGCGAGGCCCATGACGGCGAGCTCTTCTACACCGAGCAAGAGGGACAGGGCACCGAGATCGCGCGCCGGGCCGTCGAGGCCGGCGTGGAGCGCATCGTGGTGGGGGGCGGAGATGACACCGTGCGGGAGATCCTGGCGGGAATGCTGCACGTCGAGAAGCCTCCCCAGCTCGGAATCTTGCCGCTGGGAACCTACAACAACTTTGCGCGCACGCTGGGTCTGCCCCTCGACCCGGCCCAGGCCATCGAGGTCGCGGTCAAAGGCCACAAGATGGGGGTCGACCTGGGTCAGGTCAACGGCGAGCGCGTTTTCACCGAGAGCGTGGGCGTCGGCTTTCAGGCCGACGCCTGGTCCCACAAGCCCGAAGTGGAGCCGGTGGGGATGCGGCGCCTGCTCGCGGGCGCCAGCATCGCGCTCGAGACCCTGGGCCACTACGAGCCGCACCTGTTCTATCTCACCATCGATGGGGCCGAGCAGGCGATTCGCGCCATGGATATCACCGTGGCCAACACCCCGGAGTTTGCCAACGCGGTCACGGCCGCTCCCCTGGCCAGCGTGTCCGACGGCGTTCTCGACGTCTGCACGATCAAAGAGCTCTCCATGTTCGAGTTCCTGGCCGCCGTGCCCCTGATCTTCTCGGGACTGCATGCCTCCCTGATGTCCTCGGTCGACTACCACACAGGCAAGAAGGTGATCATCCGCGCGCCGGCCGAATCCCACCGCTGCCCCGTGCGCGTGGACAGCAGCATCGATCTGGCTCTGCCGGTCACCATCGAGGTCCTGCCCAGTCGCATCCAGGTGAGGGTTCCCCAGACGCAGTGGCCTTGACGGGGGGTCATCTCTTCATCCTGCGCGGCGACCTGAAGAGGCTGCAGTGCGATGCGTGGCTGCTCCCCGCGGGACGCTCGCTGCGGGTGGAGGACTACTGGCTGGACGCGCTTCCCTGGGCGGCGCGGGACGAACGCGGCCGGCTGGCGCTCGACAGCGTGCCGACCGCCTGGACCGAAGGTCATCTGCGCACTTTCCCGGTTGCGCGCGAGCCCCTGCCGGGCGAGGGTTGGCCGTGGCTCACCAATGTAGGCTACCGCGGCGAGCGCCACCGCCACGAAGGGATGACGCAGGGGATGGTCCAGTGGTTCACCGACGGCTTGCTGGCTTTTGTCAACGGCTGGCTGGCCGCGCCCACGCCACGCCGCACCGACCGCCCTCTGCCGCTCCTGGCCGTGCCGCTGGTCGGCACGGGACGGGGCGGGGGTCAGGCCTTCGAAGGCACGCTGGTCCACAGTCACGTGGCCGCGCTGCTCGAGCTGGTCCAAAGCCGGCCGGTGGACGTCGCGCTGGTCACCTACAGCGAGCAGGCCTTCACCGCCGCTCAAGAAGCCCGCAAAACCCTGTTGCGTCGCTCGGGCGATGGCTGGCCGCTGGCGCCCGACCAGCTTCTGCTGGCCACCGAGCTGGCCGAGAAGGCCATGCGGGGGGACCTGGTGCTGTTCCTGGGCGCCGGCGTCAGTCGCGGGGCCGGTTTGCCCGATTGGCAGGGTCTCTTGCGCGAGTTGATGGAGCAGGCGGGGATGTCGGCCCACGAGGCCAGTGCCACAGCCGACCTGAGCGTGCTGGACCAGGCGCGCATCGTGCAGCGCCGATTGAAACGCCAGGGTCGCGAGCTGGGCTCCGCTCTGGTGGAGCGGTTCGGCGTGGAGCAGTATGGCCTGGTGCACGGCCAGCTGGCTTCGTTGAGCGTGCGCGAGACGGTGACCACCAATTATGATCCGCTCTTCGAGACGGCTTCGCGGGCCTGCGGCCACGAGGTGGCAGTGCTCCCCTACAGTCCCGTCTCGGGCTGCACGCGCTGGCTCTTGAAGCTGCACGGCTGCGTGCACCATCCCGAGGATATCGTCCTCACCCGCGAGGACTACCTGCGCTATTCCAACAACCGCGCGGCCCTGGCCGGGATCGTGCAGACCCTGTTGCTCACCAAGCACATGCTGTTCGTGGGCTTCAGCCTGCAAGACGACAACTTTCTGCGCATCGTCGACGACGTCCGCAGGGCGCTGCGGCGGACCCCGACCGAGGAGTCGTTTGGCACCGCGCTGCTGCTGCGTTGCGATCCCATCTTGCGCGAGCTCTGGGAAGGCGAGTTGGAGCTGGCCAGCCTGGGCGAGTTGGACGAGGAGCACGGCCTGGTGGCGCGCCGCCTGGAGATCTTCCTGGACTTCCTGCTGTCGCAGGCCACCTCGCACACCGCCTACCTGCTGCGCCCCAACTTCGAGGGCGCCCTGACACCCTCGGAGCAGGCACTGCGCAAAGCCTTGCTGGAGTGGCTCGAGGAGCTGCCCGAAAAGGCCCGGGAGGCGCCCGCCTTCGAGCAGTTGGAGCGAGCTCTGGAAAGGCTCGGTTATCGTCCCGACAGGTGAGCGCCGAACCAGTCCAGAGTTCGCCGCCAGCCGTCTTCCCAGTCTTTGGGGCGCATGAAGTGGTCTGATTTCGGGTACTCTCGATAGGTCTGACCGATGGCGCGAGTAAACTCGCGGGCCGGACCGGGCGGAACGTTGACGTCCTGACCCGCGTTCCAGGCGAAGAGGGCGACCCCCTGGTAGGCTTCCGGCTCGAGATGGGGGCTGTCATCGGAGTCCGGCCAGACAGGCGACCCGAGAATCGGCACCACCGCCCGTACCCGGCGGGTGGCCCGAGGCGCCGCGAAGGCGATGTAGCCGCCCATCGAGATGCCCGTGACCCCGAAAGGCCCGGTATCCTCCATCTGGCTGAGCCGCTCGATGAGCATCGGCAGCTCGGCCACGGTTGGCCGGACCAGCTCCAAGAAGCCCTGACCCTCGGTCTTTCTCTCGCCGTGACCATGGGCGTCGACACCGATGGCCAGGAAGCCGCGCTCGGCGATCTGGGTCAGCTCCTTGCGGTGGGTGGACTTGTCGGCTTTGAGTCCGTGGTAGAGAAGAACCGTGCCGGGATAAGGGCCATGCGGCTGCTCGGCCATGGCCAGCAGCGGGACCGCGTCGAGGAAGAAGCTGCGTGTGAACATCGGAGCTTACTGTAACAGGGCGTTTACAAATTCCTATCGCCGCAGCGTGTATGAAGGGTTCGATGATCACCAGCGTCGCCACTCCCCGCCTGGCCTTTCCGCGGCCTCCCGCCACCGTGCTGGTGGAGCCGCCGCCGGATGGCTATACGGGCAGCGTGGACAGCTATCGGGAGATCCGGCAGGCGATGGTGTTCGCGGCTGGACCCATCGCGGGGCTCATGCTGGGCGCCTACGCGGGCTTTGCCACCGGGGCGGGCGCCGGACTGTGCGGGGCGCTGGCGCTGGGCGCCGCCGGAGCAGCCGCGGGCTTCATGGCCGGGCAGTACAGCGATTTGCTGAACGGAATGGCCGGCCGCCACACGAACCACTACGCCTACGGGCTCATCGGAGGCGGCCTGGCGGGGCTGGCCGGCGGAGCCATCCTGGGCGCGTCTCTTTCCAGCCCCTGGCTGGCGGGCGGAATGGCCCTGGCTGGAGCGCTAGGGGGAACCTACTGGACGATGCTCGCGCTTGGCCACTAGACTGCTATTGGCTCTCCTGATTCTGTGCCTTCCAGCATTGGCGGGCGATCCGTTCGGCGAGGGTGAGAATTTCCCGCAGCCGCCCGCCCCCCGCGAGACTCCTCGGGCCGAACCCAGTTTCAAGACTCGTCTGTTGGAGCGGTCCGCCCGCGACCAGCAGGCTCGCCTGGAGTGGCTGAAGGATCAGAGCGACGCGGCACTGGGCGAGAAAGTCCAGCAAATCGACCGGGAGAACACCGACTGGCTGCGTACCTGGCTCGACGACGGGCACGGCTGGCCCCGCATCTCCGAGATCGGCACGGACGGAGCGCGGGCGGCCTTCCTCATCGTGCAACACTCGCCCGACAAAGCTTTTCAGCGGCGTTGCCTGGACATGATGACGCCCCTGGTGAAACAGCAAGAAGTCCAGGCGGTCGACTGGGCCTACTTGCTGGATCGCGTGCGACTGGCCGAGGGCCAGAAGCAGGTTTTCGGGTCTCAGGTCACCATGGGACCCGACGGCAAGCTCCAGATCGCCCCGCTCGAGGATCCAGAACACGTCGATGCCCGTCGTGCCGAGCTTGGAATGCCACCCCTGGACGAATATCTCAAGCTCGTAGAAGACATGTACCAGGAGCGACCCTGACCCCCCTTGCCGACTTCTTGACGGAGGAGTATACTCCAGTTCGAGGTAGTTCGATGTAACCGGCGCCACAAAAGAAAAAGGCGCCCGAGAAACCTCCCGCTCCGAAGTAGACGCACGACCCCGTCAGGAGCGAACGTCGGGCCAACATAGCGCCCAGATATTTTTCCGCCGAAGAACCCTCTGGGTGCTCCTTTACCCTTAAGCTTGAAAGGAGTTCTGTCATGGGTCTGGCCGAGTTCTTTATGCAACACTACTTTGCGATAGGTGTTGTGGTGTTCGGGCTCTGGTTCGTCTTCAACTTTATCATCCGGATCATTCCCAACAACCGGGTAGGACTGGTGGAGCGTATCTGGAGCACGGGTAACCTGCGGGCCGGTCTCGTAGCCCTCAATGGCGAGGCTGGTTTCCAGCCGGACCTCCTGCGCGGTGGCGTGCACCTCTTGGTGCCGACCCGCGACCGGGTCCACATCACCACCCTGGTCACCATTCCGTCGGGAAAGATGGGCTACGTTTTCGCCCGTGACGGCCAGCCACTCGAGCCGACCCAGACTCTGGCCAAGCTCGTGGAGTGCCAACAGTTCGAAGACGTGCGCGCCTTCCTCTCCAATGGGGGCCAGCGCGGTCCGCAGCGCGCCATTCTGCGTGAAGGAACCTACGCCATCAACCTGGCTCAGTTCGTGGTCATCACCGAAGACACGTTGTACTACCACGCGCTGCGCCGGGAGGAAGAAGAGATCTTCCAGCGCATGGCGGCTCAAATCTCGGAGCGCAACGGCTTCAAGCCGGTGCTGATTACCGACGACACGCTGGGCGTGGTCACGGTTCACGACGGGCAGTCGCTCGAGCAGGGCGAGATCATCGCGCCCGACGTGGGCAACAGCCACAACAGCTTCCAGAATCCGGACCTCTTCTTGAAAGCCGGCGGTAAGCGCGGTCGCCAGCTGCCGGTGCTCACGGAGGGCACCTACTACATCAATCGCTTGTTCTGCACCGTGGAGCCGATTCCGAAGACCGTGGTCGAGGTCGGTACCGTGGGCGTGGTGGTCTCCTATACCGGTGACAAGGGCGCCGATCGCTCCGGCGAAACCTACCGTCACGGCGAGCTGGTCAACGAAGGCCATCGCGGTGTCTGGGAAAACGTCCTCAAGCCGGGTAAGTACGCCATCAACCTGTTCGCGATGAAAGTGATCATGGTTCCGACCACCAACTTCATCCTGAAGTGGGTGCGTCGTGAGGCCGGTGCTCACAAGTTCGACGAGAACCTGTCCGAGGTCTCCCTCATCACCAAGGACGCGTTCGAGCCCTCGTTGCCTCTGAGCGTGGTGGTCCACATCGACTACCAGAAGGCTCCCCGAGTCATTCAGCGCTTCGGCGACATCAAGCGGCTGGTCGAGCAGACGCTCGACCCGATGGTCAGCGCCTACTTCAAGAACGTCGGTCAGACCCGCACTCTGATTCAGCTCTTGCAGCAACGCGCCGACATTCAGCGGATCGCTTCCACCGAGATGAAGGAGAAGTTCGTCCACTACGACCTCGAGTTGGAGGAGGTGCTCATCGGCACGCCGGCGTCGTCGGAAGGCGACACGCGGATCGAGGACATCCTCACCCAGCTGCGGATGCGGCAGATCGCCGAGGAGCAGATCGTGACCTACGACCAGCAGGAAAAGGCTGCGGTCAAGGAGCGCGACCTTCGCGAGGCTCAGGCCCGCGCGGTCCAGCAGCAGAAAATTACCGAGTCCGAGCTGGCCATCCAGGTCCAGACCAACGAAGGTAAGGCGCAGCACCAGCGCGCCCTGCAGCAGGCCGAGCAGATCAAGGCCCTGGCTGAAGCGGAAGCTTCCAAGGCCCGTTCGCTGGCCCAGGCCCAGGCCGATTCCAACCGGATGCTGGCCGAGGCCGAAGCCGCCCGTATCCGCACGGTCGGTGAGGCCGAGGCCGACAAGGCGGCCCGCGTAGGCGTGGCCGAGTCCATCGCCATCGAGGAGCAAGTCCGCGCTTACGGTGGCCCGAAGTTCCAGCTGACGCAGCAGGTGATGAACCGGTTTGCCGAGGCGGTCGAGCGCTCGGGTGTGGACCTGGTGCCCCGCATCGTGATGGGCGGCGACAAAGCCGGAAGCGGCAATGCCATCGAAGCCCTGATGGCGATGATGCTCAATGAGCGCTTCGGCGACAGCGAGCTCAGCAAATCAACCGCGCCCCGCGACGCTCGCGTCGAGGCGATGCGGAAAGAGCTGAGCGAGCAAGCGGCCAACGGCAAGCCGGTCGCGTAGAATCGGGGCCCACCTCCGAGACGGGGGTGGGCCTTCTTCTATGGATGAGACCATTCTCAGACTCACGGGACATAAAGCCGCCGTCCGGTCGCTGGCGTTCGACGATTCCGGCCGGCTGGTCAGCGGTTGCGAAGGGGGGCGGGTCATCGTGCAGGGCGGCCCCACCTGGGAGTGCGGCTCCTACATCATGGCCCTGGCCGCCTGCGGGCAGCACCTGGCGATCGGGCTGATGGACGGGCGCGTCGAGTTGAGACGGCAGCTGTCCCCGATCCTGTCGCTGCGCAACTCGACGGGCTGTATGGCGGTGGCCCTCTCCGAGCGCTGGCTGGCCGCCGGCTTCCAGGACGGCACGGTCGAGATCGTGGCGTTACACAACCTCGAGCTCCGGCCCGGGTTTCGTTTGAAAGGCCACGTCACCGGCCTGGCCTTCCTGGCCGACGGCACTCTGGCCGCCTGCTCGCCCGCTCAGGATGGAGTGCAGCTCTGGCGCCAGGATGAAGAGGAGTGCTGCGGGTATCTCGACCTGGGGCCCCGGCGCTGTCTCGCGCCGCTGCCCGCCGGCGGGCTGGCGGCATCCCTCGTCTGCGAAGTCGATTTCTGGCCCGCCGCGCCTCAGAAGATGGCCTCCAGCCCCATCCGGGCGCTGGCCGCCAACCCGCGGTGGGTCGCCGGAGGCTGTCTGAACGGCACGCTGCAGCTCTGGTCTCCGGAGGGGGATAGGGCTCTGACCGCCCACGGCGCCGAGATTCTCAGCCTCGCCTTCCAGGGCGACAGGCTGGCCAGCGGCGCTCTGGACGGCAGCCTGCACCTGCAGACCGTGTGAGTTTACACTTTCGCAACAAATACCGGGACGAAATTTACCGGCAATTCACTTCTGAAAGCTAAGCTGGCGTCATGCAAACGAACAGCGTTCTCCTGGCCGCGACGACCCATTCCACGCGCCCGATGGCCAGTGCGGCTCCGGCGGTGCGAGAGACGCCCGTCGCCGAGCCCGGCGAGAAGCTCACGCTGGGAGGTACGCCGGCTCCCGTTCCCACGCAGGCGGCCCAGGAGCCCGCGGCGAGGCCGAATTCGCTCCATGTGGCCATGCAGATCTCTCGGGCCACGCTGCCGACCCTGGCGGGTTGCACGCTCGCGCTCGTGAAGGAGAGCGAGGTCAAAAAGGGACAGTGGGTCGGCCACACGGCCGTGGCATTTCCGGAAATCAAGCACGCCGACATCGATCCCCTGGGTCGCGGAAAGGTCCTGACCCAGCTTCCCATGACCGATTGGGCCAAGGACCTCGCTCGCGATCCCTCCCTGACCAGCCACCTGGCCCAGCATCCCGATCAGTTCAACTATCTGACCCATCAGGGGGCCATCACGACCGGCCAGACGCTGAGCGAGGCTCTCTCCGTGGTCCGGAAAGACGGGACGACTCCCGCCCAACTCGACCTGGCCATTCAGGTCCCTAGCGGCGTCTCGCTCGACGACCTGACGCTGGCTTTCATCCCGACCGCCGAGCTCGACGGTCGGGAGTGGCGTCGCGAGCCCGGGACCATCGCAGTGGCCCCCCAGATAAGCGCCTTCGAGACCAGCGGGTCCGGACTCTACGCGCCCCTGACCGACGCCAGCAACCCGGTGGCGGAACGGGCGAACTTCCAGGAGATCATGCCGAAGGTCATGCTTCACGCGGACGCGGAGCAGCAGGCGGAGTGGGTGTTCAAGAACTCCGATGCGGCCGCTTTGCTGACCTCCCGCGGTTTCGACGTGGCCTCGGCCACGCGGGCGTTGCTCGAGTTTCCCCCTGACCGACGGCAGAAACTCACTCCCGAGCAGGTGGCTGACCCGGCGGTGCGCCAGAAGGCCGGCGCCAGCGAGCTGATTCTGGCCGTTCTGAGCGAGCACCACGCCGAGAACAAGCTGGGCAAACCGAAGGCCGACCAGGTTCGAGAGCTCCTCTCGAAAGAGGATTACGGGGCGCTGAGTCTCCCCAACGGGTCGATCAAGCCCGAGTTGGAGCCGATGAGCCTGGCGGTGCAGTCGCGCCGCAATGCCGAGGCGCTGCTGACGGGCGGTTCCGGACCGGACCTCAACCTGGCTTCGGTGGAATGGATGGCGAGCAACTTGCAGCTGCCGCCCGAGGGGTCGGTCGCCGCCAGGCTGGGCCTGAACCAGAGTGGATTCTTCTGGTCCGGCGATCCCTCTCGAGCGACCCTGGGAGCCACCGCCGAGCGGGTGGATTCGTTAGCTTCCCAGCAGACGGTCCGCAAATGGCGGAACATCGGGCTGAACGTGGCCGCAGCTGCCCTCGACGTGGCCCTGTGGGCTCATGGGTATCCCGTGGGGGCCATGCTCACTGGACTCGTCCTGAACGGCGCCTTCACCCGCCTGTCCATCTGGAATCATCAGGACTCGGCGAGGCGTCGGGAGGCCGCCGGGGCCCTGCGCCAGTTGGACGAGGTGGCCAAACAGGGCGACCTGGCCCTGGCGCGCCACCTGCAGACCGCCAGCTAGGTCGGCAGCGCGGGCAGCTCCGACTGGCGGACCCACTTGTCGAAGAACGGATTGAGGTCCTGGCCGCTCACCTCGCTGGCCACGGCGATGAAGTCCTCGGTGGAGGCATTGCCGTTGCGGAAGCGCTCGGTGTAGGTGCGCAGGGTGGTGAAGAACGCCTCGTCGCCCACCGTCTTGCGCAACGCGTGCATGGTCACGCCGCCGCGGATGTAGACGTTGTGGTCGAACAGGCCGGTGGCGCCGGGGTCGGCGATGGGCGGGGAGCCCTGCTGCCACTCCAGCGAGCGGTAGGCGCGTTGCACCTGGCGCTCGAGCGCGTCCGAGCCCTGGTTCTTCTCGGTCCAGAGCCACTGGGCGTAAGTCGCAAAGCCCTCGTTGAGCCAGATGTCCTTCCAGTTCTTGACGCTGACCGAGTCGCCAAACCACTGGTGGGCCAGCTCGTGCACGTAGACCGTCTCGACGCTGCGATCGCCGGTCACCATTCCCCGCTCGAAGATGGGCATCGTCTGGGTCTCCAGCGCCGCGCCGCCCACCGAGGCGTCGATCACGGCGGCGCCGTAGCTCGAGAACGGATAGGGGCCGAACTTCTCCGAGAAGAAATCGATCATCTCGGCTGTGCGGCCGAAGTCGTAGGTGGCGTCGCGGGCCATGTCGACCGGGAAGTAGTTCTTGATCGGGACGCCTGACTTGGAGCGGTCCTCGTTGGAGGTCAGCTCGCCGATCGTCACCGTGGCCAGGTAGGGCGCCATCGGCTCTCTGGTCTCGAAATGGAAGGTGCTCGTCTCCACGCCCTTCTCGGCGTCGAAGCCCGGCTTCGTCTCGACCAGCGTTCCGTTGGCCGCGGCGGTGTACGGCTTGGGCACGGTGATGTTGAAGCTGTAGGTCGCCTTATCGGTGGGGTGGTCGTTGACCGGAATCCAGCTCGAGGCCCCGTCCGGCTCGCTCAGCACGTAGGTGGAGTCGCCGCGGTGGTTCCAGCCCAGCGGGATGGGGGCGTGGGGCGAGTGGTAGGGCTTGGGACGGCCGTGGTAGTCGACGCCGACCTCGAACTTGGAGCCCGCGGCCAGGGGCGCCTCGGGCTGGATGACCAGCTCGCGGCCCTCGCGCTTGAACTTTGCCTGCGCGCCGTTGACCGTCACGTTGGTGATCTCGAAGCCCTGGAAGTCCAGGTTGAAGCTCGGCAGCTCCTGGGTCGCCACCGCCTCCATCTTGGTCTTCATGTCGATGTTGTTGTCCTGCACGTCCACCTTGGCATCGATGGTGTAGTGCTGGGCGTCGTAACCCGGATTCCCGAGGCCCGGAAAGTAGGGGTCCCCCACCCCGTCTTCCGCGCGGCCCGGCACGAAGTCCGGCGCGGGCTTCATGCCAGCCAGAGCGCGCCGGTGGAAGGAGCAGGCGTCTTGAGGCCTGGTTGCCAGGGAGGAGACGTTCACGGGGGACCTCCGAGTTGTGATTGCCCGAGAACCTTACCCTGACGCCTTTGGTCATGGGTTGCCGATTTGTGAACCCGGAGTTAACCGCTCTGAAAGAAGCCTGAAAAGCTGGCGGGCAGGTTCGCCGGTCTTCACGCGCCGAATGGCCTGGTTTCGGAGACTGGTGGTCATTCTGGGGCTGGTGGGGGAGAATGTCTCGCTTCGACGTTCAAAAGGCAATCGAAAAGCTCGACCCGGTGCGCGATCACGAGCGCATCATGCAGCTCTCGACCTGCTACGACTTTCCCTGGGACACCACACGCGCGCTCGAGTTCGCGCTCTTTCGCACGTTTTGCGTCCCCTCGATCAGCGAGCTGTTGCACCGGACCGGCGAGTTCACGAATCGCGCGCGGAAACGCTACGACGACACGGACCTGATCATCAGCGAGATGGTCGAGAACGGCTACACCTCGGAACGAGGTAAGCGCGCCCTGCGCCGGATGAACCAGCTGCACGGGCGCTTCGACATCTCCAACGACGACTTTCTCTACGTGCTGAGCACGTTCATCTACGAGCCGATCCGCTGGAACGCGCGCTTCGGCTGGCGACCGCTCTCGGCCGTCGAGCGGCGCGCCTACTTCGAGTTCTGGCGCGAGGTCGGACGTCGGATGGCGATCAAGGACATCCCCGCCGACCCGGACGTTTTCGAGCGCTTCAACCGCGACTACGAGGCCCGGCACTACCGCTACACCGAGGCCAACCACCAGGTCGGCGTGGCCACCCGCGAGCTGTTCGTCAGCTGGTTTCCCTGGGCTCCGAAGTCGCTGGTGAGGACGTTGATTTACGCCATGATGGACGACCCGCTGCTCGACGCCTTCGGGTTCCCTCGCCCGCCGACGTGGCTACGCCGCGTCACCGAATTGGCTTTGAGGCTGAGGGGTTTGGCGCTTCGATTCTTCCCGACACGGAAGACGCCGCGTCGGCGCACGGAAATGCGGCGTCCGACTTACCCCGAGGGCTACGTAGTGGAGTCTTTGGGACCGCCCTGAATCATCTTGAAGGCCAGCGCAGCCCCCGCCAGATAAGCTTCCTGGAACTCCTCGCCAGCGCGAGGCTTCCCGTGGGCCACCTCCTGACCCACCTCGCTCGCCTGGTACGACTGCGCGATCGGCTCTAGCGTGGCGGCCTTCGCGAGTTGCTCATCCGCCGGACGGGCCTTCAGAACGTGCGCCAGCACCACGTCCACGCCTCCTGCCAGGATGCCGCACTGCAGCATCTGCTGTGCCGTCTCCAGGCCGGTCTTGGCGGCCGCGGCCGCCCCCATCTGGCGCAACTGGTCCGAAGCTTTCAGCAGCTCGGTGCGGGACGACTCCGGAGTTTCGCGGGCCATTTTGAGCGCGTTCTGAAGTTGGGTCTCGGCGCCGGCCAGTTGCGTGAGGTGGCCTTTCTCCAGCTCCGCGTTGACGCCGCCGAGCTGGTTGGCCACTTGCAGCATCTGATGAACGAGCCTGAAAAGGGTCGGGTCCGTTTCCTTCAGCTTGTCTCCCTGTAGGAAGTAGAAGGCCATCCCCTCGGCCAGATATTCGCGCTCGTTGGCCTTGGCGTAATCGGTGATCGTATCGCGCTGACGACCGAGGTGCAAAGCCACTTGCAGCTCGTTCTTCCAGCCCTTGTACCAATCGGGCACTTTCTGCTCGAGCAAGAAGTCGAGCCCGTGCGCAAACTCATGGATGGCCGTGCGATCGCCATTGAGACAGCGGTCGCGAATCAGGATGCGGTTGACGCCACCGTAAGGGAACAGCTCGCCGTTGGCTCCCATCGCATCGGGGTCGGCATGCCGGTCGACCACCTTACCGGTCTCGCCGTGCCAAATCTGCACCGCGTCGAAGTCGTAGCGGTCGAGCAGCTTGCGATCGCCCGGCTCACCGTAGTAGTAGAGCTCGGGCAAAAGGATGGTGTGCTTGAGCGGGTCGACCGGGATCTGGTCGGGGTGGGCGCCTTTGTCCGCCAGCAGCTTGTCGCGGTACTCGGGGAACGCCTCCAGGTTGGAGGCGATCTGGCTCATCGTGTCGGCCTGCGCGGCCTGCACGCGGTCGCCGTTGAGAGCCTGGATGAGCTCGATGAAGGTAGCTTTCTCCTCGGGTGTGCGGGCGCCGCGCGCGATGGCCATGCCCTCGAGCGTGACGGCATCCTGGTTGAGAAGCGAGTCGACGGGAGCGCCCGGGAACAGGATCTTGTGGGGATCGGGCTGGTAGGTCGACAGGGGCTTTTCGGTCTGGTGCAAGAGGTTGCTCAAGGCGATGCGGTAGCTCTTGCGGTCGGCCGCCAGCCCTTCGCGGGCCTGCGCCTGGTGCTCGTGCACGGCCGCGGTCAGCTTGGCCAGCTCGGGAATCTGCTCGCGGAAAGCGTTCAGGTCTTGATTGCGCAAAACCCTGGCGTCGTTGATGTCATCGCCCGGACGCACCACCACGAAGAGCAGCCCTTCGTTGACCGCAAAGCGCAGGGCGCCGGTGTCCACGCGGGAGAGGTTGGCCGCCAGCCCGGTGCCCTCGGACTCGCCGATCGGCAGCTCGCCCGCAAACATCGCCCGGGCGCTCTTCATGCGGCTCAGTCCGACCACATCGTCGGGGACGCTGGCTTTGAACTGATCGGGAGGGCCGTTGAACGTGCCCTGCATACGGCCGCTCTGGGCCGAGAGAAGGTGGGGGCTACCGAGACTGTTGACAAAATCCACGGTCTGCATGAAATACGACGGGCCGACCGCCATTTCCCCCTACTGCGACGAGCGATCCCGGGCCAGGGCGTACTGTTTGGCCAGCCCCTTCAACAGGGTGACCATACCCATCAGGCCCTGGCCCTTACCCATGCTGAGGTCCTTGCCAAAGAACGTGAAGCAGATATCGGTGGGCACCTTCTCGGCCTCCTCAGGCGAGGCGCCCGATAACGCCTCGTCGAGGATGACGGCCATCGCCCTGGCCGAGATCCCCTGGGGATTCTCGACCGCGAAGTGGTATTTCAGCCCCCCGTCGTCCTGCGGCTCGGCCCAGACATAGGCCTCCGACTCGCAGCGCTGCACCCGGTGCGACTCGGGAAACGGCCGCGTGGCGATGCGCTCCGGCACCTCCCGGAACTGGTCGGCCAGCTCGATGAGCAACTCGGCGCGCTCGCCCCGGTCCGAGATGCCCGAGAAGACCTCGAGCAGCTCCTCGAGTTTCTCGGTCACGGCTTCTCGATCGGGAGGCCCACGCCGTTGCCCCACTCGGTCCAGCTGCCGTCGTAGTTGCGCACGGTGGGGTAGCCCAGCAACTCGGTCAATACGAGCCAGGTCAGGGAGCTGCGCTCGCCGATGCGGCAGTAGACCACCACGTCGTCGTTCTGGCTCAGGCCCTGCTCCTTCTCGTAAATGTCGCGCAGCTCGGCGGCCGTCTTGAAGGTGCCGTTCTCGGTGTTGACGGCGCGGGCCCAGGGCACGTTCTTGGCCCCCGGGATGTGGCCGCCGCGCAGGGCGCCTTCGTTGGGGTAGTCTTCCATGTGGAGGCGCTCGCCCGTGAACTCGGGGTTGGAGCGCACGTCCACCAGCTTCTTGCCGCTCTTGACGTGCTGCAGCACCTGGTCGCGAAAGGCGCGAATCCTGGTGTCATCGCGCCGGGGCACGGGGTAGTCGGCGGCCTCGTATTTGGGCACCTCGCGGGTCATCTCGCGGCCCTCCTTCTCCCACTTGAGCCGCCCGCCGTCCATCAGCCTGGCGTTCTGGTGGCCAAAGAGGCGGAAGACCCACAGGGCGTAGGAGGCCCACCAGTTGCTCTTGTCGCCGTAGAAGACCACCGTGGTCTCGGGCGTGATGCCGTTCTTCTGCATCAGGGCCGCGAACTGCTCACCGTCGATGTAATCGCGGTTGATCGGGTCGTTGAGATCGGCCGTCCAATCGATCTGCACCGCGCCCGGAATATGCCCGGAGGGATACAGCAGCATGTCCTCGTTGGACTCGACGATCCGGATCTTGGGATCTTTCAGGTGCTCGGCCACCCAGTCGGTGGAGACGAGAATCTCCGCATTCGCATAGCCGCGATCCTTGATGTCGACAACTGTTCCGGTCTGTGCCATGGCCTGGTCCCTCCGTTTGTCTATGTCTCAGGCCGCATGTGCGCCGCCGCACCGCCACCATCCTGCCGGCAGGGGGAAGCCCGATCTGTTCAGAATCCTCAACAAATGGGGGTTTACTCCAAGAAACTTGAATTTGACACAAACCGCAAGGGACTGCACGAGATCACCCGTCAGGTACGCGAGGTCGTCTCGTCCAGCCCCGTGGGGGACGGGATGTGCAATGTCTTCATCTGCCACACCTCGGCCAGTCTGTGCATCCAGGAGAACGCCGATCCGACGGCGCGCCAGGATCTCGAGGCTTTCTTCGAGCGCCTGGTGCCCCCCGATCAACCCTATTTCCGGCACACCGCCGAGGGTCCCGATGACATGCCCAGCCACATCAAGAGCGCCCTCACCGAGGTGAGCCTGAACGTCCCGGTGCAGAGCGGCAAGCTGGCCCTGGGCACCTGGCAGGGAATCTACCTCTTCGAGCACCGTGAGCAGCCGCACCGGCGCAAGCTGGTCGTAAGCGTCTGGTAATGCTGAGCTGGCTCGGCCTCAAGAAAGGCCCCGGCACGGACGAGCGGCGACAGATCGTCCGCCGCAAGGTCTATCTCGACGTGGTCTGCCACCTGCCGGTCAAAGACCAGCTCGACCGCGACTTCAAGGCGGTCATCACCGACATCGGTCCCGGGGGGCTCAAGCTGCGGAGCTATGAGAACCTGACCAGAGGCGCGAGGTTCTTCGTGGAGTATCCGGGCGAGCTGCCCGGCGTGCCCTGGATGCGCGTGAAAGTCGTCGTCATCTGGGCCGTCAAGAGCAAGAAGACCTTCGAGACCACCGTGGGCCTCAACTACGACGAGCCTCCCCAGAACATGGCCAAGTCGTGGGTCAAATTCGTGCTCGAAGATGCCGGCTTCACCCCTGACAGCCTCAAGGAAAGGCGCCAGAGCATCCGCGTGCAGGTGGCCACGCCCGGCCTTTTGCTGGCCGAGGACATGCAGGCTTCCGGAAAGGTCGTGGGCGTCTCCATGGGGGGTGCCCAGATCGAGACCGGCGACCCCATCATGAAAGGCCGCGAGATCAAGCTGATCTTCCAGGGCGCCGAGTTCAAGGGACTGAGCTTCCAGGGGAAGGTCCTGAGCGTCATACCGGTCGAGAAGCGGTTCTTGCACTCCGTGTCCTTTTACGCGGTGGCTCCCGATCAGCGCAAAGTGCTGGCCGGCTACCTGCAACGCTATATGCGCGAGGTCGCTCCTAAGTAGCCCGGTTGCGGTGCTCCACCATCAGGCAGCGGTCCTGGACCACGCCGATGCCGTTTTGCTCGAGCTCGCGCGCGGTCTCGTCGTGGCGTATGCCGGACTGGAGCCAGACGTAGCGGGGGCGGACCTGCAGCAGCTCGGCCTTGTGCCCGGGCACGTCCTCGCTGCGGCGGAAGACCAGCACCAGGTCCGGTGGGGGCTGCACCTCGCCCAGCGTCGCCACCACGCCAGGTTGGCCCTCGAGGCGGGGATTGACGCCCACGAGCTCGTATCCGTGCGATTGCATGTAGGCAGGTACGTAGTGTCCGGCGCGCTCGGGACGATCGGAGTAACCGATCACCGCGATACGCCGAGTGTTCTTCAAGATCTCATCGATCATCCTCCGAGTTGGTTCGGTCCCGCGTGCTATAATCCATCTATGCGCCAATTGCTGCTTGCGATGTTGGAAGCCCATCCCGAGCCCCAGGCCCTGGTCGATCACGAGGGCCACATCCAGGTGGCCAATACGGCCTGGAAGAGCCGTTTCGGAGAGCGCATCCCACCCACGCCCGGCCTCCAGATGATGGACATGGGCGAAGGCACGCGCCTGGCCATCTGGAAGCCCGAGGTCACCCAGGTGCCAGGGTTCGTGTTGTCGCTCGACCGCCAGGGCAAGATCTTGTTCTGCAACTTGCTCCTGCCGGGCTATACCCGCGAGCAGGTCCTGGAGCACTCGGTGCTCGACTTCGTGGGCGCGGCCTACCACGAGATGTTTCTGGGCAAGCTGGCCCAGGTCTTCGAGCAGTCGGAGTGGGTCTGCTACGAAGCCGAGGGCGTGGGGGCGCGGGGCTCGACCGCCTGGTATCAGGGCACGATCGGTCCGGTCCTCCGTGACGGCGAGGTCATCATGGCCAACCTGCTGGCCGTGGACGTCACCCACACGCGGGCCACCGGCGAGCGCCTGACCCTGTTCGAGCAGATCTACCACAACTCCAACGACGCCATCGCGGTGATCGATCTGGAGGGGAAATACCTCATGCAGAATCACGCCCACGCGCAGTTGCTCGGCTACTCGGATCGCGAGCTGGACGGGCAAACGCCGTCCATCCACCTGGGCGACGAGGCCTTCGGGCAGATCGGCAGCGAGCTGGCGGCCCACGGAACCTGCCGCACGACCGCGATGAGCCGGGCCAAGGACGGCACCACTCGGCCGCTGGAGCTGTCCGCCTTCACGGTCTACGATGCCGAGTGCAAGCCGGTCTGCTTCGTGGGCATCAAGCGTGACATGACCCAGCGGGAAACCATTCTGGCCGAGCTGTCCCGCGCCCGCGACGCGGCCTTGCACTCGGCCCGGCAAAAGTCGGAGTTCCTGCGCAACATGAGTCACGAGATCCGCACCCCGATGAACGGCGTCATCGCCATGACCGAGCTTCTGATGGAGACCGAGCTCGACGAGGACCAGCGCCGGCTGGCGGGCACGGTGCACTCCAGCGCCGAGTCGCTGCTGACGATCCTGGACGACATCCTGGACTTCTCCAAGATCGAGGCCGGATTGTTGAGCTTCCAATCCATCGAGTTCGACCTCGAGCAGACGCTGGAGGCCGTCCTGGCGCTCCTCCAGGGGCAGGCGCTGACCCGCGGGCTCGAGCTCTCGGGCCGGCTGGCCGAGGACGTTCCGCGGAAGGTGGTGGGCGATCCCGGGCGCCTGCGCCAGGTGTTGACGAACCTCATTGGCAACGCGCTCAAGTTTACCCGCCAGGGGTGGGTGCGCGTGCTGGTCACGCGCGCCGACGACAAGCTCTGCTTCGAGGTCTCCGACACGGGTCCGGGGATCTCGCGCGAAGACCAGGGCCAGCTCTTCTCTCCCTTCTTCCAGACCCAGGAGGGTCAGCGGGCCGGCGGCACCGGGCTGGGACTTGCGATCTCCCTGCAACTCGTCCGGCTGATGGACGGCGACCTCTGGGTCGAAAGCGAGCCGGGCCACGGGGCGACGTTCCGTTTCACGGCCCGCCTGGCTCCCTCGGCCACGACGGCCCCGCAGGCGGTGGCGCCCATTCTCGTGGTCGAGGACAACCAGGCCCAGCGTGACATCCTGTTGCAGAAGCTGCAGCACCTCGGCTGCGAGGCGGTCGGGACGGGCGACCTCGACCCGGCGAGCCTGACCGATGCGGTCGAGCTCGTCTTGCTGGATCGCTCCCTGCCCGAGCGCGATGGGCTCGAGGCCTGTCGCGGCCTGACCGGCCGCGCCCGCTGGGTCCTGCTCTTGCCGGCCGGGCAAGCGGCCCCGTCCGAGGCCGAGCTGGCCGCGGCCGGGATCGCGGAGTGCCTGAGCAAACCGGTGGACGAGACCGCCCTGGCCGCCTGTCTGACGCGGGCCGGGTTGCACCCCGACCAGTTGCCGACCGACCTGCGGGTGCTGGTGGTGGAGGACAACGCCATGAATTCGGCGGTGATCCAGCGGCAGCTCGAGCGCCTGGGATTGCATCCGGAGCTGGCGGCCCACGGCGAGGAGGCGCTGGCCAAGGAAGGCCCCTTCGACATCGTCTTGATGGACTGCGAGATGCCCCAGATGGACGGCTACGAGGCCTCCGCCGAGCTCCGTCGCCGACTCGGCGACCGCGGGCCGGTCATCATCGCCATGACCGCTCACTGCCTGCAGGGAGACCGCGAGCGGTGCCTGGAAGCGAGCATGAACGACTACCTGAGCAAGCCGGTGAAGACGGAGCAACTGCGCGAGATGCTCGAGCGCTGGTCGCGCACGCTGTCGAGGATCTAAGCCGGCGCCACGCTGGGCTCTTCCAGCGGCATCAGGATGGGGTTCAGAGGAATGTTGAGGTAGCGGATGATGCGCACCTCGGCCTGGGACTCGAGCTTCTCGAACTCGCCCCGCATCAGCTCCAGAGCCCGCTCCTCGGTAAAGCCGCCCGCGCCCGAGCCGAGCACCGGGAACGCGACGGACTGAAAACCGTGCTGGTCGACCAGGGCCATGGCGTTGTGAATGCTGTCGGTGATGGAGCGCTCGCTGGCACGCCACAAAAGGTTGATGCCGGCGACGTGGATGATGCCCCGGTAGGGCAGTTTCCCCGCGCCGGTCAGCACCGCCCCTCCCAGAGGGATGGGTCCGTGTTTGCCTACCTCGCGGAAGGGCTCGGTGCCCGCCTCGCGCTTGATGGCGCCGGCCACGCCCTGCGGTAACAAGAGCCACCATGGCAGAACATTCCGGTTCCAGGCGTTGACAATCACCTCGACCGGCTGGTGAACAAGGTCTCCGTGGACGATCAGCACTTCCATAAGCTTGTTAACAAACATTTCATCTAACCCGCTGGTCCCCCCTCTATCCTCTGGGCGTACAGAAATACCCAGATTTTGAGGAGTCTCGTCGTGAACGTAACCGCCGCCACCCTGCCCGTGGTCCCGCAGGAGAAGAAGAAATGGACCATCCTGCAGTATTCGGCTGCCGATAACAACCTGCAGAGCTTCATGCTCGACGACATCGACGAGATGGAGAAGGTCGGGTCGGACGAAAACACCAATCTGGTCGTCCAGGTGGATACCGGCCGGCAAATGCGCCGCATCCTGCTCCAGCCCGACGCCAACAAGGGCATCGCCTCGCCCTCGGTCGAAGAGGGCGGCGAAATCAACATGTCCGACCCCAAGACGCTGACCGACTTCATCGAGTGGGGCGTCAAGAACTATCCGGCCGAGCACTACATGCTGGTCATCTCCGACCACGGCGACGGCTACAAGGGTGCCTGCCAGGACGTGAGCGCCGGCGGCTGGATGAGCCTCAAGGAGATTCACAAAGGCCTGGCCGACGCCGAAGCCAGGACCGGCGTCAAGCTGGACATCCTCGGCTTCGACGCCTGCAACATGGCCGGTACCGAAGTGGCCTACGAGCTCAAGGACCGCGCCAACTACCTGATCGCCTCGCAGAAAACCGAGGGCGGCGCCGGCTGGACCTACGACCAGTGGCTCGGCGGCAAGCATTCCTGGCTCGCCAAGGGCGGCGCGGCCGACGTCCAGAAGCGCCTCAGCCTGCGTGTCGACTGCTCGCCCGAGGAGTTGGCGCGCGGCATCGTGGCCGGCACGGCCGCCTACGACGACTGCATCCAGACCCTGTCGGCCACCGACCTCACCCGGATGGGTCAGGTCAAGAACTCGCTCGAGGAGTTCAGCAAGGCCATCCTGGCCACCGACACGTCGGTCTGGAAGCTCAAGAAGGTCACCTGGGGCACCCAGAGCTTCGAGGGCCACAAAGACGCCTATGACTGGGCGGAGCGCATCGCCGGGCACGAAGGCATTCAGGACCAGCGCCTGAAGTCGGCCGCCACCGGCCTGATGCAGTCGATCGACGACGCCGTCATCGAGGAGCACCACCACGCGTCGCACACCGGCGCGCACGGCCTGACCCTGGAGATCCCGGCCTTCTGGGCGCCGGGCGGCGAGTACAAAGAGCTCGCGCTGCAGAAGGACACGCACTGGGCCGACGCCCAGCGTCAGCTCACGCGCTGGTGGACGAAACCCCGCCCTATCGACTAGCCTCGAACTTCAGGCAGGCCGAGTTGATGCAATAGCGCAGGTTGGTTGGCGCCGGGCCGTCCGGAAAGACGTGCCCCAGGTGCCCGCCGCAGTTGGCGCACAGCACCTCCGTGCGGGTCATCCCCCAGCCGGTGTCGGACTCCTCGGCCACGCTGCCGAGGCGGAACGGCTGCCAGAAGCTGGGCCAACCCGTCCCCGAATCGAACTTGTGCTGGCTGTCGAACAGCACCTGCCCGCAGGCGACGCACAGGTAGCGACCCTCGTCGTGGTTGTTGTAGTACTTGCCCGTGAAGGCGCGCTCGGTGCCCCGCTGACGCAGGATGTGGAACTGCTGGGCGGAGAGCTGCTTCTTCCACTCCTCGTCGGACTTCTGGACCGGGAAGGTCGTCGTGCGCTCCTGCGCCTTGAGGTTGGCGTGGCGCTGCCACAGGAGAAACAGCCCGACGATGGCGATGACGATGCCGATTCTGATAAGCATGATAACAGCTTAACAGCTCGAAGAGACGATTGGTTCCCGCCTACTCGGGGGGCTTGGGTCCCTGGCGATCCGGGTCGGCTTTGGTCAAGATCGGGCGGCGCCCCGTGCCGAAAGGCGTGGTGGGCGCTCCCTTCTGGCCTTCGCCGCTGTCGGGGGCGGGGAACTCGGTGCGCGGAGCGGCCCCGAACTCGGTGCGCGTGGAGCGGGCCGGGGTGGGAGCTTCCTCCTCGGTGTTGGGCACGCCCACGCCGCCGACCTCGTCCTCGAAGGAAACGGGTGGAGCGTCCTCAACCGGCTCGGAGCTGGGCGGCGGTGCACCCGGAGGCGTGGAAGCGCCGGTGCCGGGTCGCACGTTGGGCAGGGTGGGAGGCTTGCCGGGCAAGGAGCTCAAGGGCTTGTTGCCGCCGATGGTGGCTGCCGGAGGCTTGTTGCCGGTGGGCAGCCCGCCCAGCGGCTTGTTGCTAAAAGAGCTCAACGACGACGGCGGCTTGGGGCCACCGGGCGGAGTGCTGCTCAAGGGCTTGTTGACCGCCGACGTCAGGGGAGACGTCGCGGGAGTCGTGGGCGGCTTGACGGTCGGCGGAGTGACCGGGGCCGTGGGCGGCTTGACCAGCGGAGACGGCAGCCGGGTGGTCTCCACCAGGCCCGAGCTGGGCGGCTTGACCGAGCCGGACGGCGGCGGCGCGAACGACGGCGTCTTCACCGCCGGACCGACCGACGAGGGCGGGCCCGCCTCGAACGAGGGGGCGCCGGGGACCTCGATGGACGGCTCCACCGCGTGCTCGGGCATGGCGAACGCCGGGGTCTCGGAGGCGGCGTGCGCCCCCTCCTCTTCCTCGTGCGCGATGGGACCCTTGATCTGGGAGGTCAGCTCCATCGACGACGTGTCGGGAACCTGACCGCCCCACTGGTTGCGCAGCTTCTTGGCCAGCGAGGTGACGCGCTCGAGCAGGTTGCGGCCCGCCTCGGCCCGCTCCTCGCCGGGAGCCTCATCCAGCTCGAACGGATCCACGCCCAGGTCCTCGAGCTTCTTGAAGACCGAGGCCATCTCGGCCTTGGGATCGAGGAAGTAGAGCGAGCCGCGCAGGCGGATGAAACGCCAGCCCATGCGGGTCAGCACCACCTCGCGGTAAATGTCGGCCGGCAGCTTCTCGGGCGGATACTCGCTCTCGCCGTAGCACTTGATGGCCACGCGGCCACCTTTGCCCTCCACGATGAGATCGAGCTGGTAGGAGCCGACTGGCTGGTGGATGTTGACCCGATAGCCGGCCTTCCGCAGCCACTCGCCGACCTTCTGATGGAACTCGTAATCGCTCTTGGGACCGCCCACCACCCGCTCGCGCTCGAGGTCGGGCGAGGGCGGGGCCAGCGTCGACGGGTCCCGGGCGAAGCGGATCAGCATCTCGCGCAGGTCGCCCTGCTTGAGGTGCTTCATCGGATCGAGCGAGTGGACCACCCACATCTGGTCGCGGGCGCGGCTGGCGGCCACGTTGAAGCGCTTCACGAAGACGTCGGAGCGACGGATGGCCACGGGGCCCTCGCCCTCGGGCGCGTCCACCATCGACAGGAAGATCACGTCGCGCTCGTCGCCCTGGAACTGGGCGGCGTTACCGCACACGATGCGACGCCGGCGATACTCGGTGAGCGGCAGATGCTGCACCAGCAGTCGATCGATCAGTTTGGCCTGGTCGTCGCCCACCAGCGTCACCACGCCCATCGTGCAGTGGGCATATTCCGGCTGCATGGTGGCCGCCACGAGCAGCGAGGCCACTTCGAGCGCCTCGGGCTCGTTGACTTTGCGGTCGGAGCTGGCTTCTTGCAGGTAATGGCTGACCGTGGGCGGCGTGACCTTGACCCCGTAGCCCTCGCGCAGCGGCAACACCTCGTAGTCGTAGCAGAGCGCGTTCGAGAACGCGATGATCTCGGGCACCGAGCGGAAGTGCTCCAGCAGGCGCAGCGAGCCGCCAAAGGACTGACGCGCCAGGTCGTAGACGCTGGTGGTGCCGTCGTAAAGCTCGCGGTTGGGGATGTCGGAGAGGAACTCGTCCGACAGCGCCTTGGCGAAGTGTTGGGCCTGCCCCACGCCCTCGGGCGATACCTGCTGGTGGTCGCCCACGACCAGGACCTGCTTGCCCAGAGCCAGCGCCGTCAAACCGCGCAGGTCGCACTGGGAGGCCTCGTCCAGGATGACCACGTCGAAGGCCGACTGGCCCGGCTGGAAGCTTTCGGCCACGCGCGAGAGCGGCATGATCCAGACCGGCACCGACTCGCGGCACTCGGCCAGCGACTCGCGGGCGGTCGCGCGCAGCTCGGCGGCGCGCTTGCCGGTGCCCGCGCCGACTTTGCGCATCAGGTCGAGCCAGCCGACCAGGGCCTGCTGCTGGCGCACGCCGGTGCGTCGCAGCTGGGCGGCCCAGGCCTGGTTCTCGACGTAGCGCACCGAGGTCTCTTGCAACGCGTCGCGCAGGCGGGTGCACTCCTTGTGCAACTCGTCGAGGTCTTCCTGACCGATCGCTTTGAGGGCGAGCTCCCAGCTCTTGTGTTTCCAGGCGCGCAGTGGATCGCCCGGAGGCTTGCCCTGGTCGTGCGGCGGGATGCGGGTCTGCAGCGCCGCCGCCCAATCGGGGGCGGCCACGCGCAGGCGCTCCAAGAGGTCGCGCCGGCGCTCGTACTTCTCGACGTGGCGGGTGAGGTCGGCCACGCGGTTCCAGGCCGCCGAATAGGCCTGGGCGTCGCGATCGTTGGCCGCCTTCTTGATCTTGTAGCCCAGCGTGGTGGGATTCTGGGTGGACGGATTCTCGTTGAGATAGTCCAGCATCATCTGGAAGCGCGCAAAGAGCGGACGCCATTCCAGCTGGTCCATGCGGCGGTTGATGCCGGGTTCGACCACCTGCGCCAGCGCGGTTTTGATGCGCAAGAGCTCGCCGCCCTGCTCGGCGCTGGGCGCCACGGCCTCGAGCACCTTGTCCCAGGCCACCGAGCACTTCTTGAGAGCTTTCTCGATGGGACCGAAGAACTCGACCAGCCAGTTCAGCGCCAGGCGAATCTGGCGGGCGTACTGCTGGCACACGGCCTCGGGGTGCTCGCCCAGCTGATCCGACGAAGGCACGCCGCGGCCCGTCATCTGGCGGTCCCAGCGACGGCGCAGGCCTTCGCGGCGAATGCGCAACTGCAGTAAGGCGTGCAGGGCCTGGAAGTGGTCCAGCGTGCTGGGGCGCGCGCCGTCCACCCGGGCCGAGTCGAGGAACTTCTTCCAGTTGGGCTTGAGCAGCGTCTGCTGCCACCCGACCGAGCGCCCCGACTCGACCAGCGCGATCAGCGCGGTGCAAATCTTCTCGGCCTCGGCGTCGGGCATGTCGGTGTTGAGCACCGGCCCGGCCTGGAACACGCGCCGCTCGAGCGAAGCGGTCTCGGCCACGACCTTCTCGATGTAGTCGGCCAGGTCTTCCCACGACTGGCGGTACTCCTCGCCCACGCGCACCGACCAGGCGCAGTCGAGGAACCACGGCTCGGCGCCCGACAACGACTCCAGCGCGGCCCGGGTGACCTTGAGCAGCGACTGCAAATCTTCGGGGTCTTGCTGGTCGTTGGCCCAGATGACGCCCGGATCGCTCGGGTTGGGGCCCAGGCGACCCTCCAGCTCCAGCATGTGGCGCAGCCGGTTCTCGGAGACGATGCGATCGAGCGGCGGCAGGTTGCCGGCCAGCTCCTTCTCGTCGATGGTGGTGAACTGGTCGTGGAAGCCGTACAGCTCGGCGATCTCCTCCACGCTGAGCGGAAGCGGCGCGCCGCCTTCGACCGAGCCGGGAATCCAGTCGTGGGCTCCCCGCCCCTCGGCCACCGCGCGAGCCGCGTTGACCGGGTGGATGGCCTCGCTGCCGAGCAGCCCTGCCGTGCTGTACTCCTGGCGGCACGAGTCGAGCAAGCGCTGCTCGGCCTGGCGGAGGCGGTCCTTGAGCTCGGTGCGCCGCCGCTCGTAGCTGTCGGCCAGCTTGGTCATCTCCTCGGGGTCGCTGTGGGTGAAGCGGTCCACGATGCCTTTGACCGAGATCTCCAGCTGCTCGCGGCTCTCCTGGTCGTTGTCGAGCACGCTGACGCAAAGCGGGCGGAGAGCGGGCGAAACCATGCCGCGCAGCACGCGCAGGGCCTTGGTCGTGTGCGAGGTGACCAGCACGGTCTTTCCCTCGGCCAGCAGGTGGCCGATCAGGTTGGCGATGGTGTGCGTCTTGCCGGTTCCGGGCGGTCCCTGGACCAGCACGCAACCCATCTTGTCCAGACGTTCGCCGACGCGCTCTTGCTCGGGGTTGGATGGCAGCGTGTAGAGCAGCTCGAAGGGCCGGTCGGTCTGGCGACCCGGAGCCCGGTCCTCGATGCCGACGATCCGCACCAGAGCGGGCGGGAGCTCTTTCAGGTTGGGCAGGATCTCGAGGAAGCCCTCGATGGCTTGCGTCAGGCCCAGATGGCGCTGCCCCAGGTAAACCACGGCCTCGGACGCCAGCCAGGGGCGACCCTGGGGAGGCGTGGCCAGACCGCCAGGGCCGACGTAGTTGATGCCCAGGATCTTGGCGAGCCCCTCGAGCAGCACCTGAGAGCCCGCCTCGTAGGTGTGCGCCTCGAGGAAGCGTCGGCAGCTGCCGATGCGATTGCCGTCGACGCCGGACCAGTGCAGCACGGCGCTGTATAGCTCGGCGCCCCGGTCGGCCTCGCGCAGAGTGAACTCGGGGATCTCGGGGTTGAAGTCGATCGACAGGCTCCAGACCGCGAGGGGATGGTAAACGGTTCCTTTGCCCGAGGTCCAGGCGAGCACGGCCTGGCCGAACATCAGCTCATAACGATCCGATTCGCGCTCGAGCAGGCGCCAGACTTCGAGCAGCCGGTCGAAGAGCTGACGGGCGCCGCGATCAGCCGGAGTGGCCGCTTCGGGCCGGGCCGGGGGAGTGGGACGGCGGACCTTGAGAACAAAATCGCTGGAAGGATCGTCTATACCCGGTGTGGGGACCGGGATGCGGCCGACCACGAGACAGGGGTGCTTGGGCAAGTCGGAAATGCGCAGCCCCCACGGGTGATCCTTGAGGTGGATCCTCGGTGGATGAGCTGCCTGCTGCAATCCGGACAAAAAGCGGAATAGCCGGAAGATCCGGTCCCGCGCCAGGGCCTGTTCTTCGTGCGAGAGTGCCATCGGCTAGCAGTGAATATTCTTCGTTTGTTGCAGGTACACCTTTGCCCTATCGCCAGTTCGGCGATTCTTACCCGGTAACCTGCGAGGACAAACAAGAATTGTCACGCCATTCACGCACTCGCAGGCGATGGAGAGGTCCGTGGATAGTCTCGTCCTGATCCAAGAAAGCCCTTATTGATCGCATCCACGCGGTTTCGGGGCTCGTAGCGCACCCCGTGGATCGAATCCAGCAGGCGCACCTGCGTGCCCGGATTCTCGCGAAAAAACCGCGCCAGGTCGCCGCGGGTGATCTGGTAGAGCTGACAGCTCTCCTCGGCTCGCGCTCCGAACTGGTGCCGCTCGACTTTCAGGAAGCGATCGGGCTCTCCGACCAGGCCGCCCCGCCCCACCAGCATGGAGTGCCCGTCGGGCGACAGTAAGCGCACGTGGCCCTGATCGACCAGAAAGTAGCGCGTCACGGGGTCGCCCGGCTTGAAAAGCCAGGCGCCGGCGGCGGCCTCGTCGTGGTTGAGCAAGATCGTGAGCTGGTTCTTCTGCAGAGCGGTCATCTGGCGCAGCACGCGGTTGGCGTCGAACAGCTGCCAGGAGCCCAGCACGCGGTTATCCGCCAGGCGCCGGAAAAGGTCGGGAATCTTGGTGTCGCGGATGAAGCCCAGGAAATCGCGCCGGTCCATCCAGAGAAGCTCCACGTCGGTGCGCGCCACCAGGTCGGCGGCGCGGGGCTCCTGGAGAATGAGAGCCCGCTCACCGAAGTAGTCGTAACGACCAAAAATGTAGCGGTGCTCTGAATCGGGGGTGATCTCCACCTCGCCCGACATCACCATGTAGAAACGATCGCCTCGCTCCCCTTTGCGAAAGAGCACGTCGCCCGCATCCAGCTCCTGGTAGTGCGTCACCTGCAGGAACTCGTGGGCGCGCTCGAGCGGCATGCTGCGGAACATGTCGATGTGCGCCAGCACGTCCAGCATCTTCTGAGCCAGGCTGGTCTGGGGAGGCTCCACCGGGATCTCGATGGTGCGCTCGGGCCCGGGCGGAGCCAGGCGCAGGCCCTGGTCGGTGGGGATGGCCGACTCGGAGACGTGCATCAGGTAGAGCCGCGCCTTGACCTCCTCGGGCAGCGCCGCCAGGACTTCGATGGGCGTGTGGATGGGCGGGACGCCGGCTTCGTGGAACAGCACGTCCAGGTGCCAGGGGAAATCGAGCAGAGCCTGCTTGCGCTCCTGGCTGAGATAGCCCTGGGTGTGCAGGTCGCCCAGGCGCACCGGGTCATAGAGCGTGTCGCAGCTGTAGGCGAAGCCCTTGCCCTGGTACTCCACATGGAATCCCAGCGTGGGGATGGGATGGAACGTGTAGTGGAACGTGAACATCGCGCCGCCGATGCGCAGCGGTTGCCCGATGATCACCGGCCGGAAAGCAAAAAGGCTGCGCAACTCGGCCCGGGTAAAATCGGTCAGAGCGGAATACTTGGTGAGGAAGCTCTGCATCACGGTCTCGGTCGTGTGCAGCCGCACGCGCCCTTCTTCCAGGAGCTTCTGCATCGTGCCGGAGTCGTGGTCGGCGTGGCAGTGGGTCAGCACCACGTCCTGGATAAGCCGATTGTTGATTCCATTGGCTTTCAGCCAGGCCGTGGCGTTGACCGGAGGGTCCACCATGACCCCCTTCTGGTCTACCCACAGGATGAAGCCCGAGGTGGAGGTGGCGGCGTCGAAGCCGTGGCCGCTGCCGATCACGGTGATGCCGAACACGGGCGGCATCCAGAGCGGGTGGGCACATTCCTCCTCCGCGCGTGGCCGGGCGGAGCGGTAGCCGAACACCACCTCCTGGGTTTGCTCCCCCGACTGCACGCGGTAGGAGCTGGCCGCGACGCGCTCGATGACGTGCCCGTCGACCGCGATCCGGTCGTTCTCGTCGAACGTCTGGACCTTCAGGAAATGCTTCAGGCGCAGCTTGCCGAGCACCGGATCCTTCTTGAAGAACGACATCTCGCGCTCGAGGTCGGGAAATCCGGCCGATTGGCGGCCGTCGGGGAACTCGCGCTCGAGCTCGAGGCGGCGGGGTCCGAACAGTGCCTCGCAAAGCACCCTCAGAATGCGGCGCACCTGGCCCTTGCGGCACAACAGGCGCAACTTGCGGCGCTGCACGTAAAAGTTGTAGTAGAGCGGAAACTCGAGCTCGGCGGCACTGACCCCGGCCTCGGTGTCGAAGAGCAGATCGGGCAGCAGATACAGGTCTGGCACGCCCTCGGCCAGCTGCATGGTGTCCTTGATGGTCTCCGGATAGGCCCCCACCTGCATCCTGAGCCCTGGACCCGTAACCAGCAATCCTCCCCGGGGCAGCTCCTCGAGCTTAAGGAACATTGCCCGCTACCTTCTGGGTGGACAAAAGGAGTTCCCCCACCCGTCGCACGGCCTGTTGAAGGCGTTGCTCGAAGTCTCCCCGGATGAGAGCGGGCCGCCGGGAAGCATACTCGGCCTGGAACAGCGCCAGGAACTCCTCACGCCGATGAGGCTGGTCGCGCTGCGGATCGGGCACCCAGGGCACGTCCACATCGCAAAGCAGCGTCAGGGCATAGTTTTGCTCGGGCAGCTCGGGTGCCTGGCCGAAGAAATGGCGACTCCAGATGCGTGTCGTCGTCAGATCGCTATCGCAGAAGAGAAGGCGGTTGGCCTGGCCGGCCAGGGCCTCCTCGCTGGCCCGCTGACCGAGAGCGATGAGCGGGATGTCCTCGACCAGGCAAATCGCACTGTTCTCGCGCCGAGCGTTCCGCCAGTCCAGAAAGCCGCGGGCATATTCAGGCACCCACAGGGTTTCGAAATGCTCGGCCAGCTGGCGCGCCAGCGTGGTCTTGCCGGTCGACTCCGGACCCACGATCGCCACGCGCAGGCAGTAGTGCCGGCGCACGCAAGGCGGCAGGAATTGCCAGTGACCGTAAGGGTCGTCGCGGACGGCCGTGCCCGAGACGGCGAAACGCTCGCGGCCCGGATCGACCGGGACGTGCCTCGCCCCCAGGCGGCGGGCGAGCTCCTCGCCGTAATCCTCCGAGGTAAAGACCAGGTCGAGCGGCTCGGGCACCAGGCGTCGGAGGCTGGCCTGCCAGAGCTCCCAGAAATCGGGGTGCTCGTGGGGGTAGCTGGGGTTCTCCTCGGTGTGGTGGCGCACATCGGCGTAGGGAGCCAGCTCGCGAACCCAGGCGTGGCGAAGGTCGCCGGTGAGGGGCTCGCCCGGCAGGCTGGCCACCACGACGATCAGCTCGTCCACGCCCGCCCGTGCGAACTGCAGCAGGTAGTCGTGCCCCAGATGGGGGGGCAGGAATTTCCCCAGAATGAGGCCGCGCGTGCGGGCTGGCGGCGAAAGGCTGGGTGGGAACAGACGGCCTCCTCGATGGATGGTCAGGCTTTCGTCTGGCAGGGCCGGGAACCTTCGGGTGGAATGGGCCGCGCTGATGGAACGCTTTGCGCTCTTCCACTTACTGCGGTTTCCGCCCGTGTTGCGGCGTTTGTGGTTGCCACTGGTGGGTCTGGGCCTCTATACCGCCCTCACGCTTTACATCGAGCAGCACCTGCTCAGACACGACATCGAGTTTCCTACCGGAGTCCACGCCCTGATCGGGGTCGTGCTGGGGTTTCTGCTGGTGTTCCGCACGAACACCTCTTACGAGCGGTGGTGGGAGGCTCGCAAGCTCTGGGGCCAGCTGATGAACGACTCGCGCACCCTGGCGCTCCGCGTGCACCAGCTCGCGCCGCCCGGGGAGGGACCCGTCATCGGGGTCTATCTGGCCGCGTTTGCCGCGGCCCTGCGCGACCACCTGCGCGGCGAAGCGAGCGTGGACAAGCTCCCGATTCCCGCCCCGGCCACCCCGGTGACGCACGTGCCGCTCTACGTGGCCAACCTCATCTACACGCGCATTCAGAGCTGGAAGCTCGAAACTACCGCCTGGCTCTTCCTCGACCGGTCGCTGGCCGCGCTGATGGACGTGCTGGGTGGGTGCGAGCGCATCCGCAACACCCCGGTCACCCGCTCGCACGAAACGTTCATCCGAAGCTGTATCCTGTTCTACCTGCTGGTGCTGCCCATCGGGCTCGATTACGGCCCCTGGATCTTCCCGGCGGTGCTGATCGTCGGCTATTTCTTGCTGGGCATCGAGCAGGTGGCCGAGGACATCCAGGAGCCGTTCGGCAAGGAGCCGGACGACCTGCCGCTGGATCGCATTTGTCAGACTCTGGCCGACTCGATGAAGGCCGTATTACCAAAGGAGGCCGAAAATGCAGAAGTTCGTTGAGGGAGTTCGCAAGTTCCAGAACGAGATCTGGCCGTCGCAGCGCCAATACCTCGAGGGGCTGGCCTCCGGTCAGCATCCCCAGGCGCTGTTCATCACCTGCTCCGATTCGCGCGTGAGCCCCGACATGATGACCCAGGTGCTGCCGGGCGAGCTGTTCGTGGTGCGCAACGCGGGCAACCTGGTGCCGCCCCACGGAGCCGCCGGAGGCGGGGTGGGGGCCAGCGTGGAGTATGCCGTGGCGGCCCTGAAAGTGCCCCACATCATCGTCTGCGGCCACTCCGATTGCGGCGTGATGAAGGCCACCCTCCAGCCCGAGAACGTCAAAGCCTTGCCGGCGGTGGCCCAGTGGCTCGAGGTCACCGACCCGACCCACCGGATCCTGCGCGACAACTTTCCCGATCTCAAAGGCCAGGAGCTGCTGGACAAAGCGGTCGAGAACAACGTGCTGATGCAGATCCAGAATCTGCAGACCCATCCGTCGGTCGCCTCGGCCTTGATCGCCGGCACGGTGCAGCTGCACGCCTGGAATTACCGAGTGGAGAGCGGTCGCGTGCTGGCCTTCGACTCCAAGAGCCGCAAGTTCATTCCGCTCGAGGAGCTGTGGGCCGAGACCGCTGGCGCCGCCAGCGAGGTGGGTCGCAGCGGCGTCTTCAAGCGTCCTTCTTGAGGGTCCGGGCATTCAGCAGACCCAACCAGGCGAAGCCCAGGGCGTTCAGCGTGCTGTGATAGCGTAGCATGGGCGCTAAATCACCGTGGCCCAGGTATTCCGCTCGAGCGTAGACCACGGCCAGGGCCATCCCGCCGAGCAAACACAGGCTCGAGAGGACGCCTGACGGTCGCCCCTCGCGGAGCTGCAGCAGCGCCACGCTGACGGCGGCGGCGGCCATGAACCAGGCACCCAGCCATTCCAACAGCGGCGAGAAGGTGATGCCGGCCGCCACCAGGGGCATACCGGCCAGCACGGCCAGGGCGGCGGCGCGCGTGGCCCGGGTCGGGCGTCGCTCGGCCAGCTTTCCGGCGATGGTCGAGAGCGCCCAACCTGCGTAGTGAAAGTGGGCGGCGGTCAGCACCACGATGATCCCGGCGAAGCCGAACAGGGGATAGCCGCCTCGCCAGGCCGTGAGCCAGAGCGCTCCGACGGCCAGGTAGACGGGCGCCGCCGTGGCGCTGAGCTTCTCGGCCGGCCAGAGCTCACGGCGCAGGAGCGTTTCCAGTGCCAGGGCGGCGCAAAACACCAGCCAGATCGCGGCCAGACCCGCGGCGAGCGGGCCCTGGTAGGCATACAGGCTGAGCCCGACGGCCAGTGCCGCCAGCGGCTGGAGCCGCTTCATTCGGGATGTCCCGGGCATTCCCAGCGGCACCAGCACCTGGGCTGCGAACCAGACCAGCGCCGCCGGCCAATCGGGCCGCAGCCAGAGTATCCCGACCAGCCACAGCACGGCCATTCTCACGCGCCTGACTTCGCTTCTCCAGGCATTTTCTCCGGCCAGGGCGAATCGGCCGCGCATGAAGACGCCTTTTCTGGTCCTCCTGGCGCTTGCCAGCCTCGCGAGCGGCTGCGGCGCCCCTCCCGCGACCCCCACCTCTCCCTCGCCCCTCGCCAGTGCGACGCAAGCAATCCAGCCCGGCGGCCTGGTGGGACGGTGGGAGCATGCGGGCGGTGTCCCCCGCGGATACCTCGAGCTCACCACCAACGGCAACGTTGGCTTCTACACCGACCAGGACGGAAAACCAGCCTTCCGGGGAGGGACGTGGAGCGAGCCCAAGCCCGGCAAGCTGGAGTTGACCTACCCCGCCGGCAAAGGGAAAAAGGAAACCCAGTCCTTGGCCTACGAGATCACGGCCAAAGACGAGCTCGTCTTGCGCGAGAAGAACGAGCCCGAGCGGAAGTTCACGCGGATGGGCCCGTCCGGGTCGGGCATGCTTGGCCTCATCGGCGTTTGGGACGTGACCGATACCAGGGAGCCGAAGGTCATGTTCGAGTTCACCGACCGCGGCACGATTTACTGGTTCTCGCAATCCAAAGATGGAACCAGCGCCGCCATGCTGGCCACCTACACGGCGACCCCGGACGAGCTGGTCATGATGGCCCCGGGCCAGCCGCCCGCGCCCGCTAAACTCGAGTTGGAGGGCGACAAGCTAACCCTCTCCGGTGGTAAAGCCAATCAGGTCATCCACCTGGCTCGGCGTAAGTAGGCTTCGGCGGCGGGCTCAGCGAAGCTCCCGGCATGGCCGGAGACTCTCCCTACTTTTTGTTGAGCCACCTGATCGCGCGCTTTCGCAGCGGCGACGTGCCGCTGGAAGATTTCGAGCTCCGGCTGGATGAATGCGAGAGCAAGCTCGAAGACTGGTTCGAGGACCTCGAGGCCAACCCGCCCCCGTGGGATTTCCCCGAGGGCAAGGAGCTGGTCGAGGTGACCCAGATGGGGCTCTACCTCTTCTTGCAGTCCATCGAGGCCCTGCGCGAGTTCGCCAAGGGTGGCTCGGACGAGCTGATCGCCAACTCGCTGCAGCTCGCCCTGGCCGCCCACGAGCGTATCGTGGCGATGCACGAGGCCAGCAACGACTATCTCGAGCAACTGGCCGAGATCGAAGAAGAAGAGGCTCTGCCGGACTAGAGACCGAACTTTTCCGGAATGGCTCGCCCCCATCCGGAGCTCGAAAATTTGCTCGAAGGCCTGCGGGCCGAGGGCACTTTTGTCTCCCAGGGGAACTTCACCATCGACCTCGTGCAGGCGCGCGAGAAGCTCAAGAAGTTCCAACTGCTCGACCCCTACCATTACGTGTTGCCGCTGGTGAGCGCGGCCGTCCTGGGGGGCGGGAGCCGTATGCTCTGCCGGGTCGAGCCGGCGCGATTCTCGATGGAGTTCGATGGTCTCGCTTTCACCCCCGAGGAGCTCGAGGGCATGTTCAGCGCGCTCCTGATCTCGTCCACGGTCCTGGGCCGCCGTCGCGTGGCCGAGCTGGCGGTGGGGATCAACGCCGCCCTGGCGCTCTCGCCCCGCGAGATCAAGCTGGACAGCCATGATGGCGAGCGCCGCGTGCTGGCTCTCTTTACCGCCCGCAAGCAGAAGGTCGAGGTCAGCGACCCGCCCGAGAGCACCCAGCCCTGGACCACCATCACCGTGCAGCACGCCCCCATGCGAGCGCTCTGGCGCAAGACCCAGCGCGATGCGCCCGAGGTGCAGGCCCTGCACGCGCGCTGTCGCCTGGCCCATCTGGAGCTTTCCATCAACGATACCCCGTTGCCGCGCACGATCGGCTGGGAGACCTCCCGTTGCCTGGTGGCCAGCTACCTGAAAGCGGGGGAGCCTCGCGCCGGTTGCGAGATCACCCTGGGCAAACTGCGGTCGCGCTTGTCACGCCTGGGGGATACGCGCGGCCCGTATGCGGCCGTGGTGTCGTTGGGCGGTGACGCCGCGCAAGAGGTGGTCTTCGTGCACCACGGATTGCTTTTCCGCCGGCCCGATCTCAGTCTGGGCCCGGGGGCTCGCGCGGTCGTGTGGGCCCCCGAGCTCAAGCGCGACCTCTCGCAGAGCGGCGTCATCGAGGACGAAACGTTCCACTTGCTGCTCGAGCAACTGCAGCTCGAGGTCTTCGCCATGCTCAACCTGCTCGAGGGCAAGCTGGGCCAGCTCTCCGAGTGGTCCGACGCCGAGCGCCGCGAGGCCCTCGATCAACTCGAGCGCCTGGTCGGCTTCCGGGTGCGCCACGGCGACCATCCCGGCGCCCTCAAGCTCGCCCGCCGCCTGGTGGATGCGCGCGACCCCGACACGCTGGGCTACCAGTTCGGCGACTACATCCAGGCACTGCTCGAGGCGCGCGACCCGCGCAATTCTCCGGACGCCATCTCCCGGCGCTTCAGCGAGGTCCTGGGACCTCTGGCCAAGACCCACGGCGTGGAGGTGCGCCGGAACGTCATCGGCGCCCGCGACGACTCGGTCGTCTCCCAGTTCGCCTTCAAAGGCGCCTTCGCCCGGTGCGAAACCCTGCTGAACCGGCTTCTGGCCGTCGAAGAGCAGCTCTTCGGGCGACAGGACCCGCTGGTTCTGAGCCGGATGCAAAAGATGGCCGAAGACTTCAAATTCAAGCGCCCCGCCCGGGCGCGCGAGTTGAACGAGGCGCTCGTACAGGCTCAAAAGCCGATGGAGATCGCTCTCGCCGAGCAGGCGCGCTATGTCGGCAAGCAGGTCAGCAAGGTCTCGCTGCGCTAGGCGCGCGAGACCAGCAGGGCGATGAGCACGAACCAGGCGAACAACGACAGCGTCCAGGCCACGTAGACCCGCTCCCCCAGGGGGGTCTGGCCGGTCCCGGCAGGCTCCTGGAATTCGCAGCCGATCCGCTCCGCCAGCTGGAGCGCCTTCACCCGCGCCAGTCCGTCTTTCAGGCTGAAGTCACCCACGCGCAAAACCTGTCCCGCGCGGGTCAGCAGGCACGGAGCCGACAGGCGGCCGGTCGTCAAGAGCGACGCGGCCACGATCTCCTCGAACGGAAACGGCTGCTCGCGCCGCACCGTAAAAAACCGCGAGCAATAGAGCAGGCGTCGCTGACCCAGGTCCAGCACGTAAAGCTCGCTCAGGCCCCAGGCCAGCAAGCTCAACGACAGGGCCAGGCCCGCCGTGGCCGCCAGCGCGCCACCCAGCGCCAGGCGAGGAAACGCGCCCCACACCGCGGCCATGACCAGCAGGGCCGCCCAGCCGAGCCGCGCCATGGCCCTTAACAGCAGCTCGGAACGGGTGTCCAGCTCCAGCTCGATGCGCTCGCTCACAGGCCGGGCACGGACGAGTTGGAGGGTCCGCCTTCCTCCAGGATGCCGCTGGTCAGGCGCCACTCGATGGGATGGTACTGCAACTCATAGGTGCCCGAGAAGCGGCGCGGACGCGCCTCCTCGTCGGCCTCGATGATGACATGCTGGCGAATCGTCAGGGGCGACATCACCTCGGTCTCGCCCATCTGAACGTCCAGGCTGCGAACCTGTTTGAACCCTTTTTGGAAGTCGGTGAAGGACAGCTCCGCTTTCCACTCGTCCGAGAGCCGCGCGTAAGCGGCGGCGTAATTGTGGCTCTTGACCTCCTCGTAGAAGTCGGTGAGCGTCTGGCGGCCCTCCTCGGGGGTCGGCTTCTCGGCGAAGGACGGCTCTTCGTAGACCAGATTCTTCTTCTCGACCCAGCCCTCGCGACCGCCATACAGCTTGATGCGGGTCCAGTTCTGGTAATCCTCGGCCCAGAGCAGCCGCGTGCCGGCATTCAGGGTGGCCACCACCGGCGCGTTCAGCCCGTGCTTGCTAAAGACCTGAACTTTGTCGCCCCGGGTCCAGGCGGTCGCGGCTTCGACAGGCGCGGCGCTGGGGCTGGTATCGGGCCGCGGGGTGGGCCCGTCGGGGCTGGGGGTGCGCTGCACCACGGCCAGCGGCTTGGCCGGGGCCACGAACCCCAGCGGATCGTTGCTCTCGGGCACGTCGCCTTGAATGGAGGGGCGCGCGCTGGGCGCCGAGGCCAGCGGGGTGCCGGCGGGCTTGGGCTTCTTCGTGGGCCAGAGCGCGATGATGAAAACCAGCAGAATGAAGAACACCACGCCCCCGACCGCTGCGAACAGCTTGAGACGCTTCGCGTCGACGACCTCACCCGGATCGTCGGTCGGGAGGACGATGGTGGACATCTTCGTCACAGGCGTTCCCACTCCGGCCTGGACAGCAGGAAGCGCGTGGGACTGCCCTCCACGCCGGCGCTGATGGGGCCTTTGGGATCGACCACGGGCATGTCGTCGCGGCTGATCACCACGCCCGTGACCCGGACGCGGGTGCCGGCGGGCCAGTCGGAGGGCCACCCCTCCAGGCCGTCCACGAAGATGGTCAGGTTCTTGAGCTGGACCATCGCGCCCAGCTTGGCGTTGACGGCGGTGCCGTCAACCGTGATGCGCTCGCCCAGGAAGGGGGTCCAGTGTTGCTGGGAGAGCGCGGGGAGCAGCAAACACAACGCCAGGCTTAGAGTGCAGAGAGCCATACGCATGCGAAGACGTTCGCTACGGTCGCCTTCGGCTCCCTGCGCGCTCCGCTTGCCCTTTGCAGGTTCGCCTTCCCACGCCTGCGAAGCCGTGCTGCATGGCCACTTTGCTCATTCACAACGCCGCCACCCTGGCGACCTTCGACGACGCCTATTCACGGCTCCAGAACGCCAGCATCCTCGTGCGCGACAACCGCATCGAGTGGATCGGCCCGGCCGCGGACGCCCCCCGAGACGCCGACCGCACCGTCGACGCCACCGGAATGCTGGTGATGCCAGGCATGGTGAACTGCCATCACCACATGTACCAGACTCTGACGCGCAATATCCCGCGCGTCCAGGAGGCGGAGCTCTTTCCCTGGCTGGTCTACCTCTACGAGATCTGGCGTGAGCTCACCCCCGAGGCGCTCTACTACGGCACGCTGGTCGGGCTGGGCGAGCTGCTGCTGACCGGTTGCACGACCACCACGGACCATTTCTACGTTTTCCCCAAAGGCTGCCCCGAGAATCTCTTCGACGAGCAGATCCGGGCCGCGCGCGAGGTGGGCATCCGCTTTCAGCCGACCCGCGGCTCGATGTCGCGCGGCAAGTCCCACGGCGGGCTCCCGCCCGACGAGGTGGTGCAGACCGAAGAGCAAATCCTGAAGGATTCCGAGCGGGTGATCCACACCTTCCATGACAAGGACCCGCTGGGGATGATCAAGATCGCGCTCGCCCCCTGCTCGCCCTTCTCGGTTACCCCCGAGATTCTACGCGACACCGCCGTGCTGGCGCGCCAGTATGGCGTGCGCTGCCACACCCACCTGGCCGAGACGAAGGACGAGGACGCCTACTGCCTGGATATCTACGGCCAGCGCCCCTACGACCTGATGGAGAGCCTGGGGTGGGTGGGCGACGACATCTGGTATGCCCACTGTGTCTACCTCAACCAGAACGAGATCGAGCGCGCCGCGCAGACGCAGACCGGCGTGGCCCATTGCCCGGCGTCCAACATGCGGCTGGGCTCGGGCACCGCGCCCATCCCCGAGATGGTGCAGGCTGGAGTGCCGGTGGGCCTGGGCGTGGACGGCTCGGCCTCCAACGATTCCTCCGACATGCTCGGCGAGGTGCGCAATTGCATGCTGGTCCACCGCCTGCGCACGGGCGTGGCCAGCATGACGGCCGAGCGCGCGCTGATGCTGGCGACCCGGGGCGGCGCGCGGGTGCTGGGCTACTCGGATCTGGGTCAACTCTCCGTCGGCAAGGGCGCGGACCTGATCGGCATCTCCTTGCGCCGGCTGGGCTATGCCGGCGCCCTGCACGACCCGGTGGCGGCGGTCGTCTTCTGCGGCGACAGCCATATCGTCGATTTCTCGGTTGTGAACGGCCAGGTCGTGGTGGAAAACGGCCGCCTGGTGCACCTGTCCGAGGAGAAAACCTGGGAGGAAGCGAACCGCATCGCCGCCCAGATGGTGCAGCGCGCCAAAGAGCGCACCGGCGTGGATTTCCTGAGCAAGACCGGCCCCGGCCTGGACGTCCCCCGGCCCTCCCAGGACAAAAGCTAGAATATTCCGAAGCCGCTCCTATCCTGTCCGGTCGACTCGTCGACCCGGAGAAAACGAATGTCGAAATCTGACGAACTGCTGAACCAGCTCCACCGCTTCGAGGTCACCGGCCTCATCGGCCTCTCCACGGCTGCCGCCGCGGCCGTGGCCGGGTCCGGACACATGCTACCGGGTCTTTATTCGCACAATCGCTCGGTGCTGACCGTGCAACTGCAAGAGATCGTGGGCAAGCAGAGCATCATCCCCGCTCGCCAGGCCCGTCAGATCGCCAAGAAGCTCGACCTCAACATGGACCGGCTCATGCTCGAGCTGCTCCCCATCGCCCGCGGCTTCGCGCGCGCCCCCATCAGCCATTACCGGGTGGGCGTGGTCGGCAAGGGCAAGAAGGGCGACCTCTACTTCGGCTACAACGTCGAGTTCCTCAACGTGCCCCTCAACTACACGGTGCACGCCGAGCAGGGCATCATCGCCCAGGCGCTGATGAAGGGCGAGACCACGCTGGAGGCGGTGGCGCTGTTCGACACGCCCTCCGGCCTTTGCCGCCAGTTCCTCAACGAGCTTCCTGGCGCGGGCAACATTCGTATCCTGACCCCCAGCCGGCGTCCCGTGCGCCTGCGCACCCTGCTGCCCAATTTCTTCGGCCCCGAAGACCTGGGTCAGGCCGGCGGCCTGCTGGGCTCGGGTCAGTGGAAGCTCGAGCTGCCCGGCAAGCCCGACGCGCTGGCCATCGCGGCGCTCGAGGCCGCGCGCAAGAGCTACGCTCCCTATTCGCAGAGCCCCTCGGGCATCGCCATCGAAGCCCATGGCAAGCATTACTGCGGCGGAACGGCCGAGAACGCGGCCTTCAACCCCAGCATGTCGCCGATGCAGGGCGCGGTGGTCAATCTGGTGGCCGATCACGTCGAGTACAAAGACATCGCCCGCGCGGTGCTGGTCGAGAAGGAAGGCGCTCCCGCCAGCCAGGCCGGCTCGGCCGAGAACCTCCTGCGCGCGCTCAACCCGCGCGCGAAATTCACCGTCCTCAAAGCCCGATGACCCCTTCCGAAGCGGCCCAGACCATGGCCGCCGACGCCCGCCGGTTCTGGAAGCGGGGCTGGATGCTGGGCACCTGCGGCAACCTCTCCGTCAAGCTCAACGACAGCCCGCTCGAGATGCTGGTTTCCGCCTCCGGACTGGACAAAGCGAGCCTGACTGAGGGTGACTTCTTGCGCGTGGGCCCCGGGCTGCAGCTGCTGGCCCCGAGCGCCTATCAACCCTCGTCCGAGGTCACCGTGCACGAGGTGGTCTACCGGCACACGCCGGCCGGCGCCTGCTATCACGTGCATTCGGTCTTCAACAACCTGGCCTCGCAGATGACCGACAAATTCGTCGAGCTGACCGGCATCGAGATGACCAAAGGCCTGGCCGGCATCGGCCTGGGCGACAAAGTGCACCTGCCGGTGGTCGAGAACTCGCGCGACATGCTGCAGCTGGCCAAGAATGTAGAGGCCGGGCTCGACAAGCGATACCCGGCCGTCCTGGTGCGCCTCCACGGCGTCTACGCCTGGGGCGCCGACCTCGCCGAGGCGCGACGCCACGTCGAGGTGCTGGAGTTCTTGTTGGAGTACTACTGCCGCGCCAGCGGCATCTCGGCAGTGCGGTAGTAGGGCGTCCAGCCCGACATGTCCTGGAAGAGGCGCACGCACTGAATGGCGCGGTCCTCCGGGTGCAGGTCGAACCAGTGCCAGGTCCCCTCGGGGACTTTGAGCAGATCGCCCGGGTAGACGTGCACCTCGAACGTGCACTCGTCGGGCTCTTCCTGGTGGATCCCGAACATACCCGAGCCGGAGATCACGAAGCGGACCTCATCCTCGGTGTGATAGTGCTCGGGACGAAACTTGTCCAGCATCGTGTCCAGGTTGGGCACGGTGGCCTCGGACACGGCCAGCACGTCGGCGGTCTTGTAGTCGTTGGAGCGCATCAAACGGTCGATCTGCTCGCCCCAGGTGGCCAGCAGCGAGCGCTGCTCCTCCTCGGTCAGCTTGCGGAAAGTGCGCAGCTCCTCGGGGACGGCGGAGACGTCCCAGCTCTCATATCCAATGCCGCGCGACTCCAGGAACGCGATGGCTTCCGGCCCCTCGAGACGACGAGCGGGCTCTTCTTTAACGACGACGTAGGCCAATAATCCAACCTCCTGCAGAGCGTAATCAGGCCAACACTATACCACTTTCCGCGCAGGAGATCTACACGCGGCGCTTGGAAGCACTCCGGATGAAACAGACCGTCCTGATTACAGGCGCCTCCAGCGGGGTCGGGCTGGAGTTCGCGCGCGAAGCCGCGGCCGACGGGTGCAACCTCATCCTGGTGGCCCGCAGCACCGACAAGCTGGAAGCGCTGGCCACGGAGCTGCGCGGGAAGGGCGCCGAGGTGGCCGTCATCCCGTGCGACCTTTCGCGGCCCGAGGCCCCCCGCAAACTGGCCGCGGACATCGACGAAAAGGGGCTCAGCGTGGATGTGCTGATCAACAATGCCGGGTTCGCGACCTACGGACCGTTCGCCGAGGCCACCCGCGAGGCGACCATGGACATGGTCGCGGTCAACGTGGCGTGCCTCACGGAGCTGACCAGGCTCTTTCTGCCGGGAATGCTGACGCGCCGGCACGGCCGCATCCTGAACGTGGCCTCCACGGCCGCCTTCCAGCCCGGCCCCCTGATGGCGGTTTACTACGCCACCAAGAGCTATGTGCTCTCGTTCTCGGAGGGCCTCAGCGGCGAGCTCGAGGGCACGGGGGTCAGCGTGACCGCCTTCTGCCCCGGCCCGTTCTCGTCGGGCTTCCAGGCCGCGGCCCAGATGGAGAACAGCAAGCTGGTCCAGGGCAAGATGCCCACCTCGGCCGAAATGGCTCGCGCCGGCTGGGCGGCAATGAAGAGCGGCCAGGTGGTGGCCATTCCCGGCGCGCGCAACTGGATCATGGCGACCGCCGTGCGGTTCCTGCCGCGCGCCCTGGTGCGCAAGTTCGTGCGCAAAGTACAGGAAAGCCGGTAGCTACGACAGCGAGTCGAGGTCGGCCTGGGAGGCCTCGATGAGGCTGGGAAGGCGGGTCAGAGTGCGCGCCGTCATGAGCTCCTCGCGAGCTTCCTGCGGGCGGCCCAGCGCCTTGAGAGCCCGCCCGGTCCAGCGGTGAAACTCGGCCACGAAGGGGAGGGAGAGAACCCGGTTCGTGCCGAGTTTCTCGATGGCGGCGTGCAGCGTGTCGATCCCCTCCTGGGGACGCTCTGAGGCCACCTGCACGATCCCCGCGATCCCTTCCACCATCGGCGTCATGGGTCCCGGGGGCAGGCCGCCCAGCGCCTGGCGGACGAAAGCATCAGCCTCGCCCACCCGCTCGGGAAAGAACTCGGCGATCACGCGGGCCATCTCGGCCTGCGCGGCCACTCGCTGCGTGAGGGGCGGGCTCTGGGCCAGCAGACGCCGCAGGGCTGCCTCGGCGCCGGCCCAATCTTTCTGCTTGCGCGCCAGCACGTAGGTGAGGTGCTGCCGGGTCCACTCGGGCAAGGACTTGCTGGTGCGCAGCTTCTCGAACTCGCCGAGCCGGTCGGCCTGGAGCAGCGCGTCGCCCGTCAGCAAGGCATACTGGTCAGCGCTGACCAGCAGCCGGAATGGCTTGAGCAGCCCGAGCGCCTCCTGGGAGCGCCCCTCCAGATAGCGCAGGCGATAGGCTCGGTCGAGCTGCCGCGACAGCAACCTGGCCAGCCAGCTGAGCACCAGGAGAGCCAGAATGCCGATCGTCCAGCGCAGGTCGTGAGGCAGGATGAGCCAGAGCGGAGCGCAGAGCGCAGCGGCCACGAGCGCGAGCCGAAACAGAATCCCCATGCGTCCGGATTCGCCGTTTTCAGGTCCCTTTCATTCCGGCGCGATACCCTCGCAGAGCATGCGCATCGACCCCTCCTTTTCCGCTCCTTGCGCCGCCCCCGGCGGCGGCCCCCCGGTCGCGCGCGCCACCATGGACGAGGCCGCCCAGCGGCTGGAGCGGGACGGATTCCAATTCCAGGCCTACAAGGGAACCTGGTGGCCCCTGTCGAGCAAGGAATGGCGTGACGTCGATCGCCAGGAGGGCATCGAACGTCTCACCCAGGACGAGGAGGTGCACGCCGTCAAGAACGGTCAGACCGAGCGCGTGCTGAGCCAGCAGGACCTGTTGGAGCTGGATGCCTTCCAGAACCGGAACACGGCCGGGCTGCCGACCCCCAGACTGGCAGGCTCACTGGCCGCCCTGGCCCAGGTGGGGAGCTTCCAGGGGCAAAACGGCAACCTCAGCACTTACGAAGCTTACAACATCGTGTTGGGCGACCCCAATCACGAGCGCCAGCCGGTCAGCTTTGTCAAGAACGGCGAGTCCTTCCCGATTCAAACCCCCGAGGACGTGCAGACAGCCGCCTGGTTGATCGCCGGCTACGGGGACCAGACCGGAGTGGCGCCGCAAGCGTTGCAGCTGAAGGAGCTCAAGGACCTCGGCTACGCGGTCGACCCCTGGAAGACCTACGCGCGCAAGTCCTATGGAGCCTCGGTCTCCCTCACGATGGGCGGCCAGGTGCTGGGCTCGATGCCGGTCGACCAGCTCGACCCCCAGAAGGCGGGCGAGCTCTGCGAGCAGTGGAAACAGACCCAGGTCGCCCTCGGCCAGCAGGCTGGCAGGGCCTGGGATGCTCTCCAACTCAAGGCTCAAATGATCCCGTTCGACCAGCGACTGGATGCCATGAAGAAGGTGCAGGCCCAGTTCCCCGAGACCGCCGCCGACCTCTACCGGCGGATCGTTCCGGGAGAGCCGAGCAAACTGGCCGAACGCGTGGACCAGGCGCTGGCCATCTGCGCCCGTACGCCGTCCTATCAGCACCAGCCCTGGGTCGTCTTTGAAGGCTGGCACCAGTATGGAGAGAGCTTCCCGAGCCTGCTCGAGCGGATGAAGGACCCGAATCTGGCGGCCCGTCTGGCCCGCAGCCTGACGCCCGAGAGCGAGCCCGAGTTCTACGGCGCCCTGGACGACTTCCAAAGCCTGAAGCCCTCGGTTGGCCGCGAGCTCGCGCTCGCGCTGGCCGACACCAAGACGCTGTCCGACCGCGGGCTGGTGGCGTCACTGGCCCAACCCGACGTATCCGCCAGCGACATTCTGGCTGCCCGGGACGCGGTCGCCCAGGGCGAGGTGGAGCCGCGCAAGAAGCTTTTCCAGGCTTACCGCGACGCCCAGGCGCCTTACCCCAGCGCCACGCGCCTGTTGCTCACCTGTTCCGAGCCCGCGGGCGTCGAGGCTTACACCCGACTGCGCGGCGGCGGCCTCGATGACCGCCGGGCGAGCGCTCTGCTGGAGGCGATGGTGGCCTCCCGCAAGCCGGAGGAGAAGCTCCAGGACCTGGTGGATCCGGCGCTCAGACTGCAGGCGACCCAGCCGCGCGACCTGATGGCGACCTACAAAGAGATGCGCAAGTGCGCCGGCCGGGAGGAAGCTTACCTGGAGATCCTCGCCCGCTATGGCGATCCGAAGGATGCCGCGGTGATGCTGGCCGAGCTGCCTCCCGAGCAAGAGAATCTCTTTCGGCAGACCAGTGACGCTCTCAAGGCGAAGAATCCCAATCAGGGACTGGTGCTGGTTCGTGAAGCCGTGCTCAAGCACCGGCTGGACGTGGACGCCGGTCGGCTGGAAAAAGTCAACAGCCAGCGCCTTTACGAGATGATGGTCCAGCAGGCGCCCGCGGGCACCGAGGACGCGTTCCTGGAGCTGTCCTGCGCCGATGGCCTGCGCGACCTGGCGGCCAGTTGGAAGGCCGTCAACAACGGCCTGCCGGCCGAGGTGCCGGGCCGTCTGGCCTTCTGGAAGTCGCTGCCCGACAAGCGCGTGGCCGACCGCGTCGTGGCCGCCGTCCCCGCGGGCCAGGACCCGGTGAAGGTGGGCGAGACGCTCGCGGTGCTGCAGGCCAAGAATCCGAAGAACGCGGTGGAGTCGCTGGAGAAGATTTACCAGAGCAAGACCTCGGACCTCCTCTCGCACCTGGTCCGGGGCGGAGCCGACCTGGCCGAAGCCACCGAGATGGCCCGGCGCGTGGGCCGCAAAGACCTGCCCGGGGCGCAACTGCCGCAGGACCAGCGCTGCGAGCTGGTGGGACGTCTGGGCAAGCTGCGCGGAGGCAACCTGCAGGAAGGCTTCCAGGACTACCTCTTTCTGGCCACGCGCCTGGATGACTACAAGCAGATCCCCGAGGCCGTGAGCTTCTTCGCCACCCTGTTGGAGACCGGGCTGAGCCCGGCCGAGGCCCGCATGGCCTACGCCGAGCTGACCCGCCGCGAAGAGATGGGCGAGCATCAGGAATCGGTCCTGAAAACCTACCGCTTCGCCCCCGATCTGGCAGGCGCTCGCCAGGTGCTCGACGAGGTCGTCAAGCTCGACCCGCAGGAAGCCGCAGCGCGACTGGATCAGGTCGTGGGCCGGGACCTGGAGGGGCTCGCGCCCGAAGTGAAGACCCGTCTGGCCGTCGGCAACCTGCGGGCCCCGCTGCCCAACGAGGGCCTGGACTGCCTGGCAGACCTGCTGGGCGCGCAGGGCCTGCACTGGAAGCCCTCGCCGGGCTGGACGGTGAGCGGCTCGCTCGAGCTAGACGTGCCGCGCGGCGCTCCCCTGGGCAAGCTCGAGTCGGCCCCGATCACGTTCCCCGACAAGGCCGACAGCCTGTTGACGTTCGACGCGAGCGCCCGGCAGAAATCCGTCCTCTATGCCCAGGTCGAGGGCAAGGAGCCGATCGCGCTGTGCAATCTCGAGGGCGACCTTGCGGACGTGCACGTCCATCTGGGGGCATTGCGCGGGCAGAAAGCCCGACTGCGGCTCGAGTCGACGGTGGCCGGCGAGCAGAAGCTCGAGTTGCGCAACCTGAAGTTGACCACCACGCCAACCGTGGGACTGCGCGACTTCACGCTGAACGACGTGAATCACAACAACGGCCAGCTCAAGGAGCCGATCACCCTCTCCTCGACCTCGGACACCGAATTCTACGTGGACGTGGCCACCGGCCGCAACAAACTGGCAGTCGACATCCACAACGGCAAGGACTGGGCCCGGTTGGGCGTCCTGAGCGGTCAGAAAGAGGAAGCGCGCTTCGACCTGTCGCCCTACCGGGGTCAAAACGTCCATCTGCGCCTCGCCGGGGTCTATGACGGCGGCTGGCGGATGCGTCCCTACGCGATGCAGCTGCGAGAGGAGCCGCAGGCTCCCGCCACGCGTTCGCTGCTCGGGGCCCAGTCGAGCGCCGTGGCCGACGAGATTCTGACCATGGCCTTCGACGGCTCCAAGCCGGCCGACCAGCGGGTGGACACCGTGCGGGCCCTGCAGCGCCTGGGCGACGACCTGGAGGCCGCCTGGAAAGCCTGGCCCCTGCTCGAGCCGCACACGGGTGACGCCGACTTCGAGGACCGCGTCGAAGCCGTGAAAGCCTTGCTCCCCGAGGCCGCACAACTGTCAGAAGTCGAGCAGACTCGCACGGCCGGGGAGAGCCTGGCCTCGGTGGCCCGGCTGCGCAAGGGTCGCTCGCTGGAGGATTTCGCGGCGGCGCACGAGCGGATCGGCTGGGAGAGCCAGGGCGAGATGGCCACGGGCGGGGCGGTCGACTTCGTCGGCCGGGTGCAGGCCCGGGCTGGCGTTGCCGCGGCCGACAAGGCCTGGGAGGCTGTGGCGCCGCCCATCCACGACGACTCGCTGAGCGAGCGCACCAAAGCTTACCTGGACCTGCTGGAAGGCTGTCAGGGCGACGGCGCGCTGACCGAGCAGGTCTACCGCAAGCTCACCACCTGGGTGGAGCCCAGCGAGGGAATCCAGCGCGCCTGCCGCGCCGTGGTGGAGCTGCACGCGTTGGTGCCCGAAAAGGAAGCCTGGTTGAAGCTGATCGACCAGCTCCAGGCGAGCCAGTTGGAGGGGCGCCTCGAGGGGGTGATGCTCAAACGCATGTCCACTTTCCTGATCGGCAAGGTGACGCTGGAAGGCGTCAAGCTCGAGGAGGCTTTGAAGAAGATGCCCGAGGAGCTGCAGGGCAAGACCGGCATCGAGGAGCGCGAGCAGCACCTGGTGGTGGGGGGGACGCGCCTGGGCCGACGCTAGTCATGATTTTTTCAGGGCGGAAACGTAACATCGCAGTAACAAGAACGAAAGCGAAGCGCGCGTAGCTTCGCGGCGATGGAGGGAAAGAACCGTGAACAGCACCATCGGGGGTTTCAGCCCCATCTACACCCAGAGCTACACCCGTCCGGCCCAGAGCGCCGGAGCTGAAAACTCCGGCCCGAGCGACTCGGTCGGTTCCACCGAGCCCGGCGGCCTGACGAAGCGCCCCTTCTTCGCCGCCACTTCCGAGGCCACCGAAGGCCAGCGCAGCTCGGTCCGCGCCGGCCGCGGCCTGGTGACCGCCCTGGCTCTGTCGCTGGTTTGCTTGATGGGCGCCGGGTGCGCCACCGTTCACCAGGGCGAGCGCCCCGCTCCCGTGGCCGCCACCAACCAGCCGGTCGCCAAGCAGCTTGGCTCGGCCGCGCGCGACTGGCACGAGAACGTGGACAAGCCGGTCGGCAAAGCCGTCAAGGAGACCGTGTTCGGCATCGGTCACTGGTGGAGAGATCGGGCCAAAGAGTTCAAAGACGGCGTGCAGGGTAAGTAAACGCAAAAAAGCGCCGGAGCAATCCGGCGCTTTTGCTTGTACCGGGATCTTTCTCTAGGCGCCCATGAACTGGAGCACGATGTTGCGCTCGCGGGGACGGTCGAGCTCGATCATGAAGACGCGCTGCCAGCGGCCCAGCGTGAGGCGGCCGTTCTGGATAGGCATCGTCACCGAGCATCCCAGGGTGAGGTGCTGCAGGTGCGAGTGGGCGTTGTCGCACTCGTCCTCGCACATGTTCACGGTGCGGATGGTGAAGTCGTTGTGCTGGTAGAGGTGGGCCGGGTCGGCCATCTTCCAGAGGAACTTCTTCATGTCTTCGATGAGCAGCGGCTCATTCTCGTTGATGATGATAGCAGCCGTCGTGTGCTGGCTGTAGACCAGCGCCTGTCCATTCTGGATGCCGGTCTTGGCCAGCAGCGACTCCACGTGGTCCGTGATGTCCACGAACTCGGGCCCCCGAGACGACTGGACTGTCAGTTTCGACACGAAAACCTTGGGCTGTCCCAGGCTGAGGCCAGCGGCGTCGGCCTGCACCTTGATGTTGCTGCCGTTGGCCAGGGTCGTCGTCGTGTTGGCGCCATTGGGGGGCGCTACCATTGTACCGTTCTTCACTCTAAGCTCCCTATGTCGTGAAACCGGTGGTGAGCCGGTCCTCGCCTGTTGTAAGCGCATAGAGACTAGCTCTAGTGCGCGTTGTCCCATAAACCAAGCCCGCTCATTCTCGACCTTTTGTCAGAATCCTCTCGGCAGGTCGGCCAACCGGGTTTTGCCGAATGCGTGGCGCATGCGCGCGCTCGTACTGGACGTCGAAGGAACAACGACGCCCATCACCTTCGTCTACGATACCCTGTTTCCGTACGCCCGCAAGCGCCTCAAGGGCTTCGTGGAGAGCAACTGGAGCCGACTCGGCGAGGTAATCGAAGCTTTCCAGGAGCAGGCGGCCATGGACCTGGCCGAGGATCGGCCTTTGCGCCCCGTGACGGGACGCGATTCCCTGATCCACAACGCTCTGGCCTACATGGACCAGGATCTGAAAGTGCCCTGTCTGAAAACCCTTCAGGGTCTCGTCTGGGAGCACGGCTACGTGGACGGCAGCCTCAAAGGCGAGGTCTTTCCCGACGTGAAGCCGGCCTTCACGCGCTGGAGCCAGGCCGGGCTCAAGCTGGCCATCTACTCCTCCGGCTCGGTCTTTGCTCAGCGCCTGCTGTTCGGCTACTCCACCGACGGCGACCTCACGCGCTATATCTCGGACTATTTCGACACCGGCGTGGGTCCGAAGCGCGAACCGGAGTCCTACCGACGGATTGCGGCGCGGCTGGGACTCGAGCGCAACCAGCTGCTTTTTGCCACCGACGTGGTGGCCGAGGCCGTCGCTGCCCGCGAGGCGGGCCTGGAGGTGGTCTTGATGGACCGACCCGGCAATCCCCATCCCGGGGACCACGAGTTCGCGACGGCGCGAGACTTCAGTAGCCCGCCCTTTCCGGGCTGAGCCCTTGCCTCAGACCTTCTTGTAGACCACGGCGGAGCCGGGCGGGACTCCGCCCTGCAGTCCGCTGCCACCATACTTGCGGTCATCCGAATTGAGCACGATCTTCCAGTTGCCCGGGGGCAGCGGCACGTTCTTGGGCTGATCGCTGAAGTTGGCCAGGATGCAGAACTCCTCGCCGCGGACCACCGACAGCGTGCGATCCTGGTTGTTGGTGCCGCCGGAGCGAATCGGGGCGGTCGCTTTGAAAGCGGGACTGGAGCCGCGCAGGGCGATCAAATCCTTATAGAGATTGAAGTGAGCTCTCTTCAGGGCAGCCGGAGAGCCTTCGGGCGCGCTTTTCTGGTCCAACCAGCTCAGGTCGTTGCCCCAGGTCGAGGTCACGCCGTGCTTGTAGTCGGCGTTATCGAGGAACTCCTCACCCTGGAACAGCATGGGCACGCCCGCGCCCAAAAGCGTCAGGCAGGCCGCCGTGCGCGCCAGGGCGCGCGGGAGCGGCTTGAGCGTGTCGGCCGTGTCCTGGCTGCCGGCGGCCACCCGCGCGGCCCACTGGCCGGAGTTCCCCACCTCGTCGTGGGAGTGCGTGTAAACGACGGCTTTACCCCAATCCTCCACATCCACGTGCCCGGTGAGGGCCTCCATCAGGCGATCCATCGAGGCGCGCCCGGCCAGGGCGTCGATCATGTCGTCGTGGAAGCGGTCGTTCCAGACGGCGTTGAAGCCCATCCCCTTCTTCTCCATGCGGGTCTCGTTCTCGCCGACCCAATCGGTCCGGTTGTAGTCGGCCGCCACCAGCCAGGAGCGCGAGAAGTCCTCGGCCACGGTATAGGCGCCCGGGTGCACCTGGTCGACCGCCCGGTTGATCATGCGCAGCGTCTGCATTCCCTCCCACTTCTCGTGCGTGGAGCCGGTGTCGTGCAGCACCTGGGTGAAGTCGAAGCGGATGCCGTCCAGCCCCAGCTCCTCGAGCTGCTGCGCGGCGTTATCGATAAAGAACTGTTTCACCCCGGGCGCGCCAAAGTTCGGCTTGGCACCCCAATCGGTGTTGCTCAGATACTGGTTCTGCCACTTGAAGAAGGAGCGGTTCTCGCCGTCGATCTCCCACATCGGGTTGTCGGCGTCGGCCTTGCCCGAGGTGTGGTTGTAGACCACGTCGCTCAGCACGTTGAAACCGCGCTTGTGGGCTTCATCCACGAAAGCCTTCACGGCGTCCAGGCCGTGCACCCAGACGGTCTCGCGCCCCTCGGCCTCCCTGGCGGTGCACAGACCCTGGGCGCGCGCCTGGGCGGCGTCCATCTCGAACCCGTAGGCCTGGGCGCCCGCGAAATAGTAATCCGGCGTGTAGCCCCAATCGCGCTTGCCGCCGAACTCGTTGAACGGCATCAGCTCCAGCGTGTTGACGCCCAGCTCCTCGAGGTAGTCGAGGTTCTTCATCAGGTCCTGGAAGTTGGACGGATTGGCGTTGTCCTTGGAGCCAAAGAAGCTTCCCACGTGCAGCTCGTAGATCACGAATCTGGCCGGGTCCGTCGTCTTGCGCGGCGCGTTCAGGTGCCGGTGCACGAAGGGTGACTCGCGGATCAGGGCCAGACGCTCCGAGCCGGGCCGCGGGCTGATCGTATCCGAGTAAGGGTCGTTGAAGGGCGTCTTGACACGCTCGGCGTCGCTGAGCCGGCCGTCGCCGTCGACATCGCCCACCAGCTTGTCGCCCTCGAACACGCGGAACTCGTAGCGCAGCCCGGCCAGCTTCTCGAAGTTGTTCACAGTGCTGACCCAGGCATTGCCGACCTGCTTCATCGCGATGGAGCCGTCTTCGGCCACGCCGTCGGTCCACTGGTAGGCGGTCACTTTGCCGTCGGAATCGACGCCCCATTTGTTGAGGATATCCACGTCGCGCTTCGCCTCGGGCGGCGCCTCCTCGTAGGTCAGGAGGCGGGGAGAGCCGAGACGCTGGACCAGCTCCTGCCTGGAGAGCTGGCGGCCGGACTCGTCCTTGAGCACCAGCTCCACCTTGCTGGCCTGGGGACGGTCGTCCACCGTGAAGCGGCCCCAGTTGGGGTTGTCCTTGTAGTTTGGGCCACCTTTGCCACTGTCGTCGTACCAGCCGGTCTCGATGCCCAGGACGGGATCCACGAAGATCCGCTCCACGCCCCGCTGCTGGCCCTGCAGAAAGCGGGCCCTCGGGTCGCTGTAGGCGTTTCCATTGGCGTCCGCGTAGCGGTAGCCCATGCCCTCGAGCGCGCTCCAGCCCTCGGGAAGGTCGAGCTTGAAGTTGCCGTCCGGCGTCTTTTGCATCGGGTGGCGGGCCTCGAGCTGACCGTCGGGCCGGAAGATCTCGACGTTGAGGGCGCTGGCCGCCGGGGCCCAGGTCTTGAAGCTGACCCCGTCGGCGCCGTTCTTGTGCACGCCCATCTCGTGGTTGGTGATGGGGGTGTAGCGCACTTCGCGCTGGTCGCTGGTAAACTTGAGGTTGCCGTCTTGCAGGGGGAGCCAGGTGCCCTGGCCCGCTTTGGTGTCGGCCACCACGCCCCATTCGAAAGTCCTGGGGTCGGTCTGCAGGTGGACCACGGCCGTGTAGATGCCGTCGCCGGCCTTTTCGTCGCCGTGCTGACCGTCGTCGCGCATCTCGAGGCTCTCGCCGCGATTCCACTGCGGATCGTAGGCCCCGGTCTCAGGGTTGAAGCTCCCTTTCAGGCGCACGTTCGTCCAATCGGCGCGCCCGCCGGTGTCGACAGTGAAACGGAAAGGAGCCCTTGTTTCCACGGACACGAGTTTACGACGGGTCCGAGGACGGGTTGTTAGAGCCGGGTTAACTCCTGGGCGCGATACACCTGACAGGTGGCCAGACCCCAGGTGACCGGAAGAGTGAAGCTGTAGAGGCCTTCCAGAGGGAGCGTCCAGTCGAGGGTGGCCACCAGGGCGCCCGCGGGCAGCCCGGGAAGGCGCTCGAGCAAGCGCTGACGCGTTTCCCGACCGAAGGCGGTGGACGCCAGGTAAAAGAGCTCGCCCTCGGGCCAGGGATCGGTCACCAGGTCGCCCTGTATGAAGGTGGCCGGGAGCTGCAACTCGCGGGCCAGTGCGTTGGCCCGCTCCACGTATTCGGGAAAGAACTCCAGCCCGGAGGCGGGATAGCCCAGGCTGGCCGCGCTGAGCGCCGCCAGACCCCTCCCCGACCCCAGGTCGACGAAGCGAGCGCCCGGCTGCAGGCCGGTCACCTTCAAGAGCCGCTGGATCGATACCGCGGGCGTCTCGCCGTAGGCCAGCGAGTCCCGGTCGGGATGGGTTCGCTCGAGGCGATAGGGCTTGATCCCCCGGAAATGGCGAGGGAGAGCGCGGTGCAGCCGCCACCACCACTTCTGGCGGCCCAGCAGGCCCAGCTCGTACACGGCCAACGAGGCGTGCCAGGCCAGCTCACCCAGAGGACCATACCAGACTTTCCGGCTGTTTATTGGGCTTTGACGTCGTCGGGCGAGGCCGAGGACGAGGGCTCGCTGGCGTTGTCGTCGGGCTCGGTCAGGCCCGGGTCGGGCGAAGGCTCCATACCGCTGGCGGCCGGACCTGGCTCGGAGCCGCTGGCGGCCGGGCTCGGCTCGGCCGAAGCGGCGCCGCTCTCGGGAGTGCCCTTCAGGTCGAGCTTGATCAGAACCTCGTCGCGAATCAAGTTATCGGCTTTGCCCGGATACATGATCTTCCAGTCGAAGCGTTTGATGCTGAACTCGGCTTTGGCCGTGACACTGTCGGGGGCGACGGTGATGGTGGCCGGGAACGTGATCGAGTTGGTCACCCCGTGCAGCGTGAGATCGCCGGTCATGTTGTAGCCTTTGTCGGTCTTGGCGATCATGGTCGACTTGAACGACGATTCGGGGTACTTCTCGGTCTCGAAGAAATCCTTGCTCTTGAGGTGGTCGGTCAGATCCTCGTCCTCGGTCTGGACCGAATTCATGTCGATCGTCACCGACACGGATGACCGGGTGGGCTCGTTCTCAACCAGGTTGATGGAGCCGCTGAACTTCGCGAAACTGCAATCGTGCGAGCCGGTCACCTTGGAGCCGACAAACCCCACTTTGGAGTTGGTCTCGTCAATTTTGTAGGCGCTTCCGGCTTTCGTCTCGGCGGTCTGCGAGGCCGACGGGCTGGCGCTGTTGACGGTGGCCTGCGGTTTATCGTTGGCAGGATTCGCGGCGCAGCCCACCAGCAGGGAGCCGGCCAGGAGAGTCATGGCGAGAATTGTCTTCATTCCGGCAGCTTCGACCAGCCCGACGGGGGTCCTGTGCAGGCGCGGCCGAAGGGCCCGAGGCGACCCCGGCCGAAGCCCGCCTGGTGCTGAAGAAACTATTCCGGCGTCCCCCCGAAAGCCCCACCAATCCGATGGTCAAGCCCCCTCCTCCCGTGGAGTTCGATGTGGCCGATCTCTATCGTGGACCGGCCGAGCTGGGCATCGAGGTGGCCGAAGATGAGGAGCCGCTGGACGAAAAGCTCCGCCAGGCCTATTTCTGGATCGTCAACAACGCGGTCATCAGCCCCCACTACGACATCGAATATCACGACGGGCCGGCGCAGAGCTTTGTCTTTGGCGACACCAAGTCCCGGCTCACGCTGCCGTCGGCCCAGAGCTACTCCAGCTTCGTGCTGTTGCCCCTGCTCAACTTCGCGGTGCGGCGGCGCTGCCTGCTGGTAGGCGGGCCCGGACGAGGCAAGACGGCCAGCTCGATTTTGATGGGGGTGCTGGCCGGCTACACCCTGCAGGAAGTGCGTCGTGCCGTGCAGCACGGGCAGCCGCAGATGACCATCTCGGATCTGCTGGGCAACCCCCTCCCGGCCGATCTCGTGCAGGCCCAGAACATCGAGGATATCCGCATCTCGTGGCGTCGCTGGCTGGGCATGCGGGTCAAGATCATCGACGAATACAACCGAATCCCCACGCGCACCCAGTCCGCACTTCTGACGGTGCTGGCCGACAATTACGCCGAGATCCTGGACCACATCTACGAATGCCCCCCGGCGGCCTGGTACCTGACCGCCAACGATGACCAGGGAGGCGGCACCTACCAGGTCATCGAGGCCCTGCGCGACCGCATCGACGTGGTGGTGCGCGCGCTGCACTTCAACACCCGCTTCTTCAGCGAGCTGCTGACCCGAGTCGAGGAGGGGATCCGGCCCGAGGAAGTCGTGCCGGGCGAGTTGATCTTCACCGAGGCGCAATCCGAGCGCATGTACCGCGAGATCGCCCACCTGCCGGTGCCGTTCGAAGTGCTCCGGCGCTTCGAGTTCTTCGCCAGCCAGTTCGAGTTCTTCGAGGCCGCCGGACTGCAGCTCGAATACAAGACCAAGGACAACCTGAAGCTCTCGGGACTCGATCCGGCGCAACTGGCGGCCCTGGACAGCGGGCGCGACCGGCTCAAGGATCTGGGCGTCCAGACTCAGAACGGCCTGTCGGTGCGCGCCATGATGAGCGTGCTGATCTTCTCCAAGGCGCTGGCCTACATGCGCGGCGTCGACACGGTCGGGCTCGAAGATCTGCGCCAGATCCTGCCGTTCGTGCTGCACGACAAACTCTCTCCCGCCCTGGATGCTCCCTTCTTCGAAGCGCCCGGCAATGGAGTGCTGCGGGTGGACCGGATCAGCTGGATCCGAACGCTGTTCGACCTGTCCTGCCAGGAGTATGACCGCCTGTCTCTGGACAAAGACGACCCCCTGCGCAAGCTGTCGCAGGACTTCGCCAAAGGATTGGAGGGGCTGACCGAGCCCGAAGTCAAGGCGCGCCTGGTCGAGATCGAGCGCCTGCTGGCAACCTGGTCCAAATCGCGCAAGCTTTTCGGCCATCTCTACGACGACGTGCTCTACCTGAAATACCTCCACCAGCGTTACACCAACTACCGCGCCTGGCTCCAATGGAAGAAAAAGGCCTGAGCCCGGCCTTCGAGGCCGTGTTGAAGGACCGGCGCGAGCGCTACAACGCCGCCTTCGCGGCCGCGCGCCACCGCCGTACGGCCCTGAAAGGACCCGCCTTTCTCGAGCATCTGCGCCTGCGGGTGGACCCGATCGTGGCGGCCCTGCCCGTGGAGGGACGCGCCCCGGTTTGCGACGCGCTCTACGACCTGTCTCTGGAGCTGGTGGGGTGCGACCTGTTCGGGCGCTACCCCGTCACGGGCGAAGGCTGGCAGCGCTTGCTGCCGCGGGTCGCGGGGCTGTTGCCGGCCGCGCCGCGCCGGCTGATCGCCAGCCTGACCAATGCCCTGGCCAACCTGTGCGAGCAACCGGGAGCCCGCGCCTCCTGGTGGCTCGAGCGGATGCTCGAGGTCCCGGTTTCGGATGCCGAAACCCTGCTGGCGGTGGGCCAGGTTCTGGCCTGGCGTGCGGGTTTGCCCCACTACCGGGAAGGAGCTCTGGCGATCTGCGCGCGCCTGGGCCCGGCGGCGACGGGAGTCGAGGGGGATCTCGAGGCCCTGCGGGCCGACCCCTGGTTGACGGTCGAGGAGCGCGCGCCGGGTGCCCGTCCCCGCATCATCTTTCGCGTGGGTGGGTTTCGGGGCTACGGCGGCCCTTTCGCAGCCCCCCCGGAGGTGCGCTACGCGGGCCACAACCGCTTCTACGTGGGCGACGGTGAGAGCTGGTGGCTGCTGGTCGCCGATGGCTACGGCACGAGCCTCCACCGGCTGCCGGAGGAGCCCGCCGGCGTTCCCAACGAGGGCCCGGGGCCCGGGGCGCTGGGGGAGCCGGTCCGCTGCTGGGCGTCAGGCTCCCGGACGCTCGCCCTCGCCCGACCCCTGTCGCACTACGTGCTGCTGGCCGCGGTCTAGGGAGAGGGCGAAGGCGAGGGCTCCACGGGCAGGGGCTCGGGCTCGGGCTCGGGCAGGGTCGGCAAGTTCGCCGGTGGCGTATTCGTCTTGTAGGGCCGTAAGAACCGCTTGTTGCAACGCACGAAGCAGACCGATCCCTCGCTCTCGTCGCGGTAGACGCGCAGCCACGAGTCGTTGTTCTCGTCCTTGATGATGATCTGCCCCGCCACGTCGGGCGCCGCCTTGAGCAAGACGCCCTTGGGGAACTGCGCGACCACGGGCCAGGCCCAGACGTTCCAGCGCAGCTCGACCCCGCTTTGCGCCCAGTCCGAGGGCCAGCCCGGGTGGAGCCGGCCGGCCAGCTCTTTGCTGACCACGATCCAGTCATACCAGGGGCTCTCGTAGCGCGTCCAATAGTCTCCGTTGTAAGCCGGGCGGGGCTGCGCGGCGGCCAAACCCACGCTCAGAGCCAGCGCCAGGAGAAGGTAGGGCAACCTCTTCATTCTTCAGGGCTTTGCGAGAGCGACTCCCAACCCTGCCTGGTAACATCCGGGCAAAACATGTAACAATCCGGAAACATCGTCTTCCACCCCGTCCAAACTGCCCTCCAAACTCCCGGGGGTAATCTGGGACCACAGAGACAGAAATCGGAGGGACGCACGAATGAGCGGACTGATCGCCAAGAAGCTGACCGACAACGCGCACGAGCCCCAGTGGATTCGCCCGGTGAACACGGTGCGGGTGTGGATTCCCTGCGAGCCGGTAAAAAAGAGCGAGGGCTCGAGCGAGAAGTAGCCGAATCGGGGGCTCATGTCGCCTCTCGAGGACCTGCGCGAGCGGTGGATGGAGGCCTGGCCGCGAGCGCTGGCCTGCTGGAGCCCCTTCGTCAAATTGAGGGACCCGGTGTTCTGCCTGACCGAGGCCGAGCAGCGGGCCAACAACCTTTCCGAGAGCTTCGCCAAAATCGGCCTGGCCGATCAGGACATCTGGGTCGGCCTCGTGGAGGTCGACCGGCGCGGTCTGCAAGATCTCTCCACCGAAGTGCTGGCCCACGAGATCGGCCACCACATCTTCGCCCCGGGCGACCTGGGCGACCACGCGCGCGCCCTGATGCGCGCTCGCCGTGGACTGCCGGGCCAGGAGCAACATGCTCCGCTCATCGTCAATCTGTACCAGGACCTGCTCATCAACGACCGGCTCCAGCGCAGCGCCAGGCTCGATATGGCGGGCCTCTACAGACGCATGGAAGCCAGCCGTCCCAAAGGCGAGAAGACGAGCTCTCTCTGGAATCTCTACATGCGCATCTACGAGATCCTGTGGGCTCTCCAGAGCGGCACGCTGGCGCGGGGTCCGGTCGACGACGCCACGGAGGGCGACGCCCAGCTCGGGGCGCGCCTGATCCGCTCTTACGCCCACGACTGGCTGCGGGGCTCGGGGCGCTTCGCGGCTCTCTGTCTGCGTTACCTGATCGCCGACGGCAAGAACCAGCCCCGCCTGGTCCGGGCACAGTTGGACGCCACCGAGCTGGGCAAGGGCGGTGAGATCCCGATGGGCCTGGGCGACCTCGACCCGGGCGAGCTGAGCGAATGTCAGCATCCCAGCCTGGACCCGGTCCTGACCGGCCTGGACGGCGAAGGCAAGGAGGAAGCCGGCGCCGGGGAGGCCACGGGACAGGCGCGCGAGCCCTTCGAGCTGGGCCAGGTACTGCGCGCGATGGGCATGAACGTCAGCGACGAAGACCTCGCGGCTCGCTATTATCGCGAGAAAGCCCTGCCTCACATCATTCCCTTCCCGCGGCGGGAGCTTCCCCAGAGCGAGGAGCCCGAGATGGAGGGCCTGGAGCCGTGGGACTTCGGCTCGCCCCTCGAAGACGTGGACTGGCTCGAGAGCGTGATCGCAAGTCCGCGCGTGGTGCCCGGCGTGACCACCCGCCAGCGCTTCTGGGGCAAGATGGACGGCGCGCAGCCCCGGGTGGAGCCGGTCGACCTCGACCTGTACCTCGACTGCTCCGGCTCGATGCCCAATCCGCGCACCTCGATGAGCTTCCTGGCGCTGGCCGGCACCATCGTGATGCTCTCGGCGCTGCGCGTCGGCTCGGCGGTGCAGGCGACGCTCTGGAGCGGGGTCAACCAGTTCGTCTGCACCCCCGGATTCGTCCGCGACGAGGCCGCCCTCATGCGCATCCTGACGGGCTTCATCGGCGGAGGTACGGCCTTTCCGCTGCACATGTTCCGCAAGACCTACGAGAATCGAAAGCCCCACGACCGTCCGGTGCACATCCTGATCGTCTCCGACGAGGGGGTAGACACGATGGCCTCTCGCGACGAGCGCGGCACGGACGGCATGGAGCTGGCCCGCATGGCCCTGGAGAAAGCGCGCGCGGGGGGCACGATGGTGCTCAACCTGTGGAGCGACAAGAATCTCGAGAATCCCTACTTCAAGCTGGCTGCCGCGATGGGCTGGGACATTCACCGGGTGACCGGCTGGGAGCAACTGGTGAGTTTTGCCCGCGCGTTCAGCCGGCGCCAGTATTACCGAGAGCCAGCCGAGAGGCGCCGGTAGCTGACCGTGGCATCGAGCTGCTCCTCGAGCTGGCTCGCCAGCGTGGGGCCGAGATTCTCGGCCACGCGTTGCGCGGTGTGGCTTTCCCACTGCGCCAGCTCCTCGGCATAAGGCAGCTCGCGGCTGCGCGCCACCCCCACGGCGCGTCGCAGGAACTGCCATTCGGCCAGGTAAGCCTCGCGCTCCCCGGCCTGATGGGTAAAATGCTCGTCCTCATGCACCATGGTGGAGAGCGTGACCACCAGGTCGTGCGCGTAAACCTCGCCGCGCCCGCGGATCGTCAGCGAGCCAAAGCAGAGGCAGGGGTTGAGCAGAATGCGTCCACGCTCGTCGGTGTAGCCGAAGGTGGAGCGCTCGCGCGAGGAGACGAAGGCCACTCCGTCGATGCCGCGCAGGCGGCGGGTGTGCACCATGACTCGCAGGCGTCCGGTGGTGTCGGCGGAGCGGTCGTCGGTGAGCTCGTCCCAGGCGTCCAGCGCGGCCAGCACGACCTTCTCCTCGTCCCCGCGCAGGGAGCGCGAGACGTAGCGAAGGCCTTCGCGGGTGGTCACGTAGGCCGTGCCCAGCAGCGAGAGGCTGAACACGAACAGCACCCAAACCCAGAGCGGGGGCCACTCCCAGAAGCTGCGCTTCACTGATGGCCCGCGCTACAGGACAGGGTGTAGCGCAGGCCGTCCGGCGCCACCTGGTAGGCGGAGGTGTAGGTATCCTTGCCGGACTGCGGGCACGTCGGCATGCTCTTCACGTACACGGGGTCCAGCATCTGGAGGCTGGAGGGGAAGTGGTCCTTGTGATCGCGGGCGTAATCGCTCAAAGCGGTGCGCAGGATATCCTGGTTGTTGCGGCACCCCGCCAATCCACCTTCGGAATGGTAGCGCTGGGTGTTCGGATAAAGCACGATGCCGAACAGGCAGACCCCCAGGATGAGCCCGGCGAAGCTGGCGGCCGGCGACGGGCGGAAGAGCGCCAGGCGCTCCAGCCCCACCAGCAAGGCTTTCCAGGGGCTGAGCTTGACGGGTTCGTTGGCCAGTGCCAGCTGGATGCGCTGCTGAAGACCGGGGGCAGGCTCGGGCACCTGCCAGGAATCGGCGGCCTGGAACGTGGTCCGGAGCTCGGCCAGGGTCTCCTGGCAGCCGCTGCACTGCTCGACGTGCGCCTGGATTTTCTCCGCCTCGTCTTGCTCGAGCGCGCGCAGCACCAGGCCGGGGAGTTGCTCGCGGCATTCTTCGCAGGCGGTCATAGGGCTGAATTCGCCACCGGGCTCTTGGATTCCGTTCGGTCCATGGCTTGGATACGCCGGAGGCAGGGAGAAGGTTCAATTCGGTTCGAACGGGAGTGAGTGGAGTCGGACGAAGCTCTTTTCGAGCAGGTGGCCCGCGGCCAGACCGAGAGGCTCACCGAGTTGGTGGAGCGCTACCAATCCCAATTGCACGCGCTTGCGCTGCGATTGCTGCACCGACGTCCCGAGGCCGAGGATGCGGTGCAGGAGACCTTCTTGCGCAGCCTGCGCTTCCGGCACCAGTTCCGGGCCGGCTCCCGGGTCAAGCCCTGGCTCTACCAGATCTGCCTGAATGTCTGCCGCGACGCGCTGCGCAAGAAAGCGCGCCGACCCGAGGGCGACCTGGAGGACGTGGTCGTGGCGGACCCCTCGGTCGGGCCCGAGGGGCGGGCTCTGCAGGAGGCGACCGCGCGCACGGTGCGGGCGGCCGTGGAGGCCCTGCCCGAGAAGATGCGCGACGTGTTCCTCCTGGTGCAGTACCAGCACCTGACTTACGCCGAGGCGGCCGAGGTGCTCGGCCTGCCGGTGGGAACGATCAAGTCGCGCATGTTCCACGCCACGACGAAGCTGGCGGAAGCGCTGAAGGAGCTGCGCTCGGGTCAGGGGTGAAAGGAGCCCGCCATGGCGCGGATGTCGTCCCAATGCCGGTCGAAATTGGGTTGGGTCGCGATGCCGTGCAGGACGTAGAGTCCGTCGGGTTCGTCGATGGCCTGCCAGTAGTGCGCCGCCTCGTAGGTGTGGCCGTCGATGGGGGTGCGGACCGAGCCCAGCAGCTTGTGCCCGGTGGCCGTATCCTCGTCCTGCATCAGCTTGCCGCCGGCGAAGCTCGCGCGCACCTCGCGCTCCCATGCCTCCAGGCGCTGGCCCGGAACCCAGGTGACGAAGAACAGGCCGATCGAGCCGGGGTCGTCGGGGAAGAGCGTGCTCCTCAACTGGTGCGGAGAGCAGCGGACCCATCCGGGCGCGGCCGTCAGGGAGAGGTCGTCGGAAGCCGCTCCCAGCAATCCGAGGGCCAGCAGCAGAAGAAGCGCAATTCTTTTCATGCCCCCCTTATCGGCCGGTCGGCGGGGGGGTTCAGCGCTTGCGCAGGGTGGTGCCGCCGAACGTCACCGAGTTGGGGCGCTCCAGCAAACCGCTGGTCTTTTGGAGTCCTTCGGTAAGAGCCTTCATCTCTTCGGCGTCCGCCTTCTGAAGCGCGGCCCGGGCCTCGGCCAGCCGGGGCAGGAGTTGATTGTCCAGCAGACCCTTTCGGTGGAGCGCGCTGGGGTAGTTGAACTGGTATTCCATGTTGGCGTTGTCCCGGCGCATGGTGGAGTAAGTGCAGACGCCAAGGCCGCCCATGAAGACGGCCATCCCCGGCCAGAGGCCGACCGTGCCATAGCCCAGCAACCCGGAGACGCCCATGCCCACGGCCAGCCCGATCGCTCCTCCGATGGCCGCCTTCAGCCCGATCATTCCCAGCTTGTCATGAAACTGCGCGCTGGCCCGGGCCTTCTCGCCCTTCTCCAGCCCCGCGGTCACCTCGGGCTGCCACTCGTCCACCAGCGCCTGGGTGCGCTCGATCGTCTGCATGAGAGCCTCCCGGCTCCCCGCCGGGGGCGGGGAAGCGGCGGCCGAGCGAGGCATGGTCAGGCGGACGTTCACCCCCGGAGCTTACCCAAAATCTCTGAAAAAATTCTACCCGCCACTGACAGCGGATGTCAGTAGCCTGGGTTAAGCTCGAAACATCAGCTCTAATGTTCGACAGGGAGGCTCCCGTGGCGATACGAAATTCAAGCCCACTTGAACGGGTTTCCGGTAAGGAGGTGGGCGCGGTGGCCCGCATCTATGCCGGCGAGTGGTCGCCGGAGTATGGCTCTCCCCAACAGATGGAAGAAGAGGTGCAGGGCGACGCCGTGCTCTGGGAGCACGACCAGCTGCAGGCGATCGCCTGTCCCGAATCCCGACCCAAACTGGCCTTCGTGGACGGAGTCCGCGCCATCGAGGCGTCGCTCTGGTATGCCGAGGAAGACAACGAGCCCACCCCAGGTCTGACCGGCGTGGTGGCGGCGGGCGCCGTCACGCCCGGCCCCGACGGCCGTCTCAGCGTCTCTCACGCCGTGGTGCGGCGGATGGCCATCTTCGGGGGGTCGCGCCAGGCGCGACTGCCCGACCAGCCCGGGGGCTGGCACTGGGATTCGCTCTCCTGCGAGGGCACCAGCATGGACGCGCCCCAGCTCGAGCTGCAGAGCCGCATGCGCGAGCAGGAGATGCTGCTGGCCGAGAAGCTCGTCGCCGACGGGCACGTCGTCTTGACGGACGGGCCCCTCAGCGTGCGCGGGATGGGCTTTCTGGGGGTGGGCTACGTCAAGACCCACCACCGGCGTCTGCTTCCGCCCGAGCACCACGACCTGATCGCCACCCTCCGCGGGCGCGAGCGCACCTCGCTGTTCACCGTGAGCGGTCGGCACTCGTGCTACTTCCGGTTGGTGGACCGGGGCGGCGACTGGCATCCGTGGTTCGGAATGGTGCGGCTGGAAGTGCCCGGCGATCTGGCTCGCGAGGATGCGGTGCGGCTGATCATGGAAGCCTGCGGGGCTCTGCCCCGCTATTCCGGAGTGGCCCACTGCGACCCGCGCGCCCCCCAGAACCTGCAGCCGATCGCCGCCCTGGAGAAAGAGCTCCGGCGGCGGTGCGGCGACCGGGCGCTGGGTCTGAGGGCCACCCGGGCAGCGGTGCGAAGCCTCGCGCTCCCGCGCGACGTCCTGCACGATCTGGGACTCAAAAAGGCGGAGGTGAGAGCATGAATCGAGTCGGCCTGGTCGACGGCGTTACCGAGGGCACGACCAGCACGTTCCGGGTGGTGCTCGACGACGACCAGTACCTCCAGCTGGATGAGATCGTGGCCACGCGGCAAGTCCTGCCCGACGGCCAGGAGCATTTCACCTATGGCATCGTGATCGAGGTCTACAGCAAGATCGAGGGGGCCACGTTCGCCACCGACACCGCGCGCATCGCGGCCGAGCACACCATGCCGGGCCACTCGGTGCGCACCGCCGAGGTGCGGGCGCTGCGCACGATGCCGGAGATCTGGGTGCCTCCGGCACCGGGCGCCAGCGTGGAGCGGGCCAGCGGCATCCACCGCGACCAGGCGCTCTACCTCGACCAGATGAGCCGACCGCTGCCGCTGGCGCTGGACAACACGGGCCAGATGGTGCACCTCGACTACGACTTCCTGGACGGCACCAAGGGCGGACACGTTTCGATCTCCGGCGTCTCGGGCGTGGCCACCAAGACCTCGTTCGCGTTGCACCTGCTTTACATGCTGCTCGAGACGCGCGAGGGGAAAAGCCTGCTGGGCGTGCACGCCGCCAACACTCGGGCCCTGATCTTCAACGTGAAGGGCGAGGACCTGATGCACTTCGATCGCGCCTCCTCGGCCTACGACGCGCGTTGCCTCAAGGACGCCGGGTTGCCGGAGCAGTGGAAGAAGCTGGGCGTGGAGCCCCCCGGGCCCTTCAGCTCGGTGCGCTTCTTCGCGCCCCTGTCGCGTTTCGCAGAAGAGGGCGGGTCGCTGATGACCGACATCCAGAGCCGGCCATCCAGCGAGATCACCCCCTACGGCTGGACGCCGCTCGAGTTCATCAAGCAGGGCCTGATGCGCTTCTGCTTCTCGGACGTGGACGATTCGCGCAACCAGCTCAGCTTCGTGGAGCAGCGCGTGCGCGTGCAACTGGCGCGCTGGGCCCATCCGGTGGACCATCTGCCGGGCGCGGTGGTGCTCATTCCCCCGCTCGACGGGGTGGGCTACAACCTCGAGAAGCTCAGCCAGGAGAAGCGGGCTCCCCGCAACGCCGGCGAGGGCTTCGTGGTGGCCGACTTCCGCGACCTGGTCGACTTCCTCAGCGAGAAGCTCGAGGATCCCGAGAAGGCCCGCGAGTGGACCGGAGGCACTCAGGCCGGCACGGTCAACGCCTTCCTGCGGCGCCTGCAGGCGATGGCGCCCCGTTACGGTCACCTGATCACCCACCGTGTCCAGAGCCTCACGCTCGAGGGCGCGGGCGCCCCCCGCGAGAATGTCGTGGTGGTCGACATCAACAGCCTGCACGAGGACGGGCAGCGCTTCGTGGTCGGCTCGCTGCTCTCTCGAGTGTTCGAGGCCAAGGAGCGCGGCCAGCGCTTCCCGCTGCACTTCGTGGTGCTGGATGAGCTGAACAAGTACGCCCCGCGCCAGGGCAACAGCCCTCTCAAGGAGGTCCTGATCGACATCGCCGCGCGCGGCCGTTCGCTGGGGGTCATCCTGATCGGGGCCCAGCAGTCAGCCTCGCAAGTGGAGCCGGCCGTCACCCGCAACGCGGCCATCCGCGTGGTGGGTCGTCTGGACGGCGCCGAGGCCACGGCCGACGAATACCGCTTCCTGAGTCCCGAAGTGCGCGAGCGCGCCCTGCGACTGCTCCCGGGCGCCATGGTGCTGGCCCAGCCCATGATCCCGGCTCCCATCCCCTTCCGCTTCCCCTTCCCGAACTACGCCACGAGAGCCGACGAGAAACCCCCTTTGAAGGCTGAAGAGGAAGAAGAGATGTTCGTCTTCCGCTGACCACCCCCATCTCCCATCTCCCATCTCCCATCTCCCATCTCCCATCTCGAACGGAGCTCACGAATGCGCATCTTCCATACTTCCGACTGGCACCTGGGCCGCCTCACCTACGGGCAGTCGCGCCGTGACGACTCGCTGGCGGCCTTCGAGGAAGCGCTCCAGATCGCGCGCGATTTCAGACCCGAGCTGGTGCTGCACTCCGGCGACCTCTTCGACGCGTCCCGGCCCTCCATCGAGGAGATGAGCCTGGCCCACGAGATGCTGCGCCGGCTGTCCGAGGTCGCTCCCGTGGTGGTGGTCGCCGGCAATCACGACTCGTCGGCGCTCTTCGAGCTGTTCGAAGCTCTGCTGGGCCACGGTCGACTGCAGTTCGTCCCCACGATCCGCCATCCAAAGCAGGGCGGAATCCTGGAATTTGCGGGCCCCGGCCACGAGGTCGCGCGCGTGATCTGCATGCCCTTCCTGCACGCCAACCGGGTCGTGGACGCGCTGGAGGTCAAGGCCGAGCTGCGCACTCTGAGCTACGCCGACCGGGTGGCCGGCATGCAACAGGTGTTCGCGAAGGCGCTGGAGCAGGGCTACGATCCCAACAAGCACGTCCATCTGCTGGCCGCCCACCTGCACGTGGACGGAGCCACCTGGTCGAGGAGCGAGCGTCCGCTGCACGTCAGCTCCAACTACGCCTCGCGCGCCACGGCGATTCCGCCGGTCAGCTACGCGGCCTTCGGCCACATCCACAAGCCCCAGGCGCTGCCGGGCAACCTGCCCGGCTGGTATGTCGGCTCGCTCATCCAGCTCGACTTCGGCGAGGAAGGCGAGGGCAAGCAGGTCATCTGCGTGGAGGCCTCAGCTGGCCGGGCGGCCCTGATCAAGCCCGTTCCCCTGACCGCCGGCCGCCAGCTCAAGACCCTGGAGGGCACGCAGGAGCAGCTCGAGCGCGAGGCGGACAACGTGCAGAGCCACCTGCTGCGCCTGGTGGTGCACACCGCCCAGCCCACGCCGGGTCTGCCCGACTGGGCCGCCAAAGTGTTTCCCCAGGCCACCCTGCTCGATCTGACCGAGCGCAGTCTCAGCTCCAAGCTCGAGCTGGTGAGCGGCGACCCGGGCGACCGGGAGACGTTTGACGACCTGGAGCAGGCGTTCCGGGCCTACCTGGCCGAGAACGCCCCCCCCGACCTGAACGGTGACGACCTGCTCGGCCTCTTCGGAGAGCTGGCCCAGGGCGAGGAAGCGCCCGAGCGCAAGGAGATCGAGACCCTGCGGGAGGTGCTGGCATGAGGCCGATCCGCCTGACGCTGGAGAACCTGCGCTCCTATCGGACCCGCCAGGAGATCTCGTTCGAAGACCTGGGTCTGTTCGCGATCACCGGCTCCACCGGGGCCGGCAAGTCGAGCCTGCTGGAGGGGCTGGTCTACGCCCTCTATGGCTGCACCACATGGGACCGGCGCAGCGTCAAGGCGCTGATCTCCGACGGGCCGGGCGACCCGACCATGACCGTGAGCCTGCTGTTCGAGGTGAAGGGCCAGCGGTGGCGCGTGGACCGCTCCAGCTCGCGGGGCAACAAGGCCAGCGTGCACTGCCTGCGCCGCGAGGACGGCGACGGGGCCTTCGACGGCGAGGCCGAGGTCAACAAGCACCTGCAGGAGCTGCTCGGCCTGGATGTGGACCAGTTCCTGAAGACCGTCGTGCTGCCCCAGGGCAAGTTCGCCCAGCTGCTCGACGCCAAAGCCTCGGAGCGTTCGGAGGTGCTCAAGAGCCTGCTGGGACTGAACGAGCTCGACAGCATGCTGGCCACCGTGACGGCTCGCGCCAGCGAGGTCAAAGAGGTGTTGATCGCGGCCCGGGCGCTGCGCGGCAAGCTGCCGGCGGACCCGTCGTCGGCCGTCGAGGAGGCCCGTAAGGTGGTGGAGGAAGCCCGCCGCCTGGAAAGCCTCATGGCCGGACAACTCGAGGCGTGCCGCGCCCGCGGAGCCGAGATCGAGGCGGCCCGAGCCGAGCGGGACAAGCTCTCCGAGCAGAGGAATCGCCTGCGCGACCTGCGCCAGGACCTGGGTACGCGGCTGGAAGAGCTGGACCGCCTGGAATCGGAGCTGGGCGAGAAAAGTGCCGCCCTGTCAGGAGACGAGGCGAAAGCTCAGGGCGCGTTGGAGTCGGCCGAGCAGGCCAAGCAGGAGCGCGAGTCCACCGGCCGCACCCGCACCCGCTTGAGCACCTGGCTGGGGCTGGCCCGCAGCCTGGCCGACCTCGAGCCCCAACTCGCGAAGGTGACCGGGCAGCTGGGCCAGTGCACGGCGGATCGCGACGCCGCAATGGTCGAGTTGGAGCGGCTCGCAGTCGAGAGCGAGACGCTGGCCGCCCGCTGCGAGGAGCTGACCGCCGAAGGCAAAGCGGCCCGCACGGCCCACGACGAAGCGCAGAATCGCGTGAAAGCGGCCGAGCGCTGGCTAGACGGCCGGCGCGCCGCGAGCGACAGCCTGGAAAAAGTGCGGGCCACCATCAAGGCCGAGCGCGAAACCTCGGATCAGGAGCTGGAGGGCATCGAGTCCCTGGAGCAGTCGCACGTCCGGGCCCAGGCCGAGGTGGCCGAGCGGAAAGCGGACCAGGCCCGCATCCAGCAAGAGCAGAAGGTGGCGGCCGTGGCCGAGCACTGCCGGCCGGAAGACCCCTGTCCGGTCTGCGCGCGGGCGCTGCCCGGCGACTGGAGGGCTCCCCGCGGGGAAGGGCTGGAGGAAGCAGCCAAAGCGGTCAAAGCGGCCGAGAATCGCCAACAGGCTGCCTTCAAAGCCTGGCAGGCGGCCGATGCCCGCAATCAAGCCCGGGCGCAGAGCCTGGCCAAGCTCGAAAAAGAGGAGCGCGACGGCACGAAGGCGCTGACCGAGATGCTGGCCCAGGGGCGCGAGCTGTTGGGCGCCGAGACCGACTTCGAGCAGTCCGACGACCGGCTCCTGGAGCCTTTGCGGGCGCTGCAGACCGAAGCCCAGCAAACGGTAGAGAAGCTGCGCGAGACCTACACCGAGCTCAACACCGAGCGCCAGAAGGGCGAGGCCGTGCGGGGGGAGCGTCAGAAGGCGCTGGACCTGCTGGGCAAACAGATCGTGGAGCTGACGGCCGAAGGCGAGCGCCTGGAGAAGCGTCGCCAGGAAGCGCGCGCCGAGCTGGGTGAGCAGACGGCCGCGACGCTGGAGGCCGAGCTCGAGCAGGCCGTGCAGGCGGACGAGCGGGTGGCCGGCTGCTTGAGCGAGACGAACCGCCTGAGCAAGCTGCGCGCCGAGCTGCAGCAGCGCTCGCAGCGCGAGCTGGAGCAACCGCGCCGCGAGGTGGAGAAAGCGCTCAACGAGCAGCGGGTGCAGTTGGCCGCCCTCGGGGTCGAGCTGACTCTGCCCGAGAGCCTGGTGGCGGCCGCCCGGACCATCGAGGAACAGCGCCTGGCGGCCCTGGAACGCTGGGACAGTAACCTTGAGGAGGGCGCCGGGCGCATGGCCGCCCTGGAGGAGCAGCTCCGGTCCCAGCTGGCCGAGCTGGGCGCGGACAGCCTCAAGGACCTGGAGACGAGGGCCCGCCAGGATGCGGATGTGCGCGCCCGGGCCGAGCAGGCTCTGGAGGGTGCCGAGCGCGACCGCGAGACGGCCCGCCAGTTGGACGACGCGCTGCTGCCGGTGGAGCGGTTGCAGCGCAACCTGGAGTTTCTTCAGGGCACTCTGGGCAACAAGAAGAACAAGAATCGCCAGCCGTTCTCGCAGTGGCTGTTGGAGCTACGCCAGGGCGAGCTGCTCGAGCTGGCCAGCACGCGGCTGCTCGAGATGACCGGCCAGCAGTACGGCTTCAGCCCCCAGTTCACCATCGTGGATCGGCACAGCGGCCAGTCGCGCAAGCCCGAGACGCTTTCCGGCGGCGAGACGTTCATGGCCAGCCTGGCGCTGGCCCTGGCGCTCTCCGAGCTGGTGGGCCGCAAGGGCGGCAAGCTGGAGGCCTTCTTCCTGGACGAGGGGTTTGGCTCGCTCAGCCCCGACTGCCTGGACCGGGCGCTGGACGCCCTGGAGAACTTGGTCGGCACCGGCCGCCTCATCGGCGTCATCAGCCACGTCAGCGCCGTGGCCGAGCGTCTGGAGCGGGTGCTGCGCGTCACCAAGAGCCCCCACGGCAGCACCGTCGAGGAGCTCACCCAGAGCGCCGCCCGCGAGCTGGCCCGCGAGGAGCTGGCCGGGCGGCTGCGTGAGACGGTTGACGTATGAGAGAGACGGTAGTCGGTAGACGGCAGACGGTAGTCGGTAGACGGTAGACGGTAGACGGTAGACGAGTACAGAGTTAAGAGTAACGAGTTGGAGAGCGGTTCCGTGGTGCGACTCCCTACTCCCTACTCCCTACTCCCATCTCCCATCTCCCATCTTTTTCCCCGGGGGGCTAGACTCGAGAGCTCCTGGTGCCGATACCTGAGGTAATGGCGAATCACATGCTTTTGGGGACGGTTCTCGCCGTCCTGATGATCGTGCTGGCGACGGGCGCGCTCTACGGAGGGGCGCTGGGAGCGTGTGGTCTGGCCGGGGGCTCGCTCAGCGCGGCCTGGCTGGGCGCCCGCAAGGGCCGCCGCTAGCTCCCCCGTCCCCAGTCACCCGTCTCCCGTCTACCGTCCCCCGTCCCCCGTCCCCCGTCTCCTGTTTCCCGTCCCCCCGTCTACCGTCTACCGTCTACCGCCTGCCCCTGGCCTTTGCCCTGGCGCGCGCGAGCCATCCGTTTGGCCATGCGCGCAAGCTGTTTCTCGTCCAGGTGCACGGTGCGCTGCGGGTAGGGCATCTCGATGCCGGCCTCGGCCAGGGCCGAGTTCACGGCGATCATCACGTCGCTGCGCACCTTCTGCCAGTTCTTCTCGCGCGTGTTGGCCCGCAGCTGGAACTGCAGGGCGTTGTCGCCGAACTCGAGCAACACGGCCTCGGGCTTCGGATCGTTCAGAATCGAGGGGTGCTCGGCCGTCACGCGCTCCAGCAACGCGATCACCTCGCCCGGGTCGGCCTCGCAGGCCACGCCCAGGCGAATGTCCACGCGCCGGCTGTGCTGGCGGCCCAGCGTCCAGTTCACCACCCGGTTGGAGATCATGTCCCCGTTGGGCACGATCACGTCCGAGCCGTCCCAGGTTCGCACCACCGAAGCCCGCAACCCGATGCGGGTCAGCGTTCCGATGAAGTCGCCCAGCTTGATGACGTCGCCCACCTTGACCGGGCGCTCGAAGAGCAGGATCAGGCCGGAGACGAAGTTGTTCACGATGTTCTGCATGCCGAAACCAATCCCGACGCCGAAGGCGCCCGCCAGCACGGTGAAGCGGTTGGTATCCACCCCCAGCGCGGCCATCGCCATCAGGAAACCGACCAGCAAGACCACGTAGTGCAGCACCGCCGACATCGCATAGGGTAAGCCCCGCGAGAGGCTGAGGCGCGGATAGACGTCCTCCTCCAGCACAAAGCGCGCGAATCGCGAGACCAGCGTGGCCGCCCACAGGATGAGGAAGAAAGCCACCACGTCGCCCAACACGATCTTGAGCGAGCCGATAGCGATTCCGGCGGCCAGAACCCCCTTGATGCCCTGGATCAAGGGTCGCAGGACAGTCAGGTTCTCCAACGTGACCAGCACCCAGAAGAGGATTGCCAGGAAGCGGAGGAACGAGTGGATGCGCGTGCGCAGCATCAGCTGGTGCTTGCGCACGACGGCCAGCCGATTCAGCGGCCAGACCAGCATGGCCAGCAGCACCAGTCCATCGGCGATACTGAGCGTGGCGTAGAGGACCATGGCCAGGTACAGGCTGTGCAGCGTGGCGTATCCCAGCAGGTTACCCAGGGCCACGAAGCCGATCACGTTGGCCAGGATCGCCAGGGCGAAAGCCCCCATGGCCGCCCGGGCCGCCAGCCAGGTCAGACGATGCTTCACGAAGTCGACCCGGCGCCAATAGAGGAATCCCAGGCACACGGTCATCTGGACCAGGAACAGCATGCGCGAGGCGACCGGCAGAGCGGCGACCAGCGTGCGCACCTGGTCCACAAAGAACATCGCGACCAGGAACGTCAGCACCGGACGCAGAGCCGGCTCGATCAGGCGCATCAGCAACCGGCTTGTGGGAATCAGCGCGATCGCTACCAGCCAGGCTTGCAAGATCGGGGGAGCGTCCGGGTAGAAGCGCCCGCTGAACCACACCGCAATAACCAGCGCCAGGGTAACCGGCGCCTGGAACACCTGCATGGTGTGCTCCAGACCAGGCTCGTCCGGGCGCACGTGCTCGCGGACCCAGTAGAAGGCCAGCGTCAGAGCGCCGAAAACGAGCAAGTGCAGGATGAAGTTTCCGGCGTTGGTGCGCGCATATTGACCCAGCAGGGTCCACTGGCCGCTGACCGCATCCGAGACGGAGCGGATCGTCTCGCCCAGGCTCACCTGGAAAGAGGCGGCGCTCCAGAGCGGAGGACTGTCCTGCTGCCAGACGCGGTCGACGGCCTGAGCCCGGACGCGCTGAATGCTCTCGAGCGACTCGCGAATGCGCGTGTCCTGAGTGCCAACGTCGTCCTGCAGAGCCAGCAGGGCGGTACGGCGCAGCTCGACCTGACGACGGGTGGTCACGATTTGATCGAGCAGTGCCTGATTGCGCAGGATCAGGGTTTGAGGCACCTGCGCGTCCCGCGCCAGGGAGAGCGTGTGGGTCCACGAGGACTCGAGATCCTTAAGGCGGTCGACCTCCTGGCTCAGCTGGGTGGCACGGTCGGTCAGAGTCTGACGCCACTCCGGCAGGGGGCGCGACAATCCGCGCCACTGCTCCTCGAGCGTGCGCACGGACTCCAGGCTGGGGCTGGAAAGTACGAAGGTCGACACCTCGGCCTGGCGGCGGTTGATCTCGGCTGTCAGCACCGGCAGCTCGGTCTGGATGGAAGCCACCGGCGGATCGTCCTGCAGCCTTTGCTGCAGCTCGCGCAGGCGCAAAGAAGCCGACTCGAGCTCGGTGGTGATTTCGGCCAGCGGAATCGGTTTGGGGGTCGCCTCAGCGGTCGGACTGGCGCTGGGAGTCGGGGTGGAACTGGCCTCCTGGGCCAGGACCGGGCCTCCCAGCCAAAGCAGCAGGAGGGCCAGGGTGAAGAGGGCACGTCTCACGGTTCAGCTCCTTCGGCGGCGGCGCGACCAGCGGGTCAACAGGTGGGCAATGACGAGGCAGGCGGTCGCCGCGATCAGAGATTGGAATTCGATCTCGCTCGTGCCCAGGCGTGGCACTTCCGGCCATTGCTCCAGCACAGGGGCGGCCAGGGGGAACGTCACCTTCAAGAGGAGCCGCAGCGGTTGGAGGCCCTCATCGAACCCCAGGGCCTGCAGCGCAAAGCGCGCTGCCAGCAGCCCGGCCGCGGTGAGCAACACCACGCGGGCCACCCGGACCGTCTTGCGAAAGCCGCGCATGATCTCGCGTTCCGTCGGCTGCGCCTCGGTCGGCTGGACATCTTTTTCGAGCATGAGCGCTGTGATCGTCATGCCTCTAGAGTAAGGTCCGCGGACGAGCGTACCTACCGGCTTCGGTCCCGCTCGTGGAGGGATCGAGGTACCCGCCGCCCCTTATTCCGCACCCTGACGGCCAGACCCCGGGACGACCTATAGTGGGTCCACAAGCCCTCTGCGGCACAACGAAAAGGAGACCCTCACCAATGAAGAAGATGTTTTTCGGCGTTCTGGCCGGTTGCCTCATGCTCGCGGGCAGTGCCGCCCCGGCGTCTGCCAATCACAGCCACGCTCACTATATCAACGATCCCGCTCTCATCAACCACGACGTGATCAACCTCGAGCACGAGGAGTTCATCCAGGGTAAGGTGACCGACGTCCGCAACGGACAGGTCTTCCTGCAGATGGCGGACGGCTCGGTCGCCGAGATCCCCCACATGGCCATCTTCTGGGGCACCGAGCCCCGTGAGCCGCTCGCCAGCGTGAACGTCGGCGACGAGGTGATGGTGATGCTGCCCGAGGACTACACCCTGCGCGTCGTCAACCCGAGCGCGACCAACAACATGATGGTTCTGGGCACCTACGAAGGCATCTACCGCCTGCCCGCCTCGGCCGTGACGGCCTGGGAGCTCGACACGGACGACCTCGGCTTCGCCGAGCACTGAGTCTTACAAACTCACTAACCCGAGAGGAGCGGCCTGCACCGCTCCTCTTCTTCATTTCATGGCGAAGGCCCTGACCGGGAAGGTTCCCACGCCGCGAAAGCGGGGCGGCACCGCGAAAAAGCGGAAACCTTCCTCGGGCAGGGCTTTCAGGTTGCACAGGTGCTCGGCGATCGGGATTCCGGCGCCCAGCAAGACCGAGTGCACCGGCCGTGCCTGGTCGGTGATGTCGTCGATGTTCAGCGAGTCGATGCCCACCAGCGCCGCCCCTTGCTCAGCCAGATACTGCGCCGCGTCGTGCGTCAAGAAAGGGTGCCCGCTGAGATAGGTCGGCGTGGCCCAGTGCCGGTCCCAGCCGGTCTGCACCAGCACGGCCCGTCCGCGCAGATCGAGGCCCTGAAAAAGGCTGGCATCGATTGCAGGACGATCCGTCCGCACCACGACTCCCGGCAGATTGGCCAGTTGGTCGAGGCGGAGATCGGCGATGTCCACCCCCTCGGCGTAGCGGTGGAAGGGCGCGTCCACGTAGGTACCGGTGTTGGCCACCAGCTCGATGCGCGCAATCTGGAACTCCGTCCCATACGTGTAGTGCTTGCGCGATTCCTCGCGCGAGAGAAAGTCGCAGATGTGGGGTGCCGGCAACCCGGGGTAGGTCACCAACCCATCCTCGATGACGTGACTGAGATCGATCATCGAGGAGACTTTGTGCTCCCCGAGAAGGGTCCCCCCATGAGCGGAAGAGCCCTGCAGGCGATGATGGCGGCAGCGCTGCTGCTGTGTCCGGCCGCGGCCGACGAGATCGACGATGTGGTCGCAAAGCTGTCCGCGACCCACGGTCTGTGGGTCAACGGCCTCTACCCCACTCTCGACCTGCCCCAGACGGCCACGGCGGAGCAAGTCCTGACGCGAATGTTCGAGCGTATCTCCTTCGACCGGGGCAAGGTGACCGAGTTCAAGATCGTGCAGCTCCGGGCGATCCAGCTCGACCAGGCCTCCATGCAGGCGGCCCTGGTCGATACCAACCAGGGCCGCAAAGTCGTGCTCTTCCGCTGGGAGAAGAGCGGCTGGTGGAGCCGGACCTACTAGCGCTCCTGCGAGAAGACCAGCGCGGTGTAGGCCGGCAGGCTCAGCTCTACGCTGTGCGGTAGGCCGTCCCACTCCATCTCTTCCGAGTCGATGTCCTCCATCGCCAGCGAGGAGAAGTCGTCACCGTAGGCGTTCCAATCGCTGTTGAAGCGCAGCTTCCAGTGTCCTCCGCCCGGGAATCCCACGCGGAAACCGGTGCGCAGCTGGTGGCCGAAATTGATGGCCACCACCACGTCGTCGCCCGCGCCGCCCTCCTTCCAGCGATGGTAGACAAGCACCTTGGCCTGCTCATCCACGCGAATGAGGCGCATCCCCGCGCCCTGCAGGCCGGCGGTCTGGTTCTGGTAGTTCCGCCGCAAGCGAATGAGGTCGCGGTAGAGGCGGAGCACGCCCCGATAGTCCTCCCGCTGGTCCCAGTCGAGGGCCTCGGTATCCTGGAACCAGCCCTGAGCCAGGAATTCCTGACCCTGGAAGATCATGGGCGTCCCCGGGGCGGTCATCACGAGAGCGGCGCCCAGAACCGAGCGTTTCCGGGCGTGCCAGGCGTCAGGGTTGTCGGGGGTGATCTCCGACGGCACGCGCTGCTTGCCGTTGGCCACCTCGTCGTGGGACTCGGTGTAGATCACGCCCTGGAACGGATCCCCGTTGAAGGTCGCGGCCAGCGCTTCGGCCACGGCCGAGATCGAGCGGTGCTCGTCGGCCGCCGTGATCAGCGCCTCCCGCACCGGGTGCACGAAACGGGCGTCCCACTGAGCGTGGAATCCGCAGCCGCCCTCACCTACCGACTTGGTCAGGAACTCGTTGTTCTGGAGGTCCTCGGCGATCAGGATCTTGTCGGGATAGCGCTCGCGCACCTCGCCGTTCAGACCCTGGACCATGGCCCAACCCTCGGGCAGGTCAGAGCCCGGGTCGCCGTCCTCGCGCACGCGGCGAATGTAGAGGGTGGCGTCGAAACGCAGCCCGTCGACATGATACTCCTCCAGCCACATCACGGCGTTGTCGCGCAGGAACTGACGCACCTCGGGACGCCCGTAATCGGGACGCGTGGCGCCCCACGGAGTCTCCGCGCGCCAGTCGTTGTAGAAGTAGATGCCCCCGCCGTCTTCCTCGTGCCACCCGTCGAAACGCCACAGGTCGAGGTCGGAGGGGCCAAAATGGTTGTAGACCACGTCCATGATCACCGCCAGGCCCCGGCGATGCGCTTGCTTCACGAACTCCTTCAAACCGCGCGGGCCTCCGTAAGAGCTCTCTACCGCGAAAATGTGGGCCGGATTATAACCCCAGGAGATCTCTCCCGCAAACTCGGCCGCGGGCATCATCTCGATGGCGTTCACACCCAGGCGCACCAGGTGATCGAGCCGCTTGATGGCGCTCTGGAAAGTGCCCTCGTTGAACGTTCCCACGTGCAGCTCGTAGATGACGAGTTCGTTGTGCGGGGCGAGGTGAAAATCGTCCTCACCCCAGTCGAAGTCGGACGAATCGTGCACGACCGAATTGCCCGCCGAATGCGTCATTTCGCGCGCGTAGGGGTCATTCCGGGTCAACTCCTCGTCGTTCTGCGTCAGGATCCTGAACTTGTACTCATCGCCCGCTTTGGCGCCGGGGACATCGGCATACCAGTAGCCGCCGCCCTCGTGCGCAAGCGGATGACGATCGGGCTTCCAATCGCAAAAGCTTCCCAGAACGGAAACTTCCTTGGCGTTCGGCGCCCAGACCCGAAAGGCCACTCCCCCCTCGTGCAACACGGCACCCATCCCCTGGTGAATCACCTCGGTCTTACTCATGAACGGTAACAATCTCCTCAATACTCGCTGGAATGGTTCTATGTTAGGTCGAACATCGGGCGGCTCCCAGAGACCAAAGTCGGTACTTGCAGGTACGGGTGTCCTGGTCTTAGAGTTACCGTGTTCCCTGACCGCTTCTGTCTACAGACCTTAGGATGGGATTGTGAAAGACATAGAGGAGGATGGTCCGGGCATGCGCCAGGCACTCTGGTGGAAGAAAGACTATGACAAAGAGTGGTCGGCGATGCGGGAAGGTGTCCGACGCGATTGGGAGGAGGTCAAGCGCAACGGGGTCGCCCTGCAGACCTGGGAGGAGATCCCTGCCAACGCTGACTTCGAGGACAATGAGGAGGCGGTTCGCTTCGGATTCGGAGCCCGGCGCCAGTATTATGGCCAGGATTGGGACCCCGCCCTGGAAGAGGAGCTGCGTCACGCCTGGGGGCGAGATTTCGACTACTTCCGCCGCGCGATTCGTCGCGGCTGGGTAGCCGCCGGCCTGCGTGGCCTGCCCGTCGGCGACATCGAGACAACTTCAGGCTGAAACTTCGAGAATAAAGCTGGCGCCCCCCAGCTGAGAGCGCTCCATCCGCACCGAGCCCCCGTGCCTCTGGGCCACGCGATTGGTGATGGACAATCCCAGGCCGGTGCCTTTGCCGACAGGTTTGGTCGTAAAAAACGGCTCGAAAATGCGCGCCGCGGCGCCCGGCTCCACTCCGGGACCGCTGTCGGCGACCTGCAAGAACACCCGCGGACCGTCATGCCAGGTCTGCACCTCGAGCACTTTGGTGGCGGCCGTCTCCAGGGCATCCTTGGCGTTGAGCACCAGGTTACTGACCGCCTGACGCAGCTCCTGAGGATTGCCCGCGACCTCGGGCAACTCCGCCTCGAGGCCCAGGCGAACCTGGATCCCGCTTCGCGCCATCAGCGGACCGAGCATCTCCAGCACGTCCTGCACCAGCACGTTGAGCTGGCAGGGCTCGCGATCGGCGGTCCGGGCCTCGCGCGTGTAAAGCAACAGGCTCTCCACGATCTGACGCGAGCGCTCCAGCGCCCGGCTGGCCTTGTCCAGGCTCGAGCGCGCCAGCTTGGGCGTGGTGTCGAGCGATTCGGAAGCCAGGTCGATGGCCAGTTGGACCGCCCCCAGCGGGTTGTTCAGCTCGTGCGCCAATCCCGCTGCCAGTCCGCCCACGGCCGCCAGCTTGGAGCTTTGGGTCACCTCTTGCTGCAGCTTGTGGGTCGTCACGGCGGCCGCGGCCTGGTAGGCCAGCAGCGAGAACAGGTCGAGCTGCCGCCGGCTCATGGGCAGCGCCGTGGAGCCGGCCACGAGAACTCCGATAGGGTTGGACTCGAAAGCCAGCGGGACGGCCACCCAGCTGCGCAGGCCCTGTAAGGGTGGAGGCATCCGGGTCGAGCCTGGATGTGTCGAGAGCAAGGGTTTGCCCGATTCCATCACGGCGTGACAGACGGCCGGATCGCCCAGCTCGCCCTCCACCACCACCGGACCGGCTTCGGTCACGGCCAGCCAGCGGTCGGCCCCGAGCAAGGCGGGAACCGAATCCATCGCGGTCTGCAGCACGGCCTGCACGTCGAGGGCCATGGCCATTTTCCGCGTGCCCCCCAGCAGCGCCTCGAGCTGCGACACCGATTGTTGCAGGCGGCGATGATCGCGCGAAAGCCGGTCCAGCTCGTTCTCGAACGTCTCGTTGCGCCGCGCCGCGGCCAGCGCCAGCGACGAGGTCTCGGCCACCAGCGCCAGGTGGCTCTGCTCGTCGCTGCTGAACTCCTGCTCGCGTCCGGCGTAGAGAACGCCAAATCCGGCGATGGGGAAGGCGATCTGGATCGGCTCGGGATGACCTTCCACCCGCATCATGGCGGGGCGCTGGCGCTCCCACGCCTTGAGCACGGAGGGCTCCACCACTCCGGTCAGAGCCGAGCCACTCAAACGCTCGCCGTCGGGACTGCGATAGGCGGCCGCCATCAGATGCTGGTCCTGATTCAGCCAGACCACCACGCTGCGAGCGCGCACCAGCTGGGCCGAGGCCTCCAGGACCTGCTCCAGAGCTCCGCTGACGTCGCGGGTGGAGGCGATGGCTTTGGTCATCTCGGCCATCAGCGTCTGCTCGGCGCTCAGGGCCCGCAGGCCGGAACGGGCCCGGGTCAGCTCCTCGCGCGAGGCATCCAGCTCTCGCTTGCGGGCGCTCAGCTCCATGTGCAGCGAGTCTTGCTCGGCCGGCTCGGCCTGGTGAGCCACGTGGACCAGGGCCAGGTGCAGCGAATAGAGCAGGGGCAGCAACGCCAGCGCGGCCGGGCCCGCCAGAGCCCGGGCGGCCAGGGCCACGCCGATGGCCCCCACGCGCACGACCAGAAATCGGCCCCAGGCCGCGTCCTCGCGGTGCGCCGGGTCGAGCCG